>JAFSEU010000001.1 GCA_017435565.1 Oscillospiraceae bacterium | reverse complement strand
CGTACCTCTGGTGCACCAGTTGTCACGCCAGTGGCACAGCTGGGCAGCTATGTACGGAATGGATAAACGCTGAAAGCATCTAAGCGTGAAGCCACCCTCAAGATAAGATATCCCACTGAGTTAATCAGGTAAGACCCCTTGTAGACTACGAGGTTGATAGGCTCAAGGTGTAAGTATGGTGACATATTAAGCCAGCGAGTACTAATCGGTCGAGGGCTTGACCTTTTTATACAATTTCTTGTTCTCTTTTAGCTTGCTTCACTTTCAGTTTTCAGGATATCTTACGATATCTTACTTTTGCGGGAAAGCGTAAGGTTATTTCCGTGAAAGAGTCGGTGTCGATGGCGATGAGGTTCCACCTGTTCCCATACCGAACACAGAAGTTAAGCTCATTTGCGTCGAAAATACTTGGATGGAGACGTCCCGGGAAGATAGAAAGATGCCGACACATCGACATTTCAGCAGTCATTTTTATATGACTGCTGAAGTTGTTTTATCTGAAAATGGACCATTAGCTCAGTTGGTTAGAGCAACCGGCTCATAACCGGTCGGTCCGGGGTTCGAGTCCCTGATGGTCCACCAAATTATTTTAATATGACATTTACGGATTTCACTTACGTGGAGTCCGTTTTGTTTTTTATATTTATGTGTTTGAAATATTCTAAATGCAGCATCCTTTGATTGTGCACAACTGCTAAACAAATGCTGTATTTTTTGTAAACAAATTCTCTTGAACACCGCTTGCTGCTGTGATATACTTATTATGTAGTTTTGTCTTGAAATTTAATTAGAGGAGGATTTTTTATGCAAAAAATATCCAAAAGGATAATCGGTTTCTGTGCGGCTTTTAGCATGATTCTCAATTGTGGCACCGTTTTGCCTGTTTCATTGAATTATGTCGATTCTTTGGCTGCCGAACCTATTTTTTATGCTGAGGCCGAAGATTGTACGATTCTTTCAGGCTCTACAATAACTACAAATGTCTACGGAACGGAATATCCCGGATATTCGGGCGAAGGCTTTGTATGGGCTGGCAATTCCGGCGGCGTAACTTTTGATGTTACTCTTACTGAAGGCGCAATGTATGAGCTTAAAACCTCATGCTGGATGTATCTTGGAAATCAGGGCGAAACCAGAATGCAGAATGTTTCGGTAGACGGTGAATCTGTCGGTTCGTTTTATATTCCCAACAATGGCACATGGAGTGATTTCAGCTTTGGATTCTTTTATCTTGAACCGGGTGAACACACTATCGAAATCGGTGCATCGGGAAGCTGGGGCTTCGTACTTTATGATACCGTAACCTTCGATTATGCCGATATGCCTGAGCACAATCTTTCCGATGAGACCTGTGATGCTGATGCCACGAGCGAAACCAAAGCGCTTATGAAATATCTTACATCTCAATATGGAAACCATATTATTTCCGGACAACAGGAAATATACGGCGGCGGTAACAATGGCGATACCGAGCTTGAATTTGAATACATCTATGAACACACAGGCAAATATCCCGTAATCCGTGGATTTGACCTTATGAACTATAATCCGCTTTACGGATGGGAAGACGGTACAACAGGGCGTATTATCCAGTGGGTTGCACAGCGCGGTGGTATCGCGACCGCTTCCTGGCACATTAACGTTCCGCAGGATTTCGATTCTTATACGCTTGGTGAAGCTCTCGACTGGCAGAGCTGTACATATAAGCCCACATCCTCTTTCAATACTGCAAATTGTCTTGACAGCTCAACCAAGGAATATGCATATCTGATGCTTGCTATCGAAGACCTTGCCGAGCAGCTTTTGATTTTGCAGGAAGCAAACGTACCGATTATTCTGCGCCCCTTCCACGAGGCTGAAGGAAACAACAACACTGACGGTTCAGGCGCATGGTTCTGGTGGGGCAGCGCAGGTGCCGATGTATACAGAGAGCTTTGGAAGCTTCTTTATACGACACTTACTGAAGAATATGGAATCCACAACTGCATTTGGGAAGTAAACCTTTATTCCTATGCAAATTCCTATCAGTGGTATCCCGGCGATGAATATGTTGATATGGTCGCTTATGATAAATATGAAGGCTCGCCCTATACATGGGGTGTTGAGGCGGCAACAACTGTATTTTTGACTCTTGTTAATTATACAAATGATACAAAAATGGTTGCCCTTTCTGAGAATGATAAGATTCCCGCAATCGACAATATGGTAAACGAAGGCGCTTGGTGGTCTTATTTCTGTCCGTGGTACGGTAATTTTATCACCGACGGTGTTTACAACACAGTCGAATTGCTTGACGAGGTTTATAACAGCGAATATGTTATAACTCTCGACGAAGTCCCGAATGATATCTATGGATATGAGCGTGGAAACGGCGGCAACTTTGATGTTGAAGGTGCATATGAATGTGAGGACGGCTCGATTGTTGCTCATCAGGGAACGCAGATAATTTCCAGCAGCCTTTGCTCGGGCGGCGGATATGTATTCCTTAAGGAAGCAAGTGACTCGATTACTCAGACTGTAACAGTTGATAAGGCAGGATATTACGCTGTATCTTACGGCTATCAGCAGAGCTATGAGCAGCTCGGCAAAACCCAGAATCTTCTTGTCAATGGCGAAGAGGTCTGCGAAGCATTCTTCCCCTATACAATTATCTACGCTGAATCCGATCCTGTATATGCATATCTCAATGCGGGTACAAATACAATTACTCTTGAGGCTGTTGAAGGCTGGGCTTATTACGACTACCTGCTTGTAGAATATTACGGAGATTCGGCACCTGCCGAAACACCTGGAACACCTGAAGGCGTGATAGGCGATGCAAACGGTGACGGTGTTGTAAATTCTATCGATGCAACGATGGTTACACGCCATTCGCTCAAGGTTATTGAGCTTGACGAAGATGTTTGCCTTCTCTGCGATGTCAACGAGGACGGTGTTGTCAACTCGATCGACGCAACTATAATCACAAGATATGCATTGAAGGTAATTGATTCTTTGCCGGTATAATTCTAATGCAAAATAATAACGGACCTGTGTTCTATAATGCAGGTCCGTTTTGTCATATTCTGTATATTGCTTTTAAAGTCTTAAGGGCGGTTATTTTTTTATTTTACTCCAATATTCCTTTGCACTTTGCTCCTGTTTGTTTTCACCGTATTCATAATAAATCCGGTTCTTTATGGCGTCGGGCAGATATTGCTGTCTGACATAATGATTCGGGTAATCGTGCGGATAAAGATAGTGCTGACCTTTGATTTTTGCGTCGGCACCGTCAAAATGCTTGTTTTGCAGATGACGGGGAAAATCAAGCGCGCCTGCACCGTTTTCAACATCTTCCAAAGCCCTTGCAATGCCAAGATAAGCGCTGTTTGATTTTGGTGATGTTGCCAGCAGCACAACGGCTTGCGCCAGCGGAATTTTCGCTTCGGGGAGCCCTAACTGCATTGCGCTGTCAATGCACGCCTTTACAATAGGCACCGCCATAGGGTATGCAAGCCCGATATCTTCAGAAGCGATGACAAGCAGACGTCTGCTCAGCGAAATTATGTCGCCTGCGGCGATAAGCCTTGCGGCATAGTGCAGAGCTGCATTTTCGTCCGAGCCTCTGATGGATTTTTGCAGGGCGGAAAGTATATCATAATGTGAATCGCCGTCACGATCATATCGCATATTGCTGCGCTGAGTGAGTGATTTTGCGCATTCAAGTGAAATGTGAACACCGTTTTCGATGATATCGCCTGCAAGAATACACAGCTCGGCCGTTGTGATTGCTTTTCGGACATCGCCGCCGCATCCCAATGCAATATGGCCGCATACACCATCGTCAATTGTAATTTCAATATCTTCCTGCTGTGCATAAATCGAAAAAGCGCGTTTCAATGCGATTTCGATATCCTGCGGCTCAACAGGCTTGAATTCAAAAACAGTCGAACGGCTTACAATTGCATTGTAAACATAAAAATACGGATTTTCGGTTGTCGAAGAAATCAGCGTGATTTTACCGTTTTCGATATATTCAAGCAGACTCTGCTGCTGCTTTTTGTTAAGGTACTGAATCTCGTCAAGATAGAGCAGAATGCCGTTATATCCCGCAAGACTTTCGGTCTGTGCTATAACATCTTTGATATCGGCAACGCCTGCCTGGGTTCCGTTGAGCTTATAAAGGCACATATTTGCATTTTCGGCAATAATGCGTGCAACGGTGGTTTTTCCGACGCCCGAAGCACCGTAAAATATCATATTGGGAATCGTACCTTTTTCGATAATTCTGCGCAAGGGTTTTCCTTCATCAAGAAGATGATGCTGACCGACCACGTCGGAAAGTGTTTTCGGTCTTATTCTGTCAGCAAGAGGTGTTGACATAAAAAACGCCCTTTCATATACATATATAAATAGTATTGCTTTTAATAAACTGCAAACCGCAGGAAGAGGTGAAGCTTCCTGCGGTCGGTTTAAAAAATGCGGATTATTCGTAAAGAGGGAACTGCTTGCAGATTTCGCTTACGCCTTCACGAATCTTGCCGGCGCTGTTTTCAAAATCAGAAGCTGCAAGATAGATAAACTCAGCTATCTTGTCCATTTCTTCAACGCCGAGGCCTCTTGTTGTAACAGCGGGAGTACCGATTCTTACACCGCTTGTAACAAACGGGCTCTGAGGGTCGTTGGGAATTGCATTCTTGTTTACTGTGATATAAACCTCGTCAAGTCTGTGCTCAAGCTCCTTGCCTGTGATATCGAAGGGGCGAAGGTCAACAAGCATGAGGTGGTTGTCTGTTCCGCCGGAAACAAGGTTGAATCCTCTTGAAACAAGACCCTTTGCCAGAACTTGCGCATTTTCAACAACACGCTTCTGAGTTGCCTTGAAATCATCGGAAAGAGCCTCACCGAAGCAAACAGCCTTTGCAGCGATAACATGCATTAAAGGTCCGCCCTGAATTCCGGGGAAGATGGCTTTGTTGATTTTCTTTGCAAGCTCTTCGTCGTTTGTAAGAATAAGACCGCCCCTGGGTCCTCTCAATGTTTTGTGAGTTGTTGAAGTAACGATGTCTGCGAAAGGTACGGGAGAGGGATGAACACCTGCGGCAACAAGACCTGCAATGTGTGCCATATCAACCATAAGATAAGCGCCAACGCTTTTTGCAATTGCAGAAAGTCTTTCAAAATCAATCACTCTGGGATATGCACTTGCACCTGCAACGATAAGCTTAGGGTTGTTTTCCTTTGCAAGAGCTTCAACCTTGTCATAATCAATCGTTTCGTCATCACCGAGACCGTATGAAACAAAGTTGAAATATTTGCCCGACATATTTACTGGTGAACCGTGTGTGAGGTGACCGCCGTGCGCAAGGCTCATACCGAGAACTGTATCGCCGGGGTTTAAAAGTGCAAAATAAACAGCTGTGTTTGCCTGTGCGCCTGAATGCGCCTGAACGTTTGCAAAGTTTGCACCAAAGAGCTTCTTTGCTCTCTCAATTGCAATATCTTCGACAATGTCAACATATTCGCAGCCGCCGTAATAACGCTTTGAAGGATATCCCTCGGCGTATTTGTTGGTGAGCACCGAGCCCATTGCAGCCATAACTGCGGGTGAGACAATGTTTTCGCTTGCAATAAGTTCAAGATTGCGGCGCTGACGGAAAAGCTCCTTTTCCATGGCTTCTGCCACTTGCGGGTCGGATTTCGAAACAAAACCTATTGTATCGAGAATGTCGTTGTACATATTTTTTACTCCTTTATTTTTTATAAAAAGCACCATATACAGCCCCTTGAGGACAAAATGGTACATATATATTCGTATTATACACTATTTTCCATCTGATTTCAATAGTATATAGGAAAAAATTATAAAAGCTTTTTATCTCAAAGGGCTTGACAATCGCAAAGTGATAAGTTATAATATTTATACT
>JAFSEU010000005.1 GCA_017435565.1 Oscillospiraceae bacterium | reverse complement strand
GAACCGATGAGCTTGCCGTCGAGCTCGGGGATAACAAGGCCGATAGCCTTAGCAGCGCCTGTTGAGTTGGGAACGATGTTTGCAGCGCCTGCTCTTGCTCTTCTGAGGTCGCCCTTTCTGTGAGGACCGTCAAGGATCATCTGGTCGCCTGTGTAAGCATGAATTGTGCTCATGATACAGCTCTGGATTTCAGCGTAATCGTTGAGAGCCTTAGCCATAGGAGCGAGGCAGTTTGTTGTGCAGGAAGCAGCAGAGATGATTGTGTCATCAGCTGTGAGTGTGCCTTCGTTTACAGAGTAAACAATTGTGGGAAGATCATTGCCTGCGGGAGCAGAAATAACAACCTTCTTAGCGCCTGCGTCAATGTGAGCCTGAGACTTTTCCTTTGAGCAGTAGAAGCCTGTGCACTCGAGAACTACGTCAACACCGATTTCACCCCAGGGGAGTTCAGCAGCGTTAGCCTTAGCGTAGATTGTAAGAGTCTTTCCGTCAACTGTGATTGTACCTGCTTCGTCGTTAGCTTCAACTGTGTGAAGGTTTTCGCCGATTGTTCCGCAGTAGCCGCCCTGAGCGGTGTCGTACTTGAGAAGCTGAGCAAGCATTGAGGGCTTTGTAAGGTCGTTGATAGCAACTACCTCATAGCCTTCTGCACCAAACATCTGTCTGAATGCAAGACGACCGATACGTCCAAATCCGTTAATTGCAACTTTAACTGACATAGTTAAAATCCTCCGTTTAAATTTTTATGTTTTACACAACTGGAAAATTTCAGCTGTATTACTTTATATTTTATACCAATATTTAGAAAAATTCAAGGGGTTTGACAAAAATGTAACAAATTTTTCTTATTGCACAGAAAAAAGCTTTTTCAGCGACAAGTTTAGGCAAAATAAAATAAAAAATTTCAAAATTCTATTCACTTATTCCGATGAATATGCTATAATAATCTTGATAAGCCGATGAAGGGAGGCGGATTGTTTTTATGGATGAACTGGGAATTGTCAAGAGTCTTTATGGTAATTATCGAAGACCTGTTATGATTTTAAGCAGGACGGGTGAGTTTCTTTGGTGCAATCCTAAGGGATGTGCCGTGAATATGATGAGTCTTGCAGGGGACATTGCAAAAAACATCGGCACATCGGACAGATTCCTTCTGCAAAGTGCAATGCTTAACGGAAGCTGCGAGCTTCATTATTGCGAGGATATCGGCGAGGGAATATATATCGCCGAGGTGCTTGACGATAAAATGTCCGCCGCATTGCGGAATGGTTCCGACAGTGAATATCTGGATTCGGTTATAAGAAATGGTGTGTCTATGATATCAAGCAGTCTTCAGCTTATTTATGACGAGCTTGGTGATAAGCTTGATGCTGACAGCGTTATGTATCTGAACAACGGAATGCTCGGATGTTATGATATGCTCAGAGGAGCTTCAATGTGCCGCGATGCAAAATGCACAATAACGCACCATAATGATGAAATTGTTGACTTTTCGTGTCTTGTCGGTGATTTTTATGATGAACTGAATGCACTTTCAAAGCGCATACCGATTGATTTTGACGCACAGATTGAGTCCGGGATTTTTGTTCAGTGCAGTTATGAGCTTCTTTATAATGCACTGGTGTGGTTCGTTATGGATGTGTGCAGGAAAAACACAATTTCCGATTTGACGATTCGTCTTGAAAAGCAAGGCGCAAATGCCGTGTTTTCAGTTCAGGCGCATGATAACGGGAGAATTTTTGACGAAACCGTTTTGCGAATGTATCGGGACGTTGCTGATAATGCTGCCCGCACGCGACGCTGCGTTGACAATCTGATTGGCATTGCAGGTGCGGCAAAATGCGGTGATAACAGCTTTTCGCTGCCTATGTGCAGCATTACGGCGATTCCGCTTAAATCGCCGCAGGTACGCTATAAGTCGGACAGGTTTTCAAAGAGCAGAGTAGTTCTATCGGATATATATAAGATTGATTATTTCGACAGTAAAGAATAAGAAAAGGCAGGCGGTTTATTACTAACCGTCTGCCTTGAATTTTTTTTATTTGTTTTCTTCGGGGAAATAATCAGAATAAGTAACGTTTGCGTTCTCGAATATATATTCAAGCACCATCTCATAAAGCACAACCTGGCGGACATAGTCCTTGCCGTATATTGCTTCAAGCTGAGTTACGGATGTGATAACTTCTTTTTCTTCCTCAGAAGATGAGCTTTGCCCATTGAGCATAGTCGCATTCTGATACATATCCGTATAATCATCGCTTTCATCAGATTCGGAAAGTGATTCACGGATGAGGTCGTCAACATATTCCTGAGCACGCTTGTCATATTCCTCGTCGGAAATTGTAATATTTTCCTTCTTGGCAATAGAAAACAGGACAAGGTCTTCATAAACAACGTTTGCAGCGTGTTCGTTTGCTTTTTCTTCGTAAGTATCCTTGCTTATTCCGAGGTAGTTTATAAGCATATCGTCAACCGTCATATCATAATCGGCAGCGATTTCTTCATAATAATCGTAATAATCCTGTTTTGCGTCGGCAAATTTATCCTTGGGATATTCGATGAGCGTACTGTTAGTGCATACTTCTACCCAGAGCAAGGTCTGGGCGTTGGACATTGCCAGATCGTCGTAATAAGTACGCATTTCAGTCCTCAGACCTTCAATATATTCATCATAGCTGGTATAGCCTGTTGCCTCGTATACCAGATCGTCGGTCATTCTCGGCAACGATACAGCGGTAATCTCCTTGACTGTCGCTTCAAAAACCGCGGTTTTGCCGATAAGGCTTTCATCAACCTCGCTTCCTTCTTTAAAAGAGCCTTCAAAAGTGACGGTATCACCGAGATATGCACCGAGAAGCGCTTCTTCAGCGTCCACAAAGGTGCCGTCACCAATTCTGACTTCAAAGTCCTCGGCGCTGTTGCCTTCGTACTCCTCGCCGTCAATCGTACCGACGAAGTCAATTATTACGATATCGCCTTCTCTGATTTCACGCTGGGTTATGTTGATTTCTTCGATGTAGGAAGCAAAATCGGACTCAATAACATCTTGAATCTCCGATTCTTCAACGGCATAGTAATCAAGTGTTACTTCAAGGTTTTTGTATTCACCAAGCGTTACATATTTGCTCAGCTCGTCATAAGTCATATCAAAATAGCTTTTTTTGCTATCCTTTGAACAGCCGCCAAGCCCTGAGCAGGCAACGCTGAGAGCGAGCAGGGCAGAAATCAGCCTTTTCTTTTTGGTAATCATTTTGTCAGTCCTTTGGTTTGTTATATAACAGGCAGGAACTTTTAACTATCTAAAAATTCCTGCCTGAGTTGTTTATAGACCGGGGTTCGAGAATTTGGCTCAGCCCATTACTACTTCAACAGCATGAACCTTTCCGTCGCCGAATACGGGGAGTACATTGCCTTCGATGACGTTGCCGTCAACAATTACAGAGGAAACACCCTTTGAAACGTGGTTGGGGTTTGTGAATGTGATTTCATATGTAGCGCCTCTGTAAGCACGGGTTACCTTGAAGCCGTCCCATTCCTTAGGAATGCAGGGATCAACAGAAAGACCGTCCCATGAGGGGATGATACCGAGAATCCACTGAGAAATAGCAACAAAGTTCCAAGCAGCAGTACCCGTAAGCCATGAGTTCTTAGCTTCGCCGTGGCGGCCTGCGTCCTTACCTGCAATCATCTGAGCATAAACATAAGGCTCTGTGCGGTGGATATCGGAGATATCTTCAAGATAAGCAGGAGCAATCTTTGAATAGTATTCAAATGCCATATTGCCTCTGCCAACTGCAGCTTCTGCACAGATAATCCATGCGTTGTTGTGGCAGAAAATGCCTGCGTTCTCTTTATATCCTGCGGGATATGTTGAGATTTCGCCGTATTCTACATAATATCTTGTAAATGCGGGGTTGTTGAGAACCAGACCGTATTTTGTATCAAGATATTTCTTTACGCTGTCAAGAGCAAGGATATCCTTGCCGTCTTCCTTGCCGAGACCCGACATAACAGCAAAGCCCTGAGATTCGATGAAGATTTTGCCCTCTTCGCATTCGTTGGAGCCGATTTTCTTTCCGTAGTCGTCATAAGCTCTGAGGAACCATTCGCCGTCCCAGCCGTCACGCATAATAGTTTCAGCCATTTTATCGATAGCAGCCTGAGCTCTGTCAGCTTCTTCGTTGTCGCCCATTTTTCTGCAGATAGCAACATATTCGGGGCCTGCATATGTGAATAATGCAGCAACCATTACAGATTCAGCAACCTTACCGTCCTTTGATTCTGTTGTCTGGAAGCTCTCACCGGGAGTCATCGAGAAGCAGTTGAGGTTGAGACAGTCATTCCAGTCAGCTCTGCCCATCAGAGGCAGACCGTGAGGTCCTACGTTATCTGCAACGTGCCAGAAGCTCTGACGCAGATGGTGAAGCATTGACTGTGCCTTTGATTCATCGTTGTCATAAGGAACAGATTCTTCGATAATGGACCAGTCGCCTGTTTCCTTGATATATGCAGCTGTTGAAAGAATCATCCACAGCGGGTCATCGGAGAAGTTTCCGCCGATTTCGTCATTACCCTTCTTTGTAAGGGGCTGATACTGGTGATAGCAGCCGCCGTCTTCAAGCTGAGTAGCAGCCAGGTCAAGAATTCTCTCTCTTGCTCTTTCGGGAATCTGATGAACGAAACCGAGAAGGTCCTGGTTGGAATCTCTGAAGCCCATACCTCTGCCGATACCGCTTTCAAAATAAGAAGCGGAACGTGACATATTGAATGTAACCATACACTGGTACTGGTTCCAGATGTTAACCATACGGTTGAGGTTTTCATCGTGTGATTCAACAGTATATTTGGAAAGAAGTGATTCCCAGCTGTTTTTAAGAGCTGCAAGAGCCTCGTCTGCCTTTGCTGCTGTGTTGAACTGGTTAATCATTGCATATGCCTTGGACTTGTTCATTGAGCCGTCGGCATTGAATTTTTCTTCATAAGCATTTTCAACATAACCAAGAATAAATACAAGCTCCTTGGTTTCGCCGGGCTTGAGAGTTACTTCGATGTAGTGAGAAGCAACAGGTGACCAACCGTCTGCAACAGAGTTGTTGGGTCTGCCGTTCATAACGGTCTGAGGAGCCTCAAAGCCGTTGTAAAGGCCAAGGAAGGATTCTCTGTCGGTATCAAAGCCGTTGATCTGAGCATTTACGGAATAGAATGCAAAGTGATCACGGCGTTCCTTGTATTCTGTCTTGTGGAAGATTGTAGAGCTTTCGATTTCAACTTCACCTGTGTTGAAGTTTCTCTGGAAGTTTGTAGAGTCATCCTGAGCATTCCAAAGGCAGAATTCAAGGAAGGAGAACAGCTTGAAGCTCTTCTTGTTGTCACTCTCGTTCTTGAGAACAACCTTCTGGATTTCGCCGTTGTAATCTTCGGGAACAAAGAATGTAACTTCAGCGCTAAGGTCGTTTTTCTTGCCCTTGATTACTGTATAGCCCATACCGTGACGGCACTCATAAAAATCAAGCTCTGTCTTTACGGGTGACCAGCCGGGTGACCATACGGTACCGTTCTCGTTTATGTAAAAGTAACGTCCGCCCATATCAACGGGAACGTTGTTGTAGCGATAACGTGTGATTCTGCGGAGCCTTGCATCCTTATAGAAGTGATAGCCGCCCGCTGTGTTGGAAATGAGCGAGAAAAAGCTCTGTGTTCCGAGGTAGTTTATCCAGGGATAGGGCGTTCTGGGTGAAGTTATGACGTATTCCTTATTGACGTCATCAAAATAACCGAATTTCATATTCAAAACCGTCCATTTCTCCGCATTAAGTGCCTTTTTGCGGAATCTTTAGTTTTTGTGCGCCGGGCACTTGCGGCACATATACACAATTTATTATACTTTAAAACGTTCTTTTTTTCAAGATGTTTTATTGTATCCGATATAGAAATATAGAGTGAAAAATTGAGCAATTTTCACAAAAATTATTTAACCGAGAATCTTTGCCAAGCGCTGAAGCTCTGTGCAGGGTCGATTTCACGGTAGCCTGTTTGTGATTTGTCCATAGCAAGGTTGGGCGAATTTATCATTGCGCTCATAGGTTCGGGGCAGAAGTAGCCTTCAAAGCCCTGCTGATTCCAGAAAATCCAGAAGCCGTATTCATCGCTGATTTCGTATTCGATACGGATTTTTGAAGCGATATCTTCGGCATAAATTCCGTGGAACTTTTTGCCGTCAAGCTCCATACTTTCGGCAAGATACATTTCGTTGTCAACAACCTTTAAAACCGGCTGCTTTGTACCTTCGATATATTCTCTGTCATAATCTGTAAGCTCAAGCAGATTTTCCGTCGGCAGACAACGTGTGTCAAGCTCACATTTCTTGCCGATTTGTGCTTTCAGGCGGATATCCTCCTGTCTTGCACCGTCAACAAACGGCGCATTTATTGTAGTGTGAGTCGCAACGCTTATGGGCATTTTGCGCTCACTTAAATTTTCAAGTGTAAATTTGTGCAAAAGGCCGTTTTCATCAAGAGAAAGCTCTAAGGTTGCCTTGAATTTTATCGGCAAAAATTCAAAATACTCATCATTTTCATCATAAAGATAGCTGATTGTGCACTTGGCACAGCTTTCACTTTCAAGTGATTCGATTTTGTAAGGTCTGCGGTGCAAAAATCCGTGCAGAGTATTGTTGAAGGGTGCTTTTTCGTTAACGGGCAGGTGATATGTATAATCGCTTGCTTTCAAAACACCGTTATCGAGTCTGTTGGGAAAATACATTGTGGGCAATCCCCAGATTTCGATTGAATCGGCGATTTCGTCAATAGGTTTTTCAGCGTTGAATCTGAAAACCTCAACATTTTTCTGTGTCTGGCGAAGTCTTAAAACATTTCCGCCGAGAGTGTGCGCAACAATTGCGCTGTAGCTGTCGCACGAAAGCTCAATGCATTCAAGCCCCTTGTGCATAACTGTTTTTGCAGAATACATAGTTTTCACTCCTTTTTTATGTTATTCAAGCTCAAAGCTGATTTTTATTATCATAAATGAATCGTCGGTCATATATGTAAGGTTTGATTTTGAAATCTTTATGCCTGAAAGCATTTCGTTAGCTGAATCGATTATTTCGGATATATCGGTATTTTCGCTTGAAAAAAGCTGCAGGCAGGTATCGTCAAAGGCACTTTCGTTTGAAAATTTTACCGAAATATCGAAGGTTTCGTTTTCCGCAGAGTTTTTCAAAACCTGCGGCAGGCAGTTGAGCGCTTCCTCGTAAGAGTCGTAAAAGCGGCTTGTGTAGACATAATAGTTTGCCGCTGTGGAATCTGCGACAGGGACGGTGAAGTTGCTTTCGTCGATTATATGGTCAACGCTGATGTCTTCCGTTGTTACGTTGTGGTAGGTATGAGAAACATAATCTGCAATCGGCGGATTATATCTCGGGTCGTCCCATGTAAGGTCGATATGATACCACTGCCCGTCAATTTCGACCATATTCCACATATGGTCTTCTTCGGCAACGCCTGTCACAATAATACACTTCACTCCCACGAGGGTGCAAAGGTACTGCATTGCACGGGAATAGCCTTCGCACACGGCCTTTCCTTCGACAAGACAGCCGTATACATTGTCGCTGTTTGCCGTTTCGGAATATTCGCAGCTTGTTATGATGGTGTCGTGGAAATAAGCCACGATGTCGGTCTGCGACATATCTGCGGAAATCCCTTTGAGAATTTCGTCGGCAACGGTACGTACAGCGATGTTCATTTCCTCAGCCCGCTCGGCAGAAACCGTATATTTGATTTCAACGTCGATTACACGACCTGTTTCCGTATTGTAATTATAGGTATATTCTCTCGGCATATACAGCATATTTCCCGCAGAGGTTATAAGCAAGGCGGCATAGGCGTTTGCAAGCTCATCTCTGGTCGCTTTTATGCTTAATGTGATGGGGGTTTCCCTGTCGGTAATGCCCTCGACCAAGTCGAGATATACCGTGTATTCGCGGTCGGTAAGCTGTTCATCTGCGGTTATCGGATTGTCGGTTTTCTCGCGTTTTGCAAGGCTTTCTTCAATCTCGCTGCTTGAGGTGTCCGATTGAAAAACGCTTTCAAGCGAGCAACCGCAAAAGCTTGCCGTCAGAACGCAGGACAGCAGAATGCTGAGGATTTTTTTCTTTAGCTGCATAGTTTTTTTCATTTGTGCGTTGTCCCTTTATAATAAAACAGATTTCCGTATTGATTTATGAATCGGAATCACTGTCTGATTGCGCTTGTGTTTCTTTTGTTATTTTTGTTGCTCTGAGTCTTGACACCCAATTGTCTTCAATCAGAGTCGGGATGAATTCGTAGCCCATAAATTCGATTTTGTCGGCGTCACTTTCGTCAGGAATGCGGCCGAGAATATTGATGTAGAACGCACTCATCGTGGCGTATTCGCATTCGTCGGGTGCTGTGATTTTAAGCATGGGAAGAATATCCGCAGGGGATGCCGAGCCGCTCAATGAATATGTGTTTTCGTCGATGCGGGTGAATTCACTTTCTTCATCATCGTACTCGTCCTGGATATTTCCGACAATCTCTTCAATCAGGTCTTCCATTGTGACAATGCCAGCAGTTCCGCCGTATTCGTCAAGCACAATGGCAATGTGGTTTTTGCTCTGCGTCAGAGAATCGAAAACCTCAGCGCATGTGTTTGTTTCGGGAACGTAAAGTGCCTCACGCATAAAGCGCCTTACGGGCATATCTTTTTCGCTTGAATCGACAATAAGGCAGAGCAGGTCTTTGACATAAACGACGCCGATAAGGCTGTCGATTGAATCTTCATATACGGGAATTCTTGAAAAACCTTCCTCAATTGCAATTTTAACAAGCTCACACGCAGGTGTGTCGGCGTCTGCCGCAACAAGCTCCGTTCTGTGGGTCATAACTTCGTTTACGCATACATCGTCAAACTCGAAGATGTTGTTTATCATCTCCTTCTCACTTGACTCAATTACACCTGTTTCGTTGCCTGCTTCGAGCATCATCAGGATTTTTTCTTCCGTGACGATGTCGCTGCTTTTCTTTGAGGAAAGACCTGCAAGATTGCGCAGACCTGAGTCAACGGCTGAAATGCAGCAGGTTACCGGTGAATAAAGTGCAATAAGGAACGTTACCGGATAGAACGAGAAAACGGCGAAGCCGAGGCTTGATTTTTCTGTAAGCGTTTTAGGAATAAGATCCGTAATAATTATCAGAATCATTCCGATTACGATTGACGCTGCGACTGCGCAGACGGCAAGAAGCAGGGGCGTTTCAAACATCTTTTGAGAAACCTTCGGCAGATAGAGCACTGCGGATATGCTTATGCATATGATGCAGAGCACGGCAGATAATGTGCGGTGAACCGAAAAGGTAAGCAGCATTTTTGACGGATTGGTCGAAAGACGGTTAAGCCTTTCATATTTTCTGTCAGTTGCGGCAAGGCTTTTCAGTTTCTGGTCCGAAACCTCGGTGACGGCGTTTTCAAACGCGGCATAAATCGCACGGATTACGAGAATTACCAATGCAATTGATAAAAATAATATACACCCATCGGTGTCCATTACAAGAATCCCTTTCTTTCTGTGGTTCGGAAAAAATACGGCTCTCCGAATGATTTTATATGTGCATTTTTTCAAATATATGCACATATTAAAGTATAATATAAATCGACATCAAAGTCAATGCCTGAAGGCACATTTTATTCAGAACAGAACCGACTTGGTGTAAATATCCAGATCGACAACATTCTCTGTAATTCCGTCAACAACGCCCGTGCAGGAATACTGAAATCCCGCGTATTCGCTCCACTTTCCGATTGAGGCGGGCGGATTTGCGTCGTAGTCTGCAATCCACAGCGGATATTTTGTCAGTTCCTCGCACCATATGTCGGCATTGTCGGCGTCGGTGTAAAAAATGGGCGTGATTCCTGTTTCATCTTCAACAGTCTGCGCAAAGCTGAGCGCGATTTCGTTTATGCTTTCGGCTGAAAGGCTTCCGAAAGCTTCAAAATCCACAGCGGGTCGGCATTGAAAATCAACAGAGTCAAGCAGCCCGGCAAAATATACTGCCTGTGAGCGTGCCTGCTCGGCATTGCCTGCGGTGACGTAGAAATAAAACCCGGTAAGAAGCCCTGCACTTTCGGCATTTTCTGCGTTTTGCCGAAAATACATATCCTCGTTATAATTATCGCCTGCTTTTATGTACACCATTTCAACGCCGCTGTTTCTGACAGCTTCAAAGTCAACCGTGCTTCCCTGCCATCTGCTCACGTCAATGCCGCTGTAGCTTTCTTTAATCGGAACGGGGTCGTTGTCGGTTGTGACGGCGACAGTTGTGGTTGTCGTTGTGGAAGTTGCAGTTGTTGTTTCGGCTGTTGTTGTGGTCGCTGTTGTTGTTCTGACCGTTTGGGAAGTTGTCAAGGCTTGCGACGCTGTGATGTCGGCTGTGGTCTGTGTGGCTGATGTGGAAGTTGCCGACAAAGCGGGCATCTCAGGTGCTGAGCTTTCGGGTGAGCTGCTTGAGCAAGAGGCACAGAGTAACGTAATCGTCAGCGAAAGTAATGCGGATGAGTATTTTTTCATATATGTTTTATTCCTTTGGGTTTATATCGGGAGAAAGAGGCTCGGGCAGAATAATTTTGAACCAGAAGGTCGAACCTTTTCCTACCTCGCTGACAACACCGAAGGGGAAACCGTGCTTTTTGAGAACCGCCTGAACTATCGAAAGCCCGAGGCCTGTTCCCACAACCTCACGCTTGGTTTTTTCAGCCCTGTAATATTTGTCAAATACCAGATGCAGATTATCCTTTTCGATTCCCTTGCCGTTGTCGGAAACCTCGATTTTTATGGTGTTGAAGCTGTTTGTCTGTTTGATTGTTACGGTTTTGTCCTCACCGCAGTAGTTGACAGCGTTATTTATCAGATTGTAAATAACCTGCTGGATTTTCACCTCGTCGCAGCGTACTTCGGCGCATTTGTCGGGGATATAAACAAGTTTATAGCCCTTTTCTTCGCAAAAGCCTGTATAACGCTCGACAATGCCGTCAAGCAGCTCTGTAATATCGAATGTCGAGTAGTTGAGCTTTTGTCCGCCGCTTTCGAGCTTTGAGAGGTCGAGCATATCCTGGACAAGTGCTGCCAGACGGTCGGTTTCATCTATGATGATTCCGAGGTGCTCGGAACGCTTTTCGGGGTTTTCGCCCGAAATGTCCCTGAGCATTTCTGCATACGCCTTTATCATGGTAAGCGGTGTGCGCAAATCATGTGAAACGTTTGCGATAAGGTCGCGCTGCAGGGTAGAGGTCTGTGAAATCTCGCTTGAAGCGTATGTCAGCGTTTTGGCGAGCTTTTGAACCTCGAGGTATTCATCCTGTTCAAAAACCACCGCATTTCTGTGCTGACCGAGCTTTTCGGCGGATTTTGTCAGCCTTACAATGGGCATTGCGAGCTTGTCGGCAATTGCAAAAGCAAGTGTTGACGAAATCACAAGCAGAATTGCGGAGATAATCAGAACCTGAAGCCTTATGATATCGGTAATTGATTCTGTCGGGGTAAGTGTGGTTTCGACGAAAACATACACAACATCGCTGGAAGCGTCAATGATTTTTTCTATGTATATAAGCGATTCGCGTTCAAATTCGCCGTGTTGAATCGTTTCGGAATAATTGTGATTCTCACTGCGCTCCACCTGCTTTATCAGCCTGTCAAAATCTGCTGTTTCGGAGTGGATGTGGCACATCCCGCTTTGAGTATCAACGCTGAACGCCTCTGTTCCGCTTGTGTCATAAATTGTTATGCAGGCCGAATTGTCAAGAGCAAGCAGAGTCAGGTCTACCTGATAGGTTTCCTTACTGAATTCCGAAACAGCCTGCGAAGCGATTTTTGATGCTGTATTTGTTTTTACCGCCTGATAGAAGGTTGAAAGCAGGACTGTCTGAAAAAGCCAGAGCAGTGCAAAGGTGAATATCAGCAGCAGAATGAAATACAGCCACACGTTGAATCTCAGACTGTGAATTTTTTTAGTTTTCTTCTTCAAATTTGTATCCGACTCCTCTCAGAGTGACGATAAATTTTCGGTATTCACCCAGACTGTTTCTCAGCATTTTTATGTGTGTATCAACAGTTCTGTCATCTCCGAAGAACTCGACTCCCCAGACCGCTTCAAGAAGTTGCTGCCTTGAAAGTGCGATGTTTCGGTTTTTTACAAGATAGAACAGCAAATCGTATTCCTTCGGAGTCATAACAGCTCTTTCGCCGTTTACTGTTACGGTTCTGCCGTCAAGGTCGATGGAAAGCCCTTCAAACTCAAGATTTGCACTTTTTGATGAGTTGCGCGAATTGCGGCTGATTACAGCACGGGCTCTTGCCATAAGCTCTTTAGGAGAAAAGGGCTTTACGACATAGTCGTCAATTCCGATTTCAAAGCCGAACAGCTTGTCATATTCTTCGCCGCGCGCCGAAAGCATAATTATGGGGATTGATTTGATTTTCTTGATTTCCTTGCAGGCTGAATAACCGTCCAGCTCCGGCATCATTATATCCATAATGATAAGGTCGTAGCCATGCTCCTTTACTTTTCGCACAGCTTCGATTCCGTTTTCTGCTTCATCAACTTCAAACCCTTCAAAAAGGGCATATTCCTTTACGACGTTTCTGATGTTGGATTCGTCATCAACTATTAAAATACGGCTCATAAAAGCTCACCAATCCTTTCGGGACTCTGTACGGATACATACTGATACAATAATTATACCAAAAAGCAATCCGCTAATTGTGAATAGAATGTGTATATCACGCTTTTTTTATAAAACTTTAATGCCTACTTTGGCGGTCTTTTGCCATTTTTTGCACAATACCGAGGACGTTTAATTGAAACAATTAGACAAAACGAACAAAATAATCTTGACATCAATGCTTTAATATGGTATAGTATGTATAAGTATAATGGGTAAGTTTGGATATGGATAAATTACCGTATAAACGGATTATTTGGGAGAAGCATCGTGGAGAAAAGGAATGTTCTGTGGCTTATACCGGGTATAGTCTTTGCGCTTGTAACCGTTCTTTTTATGACAGTTGCGGCAAATTCGCCCGACCAGGCCATGGTTATATTTAAATATTTTGCCGTCGTGCTTATAATGATAATACTTGCGACCTGTGTATATATGGCATTCTTCAGAGTGGAAACCATGGAGCGCAGGCGAAGGGACCTGTGCGTTTTCATCGAAACGCTTGATGCACCCGCCGTCGTCTGGGACAGCGAGCTTTCCTGTACGGTCATAAACAAATCCTTGCAGGAGCTTTTGAAGGCTCAGTCACGCAGGGCGTATTCAGCGGATATTCTGCTTATGCTGTTTCCGAAGAATATGCTTTCCAGGCAGGGAATCGAGAGCATTATCAACAATAGCGGCGAGTATTATGCAATTGCCGAGGATGAAAGTGTTTACACCATTTTGTGGAACACCTCGACATTCTATGAAAACAAGAAATCGGGCAAAAAGCTTTTGGTTTCGGTCGGATTTGACGTTACCGAGCAGCGCACCATGGAAACACAGCTTCGTGCCTCGCAGGAGCGTTTTGCGCTTTCTATGGAGCTCTCCGAAATCGGTATTGTTATCAGCACTGCCGATAACCGCAGCTTTCATATATCAAAGCAGCTTCAAAGTATGCTCGGATTCAAAAAGGCGATTGTTACAGCGGATGATATAAGATCCAAGGTTTACGCGAAGGATATGGTTCTGTTTGAGGCATATCTCAAGGCGATTACGACCCCGAAGGAGCTTGAACGCTCCAAGGGGATTCATATGATAGAGCTGCGTCTGCTTTCGGCAAGCGGTGAATATCGCTGGTATCAGCACAGATACAAGGTTATGAAGCGCGATGACAGCTTTACAATCGGCGGTTCACTTATCGATGTTACCGAGGCAAAGCAGAAGGACAGGCTGATTGAACGTATGGCTTATACCGATGAGGTAACAGGTCTTTTTAACAGAAACAGGCTTATGCTCGTCGGACAGCAGATTTATGAGGGAAGCAGGCTTTTGGGGCTCTCTTATTGGCTGATTGTTCTTGATATTGACAGATTTCATATGATAAACGATACGTACGGATATTCCGGCGGCAACGAGGTTTTGAAAAAATTCGGAGCGATTCTCAGAAGGCACGTCGGAGAAAACGGCGTCGTTGCAAGAATCGGTGCGGACAACTACGTTCTCATAATCAAGGATGTTTCCGACGCGGATTTCCCGATAGATACAGTCACGGCTGTTCAGAATGAATTTTCTGAGCTTTCACTTGAGGGCTACGAAGCACACAAATTCACCTGCTCTGCGGGATTTGCAAGAATGCCGCTTGACGGGTCCGATTTTGCTGAGGTTTTCGACAGGGCGGAATTTGCTCTGTCTTCAAGGGATAAGACCAAAAACGGTGAGATTATCGGCTATAACGACACCGACCGTGATACGGTTATCGTCAGCAATCAGCTTGAAAAAGCCCTTGCCGATGCGCTTGATAACAACGAGCTTGAAATGTTCTATCAGCCGAAAATCGACCTTTCCACCGGAAAAATCATCGGTGCGGAAGCGCTGGTTCGCTGGCGCAGAAAGGACGGAAGCCTTGTTATGCCCAGCAAGTTTGTGCCGGTTGCCGAATCGGCTCAGATGATTTCACGCATAAGCAGATATGCTCTTTATGAATCCTGCCGCCAGAACGTCGAATGGATGCAGGCAGGTCTGCCTCCGATTGTAATTTCGATCAATCTCACATCCGTCGATTTGTACGAAAATGACATCTGTAAAATGGTTTCTGATGTGCTTGCAAAAACAGGAATGCCCAATGAGTATCTTGAAATTGAGCTTACCGAAACGCTTGCACTTAAAGATATCGACAAGGCTATAAGACATATGAATGAGCTGCGTTCGATGGGCATAAAGATTGCAATGGACGACTTCGGAACAGGCTATTCATCGCTTAGTTATATTCAGAAATTGCCCATCACAATGCTCAAGCTCGATCGCTCGTTCATAAATCCGCTTGAGACCGATCCGGTTTCGAGAGAAATAGTTTCCGCAGTTATCAGAATTGCCAAGGCCAAGGGCATTGAGATTATTGCTGAGGGTATTGAGAACGCTTCGCAGGCGGATATTCTGCGTGAAAGCGGTTGTAACTATGGACAGGGATATTTCTTTGCAAAGCCTTTGCCCGCAAAAGATATGGGTCATTATCTGCACAGAACCAGCTGATATTCATAGCTTTATACATAAAGACAGAGAAAACGGACAAATGTAAAAGAGGGGATGATTGTTTATGGATTTTATCGACAGAAGCTATACCTTCGGTGAAGAGCTTTTCAATTCTGTTTCACACGGTGCAGGCGCACTTTTATCAATTGGCGGCGCTGCTGTGCTGATAGTTTTTGCCGCGATTTACGGCGGAGCTCTTACCGTTGCGGCTTGCTCGGTTTATGCGCTGACGTTGATTATTCTTTATTCAATGTCGCTTGTTTATCATCTTATCAGTGAAAAGCACGAAAAAGCCAAGGCACTTTTCAAGGCTCTTGACAACAGCAGCCTTTATCTTATCGTTGCAGGAACCTATACGCCCTATGCGCTTTGCTGCTTAAAGGGTGCACAGGGTTGGATAGTATTTGGAATTATATGGCTTGCCGCAGTTGTCGGAATGACTTTGACGTGGATTTTTAAGCGCTCACGTCGCGTTGTGGCGACCTGCTACATCATTCTCGGTTGGTCGATTATTATTGCACTTGAGGCTTTCAGACTGAGCATGCCGACGATTTCCCTTGTGTTTTTGATTTTGGGCGGTGCGTTCTATATGGGCGGACTTGTGTTCTACAATTACAAGAATCTGCATTATATGCATTCGATATGGCATTTGTTTGTAATCGCTGGAAGTATCTTCCACTATTTTTCGATTTTTTATGCCGTAGTTAAATTCTGACATATTCAGTTTCATATACAAAGGGAGGATTTTTTTAACTATGAAAAAGCGAATAGGTATTCTTACAAGCGGTGGCGACTGCCCCGGTCTTAACGCAACAATAAGAGGCGTTGCAAAGGCTTGCTTTGAAAAATTCGGCGAGGATAATATCGAAATTGTAGGTGTTGTTGACGGATATTACGGACTTATCAACAACGAAACAAAGATTATGAAGCCTTCGGACTTTTCGGGCATTCTCACTCAGGGCGGAACAATTCTCGGAACAAAGCGTCAGCCGTATAAGCTGATGCAGGTTATCGGCGAGGATAACGTCGATAAGGTTAAGAATATGAAGGAAACCTATAAAAAGCAGAAGCTTGATTGTCTGCTTACTTTAGGCGGAAACGGAACTCACAAGACATCGAATCTGCTTTCTCAGGAAGGTCTGAACGTAATCGGTCTGCCCAAGACAATTGATAACGATATATACGGTACGGACGTGACGTTTGGTTTTCACACTGCTGTTGATACAGCAACTGATGTTATCGACAGACTTCACACAACCGCCGCAAGCCATTCCCGAATTCTTGTTGTTGAAATTATGGGCAACAAGGCAGGCTGGCTTACGCTCAACGCAGGCATTGCGGGCGGTGCCGATATCATAATCATTCCTGAAATTCCTTATGATATAGACAAGGTTGCCGACGCTGTTATGGAGCGCAACAACGCAGGCAAGGATTTTTCGATTGTTGCTGTTGCTGAAGGCGCATTCAGCAAGGCGGAAGCCGAAATGAAGAAAAAAGAACGTGCAAAAAAGCGTCTTGAAGCGGGCGAAACTACCGCAACAAACCGCATTGCACGTCAGATTCAGGAAATTACAGGCAGCGAAGCAAGAGTATGCGTTCCCGGACATATGCTAAGAGGCGGCAGCCCCAGCGCTTATGACAGAATTCTTGCCACAAAGTTCGGTGTTTACGCCGCATCGCTTCTTGCCGAAGAAAAATACGGCAGAACCGTTGCAATGGTAAACGGCAAAATCACATCAAACAAGCTTGAAGACATCGCAGGCAAGGCTCGCCTTGTAGACCCGAAGCATCAGCTTGTTAAAACCGCCCGTGATTTAGGCGTTTCCTTCGGTGGCTAAGCCGCACGGGGAGTTTTCGGATTTTGGTTGTCCGAATGATTTTGTTGATTGATAACCATATTACAAATACGAACGCCCTCTCATTTTTTGAGAGGGCGATTTTTATGTATGGTTAGGATTTTTATATAGCAGTTTTTTCATTGATATTAAATTTAATATAGTTTAGTTAAGCCTAGAATAACTACAAAAATAAGATCGATACTATTTTAAGTGTATTAATCTTATTCTTATATTATGGATTTAAAATAATAGTTTCGTTTGCAAAATCATCTAAAGTCCAATCGTCCGAGCAGTAGGCGCGGAATACCATCTCTATTTCTTCAATGTCAGTAATACCGTTTTCTTCTAATGTTGTATCCGACCAAGAGATTGAACTGAAAGCGCATTTGCCGGCTGAAACTGATGTGGCATAGAATGGATCTGACATATATCCGTTTACAGATACATCATTTGCAGAGAACATAACATCTTTGTCGGTCTTATTTACCAAATACAGTTCGGCAGTGTATCCCCAAATATCATCGTCGGTGTAGCCGGTAACAATAACCGTAACATATTCGTTATCGATAATTATGTTGTCAGAATCTTGAGGTTCTCGAACAAATTTAACCGCTTTATCTTCGCCATAAGGATAAATATGTATTGTTTCGATTGCAACCTCATCGGCAGTCCAGTCATCGCTATCATAAACACGGAATGTTAATTCAATATCGGTATAGTTCCCCACACCGTTTTCTTCAAGTTCGTCGCCTGAAAATGTAATCTCTTCATTGGATTTTTTGCCTGCAGCAACTTCTGTTGCAAAAAACGGGTCGGATTGGACGCCATTAATTGAGGCACTATGTACAGAAAACATATATGTCTTATCTGATGATTTGTTTTCGAGTTCCGTTTTTAAAGCGAATCCCCACATATTATCGGGGTCAATTTCAGTTATTTTGATTGAACATTCGGTATTGTCTACAGCAATTACCTCAGCAAACGAGAGTTCTTCACTCTCATTTGTTTCCTGATCTTCTGTTACATCATTAGTTTCATCGTTTTCGGCTTTGGTATTGCTTTTTTCTGATTCCTCTTGGTTGACTTCACTATTATCCGTTTCGCTGTCTTCGACGCTTGAAGAAATGTTTGTATCATCAGAATCCGCTGTGCTTTCCGATGTTTCAAAACATGCTGTGCAGGATAATAACATCAATACTGAACAAAAAACAGTTAAATATTTTTTCATAACTACATACCTCCAAATTTTATTATATTCATATTATATCACAGCGCATCGATTTTTGCAATATTTATGCAATACAAAAATATTGCAAACAAATTGTATCATTTACACAAATTATATTGCATAATAGTAAAAAAGGGAGTGTGTATATATGTGGAAGATACAAAAAGGGTATGAATCGGTTACAAAATCATTCCGATTGCCGATTGAGCTTGTTGAAGAGCTTGACAAGCTTGCATATGAAAACAATCTCTCGCTGAACCAGCTTGTTATACAATGCCTGCGTTATTCTCTTGATAATCTGGAGAAGGATGAAGATAAATAAAGATTTGTATAAAAAATAAAGGTGCAAGAATATTTCTTGCACCTTTTACTTTTGCGCAAATCAGCGATGTCAGTGAATCTTAGCACCGCAGGGAGCATCACTATCTGCAAACATAACCTTTGCCGAACCATCGGGCATATCGGCGGCGCAAATCATACCGCAACTGATCTGTCCCATCATCATTCTGGGCTTTAAGTTTGCAACAAACATAACCTTTTTGCCGATAAGATCTTCGGGGGCATACCACTGTGCAATTCCCGAACAAATCTGTCTGCCACCCATGCCGTCATCAAGCTTTAAAATAAGCAGCTTTTTGGATTTTGGGGCTTTTTCGCACGAAATAACCTTGCCCACACGCAAATCAACCTTTGCAAAATCATCTATAACAATTTCATCTGCAATGGGTTCAACCTCTATTTCGGGTGCGGATTCTTCCTGTGCCTTTTGCATTTTTGCGTTAATTTCTTCCAAAAGCTTTTCAGCATCAAGCCTTGTGAAAAGCACCTTTGCAGTGCCTACGTTCTTGCCGCTTGCGATTTTGCCGAATTCATCAAGACTTTCGTAATCGGTAATATCTGTGCCTATCTGCTCCAAAATCGAAGCCGAAGTCTGCGGCATAAAGGGTGAAAGCAGAATTGCAATAAATCTTATGCTTTCAAGCAGATTATAAAGCACGCTGCCGAGTCTCCCCTTCTGAGCTTCGTCCTTAGCCAGTGCCCAGGGCATTGTTTCGTCAATATACTTGTTGCTGCGCCTTGCAAGATTCATAACGGCATCCAGCGCATCGCTTATTCTGTATTCATCAATAAGCTTATCAACATTCTTCACGGTTTCAAGTGCAAATGCGCAAAGCTCATCGTCAATAGCGTCTTTTTGTGCATTTTCGGGAATTATACCGTTAAAATACTTGTTTACCATTGCAACTGTTCTGTTAACAAGATTTCCCAGAGTGTTTGCAAGGTCAGAATTATAGCGTTCAAAAACAGTTTCATATGTTATCGAACCATCCGAAGCATAGGGCATTTCGGCAAGCAGATAATAACGCACAGCGTCAACGCCAATCAGATTTACCAGATCATCGGCATAAATTGTGTTGCCTCTGGATTTTGACATTTTGTCGGTGCCGAAAAGCATCCACGGATGACCAAAAATCTGCTTGGGTAACGGCTCGCCCAGCGCCATAAGCATAATGGGCCAGTAAATTGAATGGAATCTCACTATATCCTTGCCGATGATGTGAACATCAGCAGGCCAGTATTTTGAATAGTTTTCCGAATTTTCACCGTCAGCTGTATAGCCCAAACCTGTGATATAGTTTGAAAGAGCGTCAATCCATACATAGATAACGTGCTTTTCATCAAAGCTTACGGGCACGCCCCATTTGAAAGAGGAACGTGAAACGCACAAATCCTGCAGACCGGGCTTGATAAAGTTGTTAAGCATTTCCTTTTTGCGGCTTTCGGGATAGATAAAATCAGGATTCTGCTCGATATAATCTTCAAGCTGCTGCTGATATTTTGAAAGGCGCAGGAAATACGCTTCTTCCTTTGCGGGCTTTACTTCTCTGCCGCAGTCGGGACATTTGCCGTCAACAAGCTGGGACTGTGTCCAGAAGCTCTCGCAGGGAGTGCAGTAAAGTCCTTCGTATTCGCTCTTATAAATGTCGCCTTGGTCGTACAGTTTTTTGAAGATTTTCTGCACGGCCGTTTCGTGATAATCGTCCGTTGTTCTGATGAAATGGTCGTAGGTGGTGTTGAGCAAATCGCAGATTTCCTTGATTTCGCCTGCAACCTTGTCAACATATTCCTTGGGCGAAACGCCTGCTTCCTTAGCATATTCTTCTATTTTCTGACCGTGCTCGTCGGTGCCTGTCTGAAAGCGCACATCAAAGCCGAGCATTCGCTTGTAGCGTGCAATGGCATCGGTCATAACAATTTCATAGCTGTTGCCGATGTGCGGCTTTCTTGAGGTGTAAGCGATTGCGGTTGTAATGTAGTATTTTGGTTTCATATTTTATTCCTCCTGATGAAAGAGATGTTTTTTGTGCAGCTTCGTTAATGGCAGAATCTGCATACAAAATCATTATACCACATTACAAAGCGTTTGTCACGCTTTTTTGAAAATTAATGAAATTCAGGCTATATGCGCTTTTTTCTCATGCTTTTTATTTATAAAATAAAGCGCAAAATCAATGCTGACCATAACGAGATTGAAAATATAAATTGCAAGTACAAAGTTTATGTTGTGACCGATGATTTTTCCCGCGATGCCGCAGATGTAGCCCAGAATTATTGCGGAAATAAAGAAAACGCTTTTGCCTTTTGTTGATTTCGATGTGTAGCTTTTGTAAACCGAAATAGGCCACGAAAGGCCAAAGCACAAGAGCATTGCGAATTCAAAAAACGATGTCATAAAAAATATCCTCTTTTCTTTTGTTTTATATTATTATAGCATTGACATTTTATAATGTAAAATATATAATAATTATAATATTGATAGATAAAAACTATAAATGAAAGAGTGATGTTAATGGATTATAACAAGCTTTATTATTTTTACGTTACCGCAAAGCTCTGCCATGTTACAAATGCAGCCAAGGTGCTGTGCATAGCACAGCCTTCGCTTACAAAGGCGATAAAGCTTCTTGAGGACGAGCTTTCGGCGCCTCTTTTTTACAAGCACAAAAGGAATATATATCTGACTCCGTTCGGTGAATTCCTGAAAAACAGGCTTGATGATGTTTTCCCCGTGCTTGATAATATCGGGCGTGAATTTGATGATATGAAAAGCAAGTCGAAAAATACAATCAATGTCAATGTACTTGCGGCTTCTGCAATGGTTACACAGGCTATTGTTGAATATAAAAAAAGCAATCCTGCGGCAATTTTTCAGGTTGTGCAGAACGAGGCGGAAAGCTATTGCGATATATCGGTATCAACCGATGATGTTGATTTTTCAAGGCTGCCGAGCTTTGACAAAAAAGAGGTTATCAGCGAAAATATATATCTTGCCGTGTCGCGCAAATCCGAATTTGCACAGCTTGAATCGGTGGATTTGAAGGCTGTTGCAAATGAAGGGTTTATAAGCCTTGCCGGTTCAAGGCTCTTCCGCAGGGTGTGCGACAGAATGTGCCGCATAGCGCAGATTGAACCGCAGATTATCTTTGAATCGGATTCACCTATAGCTGTTATGAACCTTATTCGCTCAAATGTCGGCATAGGCTTCTGGCCTGCATTTTCATGGGGCGAAAAGCCTAAGGATATTGCATTCCTTCCGGTAATAAATACGGTTTGCAAAAGGCAGCTTATTATCGGCTTTCATGACAGAAGCCATATTTCGGATATATCGGCTGATTTTTATGGATTTTTGGTTGAATTTATAAAACGCAGATCGGATGAAAATGTGTGACTTTTTGTTGACAATTGTAAGCGCTTGTGGTATAATCTAAACTGTATATGTATATAAAAAGCGTCGTGCAAAAGCCGGCGGCGCCGAAAGGATAAAAAAATGGTTTTAGAAGAAACAAAAACACAGAATACAGTCGCAAAAATAGATCCTGATAATTACGTTTTGTCGGTTGTTATTCCGTGCTATAACGAAAAAGATACAATCGAGGCAATTGTCGAAGAGGTTTTAAAGGCGCCGATTGCCAAAAAGGAAATTATCGTTGTTGATAACTGCTCGACTGACGGTACGAGAGAAATTCTGAAAGAAAAAATCGAAAGCAAGGTTGCAAAGGTTATCTACAATGAAAAGAATATCGGCAAGGGCGGCTCTTTGATAAGAGGTTTTGATGCTGCAACTGGTGATATTGTCGTTGTGCAGGACGCCGACCTTGAATATGATCCTGTGAAGGATTATCCCAAGCTTGTTCAGCCGATTCTCGATGGCGAAACTCAGGTTGTTTACGGCTCAAGATTTATCAAAGAAAATCACAACACGGGAAGCCCTCTCAATTACGTTGCGAATAAGGTTCTGACAAGTTTTTCCAATATGATGACAGGCCTTAACGTCACAGACGTTGAAACCTGCTATAAAACCTTTTCAAGAGAGGCTATAAAATCCATTCAGCTTGTTGAGCATAACTTCGGCTTTGAGCCCGAGGTTACGGGAAAGGTTGCACAGAAGGGCTACACCATCAAGGAAGTGCCCGTTGAATATTATCCCAGACCCACAAGTGAGGGTAAAAAGGTTAAATTCCGTCACGGATTTTTGACCTTGCACTGCATTGTAAAATACCGCAACAAGACCGCTGTAAACAAGCTTATCAAGCAGTTTATGTCATACCTTATCGTTGGCGGCAGTGCGGCTTTGGTTGAGTGGGCTATGTTTGGTCTTTTAAACGAAATTCTGTGCATCGGCTGGGCACCCGCCGTTATAATTTCGTTTGTACTTGCCCTTGCGGTAAATTATATTCTCGGCAGATGCATCACCTTCAAAAAGTCAGCAGAGCATTGCAATGCAAAAAGCGATTTGCTCCCCGTAGTTGTCGTCAGTCTTATAGGTTTGCTGCTTAATCTGTTGCTTATGGCAATTTTTGTTGAACTTTTCGGTGTTGCCGAAATGATATCAAAGGTTATCTGCACAGGTCTTGTGCTCATCTGGAACTTTATGGGCAGACGTGTGTTCATCTACAATAAGGAATAAAAACGGAAAGGTAATATATATGAAAGTTGTAATTCTTGCAGGCGGACTTGGCACAAGAATCTCGGAAGAAAGCCATCTTCGTCCGAAGCCGATGATTGAAATTGACGGACAGCCTATTTTGTGGCACATTATGAAGTGCTATTCGCACTACGGTTTTAATGATTTTATTATTTGTGCGGGATATAAGCAGCATATCATAAAGGAATATTTTGCGGATTATTATCTGCACAGGTCCGATGTTACCTTCGATTTCAGAGAAAACAACGAGATGACGATTCACAACAACGTTGCGGAGCCCTGGCGTGTTACCATTATCGATACAGGACTTAACACCCTTACAGGCGGACGTGTAAAGCGCATTAAGGATTATGTCGGCAAGAATACCTTTATGCTGACATACGGCGACGGCGTGTGTGATGTTGATATCAAAAAGCTTTATGAATATCACAAGAGTCACGGAAAGCTTGCCACGATGACTGCAATTCAGCCGGGCGGACGTTTCGGTACACTTGAAATCACCCAAAGCGGAAATATCAGCCACTTTGCCGAAAAGCGCAAGGAGGATGGCGGCTGGATAAACGGCGGCTTTATGGTCTTGGAGCCTGAGGTTTTTGATTATATTGAAGGCGATATGACAACCTTTGAGCGTGAACCGTTAGAACAGCTTTCTGCGCAGGGTCAGCTTATGGCATATAAATACGATGGCTTCTGGCAGTGTATGGATACTCTGCGTGACAAGACTTATCTTGAAGAGCTTATTGCGAGCAATACTGCTCCGTGGAAGGTGTGGCAAGACTGATGGATCTTTCATTCTATAACGGTAAAACCGTATTTTTAACAGGGCACACGGGCTTTAAAGGCTCGTGGATGTGCAAGGTGCTTTCTATGCACGGCGCAAAGGTTGTTGGATATTCTCTTGAAGCGCCCACAAGCCCTTCTCTTTTTGAAACGGCAAAAATCGAAAATGATATTACACATATTATCGGCGATGTGCGTGATTTAAACGCTCTGACAAAGGCGATGAATCAATACAGACCCGAAATTGTTATTCATATGGCGGCACAGCCCATCGTGCGTGAAAGTTATGCAAACCCTGTTTATACATATGAAACCAACGTTATGGGCACGGTGAACGTGCTTGAAGCTGTGCGATGCTGCGACAGTGTGCGTTCGGTTGTGAATGTTACGACCGACAAGGTTTATAAAAACAATGAGTGGGAATGGGGATACCGTGAGTGCGATGCACTTGATGGCTATGACCCGTATTCAAATTCAAAATCCTGCTCAGAGCTTGTAACAAGCTCATATATAAAATCGTTCTTTTCAAAGCGCAATATTGCTGTAAGCACCTGCCGTGCGGGCAATGTTATCGGCGGCGGCGACTTTGCAAAGGACAGAATCATTCCCGATTGCGTGCGTGCTATGCAAAAAGGCGAGGAAATTATTGTGCGCAACCCCTATTCCACAAGACCCTATCAGCACGTTTTAGAGCCTGTATGCGCTTATCTTATGATTGCGGCATTGCAGTATGAGGATATTTCGCTCAGCAGTAGCTATAATGTCGGCCCCGATGACTGCGATTGTGTAAATACGGGAACGCTTGTTGATCTGTTTTGCGAAAAATGGGGCGAAAATGCCTCGTGGAAAAATGTCTGCGAAGAAAACGCCGTTCACGAAGCAAACTTCTTAAAGCTTGATTGCAGTAAAATCAAAAGCGTTTTCAAATGGAACCCTGTATGGCATATTGACGATGCCATTGAAAAGGTTGCACAATGGAGCAGAATCTGGCTTGCAAACGGCGATGTTTCCGAATGCATGGAAAACCAGATAAAAGAATATCTTAAAGCTTAAAATATTTTTTTCGGAGAAAATTTTAAAATGAAAAAAGCAATTGTAACAGGAGCCAACGGATTTGTAGGCTCTGCGCTTGTAAAAGAGCTTTTAAAGCACGATATGCAGGTTATCTGCCTTGACAGAGCAGGGTGCAGCGGTAATATTCCGCAGGATGAACGTGTGACTTTTATCGAGCATGACCTTGCCGCAACAGCCGAGCTTGAAAGTGTTCTTGCACCGTTTGATGCAGATATTATGTATCATTTTGCGTGGGCAGGCTCTGCAGGCCCTCAAAGGGCAGATACTGAGCTGCAGCTGAAAAATGCACAGTGGACAATCGATTGTTTGCGCCTTGCAAAAAAGGTGGGCTGCAAGCGTTTTGTCTGTGCGGGAAGCATTATGGAGCACGAAACCATAAGTGCGGCATATGCACAGGGCAACAAGCCGGGCATGGCTTATGTATATGGCAGCGGAAAACTGGTTGCACACACAATGGCAATGAGCGTTGCGGCAGATATCGGCATTGAGCTTGTGTGGGCAAAAATCACCAATGCCTATGGCGCAGGCGAGCTTTCTCCGAGATTTATCAATACAACAATAAGAAAAATTCTTGCTGATGAACCTTTGCAGTTTACTGCTGCTACCCAGAATTATGATTTTGTATATATAGACGATGTTGCAAGGGCGTTTTATCTTATCGGCAAAAACGGCAAGCCCTTTTCGCATTATCTTATCGGCAGCTCAAATGCGTCGCCCTTAAAGCAGTTTATTCTGCAGATTAAGGAATCTATCGGGCAGGATAAGGAATTCATCTTCGGCGATGTGCCTTTTACGGGAATAAATATGCCTTTAGAGGATTTTGACTGCACAAAAACCTTTGAAGATACAGGATTTAAAGCGGAGATCAGTTTTGTTGAAGGCATAAGACTGACAACACAGTGGATTAAGGAGCATGATGCAAAATGATTCAGAAATTCAACTTTGAAAAGACCGAGATCGATGGTCTTTATCTTATCGACCCGTTTGTTGCGTGGGATAACAGAGGCTATTTTATAAAGGATTATTCCAAGGAAATGTTCGAAGCAAACGGCATTACCCACGATTTGCAGGAGGTTTTCTACACAAATTCGCACAAAGGCGTAATAAGAGCACTGCATTTTCAGCGCGAAAAACAACAGCCAAAATTGGTGCGCTGCGTTTATGGAAAAGTATATGATGTTGTGTGCGATTTGCGAAAGGATTCGCCCACATTCAAAAAATGGCTTGCCTTCGAGCTTTCCGAGGAAAATAAAAAGGAAATTTTAGTTCCTGCAGGCTGCGGTCACGGATATCTTGTGCTTGAGGATTCTATTGTTTCGTATAAATGCGCCGAAAAATTCTATGGTGAATTTGATGACGGTATTATGTATAACGACCCCGACCTTGGTATTGACTGGGGAACTGACAGGGTTGATGAAATTATTCTTGCCGAAAAGGATTTGAATCTGCAGTCGTTTGCGCAATTTATGGAAAATTACGGAGGCTTTTGATTTTGCAGAAAAATTGTGACCTTTTAATCGTCGGCTGCGGATTTACGGGCAGCGTTGTTGCAAGATATTCCGCAGATATGGGCAAAAAAGTGCATATCATCGAGCGCCGTTGTCATATTGCAGGCAATATGTATGACTATGTCGATGAAAACGGATTTTTAGTGCAGAAATACGGTCCTCATACATTCCACACAACAAATAAAGAGCTTTATGACTATATTCTGCAATACGGCGAGTGGGAAGAATATAAGCTGACCTGCATGGCGCAGATTGACGGCAAATTCACGCCCACGCCCTTTAATTTTCAGACAATAGACGACTTTTACGAAAAAGAAAAGGCAGCGGCTTTGAAAGAACGCATCGCGCAAATTTACGGTGACGCTGAAAAGACCACCATTGTCGAAATGCTTGAATCTGAAGATGCATTGATAAAAGAATATGCCGATTTTCTGTTTGAAAAGGATTATAGTCTTTACACCGCAAAGCAATGGGGCATTTCTCCGAAAGAGATTGATGTCAGCGTTTTGAAGCGTGTGCCCGTGCTGTTTTCGTATAAAACGGGGTATTTTGACGACCCCTATCAGGTTATGCCAAAGATAAGCTTTACTCACTTTTTTGAGAATATGCTTGATAATGAAAACATCAAAATTTCGCTTAATACCGATGCAAGGGATATCATAAAGGTGAAAGACGGCATATTATATATCAACGGTGAAAAAGCGCAGATTCCTGTTTTGTATACAGGTGCGTGCGATGAACTGCTTGATTATAAGCACGGTATTCTGCCTTATCGTTCGCTGCGCTTTGATTTGAAATGTGAAAATACCGACAGCTTTCAGGATGCGCCCGTTGTGGCTTATCCGCAGGCGCAAGGCTACACAAGAATTACCGAATATACAAAAATACCTTATCAGAAAACAAACGGCAAAACCGTTGTTGCGGTTGAGTATCCGCTTGCGTATGACCCTTATAAAAAGGCTGAGCCGTATTATCCCATTCTTACAGAAAAGAATAATGCGATGTATCAAAAATACAGAAAAGAGCTTGATAATGTCGAAAATCTGTATTTGGGCGGCAGACTTGCCGATTTTAAATATTATAATATGGATCAGACACTTGAAAAAGCCATTGAGCTTTCGCAGAAAATTTGCAGCAGATTTTAAAACAAATACCGCACATAATATTTTTAATGTGCGGTATTGCTTATATCTGTTTTGTTGAGGTGACATTATATGATTAAGCTCCTTGCAAGGCTTTTTATTAAAAACCCGGACGACTTCAAGAACGCACAGGTGCGCTATAAATACGGCGTGCTTTGCGGAATTTCCGGCATCGCCTTAAATATTGCGCTCTTTGTATCAAAATATTTAGCGGGCGTTTTCAGCCATTCTATTGCAATTACAGCCGATTCGTTCAACAACCTTTCGGATGCAGGCTCGTCACTGATAACGCTGATTGGCTTTAAGTTTGCCAAGTCCAAGCCCGACCCGGAGCACCCGTTTGGTCACGGAAGAATTGAATATCTTTCCGGGCTGGGAGTGTCATTTTTGATTTTGCTTATGGGGTTTGAGCTTGCAAAATCTTCAATAGAAAAGATAATGAATCCGCAGGATATTGAAACGGGAATCGTTCCGTTTGCTATAATGGCTGTTTCAATCTGTGTAAAGTTCTATATGTCGGTGTATAACAGGTCAATCGGTAAAAAGATTGATTCCGGCGCAATGCTCGCAACCGCAAAGGACAGCCTGAGCGACTGTGCTGCAACCTTTGCCGTAATAATCAGTATGCTTGTCGCACGTTTTTTCGGTGTAAATATTGACGGAATCTGCGGTTTGCTTGTGGCATTTATGATAATGCTTGCGGGCGTGTCTTCCGTGCGTGAGATGGTAGGGCCGCTGCTCGGCCAGAAACCCGACCCCGAACTTGTTGAAAGCATTCAGAAGGACGTAATGGAAAATGAATATGTACTGGGTATTCACGATATGGTGGTGCATGATTACGGACCGGGAAGGATTATGGTTTCACTTCACGCCGAGGTTGACGGCACGGGCGATATATTCGTTCTTCACGACGCAATTGACACTATCGAAAGCAGGATTAACGAAAAATTCGGCTGTGAAACCGTGATCCATATGGACCCTATTATAGTTGATGACGATGAAATCAACACCTTAAAGCATAATATCTCGCAGACGCTTAAGAGCTACAACGAAAAAATCAAGCTGCATGATTTCAGGGTGGTCAAAGGACCGACGCACACAAATGTGATTTTTGATGCGGTAGTGCCTTTTGATATAAAGCAGACTGATGCGCAGATAAAGCAAAGCCTTGAGAAGCTGATAAGTGAAAACTATGAAAACACCTTTGCTGTGATTAAAATTGACAAGGATTATGTCTGATAAAACGACAAAACGGAAACATCGGGAGAAAGTCGATGTTTCCGTTTTTTTGTCGCGCTCACTTGTTTAGTTGTTGTTGCCCCCTTGCTCTCGAAGTACAACATCTATTTCTATCTCTTGTCCGTTTCGTACAACGGTGAGAGTAAGGGTGTCTCCTGCGGAAAACTCATTCTTAATCTGGTTGAGTTCGTCCGTTGATGAAATTTCCGTTCCGTTTGCAGCGACAATAACATCGCCTGCCATAACGCCTGCTGCTTCAGCCGCACTGTTTTCGGAAAACGAGCGTACATATGCGCCCATAGGCAGATTATACATTGATGATACGGATTCTGTTACATCAACACAGTTGATGCCGAGCTGAGGTCTGCCCGTTACATAGCCGTGGTTGAGAAGGTCATCAATAATAATTTTCATTTCGTTTGAAGGAATTGCAAAGCCGAGTCCTTCAATTGATGTTTCTGTATAGCTGGCTGACATTTTTATAGAATTTATGCCGATAACCTGGCCGTAGCAATTAACTAAAGGACCGCCCGAGTTGCCCGAGTTGATGGCGGCGTCTGTCTGGATGAGAGTCATCGTACGGTCATCAACAGTAATTTCTCTGTTAAGAGCCGAGATGATTCCGCAGGTTACTGAGCCGGAAAGCTCAAAACCTAAGGGGTTTCCGATTGCGATTGCGGTTTCACCGACAACAAGCTCGGAGCTGTCGCCGAATTCGGCAGGCGTAAGGTTGTCAGCGTCGATTTTCAAAACCGCCAGGTCTGCCTGTGCGTCAGCAGCGATAAGCTCGGCGGAATATTCTTCGTTTGTTTCAAGCAGAATAACCGTAAAGTCGATTCCTGAATCAACAACGTGTGCATTAGTGATAACATAGCCGTCTTCACTCATAATAACGCCTGTGCCCGTTGATACGGCGGTTGTTGTTCCGCTTTGGAAGCCGTAGTTGTATTCATATTCGACGGTAGTTGAAATGCCTACAACTGAGGGCATAACCTTTTCAACAACTTCAGGGATCGTCAGAGCATCTCCTTTGGAAGAAAGCTCGATCCAGCTGCTCACATCAAGGTTCTTGTCGTTTGAATTGGTGTTTTCGGCTGAGCTTTCTGTTTCGCCCTTGTTATTGTCGTCTTTATTGGCAGCATTTGCAGAGCTATTGTTGTTTTTGCCGTCGTTGTTCGTTTGACTGCTGTCCGCCGCTGATGATGAGGAAGAATCAGGGCGGACATTGTCGTTTGCGTTCATAAAAATAGAGCAAAACAGCACTGTGCACAGCATTATCGTTATGCCGCCGAGCACACATGCCATTGCCTTGAGGCCTTTGCCGGAATTGTCTGCCTTTTGCTTTTTTGGCTCGCTGTAAACCGCAGGCGGGATGGCCGAAGGGTTTCCGTAATACTGCATATTGGGATTATAGCTTGGATTTGGCTGAGAATACTGCGCCGGATATTGCGGATACTGTTCGGTGTACTGCTGCTGATATACAGGATTCTGATTGTTTGTTTCGTCGCTTTGAGAAAAATTATTATCAAAATTCTGATTTTCGTTCATTTCAATTTGCTCCTTTTTAAAAAATATTATTTGTCTTTATAAGGATATATTACATTTCTCTTGTTCTGTATATATGATATCCGTGCAACCTTTAAATAATCTTAAAGCAAAGCACAAAAAAAATACCGAGCTTTTAACGCCCGGTATTTTAAATTTGCGATTATTAAAAATTCTGCATATTGTTCTGCCATTGCTGCGGCTGTGCATATTGAACCTGCGTCTGTTGCTGCATATATATCTGCTTATTGTAGGCCGTCTGCTGCAGATTGCGCTCAAGCGTTGTCACCTTTGCTTCGAGCGCCTGCTTCGGAACGCATCCCACAAATCCGGACAGGTCGGATTCGCCGCAATACCATACTCCCGGAATGATGGCGTATTTGATAAACGCCGTAAGCGTTATGGAATTTCCGTTATATACAGCGGTGACATATTGAGGAGCTGTCAGCCAGCCTGCTCCCTTTTGCCATACATTTTCATTTTTCAGAGTTTTTTGCTTAAAGCCTTCACTTGTCAGATATCCCGAGACAATAGAGTTGAATTCTTCAAAGCTTAAATTTGTCGGAATGGTTTTTATATATCTTGCCATTATAATTACAGCTCCTTTCGTTTATACAGGCAGAGTTTCTATTACTTTTAATGCGTATCTTGTAATGATTGTTGCGTCAATCGAGTTGATGACGCCGTCAAGGTTTACATCGCAGCATGCCTGTGCTTCGTCTGAAAGTGTAAGAACCTGCAAAGCGTGTCTTGTTACCATTGTGGCGTCAATTGAGTTTACGATGCCGTCGCCGTTTGCATCGCCGTAGATTATTTGTTCCTCAGGCTCATCTGTGCCGTAATTGTCAAGCGAATATGTTTTAAGGTCGGGCAGCTCATCGAGCGTAATGCAGTATTCGCTCTGATACATTTCTATGAGATTATCCACAGGCTGAATCGCATCGGTTGTTATATAATTTCCGTACCACGGGCAGAAATAAAGCCACGAAGCCTTTTCGTTCTGAATGTTTTCAAGTGATGGAATTGTATCGTTTTCACTCATAGCAACGAGCTTTTTGCCCTTAGTGCTGTCAACCAGCGTATAGAAGGTTGCGGAAATAGCACTTAAATTTGCCTTGTAATCTACAACATTGTATTTGTCGTAGCTGACAATATCAACGACGTCATCACCGGGGTACCATGCGGGTGAGGTGTCATATGTATATGAAGTCCATTCCCAGATAAGGTTGTCAAGCCCATAGACGTTTGTCAGCTGGTCATAAAGAAGTCTGTAAAGCTCAACGCAGTATTCAGGACCTTCTGCGCCCCACCAGAACCATGCGCCTTCCGCTTCGTGAAGCGGGCGGAATATTACGGGAACGCCTGCGTCCTCAACCTTCTGCATTTTTTCTGCAAACAGCGCAATGTCTGCCATAAGAACCTCGTTTTCCCAGGTACCTTCTGTCAGCGCACGGGAAATGCTGAAGGTTGTGTAAGTTGCGTTTGCGGATTGAACATAGAATGCAGCAGTTGTTCCGCCTTCTTCCGAAGGAACGCACCAATGCCACGAAACTGTCGGTATGCCGTTGAAGTCGTTGTACCACTCAATAACTCTGTCTGCGGCATAATCATCATAATCAATCGTGGTGTTGTAAGCCAGAAAATCAATTCCTCTGATTGCGGGAGATTTTCCTGTTTTGCTTAAAATATAATCAAATTCTTCTTCGTTGTCTTCAAAATGGCTGAAATCAGCACCCGATTGCTGATAGGAGTTTATGTTGTAGCAATGTGAACCGTTCTTTTCCTGCTGTCCTGAAATTATATGCTCACCATAGACATCGCACAGATATGTATAAAGGCGCTTGGCGTTGTCGCTCGCGTTTTCGTTTGTAAGCGTTCTTGTCGGAGAAAGACTGCTTAAATATTCAGGTGCGGGAGATACTGTCAGATAGTCAAGCAGAGTATATCCCCAATAGCTCTTGATTTCAATTGTGTTGGCACCTTCCTGAAGCTGTACATAGCCTGCGGTAAGAGTGCTCCAGCCCTCTTGAGAATTGAACGGAAAGCTTACGTCACCCTGATTTGAACCGTTCACGTTAAAATACTGTACCTTTTTGTTTGCATCAAAGCATTGTATATAGCACAAATCTATCTGATAAAGACCTGCCGTTTCAACGTTTACCGTCACGCTTGCACTTGCGCCTTTCTGGTCGACATACACAAACCCGTCACCCGACCAGCCTGTTGTGTCACATACGTTTCCGAGTGCGTCCTCGTCTATCTGCGTCCATTGAAGCACGCCGTATTCGCAGTTTGAAAGCACACCGTCTTCAAATTCGTAAAGTATCGTGTCATCAGAAGCTACGACGTCAATGTCGTTCGGAATAGCCGATGGCAGTGCGGTTAGTGAAAGTGCGGCTGCACAAAGCAGCGAGAGCATTCTTTTATTGCATTTCATAAATTAAACCCTCCTGTATATATTTTTTATGTTGTCCGTACGCATTACTTTTTCTGATTATACCATTATATATCCCAAAAATCAAGAACAATTATGAGTATGCGATGGTTGCTATGCGCAAAACAGAACTTTTGTCAGACAAAAATATATGTATTTTTTAAATAAAATCCGTCATTTCGCCGAATATAAAAAAACCTCTTTATCAATTAAATGAAATGTGTTATAATATAATGCAACAAACAAGATCTGTGATTTGCACAAGATGCAGGTTCGGAACGGAGGATTGGAATGTCAGACGCAATGACGTTAAAGAAAAAGGCATTATGCAAATTCTTTTCAAATTTAAATGATGCTCAAAGAGAGGCGGTTTTCGCAGTCAAAGGTCCGGTGCTTGTGCTTGCAGGCGCAGGCAGCGGCAAAACCACGGCAATTATCAGTAGAATTGCGAATCTTATATATTTCGGAAATGCTTATAACGATGAATCAACGGTAATTGATGACGAAGACTGCGCGTTTTTGCGCAGCTATATAGACAGCACGGATAATGATATTGACAGACTCAGGGATGTTATCGCCTCAGAGCCTGTCAGACCGTGGAACGTTCTTGCAATTACCTTTACAAACAAGGCGGCAGGCGAACTGCGTGAAAGGCTTTCGGCTATGCTCGGCGATATGGCAAACGATATTACGGCGGCAACCTTCCATTCTGCCTGCGTCAGAATTTTGCGTCGTGAGATTGACAGAATCGGCTATTCAAAGGACTTTACGATTTATGATGCTGACGACAGCCAGCGAGTTGTCAAGGCGTGCCTTGCAAGCCTTGACTTGTCCGATAAGCAGTTTCCGCCAAAGAGCATTCTTGCGGAAATCAGCCGCTGCAAGGATTCGCTTATCGACCCTGAGCAGTACCGCAGAGATAATGAAAATGATTTTCGTAAAACCGCAATTGCCAAGGTTTATGCCGAATATCAGAAGCGCCTTGAAAGTGCAAATGCGCTTGATTTTGACGATATAATCAGACTGACTGTCAGAATTCTTTCCGAATTTGATGATGTATGCGATTATTACCGTAACAAATACAGATACATACTTGTTGACGAATATCAGGATACAAACCACGCACAGTACAGGCTTGTAAGTCTGCTTGCGGGCGAAAACGGCAATCTTTGCGTTGTCGGTGATGACGACCAGAGCATCTATAAATTCAGAGGCGCTACAATTGAGAATATACTGAGCTTTGAAGAGCAGTTCAAAAACGCAAAGGTCGTAAGACTGCAGCAGAATTATCGCTCCACACAGAATATTCTTGATGCCGCAAATTCGGTTATTCAGAATAATTCGTCGAGAAAGTCAAAGTCACTTTGGACAGACAGCGAAAAAGGCGAGAAAATTGTTCTTTACAAGGCTGTTGACGAGCACGGCGAGGCAAAATTTGTTGCCGATACAATTTTAAAATGCATAAAAGACGGCGGAAAGTATTCTGACAATGCCGTTCTGTACAGGATGAACGCACAGTCAAATGTTATCGAAAAAGCCCTTGTTCAAAGCGGAATCCCCTATACGGTTGTCGGCGGATTGAGATTCTACGACAGAAAAGAAATCAAGGATATTGTTGCATATTTAAGCGTAATCAACAACCCGAGCGACACCTTGCGCTTAAAGCGTATTATAAATGAGCCGAAAAGAGGCATTGGTGATACCACTTTGAGTATGCTTGAAGAGGTTGCAGAGAGGTTCAAGGTTTCGCCGATTGAAGTTATGCGCAAAGCACACGATTATGATTTGCTTTCCAAAAAGGCAGCAGCACTTCACAAGCTTGCCGATATGTTTGACAAGCTTGCAGATATGGCAGAAAGCTCTCCGCTTGATGAGCTTCTTGATACACTTCTTGAAGAAAGCGGCTATGGCGATATGCTTTTGGCACTCGGTGAAGAAGGCAAGACAAGGCTTGAAAACATCAACGAGCTTAAATCGACAATGGCGGAATACAGCGCAAATGCACAGCAACCCACACTTTCTGAATTTTTGGCTGAAATTTCGCTTTATACCGATCTGGATAAATACGAAAATGAAACTGATAAGGTCGTACTGATGACGATTCATTCTGCGAAGGGGCTTGAATTTTCAAATGTGTTCCTCGTCGGTATGGAGGAGGGGATTTTCCCCGGTCAGCGTTCAATCGGCAGTCTTGTCGATCTTGAAGAAGAACGCCGTCTTGCGTATGTTGCGATAACAAGAGCGCGCAAAAAGCTTTATATCAGCAAGACTTCTCAGCGTATGCTGTTTGGTATGACCAGCCGCAATCTTACTTCGCGCTTTGTCAAGGAGATTGATAAAGAGCTTATCGAAAAAATCGACGCTGCGCCTGCAGAAAAGAAGACTCCATTGGGCGGTTATACACCTCCCGCAACAGTCGGTTCAATCGGTCTTGCACAGCAGCTTATGAACAAGCAGAGCGCAAAGAGTGCCGCAAAGAGCAATGTTGTTTTCTCTGTGGGTGATAGAGTAAAGCATAACATTTTTGGTGAGGGAACTGTTTTAAAGGTCACTCCTATGGCAAACGATAATATGCTTGAGGTTGCCTTTGATAAAACAGGCACTAAAAAGCTTATGGCAAATTTTGCAAAAATCACAAAGGTATAGAATTTGATAAAGAATAAAACCGCTTTGGAATTTTCCAAAGCGGTTTGCTTTATGTGTTGCAATATTTATCGAAATATGCGCTTGTGCGTGTTTTGATGTATTCGCCGTTTCCGCTGATTTCGATTTTTCCGATTTCGGCGTTTTGAAGCCAGTCAGAGTAGGTTATAAAGTCGCATAAATCCTCTCCGAGATATCCATAGTATTCAACATATTTCGTGATATAGCCCCTCATACAGTATTTCATCTTATGCCCGAGCGAAATCGAAGGGTCGTCGAGATGCTGCTTGTCGAGTGCGATTTCTTTGTGGCGTACGATTCCGCAGTCATCAGCCAATGAGTTTGTCGAGTTATAAACGCCGTAATTGCCTTCGATATCCTGCATATGATAGTGGCTGACGACCTTGCGGTAGTCATTGTATTTGCCGAGAGAAGCCACCCTTGTTGGTGAAACTGTTACAGCGTCGGCAGGCGCTGACATTCTTACACAGTTTGTTCCTCTGATATATGGATATGTGTCATAGAGCTTCTGTGTAAGGTTTTCAATCGCATTCCACATAGTAGAGCCGTCCTTGCAGAAAATGTAATTTGCTGTCACTCCGTTTGACTCGTATGTGATTTCGGGGATATCATAATAATCGTTGACAAGACTGTTCAGCGATATATCAGCAACAAGTCCGGGCGTCATCTGGTTCTGTGCAAGAAGCGAGGTGAAGCCTTTGGAATAAATGTCGTATGTTTTTGTGTTTCCTTCAATGATATATTCGCTTGTATCAATATGTCCGAAGTGAATCAGCTTGTTATTGATATAAAGCGAAACATATTTATATTCAATATCACTTGAGTAATGGTTGTTGAAATGAATATGAAGGTGCGTGTACGGTGTGTAGCGTTCCTTTACAAATCTGAAATTAAAACCGCCTTTGAGAATGTGGCCTGTTCCATCGTTTAAAGTCAATGTAAGTCTAATGCTGTCAGACATTCATAGGACCTCCCTGCGCTGTTGCGCTGACGAATTCAAGCTCAACGTTGTATACAGGTTCGCTGCTCTTGCGGTTTATGACATATCTTGCAAGAGCCATATTGTCGAAAACATTGCTGTCGATTGCAAGACCGGCGGTGGCGGCAGTTTTCAGCGATGAGTCAAAAGCATATGCGGGACTTGTGTCGGAATATATTGTTCCGATTATGTTCAGTCTGCACAAATCAGCACCCGATGCAATGTTAATGCGTTCTCTGTTAAACCCCGCTTTTGTGCTGTATTCGTATTTTCTCTCAACGCAATAGCGCTCAACCGCAATTGTAAAGGTTGAATATGTCATTATCATTTTCTTACTGCAGTTCTTTATCTCAGCCATAGTCAATCCTCCCTTATGTCAGTAAATATATAAGAAACGTGCGCTTATGTACGCACACATTTCAAGCCTGTCATAATCTTTGTTGAAACTTGAATTCGTACAGCTTACCTTGGCGATTTCCAATGATGATTCAAACAGCTTGTCACATATCTGTGATTGAAAGCTGTCACCGAGAGTTGATGGATTTATGTCGGGATTTGCAAAGATATTGCATTTTATCTTTATGGTACCAAAGCGCCGTCGCGTTGATGCAGAGTGATAGACTTCATCTGACATTTCAATTTCCTCGCAGGAAAGTATATAGAAAATGTCATCGTTTCTGCCCTCTACCTGAGTGTCGTTGAATGACCAGTCAAATGCCTGTGAGCCTTCAGAAACGGCAGTATATACCTGTGCAAGTACTTCGCTGATTAAGCCTGCCATAATTCATCATCCTTCCGTACTCATAAAATAAAAGTTTCTGTCCTCAAGAATATCCTCGCAGTTCTTGAGCATTCCGCAGAACATTGAAAGGGCAAGCTCCAGCTTTTCAGAAGCGTTTCGGGTTTGTGTGATTTTGCCTGCATAGCTGTGTGTAAGCTTGTCCCTTGCGGCGGTGGATTGGATATAGCGCAGGTTTGCAAGTGCGGCACAAAGGTTTATAACACGCTGCTGTGTTTTGTCACAGTCAGCTTTAAGCTTTGAATCAACCTCGTTTATCGCACCTAAAATCAGCGGCAGATAAAGCGTTGTGTTGCTCTCGTTTGACAAAACCGAAAAAGCAGCTTTTACATTATCTGTTGATATCATAAAGTGCCCTCCTTAGATTTTATGTTTTAAATTGTGACATATTTCCCGAAGAAAGCTGTGGCTTGCTTGAAACCTTTGAATTTTCCGAAATAAGCTCGCTTTTAAGCTGAATAAGCTCGTTAAGAGTCATATTGCTTACGGCGTTTGAAAAGGTTTTGCCTACAGCGCCCTGCGTTTTCAGACAACCCATTCGTCTGATGTCGTCGATGACGCTTTTGCGGTACAATTCAATGCTTTCTTCAAGCTTCTCCAGAGCATCGACGTTTTCGAGTGTGCCGTAATGCTTTTTTACGCCGGCTTCAACCTGTGCGGGCACTGCAACAAAGCTCCACTCGTAAGCGTCGGTTACATCGTCGAGAATTGTGTGGCATCGTGAATTGGAATAAATCTTGCCGTTTATGTGTGAGCACTGTTTTCCTTTGCGGCTTGCTCCGCATATGGAACACACCTTTCTGCGGCAGGAGCAGCTTATGCTGACCTCTTTTTTTATACCGGCGTCAATTTCCTTGATGAGGTCGTTGTTCGACTCTGTACGCACCATATATATCTGCGCTTTAAGGCAGATATAATCCTCACCTGCGGATGTTTTTCTGGTATTGTCCGTTTCAAGATATGTCGAAAAGATTCTTGCGCTCTGATTGCCTGATTTCGGATTGTGGTCGAATATTCCTGTTTTCCCCACAAACAGAGTTGAAAGCTGCGTCAGAGCTTCTTTTGTGAACCTTTCGTTGTCGCGATCAATCTCATTGTCACACAGAAGTGCTTCAAATACAAAAAGCTCGTCGGCGTTATGCTCGCGTCGGGTAAACTTGTTGATTTTTGCAAGAATTTCGTTGGTTATTTCCATAAGCTCAATTCTGTTCCTTTCTGTAAATTGATTCTGGAGATTACTGCCCCTTCGTTGTTAATACCGAAAGGGCAGTAATCGGTTCTTATTATGCGGTGTATGTGAGAACTGCGGAAGCGTCGGATGCGATTTTTCTGAAGTTTGTATAGATTGAAATGCCTATGCTGTCAATCTGTCTGCTGATGATTTTCTCGTTTTCAATGGTCACTCCGGAATTGCCGGTGATCATTTCCATTGCATAATCCTTGTCAAGAGCGATGATGCTTGTGCCGGTATAGCCGCACGCCTTATAGAGTCTGGGACCGAACGGAAGCTGTACGGACAGACCGCCATCATCAGAACGGCATTCGGCAAGCTCGGGAAGAGCAAGCAATGCAGCGCAGGTTGCGGGTGAAGCGACAAGTGTTGTGAGGTTGTATTTTGCAAAGCTCTTATAGAGCTTGAGGAGGTCATCGTATACAAATCCGCCGGAAGTGCCTGCAATGGATGTAGCACCGTCGATAATTTTTGTAAGACCTACATTTACAAGAGCATTGCCGAGCTGTCTGCCCACATCTTTGAGAATGCACGAAAAGAGGTCCAGCTTCTGGTTCTTAATAGCTTCATATGTGACGGTGAGCGATCTTCCGTATTTTGACAGCGAAAGGACATTTGAAGTCTGAATAAGTACCTCAGGCAATTCGCTGTTCTGGCTGAGGACTGTTGTGTAGGGACTGTAGCAGGTTGCGGTGAAGCCTCTGTAATCAAGGGTGTCGATAATGGTGTTGACAGCGATAATGTTAGGGAGCATTGCGCTGTCCATACCCGAAATTACCGATCTTCTTATAAACTCGGGAAAGAGGACTGCGCTTTCTGTTGCCTGGAAGAATTTGTCTACGACATCGCAGTTTTCGCCGGCAACCTTGATGTCAAAGCGCTTAAGCTGTCTTTCATAGGCATCAAGCTTTGAAAGCTCCGTGCCTGCGTACTGCGAATCGGGGTCAAGGTCGGAAAGTGCCTGAGTAAAGCTCTTTCCTGAGATGTTGTAAAGTGATTTGTCAAGTTTAATGTCGTTATACATATTGGTTTTTTCCTTTCTGTAATTATGAATTATTCTGAAGTGTTTCTTCAATCTGTCGTGCCTGTGCATTATAAAGCCTTGCTTTTGCAAGCTCGGTTTCATCCTGAAGATTGATATTGTCCCATATTACGGAAACCTCGTCGTAATATCCGTTGATTCTCAGATATGTCTCAGCAATTCTGATAATGGACGGAGTTACGACCCTGCGGTAATATTCAAGCTCCGATGTGAGAATATCCGCCTGCTGGCTTGACATTCTCTCGGTCGAGGACCAGCTCAAGCCCAGAAGAAACGGAGGAATTCCGAGCTTTGCGACAAGCTGCTCAAGAAGCTGCCTTACCGGTACTTGAGTGTCAATCATCTGATTGTCCGCACCGATTGCTTTAATCTGCACATCACCCACAGCGATAAAATCACGGATTTCTCCGTATTGTGCCGCGCTCATACCCGCACTCCATTCTTCTGCAATCTGCTGAGCACGCTCTTTTGCAAAAGCTCCGTCTTCGCCTGATTTGCAGGTTACCGCATAGCGTACATTTCCGATTCGGTCGAAATTCTGACCGATGCATTCGTATATCCGCATAAGAATCGAGCTTAATGCGGGTAAGCCTCTGAGCAGCGAACGACCGTAGACTTCGCCGCTTGGCGCACCGAGAGCAGTAAAAAGAATCAGCTCCGGATTAGCAATTTCAAACCGTTCGCCGTTGTCTGCGGTATAAAGATATCGCTTGTCAAAGGCATTCTGACCGCTGATAACCTCGATCTTGCTTACATCTGCATTATAAAGTCCGCAGAACGATGCATTTTCAGGTGAAATCACCATTTCGCCGACGGCATTTCCGAAGGTTAGCAGACTGTCGAGATATGAGTCTACGAACACGTTCAGTGATTTGCCTGCAATTCCGACGGGAACATTTGCGACAAAGTCGTCAAGAAGCTCCTGAGCGTGAGTGTTTTCGGTATAAAGCCTGAATCCGCCCGTAAGCCTTACAACCTTGTTTATGGCGGCATCAATTATCGGAACGTTGTGTCTCAGCGCTTCATAAAGCCCTTTTTCGCACGGATTTACCGGAAAATTTCCATATCCGGAAGAACTGCTTCGTTGCCTTGATTGTACGGCGTAAATTGCCGTAGGCTTGCCTGAATTGTTTTTTGTTTTAAAAAGACCTGCCAATTTATCACCAACCTTTTGCCGGCAAATTATGACCTTCGCGAAACACTGATAGCATATGAACCGTCAGACATTTCGGGATACATAATCGTGCTTACAAAATATCTGATGTCGTCCATTGCGTGGTCGTGCTTTTTTACGGGAAGGTCCTTTCCGGCGCTTTCATTCCATGAGTAAAGCGAAAACTCTCTTATGCTGTCGCTGCATTTGTCAGAAAACAGGATTTTTCTTGCGCTAAGACAATCACAGACCTTTCCTATGCCGGCAATGACGTTGTTGTCCGCCGGAATGACCTTAAATTCGCCGTGTCGTTTTATGCATTCGATAAAGCTTGCGGCTGAAGGATCTGCAATTACCGTGTCAATATTTTTATCCTGTGCAAGCTTTTTCAGCTCGGCGTAATGTTCCTCGTCCGTGCGGCACATTCCTTCTTTTTTTGAGTCGTAGTAATACTCGCTGATGCGATACCATCGGTTTGAGCTTTTTCCCCACAGACCGAAGGAAGACGGATTGACCGTGCCGTAATCACAGGAGATAACATAGCGTTCAAAATCTTCGGGCAAATCTGAAACGACGTGACTCTCCGTGCTGAACATCGGGTAAACCAGCCCGCTTGAAGCTGTCCATTTTCCAAGAACGAATCTTTCATAGAATACACCCGAATACATTCGCTCATATCTTTCTCTGATTCTTTTTGAAAGCGACGGATTGTCCGCCATAGTGAAATGTATCCGCAGAGCATTTTTTGCCTTTGCTTTTTCAATCCATTCCTTATAAAACCAATGTGACGGGTGCTCCGGATTGCACGAAAACCATAATCGGGAATTGCTGACAGAGCACCTCGCTACGGCCTGCTCAACAAACGAGCGCGGCATTAAAGCCACCTCGTCAAGGAGGATTCCCGCCAGAGTGACTCCCTGAATAAGCGCTGCAGAGCCTTCGTCTTTGCCGCCAAACAGATAAAACCTGTTTGTGATTTTGTTCAGGCTGATTTCAATGTAACCGCCCTTATGCTTTTCGGTGCATTGAAATCCCATTGATTTCAGCGTACCGATAAGCGGTGTCACAATGTTCCGTCTCAGCGATGTAATGGTTTTTCCCGAAAGTGCGAAGCTGTAGTTGTCAAAGGTTGACATTGCCCACAGGACAAAGCTTAATGAAAGCGAAAAGGTTTTTCCGCTTCTTACAGCTCCGTCGCAGATGATGGCGTCGTATTCTCTGTATTTCGGGTGCATCCACCAGCTGAGCACGCAAAGCTGCTTTTGTGAAAATCGGTTCTTTTTCATTACAAAGGGCATCACTCCTCGCTGTCAAAATCGTTTTCGCATACATTCTTTAATGCGTCGATAATTTCAAATGCCTGCGCCTGACCGTTGCTGCTGTTTAGATACTCAATCAGCGTTTCAAGCGCCTTGTGCCTGTCAAAAATCTTAATTTCAACACCGCCGCCTTTGATTTTTTTGATTTCGCTGATGTTGAAAAAATCCATTTTTGCAAGCTTGTCGCTTGAAATGGCCTCTTCGGAAAATACAAGTTCAACAGCGTCGTTTATGCTACCGAATGCAAGCCGTTTCAAGCCTGTGACAGATAGCTGTGAATGATTTGTCTTCTGGCACAGCTCGTCCACCAGCGTCTGAAATCGGCGCTGCGACAGCGCTCTTATACCCTCGGCGAGCGCAAGCTCTTGGGGGAAGCCTGCCTTAATTGCTGATTCTTCAATGTTTCCGCTGTGTGCATAGTAGTAGCAGAAAAGCCGCTGCATTGCCTGTTTTTCTTTGAGCATAGAATTTTGCCTTTCTCATTTTGCAGATTTTGAAAAGCATTGCTGCCTTTCATACATAGTTAAAAAAAGCGTATTTGTTGCAGCTTACTATGCAACTAAGAAAAAACTTATTTTTAAACAATCAAAACTCTGTATATCTGCACAAAAAACAAATCTGACTTTTGTCTTGTTTGCACAAATGTTAGGGCAAAAAATACGGCTCAAAGTCGGTTTGATTGACTTAAAGCCGAAATTATGCTAAACTTTTTTTAGTTTTGAATGTAATTCTTTTGCGCATAAAGAGGAGGATACTATGAAAACAAAGCTTTTGTGCATACCGTGCCTTATCGTGCTTTTTGTACTCACGGGATGCTCATATTTCAACTATTTTACTGAGAATAAATATGAAGACCATAAATTCTTCGGTGATTCCGAGCCGGCAGAGTTTGCTCCCGCAAGTGATTTTGATTATACAGCCTCAGCCGAAGGAATTGTGATCAATGGCTATAAAGGAAACGCTGAAAATGTCGGAATTCCCTATCAGATAGACGGAGTTGATGTTGTTGCGATTGCAGATTTTGCTTTTCAGCAAAGCGATATAGAAGGTGTTTTTATACCCGAAACTGTCGAAACGATCGGAAAGAATGCGTTTGACGGATGCCGCAGCCTCAAAAGCATAAACCTTCCCTCGTCAGTAACACAGGTTGGTGATTATTGCTTCAATCTCTGCACATCGCTTGAATCGGCAAGCCTTTCGTTTTCCGCCCCCGAAATCTCGTCCTATATGTTCTACGGCTGCGAATCGCTCTATATACTGACAGTTTCATCTTCGGTTCAGACGGTCGAGAGCTATGCGTTTTACGGTTGCAAGTCGTTGAAGGATTTTTCAATACCCGAAAGCGCTACCAAAATCGGAAATAATGCGTTCGACGGCTGCACATCGCTCAGAAATCTCGGAATGAATACAAAGCTTGAAGAAATCGGAAATAACGCCTTTTTTGGCTGTGAGTCCTTAAGCTTTACAGAGTTGCCCAAGGCATTGAGAACAATCGGCGATTACGCCTTCTATGGCTGTGTGTCGTTGCGCTACTGTACCGTGTATGAATCGGTCACTTATATCGGTAGCTTTTCATTTGCGACCTGTCCCGAGTTCTATCATCTGACAATACACGCAATCGGAGCTACAATCGGTAACGGTGCATTTACCAATTGCTCGCAGGATATGACAATACGCAGCTATACTGACGCTTCGATGATTGTTGCATACTGCAATTCAAACGGAATTGCTCATCAGGATTTAAGTCTTTATTGATAAAGGGGAAATATATATGAAAGCCAAGTTCCATCTGCCCGATTTTACACGAAATTTTGCACTCAATATGGCAATGATAAAGCTGATTGCCCAACGCCCGGAATTGTTCAGAGAGGATGTTGAAATTGCATCGGTATACGGTGAGTTTCCGCCTTCGCTTTGGAATGGGGGACGAACTGTCGGCGGAAGATGCGACCGCCCGTTTATGAAGGAGGTTTTGAAGCGTTTTAACGCCGAAGGCATTCCTTGCCGCTTTACCTATACAAATCCCGAAATCACCGAAAAGGATTTGTCCGATTCTCACTGCAATATTTCGCTTAAATTTGCCGATAACGGTCTCAACGAGGTTATCGTGTTCTCACCGCTTCTCGAAGAGTATATCCGCACAAAATACCCGTCGTTTAAAATTACTTCTTCAACCTGCAAGCAGATTGAAACAATGGAAGGCGTAAACGCCGAGCTTGCAAAGGATTATAACCTTGTCGTACTTGATTACAACTGGAATAACCGCTTTGAAGAGCTTGAAAAAATCAGCGATAAGGCACGCTGTGAATTGCTTGTCAATGCCTGCTGCATACCGAAATGTCCCAGAAGGGGAGAGCATTACCGAATCATTGCACAAAATCAGCGTGAGTTTCTGCGCAGCATAAATTCAGGCGAAAAATACAAGCAGATTGAGTTTGAATGCCCCTATATGAATCGTACGATTTTTGAAATAAAGGATTATTCAACGCATATCCCCCCCGATGATATATGGGAAAAATATATACCCATGGGCTTTGAAAACTTCAAAATCGAAGGCAGGTCCTCGCATATGTTCAATCTTATCGAAACCTATCTTTACTATATGGCAAAGCCCGAATGCCGTGATGAAGCAAGATTCACTCTGCTGATGACTCTTGCAATGAACAAATCGATTGTTATAAATTGAAAGCAATATAATGATAAAGAAAAAGAAGATAATATTATCTGTTATTGCGGCGTGTACCGCACTTGCAATAATAATCATTGTTATAATTCTCAATATGCCTGCATATCGTCTGCAACTTAAGCCTGATGATATACCGGTTACTATTTCGGTTTATTCTGAACAAAGTGTTTTGGACAGCTTCTTTTCACCTGGCTTTATGGGGCAATCTTATGATTATGAAATTGTCGTAAAGGAAAATGGATTATTTGGGTCAACACTGATGCGGCGTTCTTTTACATTCTCATCAGACGGCGCACCTATCCATGAATATGATATTTCGGTTGACTCTGAAAATGAAACCGTAATAATTAAGATTAGCGGCAGCGAAATGCAAGACAAAGTTTTCGAGGTTCAATTGGATTGACTTTATGATGTGTTAGTTATGATTAACTTGATGACGAATAAGAATTTGTTGAGGAGAATAGAATATGAACTATCCTCGGATGATTATTTTTGATTACGGACATACACTTCTATACGAACCTGATTGGGATTCCGTTAGAGGCAATGCAGAGCTTTTGAAGTATGCAACAAAAAATCCAAACAACCGCACTCTTGATGATGTTGTAAAAGGTGCGGAATTGATTTTTGGAAAGAACATTGAAAATGTACGTAAAATCGGATATGATATTAGTGGACGAATTGGAAATAGAGCACTATATGAATATCTTGGAATTGAGTTTTCTCTTACTCCTTTGGAAATGGAAACAGTGTTTTGGAACGGAGCATCTATGGGGGCAATTATGCCTGACGCAGACAAAATACTTGACTATTTAAATGAAAAAGGTATCAGAACTGCTGTTATAAGCAATCTTTTGTGGTCAAGCGAGGCTCTGACGGAACGATTGAATAGACTTTTGCCAAATAATCGTTTTGAGTTTGTTATGACCTCCAGTGATTACTTTATGAGAAAACCAAATCGCATTCTGTTTGATGTTGCGCTTCAAAAAGCGAGACTGCGTGCAGATGAAGTTTGGTACTGTGGTGATAATCCGAAAGCTGATATTGAAGGTTCTTCTCAGGTTGGCATTTATCCTGTTTTATATGATAACAACACAGACAAAGAACATAAAAACTCTTCGGATAATATAACGCTTCAATGTGAGTATTTACATATTCACGAGTGGAAAGAATTGATTGATGTTTTAGAGCAACTTGCTTAAAGTCCGACAATTCCAATTTATCTGTGAGATGACAAAAAAATCCGAAGAAGATTTATATCTTCTCCGGATTCTTTTCTTTATGACTACCCGACTTTTTTACGGGGTATTTGATATTTGAAAAGCAATACTTTGAAAAAACGCTTTCACAGAACAGTAAAACGGTTTTTCTGAAAATCTATAATGCCTGCACGCTTCATTCGTGCAAGCTCAGCAGAAAGCGCACTTCTGTCGCAGGCAAGATAGTCTGCCATCTGCTGCCTGTCAAGCGGAATGTCAAATGTGCTGCGGCCGCAAAGCTCCATCTGCTCGGTTAAGTATGACATAACTTTGCGACGAAGCGTTCTTTGCGAAATGTGATATACCTTTCTTGTCAGCTCAACATTTTTCTTTGCCATACAGGTAAACAGATTTGAAAGAAGCTTTTTGTGGCATTGGCAGTTCTTGCAGCAGGGGTTGAAAATTCTTTCTGTTTTGATAATGAGTACCCTGGCGTCTGTGCCTGCACTTATGCCGATGTCGGTGTTGAATCCGCCTGCAAAGCTCATTCCGAAGATTTGCCCTCGGCTTACCTGAGTTAGCACAAAAAGGTTGCCTATTTCGTCTTCACGCGTTATTAGTAGTGTTCCGCTTAAAACAACACCGATTTTTTCAAAAGGCTCGCCTCTGTGCAAAATTGTGCGCCCTTTTATATAGTCGAATTCAGCCGCCTCGAGGCATTTGAGCATTGTTGCTATCTCGTTTTGGGAAATGTCCGAAAAAAGCAGGGCGTTTTTTGCCAGAAATTCTGATGTTTTCATAATCGCCGCCTTAATTATCTGAATATGCAAAAAAACGAGCTTCTAAATAATAGAAACTCGTTTTTCTCGTGCGCGGTCTGCGCTTGGAGCGGATTACGAGGCTCGAACTCGCTACCTCCACCTTGGCAAGGTGGCGCTCTACCAGATGAGCTAAATCCGCATGGTGCCTCCGGGCGGAATTGAACCG
>JAFSEU010000004.1 GCA_017435565.1 Oscillospiraceae bacterium | reverse complement strand
CGACGGACAGAAATTTTCATTTACGCTGTAATAGCACAGAAATGCACGGTAATCACCCATATTGACATTTTCGTCAATAAGAGCCTCAAGGCTATATTTCTCGGCAAAGTCAAAGTCCTTATTGCAGGCGTATATTATATCTTCAATCAGCTCGGCGGGACTGTACATCTCGATTTCGCTTTCGGATTGCGAACCCGAGCCTCTTGTCATATAATACCGGCTTAGCTGCATAAGCTCGGAATCCTGTTCGAGCGGAAGCCATACATCTTCAGAATCGTCGTAATAATAATAGCATTGTGTTTTGAGATTTAACAGCTCATTTGCCTCAATACGTGCAAGCTCACGGTTTGAAGTATTTGCTGTATTGTTTCCGTTTGAGGAATTCGTGAAATTATCTGTAATCCTTCCTGTGCGGCTTGAAAACCTGCCCTGTGTAAAGTCATCAAATTCCTGACGCTTGTCATCAATATCGGGTTTCGGGATGATTATTGCGACAAATATTGAAATTGCAAGAAATGCCGCAGTTGAAAAACGAAATTGAGATGATTGCCATATGCCGTCATTGCTGTTGGCAATGTTTTCATCCGTTTTCAGAAATTTGCAGTAAATTATTGTGGCAAAGAACAAAAGCATCAGTATAACGCACAAAAAGGGCGGATAAGTTTCATAGTCCTTTGCGTAGATAATCGGCGGAAACAGCGCAATCAGAAACAGTACGGATATTCTTAAGTATACTTTTGTATAAAAATATACAGCGGCGCCGATTGGTAATGACATAAGCATCAGCAGATAAAAGCAGTAGCCGGGATTGTACCGTGTGTATGAGCCGCTTCCGAAGAACCAGTCAAACACCATTGTTTCGTGCATAAGCTGGTCCGCCTGCGAGTACATAATCACTTCATAGAATTCGCTCAAATACGGCGAAATTATCAGAATAATCAAAATATATACAGCAAACAGAAATTTGCGCCTTGGTCTACGTGCTGTGTCAAACACGGTGAAAAGAATCAGCTGATAGATGAATGCACCTGAGAAGGAGAGTAAGAACGGCGTTTTTGAAGCGGAAAAATGCCAGACAAAGCTTCCACTCACAAAAGCGGCAAATATAATCGGAATCAGCCCAATCAACCTTTCAAGCAACTTTTTTGAGTCGATTTTAGTTTTCCGGAGCTTTTTTGCCATTTCTACATCCTCCTTTCTGTGTGTTTCGTTAATATGGTCTTAAAGCATTGTTGCTGTCGTAGTAATATGTGGGAATTCCTGAAAAATCAACATTTGATTCTTTCGTAGCAAGAAGTATTGAGGCGTTTGCGCCCGTAGCTTTGCAGACCTGCAAAAGTCTGAGTATGTTGGGATTACGAGAAAAACTGCAATATACAAGGTTGCTATCATTGTCAATTCCTTCAACAGCGCTCTCTAATTCTCTTGCGTTTGTAAGGCTGTCGATTGATTGCTGTGCAATTGCTACTGCAAGGACTGATACATCAACGGAATTTGAGCATATTACAGGGTCTTTAAGCCCTGTGCAATAGACCTTGCACTCGATTCCGTTGGCGGCAAAGTAAGAAAGCGTTCCCAGAACGTTGCCTATAAGCTTGTTTGCACGGCTGTACAGCGACTGGGAAAGTATGATTTTTTGTTCGGCAAATTCCGTTGATTTAATCGCTGAAATTTCATCCTTCGCAGTAAGGTCGATGATGAAAATTGGTTTGGAGGCGCATACGGCATCGTCAAGCCTTATCATCAGCTTTCCGAGCTTTGATGACAGCTTCCAGTTAATGCGCTTCAGAGGGTCTGATTCGACATATTCTCGATGCTCATAGCCGGGTGTTGTGTGCATTGAATAAGCGTTGGTTGTGATTTCCTGTTCATCATCGTAGCTAAGGTTGGCGGAAAGTGAGCTGAAAAGCGCATTTTCGTTTGTGCTTGGTACAATCTGCGGTACAACCGCCACATCAAATTCGGCAAGTTCAGATTTTGCTTTTAATGCAAATATGCCGAGAAAGTCTGAAAATCTGATTGCTTTTACGGATATTTTGCCGCTTGTCGGATATTTTGAGTCAAGCCGCAACAGCTTTTGTGATTTGCTTTTCATCTGCGGTGAAAATTTCAGAGCAAATGTAGGGAACTGCGCAAAATTTGCACTGATTTCAAAATCAATGATGATAATCGGTGAAATTATCGGAAATTTCCGTTTAATGTCAACTATTAATTCAAGCGATTCACCGCAGCTTATGACATCGGTTGATGTACGTGCGGAAATTTCGGTTATTTTAAGATTCAAAAAAGTAATTGCAAAGGAAATCAGCGGTGCCGTTATCAGAATTGCGGTGATAACGAGACCGCTTTCCTCATCAAGAAAATACATATAAAGCACTGATATGATTATGGAAATCAGATAGCTTACAAGGTTTTTCAATCGGCATCACTCTCCTTTGCTTTTAATAATCAAATTATACAATACATACCTTACCGTGTCAAATTGAAATTTCGACAGCACAGTTGTTTTCAAACGACCAGATATAGGCTGCGTCTACCTTTCGGTTCATAAACACCTTTATGCATTCGGCATATATCAGAAGCTGATTTCTATAACGCATTTCAAGCACTTTTGGTGCAGTTCTGTCGGTTTTATAATCAAGCAGAATCAGCTTGCCGTCGTCAGTTTCAAAAAGGCAGTCGATTACGCCCTGAAGCATCGTGTCAGCGCCTTTGTATTCATTGGGTATTATCTTGCCGAACAATCGGCTGTCATAGGGCAGATCTTTTATGCTGACAAGATATTCATGCTCACGTCTGATAAATTTTGCACTTTTGAGCATTTTTCCGATTTGTGAGTCAAAAAAGGTCTGCAGAGCGCTGATATCAATAAGCTCAGATTGCTTGTCGGTAATAATGCCGTTGGATTTGAGCCTTGAAAGCTCAAGCGATACATCATCAAGCGTAAAATCACAAAGCTGCATAAAGCTGTGAATTGCGTTTCCCCTGAGCGTTCCGCCCGTCGTCTTCAAAGCAAACGCAGGGGTTTTGAGCTCGATTCTGTGCGAATCGTTCAGTTCGGTTGCCGATAGCTTTGCATAGAGCCTGCTGTCATCGGGTTGCTGAACATTAAAGCCCTCGGAAAGCCTTTGGCAAAGTGCGCTGTCGGATACGGCGGCGTTATCTTTGCGCAGATTTTTGAAAAATTCCTTTTTCGGATTTGTTATGCTGACAGTAAAATCAGTCTCGGTATTTATCGGAAAACTGTCCGGTACAAGCTTCCTTAATGCGAGAGCATTTCTGTCGCAGACAACTGCGTTGATAATCCAGTCCTCAAAGCAGTTTGCATCAAGAGTGCTGCAGCCGTTTGAAGAATTCAAAGAAAAAGCTGCATTGTGGAGCTTTGCTTTGAGCTTTTCGTCACAGCTTAAGGTGATGAAAAGGCGTTCCTTTGCTCTTGTCATAGCGACATACAAAAGCCTCATACTCTCGCTGAGCGATTCGCGAAGCGAACAAGCTCTGATTTTTTCGTGAAGGTATGTGTCATATCGCTTCAGGGTGATTTTGCTTCTGTATACCGCACCGAAGCCGTGCTCCTTATGCCACAGAATGTCATCCGACAAATCCCTGTTGTTGAATTTATGCCGATTATCGCAAATGAATACAAAAGGATATTCAAGACCCTTTGATGAGTGAATCGTCGTCAGCGATACTGAATCATCAGAGCCTGAAACTGTCTGCGCGGCAGAAAGGTCACCGCTTTTTTTGTCAATAGAATCAAGGTATTGCAGAAATCCCGAAAGTCCTCCTGTTGACGTGCTTTCATACCCTTGAGCATAGCTGAGCATAAGGCGAAGATTTGCCGACTTCTTTTCACCGTCGCTGTAAAGCTGCATTATGGACACAAGGTCAGTTGTTATGTAAATTTTTCTGATAAGCTCGCTGATTCCGCACATAGAGCCGAATACTCTCATCTGATCTATTGTATCGACAAAGCGACGGCATTTGTGAAGTGTTGCCTCGCTGACGTAATCTGATATGTCATCCGACTTCATAACGCTGTATAGAGAAATGTCGGGATTTATCATTCGTATGCGCGAAACCTCGTCGGGCGTCATTGCAAATACGGGCGAAAGCAGCACGGAAACAACGGAAATATCTCTCGTAGGGTTGTCAATAATACGCAGAATGTCGCACAGCAGCGTGATTTCCCTTGAAGACAGGTAGCCTTCTTTCGTGATTGAGCTGACCTTGACGCCCAAATTCTCAAGCGCAGCCTTGAATTCACTGAAGCGGTTTTTTGTGCCCATAAGCACGCAGAAGTCGCTGTATGTGCAGCGGCGCTTTGTGCCGTTTTTCTCAGTCACAAGAACGCCCTCTTCGAGCATCGACTTGATTTTCAGCGCAACAGCGTCTGACTCGGCTAATTTATATTGCTTTTCGTCGTCCGATTCCACAAGCATTATTTCGCTTTTTCTGTCGCTGTCATCAAAATTTGCACCGTATATGAGCTTGTGCTCGTCGTTGTAGTCAACATCGCCGCACTCACGGCTCATAAGGTTTCGGAAAACCAGATTGACAAAATCAACAGTTTGCTTTGAGCTTCTGAAATTCTTTGCCAGAATTATTTTCTGCATTGCTTCATTTTCTGTGCCGCCATAGCTTTGAGCGTTCGTTACCGTATCAAGAAAAATGTTCGGGTTTGCCTGGCGGAATCTGTATATTGACTGCTTTATATCGCCTACTGCAAAAAGATTTGTGGACTTTTTTGAAATCAGCTTAAAAATCATTTCCTGAACATTGTTGATGTCCTGATATTCGTCGCAGGCTATTATTTCGTAATATTCGCTGAGTTCTCTTGCAATGTCGCTTTTTCCGTCAACTGCAGTTTTGTCTGACAAAAGCTCAAGAGCAAGCAGTTCACCGTCGGAGAATGTCAGGCCATTCAGCTCGGCTTTAAGCTTTTCAAATTTACTGTCAAATGAAAGGTAAAGCCTTCTGATACAGCCGAAAACTTCTGACTGCATTGAAAAGTCGCTTTGCATCTGCTCCTTTGTCAAAACAATTTCCGAAAGGTCGCCAAGGTCTTTTTTTGCTTTGTCCTTGAGCGAATTGATGAATTCCTTTTGCTCTTCAAGCTCAGCGCAAACTTTAAGCCTCGGTATGCTTTTGAGTGAAAAACTGCATATTGCCTGAGCCGACTCAAAAACGTTTTCGGAATTGATATTGTTATAAATATCGCAAAGGTCTTTGATGATAAGGTCGAAATAGTCGTAATATACCTCAAAATCACCGCAGCAAAGCATAAGAATCGAACGGTACTGCGATATGATTCTGTCAAAACAGCGCTTTATGAATTCGCAGTATTCGCCGCTGATTATCCCGCAGTCATTCTTAAGTGCAAGCAGATTGTCATCGACATTTTTTAAATAATCCTTTTTGAAGGGAATTGACACAAGAAACCTGTGCAGCTTGATAAGAAGCGTACACGTTTTGGTTTCAAAGTCCTTGCAAAAGTAATCATCAAGTATTTTTATGTCGCAAGGGTTTTCTTTATATAAGCCTTCAATCGCAAGCTCTGCTGCTTTTTTCAGTAAGATGTCTTCTTGTGCTGTTTCAATAATTCTGAAATTCGGCGAAACATTAAGCCTGTTGATATTCTCTCTGATAATATTGAAGCAGAAAGAGCTTATTGTTGATATCTTTGCGCTGCCGAGCATATTCTGCTGCCTTGCAAGCCACTCGTTTTCGGGTTCTTTGGCGATTTTTTCACGGATTGCGTCGTAGAGCCTGTTTTTCAGCTGTGCCGCCGCATCCTCGGTGAAGGTGACGACTACCATTTTCTGAACAGGAATGTTTTCGCATATCTGACGGCACAGACGCTCGACAAGCACGGCGGTTTTTCCGCTTCCTGCGGCGGCTGATACAATAAGCCCTGTGTTCGGTGCGCTTATAGCGTCAAGCTGTTCATTCGTCCACATCTTCATCATTCTCCTTCGGGTTTACGGCAACAGCCTTCATCGAATCGCCGTATGAATATTCGCCGCTGAGCATTCCCTTAACAAGTGTGTCGGTGCTTTCTTCAATGCTGATTACGGTTTCATTCGGATAATTTCCGCATACATTTTTATAATCGCAGAAGGTGCAGGCGTCCTTGTAGGGGAGTGCCGCGATATTTCCGCTTAAAATTCTCTCTGAGCATCGTTTGACTGTTTCTGTACAGTACCTGTCAAGGCTGTTAAAATTCTCGGCGCTCAGCAGGTTTTTCAGCGAATTCTTGCTGATGCTTCCGTCTTTGTTTCTCGTAATGGGGATAACCCCTGCGCCTTTGTCCATTGAGCTGATGATTTCATCATCATCAAGAACAACACCAATCATTCTGCGGCTTTTTGCTTTGAGCTCGTCAAGCTTTTTCTCATCGCTTGTGCGTGGAAGTGAAGGCACTGTTTCGTTTGCGTGATAGTACAAAACGCCCGCAGGAGTGCAGTCAGAGAATCTTTCATCACTTGAAGTCAGCGCAAAAAGATACAGAAACATCTGCATATTCTTGCCGCTGACAAGGTCGCTCAGCGAAAACGTCTTTTTGCCCGTCTTGTAATCAACCACACGGATAAATCTGCCATTTGAGCTGACATAAAGATCGATTCTGTCGGTAATTCCGCTTAATGTGACGGCGGCTTTCGGAATATCGGGAACGGAAAGAGCAAATTCTCTTTTCAGCCAGTATTCCGATTCACAAGGGTAAAAGTCGCTCTGAGAAAATTCACGTTGAAGATTCTCAATAATTTCGCTTGTATTCTCTGCAATTATTTTCAGGTTATATTCAAATTTTTCGCTCTCTCTGTAATCACCGCCAAGATTCTCGTCGCGGTAAGTCCTGATGTATTCTGCGACGATAGAATCAATCTGCTGCTTTGTGAGCTTTAAAAATTCATCCTTTTCATAGTCCTTGAATATTCTTTCAAGACAAAAGTGCACAATGCTGCCCTTTTCGTTGACGGTAATGGCTTTTTTCTGCAGCGGTCTGATTTTCAACCCGTAGCTCATATAATATCTGAACGGGCATGAGCAGAAGGTTTCGAGCTTTGATGCACTCATTTTAAGGTTGTTTCCGTAAAGAAGGCGCACAACGTCACGTTCATCAAGGCTGTGCTGTTTTTTTGAAAGCGTTCCCGATTTGAGAGCCTTGATTTTTTCGCCGTAAATTATGTCATCGGAAAGTACCGCCTCACAGCTTTTCTCAAATACAGTGTCTTTCCCAAAGCTGCGGACATACCTTCTGTATGCCGCCTCCTTTGTCGTGCCGTAGAATTCATCGTCAAGACTGTTTGCGCAAAGCGTGATTTTGTTTGAAAACATATTTTCAATCAGCTTCAATGTGTGTGCACCGGTTTTTGAACCGTTTGATTTATCAAGCAGCGGATATGTTATATAAAGCTTTTTTGTCGGAGCGCTTACAGCGGCGTATACAGCAAAGCTTTCCTCCGAGTATATCTGCTCGTCGGTTTTTGCCAGCTCAATTCCGTTTGCGGAAAGCTTTTGGCTTTCCGTTGAAGTAAACATTCCAACGGTTACACTGTTTCTCGGAAAATACCCTTCATTTGCGCCGAGAATGAAAACAACCTTCGGCGAGTTGTATCTTGTCAGTTGCAATTGCGTAAAGCTGACGGAGTTTGACCTTTGGGGTGCATTTGAATAGTGCGCCGCAGAAAGTGCACAGGAAAGCATATCCCTGTATTCGGCAGGTGAAATTTCAATGTTTTCCAGATATGTATGGAATATATCAAGAGTGTCGGCAAGCACATTCCACATAAGGCGCAGTTCTCTTGCCTGCTCGATTGTATCCTGCTCATTGTTTTCGCCGCTGCCTTTTGTCAGCTTGTTGAGATTGTTCATAAGACCGACAGTTTCAAAATGTTCAAAAATCGCACGGGTAATCGCATCGCCGGTTGTGTTTTTGCATTTTTCGCGCAGCTCAAGAAGCGGATTGATAATTTTGCGCCTTGTGTTTTCTGCTTCAATTGCGGCAGAGTCATCCTGAGAAAATTCTTTCTCCCAGAGTTTGCCGTCAATATCCCATATGTAGCAGAAATTTTCGAGCTGTGAGATTTCTGTAATATCAATTCCGATGAGCATTGTTTTTGCATACATAAGAAGCTTTTCGGTCGAAAAGGTTGAAAACGTCATTTCCAGCGCCGTCGTGATAAAAACTGAAAGCGCTGTATTATAGGGCGTTTTCTCCACACTTTCAAAAACGGGGATTTCATAGATTTTTGAGTATTCATCAATAATTGCACGGTACATCTGTGCGTCCCTTGCGACAAGTGCAATTTCATCGAAGCGCAAGCCTTCCTCACGGCAGAGCCTTCTGATTTCGGCAAAGACATATTCGCATTCATCATATATATTCAGCGCATCGACAATTCTGATGCTTTCGCTCTCGATTTTTTCACATTCGGTGTTTTTGAAAATGCTTTGCGAGATGTGGATAATATCGTATTTTGCGGCAGAAGAATCATGGCTTGTGCGTGTGATGGTGATTTTTGACGAAATCTTTTGTGCAAGTCTTTTAAGCGCTGAAAATGTACGGTTGACCGAATAAAGATGTAACAGCTTTGAGTTTTCATCGTCCGTATCAAGCGCACAGCATACGTCCGACTGTGCGAGCATTGCTTCAATCAAAAGCTTTTCGTCCGCAGTAAAGCTTTTGAATTCATCAATAAAAACGCATTTGTTTTCAAAAAAACCATATTTTGCGGCAAGCGTGGCAGCGTAGGTAATTGCGCTTTTTGCGTCGGAAAGATTATGCTTGTTCAAAAGTGAGCAATAGGTAAAATAAATGTTTAGTATGTCCGTGAATTTTTCTTTTAATGCACCGCTGAGGCTGTCCGCGCCTGAAATAAGCTTGTCGTCATCAAGTCCGCTTTGGCTCAGGTCTGATATGCAGTCGAGCATCATTGCGGAAAACATTACGCTTTTTGCAAGCTTATTATAAAAAACAAGGCCATCATTTTGGGCTGCTTTTTTTATGGCAAGCGACATCAGAAGTGATTTTGTCACGCCGTCGGCATACATTCTGTGTTCGCCGCCGCTTTCTCTGATGATTTCTGCGGCAAGCCTTTTAAAGCTCCTTACTGATATTCTGTTATAATCAAACGCACCCAGCTTCGAATAAAGCATATGCTCATATTCAAAGGTGAACTGTTCGGGCACGATTACAAGCACATTTTGTCCACCGGCAATCTGTCGTGATATTTTTTCGGCTATTGTGCTTGTCTTGCCCGTGCCGATTGCTCCTAAAATAAAATTCAGCATAATTTTTCTCCGTCAGTTTAAAAGCTCTGTGATTTTTTGCTTGATGCCGCTGAAAATTTCAACGCATTTGAATCTGATTTCATATTTTTCGTGATTTGTCAGTATATCTGCTTCGTCCTTCTCGAAGTAGCTTTCGATATTTTGTTCTGCCGTGCCGACGCAAAGCGGGGGATACATCACACACCACCAGTTGTGCCCCTGCGCATTTCCGATATATACACAAAGCGCTGTGTATTCACCTGCGGGCATTGTGAAATCGCCGTAATCCCTGTCGCCAAACTCAGTCGGTGCAATTTCACAGAAAACGTCATAGTCATATCCATTTTCGGCAAGCACGTTTTCTGCGGCTTTTTCTATAACCTCAAGTGAGGCAGACGCTTTCTCCACGGATTCTTCAAGAGTTCTGCCGGCAAAAAGTTCGCCGGAAAGCCTTAAAATTTCATCCCGAACCTGCAGTTTCAGCTGCTGGTCTTCAATTGAGTCGGAATTGGCAAGGATGTGCAGCCTGAATACGCTGTTTCTGATTTCGTCAACAGAATTATTGAAGCTGATTATCGACGAAGAAAAGCAAACGGTCAATACAAATCCGAAAAAAACGGCAAGTCTGATTTTTTTCATAAAATTCACCTCGCATACAGCTTGGTGTAAAAACCATCGGTTTATTCAAAAGCTATGAAAAAATTGATTGCCGTTTTATTTTAAATTTTATTCAATAGTGATTGTAGCGTTGTTGTCGATAACGCCGATATAGCATTTTCCGACATTTACCGTAAGCGGGTTTCCATCAGGGCCGAAGAAGTCAATCTGTGCTTCCTCACTTGTTTTTTCCCAGGTGATTTCCTGTGCCTTTCCGCCGCTGATATAATAACCCGTACCGGATGAGACCATTTCAACTTCCATAAGATAGGTGTTTTCGGGCTTGGGGTAAACCTCGGTGCAAAGCACGATTACATTGGTATAGGAAAGCTGATTTCCGCTTTTTCCGTCGATATGCTCGCTTCCGTTGTGGAATTTCTTATAGGTTTTTGTGCTTTCGTCATATTCAAAGGTACTGTAATATGAAGCAGAGAATTTAAGGTTTACGTTTGAAGCCTCAGCGCCTTCGGGTGAGAAAAACTCATCCTCAAATACAAAGTAATCGCCTTTATATTCATCGCCAAGGTCGGTGCGGTAGCCGTAATCTTCAAGTGCCTGAGGAATGTTGGCTCCGACAAGGTATTTGGTGTGCTCGCTTGAATAGCTTTGTGCACGCTCTGAGTCAACCGCAAACATGGTGCTGTAAGGAATTACGCTGCTGTCGCTGATAGTGTCGATTCCCAGACTGTTAAGCTTTGCTTTTGCGAAGGTCTGCTCATAGCCTATGTGGCAGTAAACAGCGTCAAAGCCCATTGCAATCACGGGGTAGTAATATCGGCAGCTTCGTACCGAGCACACATCGGGAACGGCTGTATAATCGGCGTAAACGCCCATAAGCCTTGTAATTCCGCCCTCAACAAGAACTTCAAACAAAATGTCTGCCTGTTCAATTCCGTACTGGGGGAGTGCACCCTTGAGATTGTTTATCATAACCGCAACCGGTCTTTTGCCGATTGCGTCCTCATTGTAATCAGTCTGACCTGTCAGCGGATTGCGTGTTGTATTTTCAACCTTATCAGCTTGCGACTGCGACTGAGATTCGCTTTGAGAAATGGAGCTGCTGTCAGAAGCGGATGTTGTTGTCGATGTTGCAGACGAGCTCTCAGATTCGGATTTATCTTTGTTTTTGGAGCAGGATACACCCAGAGAGAGCATAAGAGTAAGTGCGAGTAAAAGTGCTGTTTTTTTCATATTTCGAGCTTTTGAATCCTTTCTTTGTTTATACAGACAATTTTACACTTTTTTCGTATTTATGTCAAGCAGTATTATTATCCATAATAATTCCGCCGCCGATAACATATCCGTTTTCATCGTAGAATACTGCCGATTGCCCCGGTGTTACCGCACGGATTTTTTCGCAGCAGCTGACATTAAAGCAGCCGTTTTCGCCCTTTTCGACAATGCACTCGGTCTGCTTCTGGCTGTAACGTGTTTTGACGAAAGCTTTGAGAAATTTTTGCGGATTTTCAAATAAAATCCAGTTTGTGTTTTTAATTGAAAAATTATCGGTAAAGAGCTTGTCCTCGTCGGATAAAGTCACGGTATTGTTATCGGCATTTTTGCAAACAACAAAAGCAGGCTTTCCGAGTGCGATTCCCAGACCCTTTCTCTGACCGAGGGTGTAGTTGACAATTCCGCGATGCGTACCCAGAAAATTGCCGTTTTCGTCAACAAAGCTTCCTGCTTCGATTTTATCGCCGCAGTGTTTTTGAATGAAGTCGGCATATTTTTTGTCGGGAACAAAGCAGATGTCCTGACTGTCTTTTTTATTGCTGCTCGGCAGATTTATTGAAGCGGCGATTTCTCTGATTCTGCTTTTCGGCAAATCCGCAAGAGGAAACAGCGTGTGCGCAAGCTGTTTCTGATTAAGTCCCCAAAGAACATATGTCTGTTCTTTTTCGGTAATGTCGGGGCGCTTGAGCAGATATCTTGCGTTCTTATTTTCAATTTTTGCATAATGACCGGTAGCGATATAGTCAAAGCCGTTATTCATCGCAAAATCAAGCATTACGCCGAATTTGATATGGATATTGCATACAACGCAGGGGTTCGGCGTTGCACCTTTCAGATACTGTGCAATGAAGTCATCAGTCACGTATTTTTTAAAGTGGTTGCTGACATCAAGGCGCAGAAAATCAATCCCGATGATTTCAGCACATTTTTGCGCATCGCTTGAAGCATCGTGATAAAGCTCAGGTTTTGCAAGTGCATCGGGCGAAAACATATTCAATGTTACGCCTGTTACATCATAGCCTTGATTTTTTAACAAAAATGCAGCGACGGAGCTGTCAACACCGCCGCTGATTCCAAGTAATACTTTTTTCATATAGCTTTATTATATATCAGTCAACAATGCTGACCTTGGTGCGATAATCAAGGCCTGCACTCTGAACCTTCTTGCATGAGAGTGAATAGATGTCAGTCGAATCGGACTCGATTTTTGCATATCGTGCAGAAACCTCATCAATTGCCGAAAGCTTTGCAAGGGAAGTGCCGAAGGGGATAACAGCCTTTCCCTTGGCTTCGGAGAGGATTTCAAAGCCTCGTTCGTTTGTTGCGAGAATTCTGCCGTAGGGCGGATAGAAGTTAAGGTCTTCCGCGGTTATACCGAGAAGCATATTGAAGAAAATTCGCCTTATTCTTGCCATTGTATATCTCTTGGTCTTGACTTTTTTGAGAACATCTGCCATAGATGTACAATCTCTTGCTTCGTAAATGCGGTGCTCAAGCCCCTGAGCTACATCGGGCAGTTTTGCAATATCTTCAACGCTCATTGAGCGCAGCTTGTAAAGGAAAAGCCTTTCAAGAGTTTCGCCCCTTGAAATTTTTCCGGATTTAAGTGATTCAAAAATAGCCTTGCAGGTTTCTTCGGGTGCCTTGTCGGTAAAATCCTTGCCTTCAAAAATTGACTTTCTGATTGCAGAGGCACTTGCATACCCGTCGATAATGCTGTCGGCTGCGTCGTGCTCATTGCCGAGCCTTACGATGGTAAACGGGTCGATTTTAGCTTCGAGATGATTTATAGCCCTGATATATTCAATGGCGAGCTCGTTGTTCGGCCCTTCAAAGAGCGAGGAAACAGCATCGCCGTATTTTTTCTTGGTAAGCTCATAAATTGCGGCAGGGTAGGTTTTTCCCTCCTCGAGCATATCAATGACTTCCTTGGAATTGGAAAACTCATCGGCAACAGCAGCGCCTCTTCTGAGCATCCCGATATCGCCGCATTCGCTTCCGAATGAAAGCTCATCGACAACGCCCAATGACTTCAGAAGAAAGACTGCACCTCTTGCATATTTTTCCGCAGTTGCAAGGCAATAGGGAGCAGGAAGCTCAACAACAAGGTCAACGCCTGATTTGACGGCAAGCTTTGCCCTGTCAAATTTGTTTAAAATTGCAACGTCGCCTCTTTGCACATAGTTGCCGCTCATAATTCCGACAATGTGCGTAGCTCCGTTTTTTCTTGTCTCTTCGATATGGTGGATATGACCGTTGTGAAGAGGATTGTACTCACAGATAATTCCTGAAATTTTCATAAATATTCCCCCTTTGAAATTTTCTGGTTATTAGTTATTATATCTGTAAAAAGTAAATTGAAAAAGCTGTGTTTTGTAAGATTTGTTATAAAAAAAATTTGTCTATTGCAATTTGAAAAAATTGGTATATAATATTTAATTGTGCAAAGAAATCAACACATATAAATATGAAAGGATGAATGAATTATGTTGATACTTGTTGTAAACGCAGGCAGCTCGTCGCTTAAATATCAGCTTATCGATATGGAAAACGAGCATGTTATTGCAAAGGGCAACTGTGACAGAATCGGAATTGACGGACATCTTTCCCACAAGACCGACGACGGCAGAACGCTCAATGAGGATTGCAGCTTCCCCACTCACACCGAGGCTTTTCAGAAGCTCGTTTACGCTCTTACAGAGAGCGAAGCATCGGTTATCAAGTCAATGGACGAAATCTCAGCAGTAGGTCACAGAATTGTGCAGGGTGCTGAGGTGTTCCCCGAAACTGTTCTCGCAACAGATGAAGTTATTGATAAGATTGATGAGCTTGCGCCTTTGGCTCCTGTTCACAACCACGCTCACGCATTGGCTCTCAGAGCTTGTAAGAAGGTTGTTAAGGAAGGTACTCCCATGGCGGTTGTATTTGATACAGCATTCCACCAGACAATGCCCGAAAAGGCGTTTATGTTCGGTATGCCCTATGATTGCTATGAAGAGCTTCACGTCCGTAAATACGGCTTCCACGGAACCTCTCACAGATTTGTTTCCAAGGAGCTTGCAAACGCACTCGGCAAGGATCCTTCCGAGTTGAAAATCGTTTCCTGCCACCTTGGCAACGGTTCATCAATCACAGCTGTTGACGGCGGAAAATCCGTTGATACATCAATGGGCTTTACTCCTCTTGATGGTGTTGTAATGGGCACAAGAAGCGGTGCTGTTGACCCTTCGGCTGTATGCTATGTTGCAAAGCGCAAGGGCTTTACTCCTGATGAAATGAGCGATTATCTCAACAAGAAGTCAGGCTTCCTCGGCGTTTCGGGAATCGGAAGCGATAACAGAGAAATCTGCGCTGCTGCCGAAAAAGGAAACAAGAGAGCTCAGCTTGTTACTGATATGCTCTGCTACGAAATCAAGAAATACATCGGTTCATATGCAGCTGCAATGAACGGACTTGATGCTGTTCTCTTCACAGGCGGTATCGGCGAAAACTCATCCGAGGTTCGTCAGGGCGTTTGCGAAGATATGGAATATTTCGGAATCAAAATCGATGCCGAGGTGAATAAATCCACAAGAGGCGAGCTTAAGAGAATCTCCACACCCGATTCAAAGGTTGAGGTCTGGGTAGTTCCCACAAATGAGGAATTGCTTATCGCTCGTGATACTCTCGCTCTTATCAGCAAGTAATTGTTATTAAATTAACGAGTGATTTGTAAAAACCACTTCGGATTTATTGTAACATATTACTAAGCAGATTTCAATACCCATTTGAAAATTTGGCAGATTATATAATAAAAACCCCCGATTTTTGGGGGTTTTGTTTTTTGTAAATTTTTTTTAAAAAAACAGATGTGAATTTTGAAATGAAATTTACGGTTTTTGAGTGAATTTAATCTGATTTTTATCTTTGCAGCTTGTCTAAAAACCAAGCAACGCCGTCTTCATTGTTTGAAGCGATTATGCCGCACGCCTTTGCTTTTACTTCGTCTTTTGCGCCTTCAACCGCATAGCTTTCGTCTGAGGCGGCAAAAAGCGGCAGGTCGTTCAAATTATCGCCGAATGAGACAATTTTTTCACATTTCAGCATTTCCTTAAGCTTTAATGCGGCGTTGTATTTTGAAGCTTTACGGGAACATATCTCAAGATACCAGAAATCATCGTTGTAAATATCACGGTAGAATTGGACGGAAAATGCATTTAGCTTTGAAATTTCATCGAAAACAGGCTGCAAAGCTTCCTTTTTGTCCGAAAGCGAAAAATGAACGCAATTCATATCAGCGCAATGCAAAAAGCTGTTTGTGCGCATGAATTTCTTGTCGTATTTTTGTATACGTTCACGCATAAATTCTTCGGAATTCGGCGCATTTGTGTTGACGTAAAACGTTTCAAGTTCACCGTTCTCTATTGTGTATAAAAACCCCTTGGAGCCGTATTTTTCGATTATTTCCAAAAATTCGCTGACGTAAGCTATGTCAAATTTTTCAAAGCTTTTGAATTTGTGTGATTCAAGATCATAGAGTGCAACGCCATTCATCAGAATAACAGGGATATTGATGCGCAGTTTTTCGCAAAGCTGCTCAACGGTTTTGTTTGTGCGTGCCGTTGCGACCGAAAACATCAGCCCGTCATCAATCAGCCTGCTTATAATTTCAGCCGTGGTTTTGCTGATTTTGCACTCGGAATTCAGCAGTGTTCCGTCAAGGTCGGATATATAAAGTGTGTTTTTGTTCAAAATTTAATCTCCGTTATTTTTAAAATTGTTTTTGCTTACATCATTGCAGTTTTCGTATTCCGAGTATTCATCTATTGCACTTTTAAAATTTCTCGTATATTTCGGGCTTATTCGATTAAGTACTTCAAAGGATTTTTCTTCACCATAAGCAGAGTTTTTTAGTCCTTTGCTGAAAATTTCGGCAATCTTATTCTTGATATTCATAAAGCATCTCCTTAACAATGATAATTCTGCGATTATAAAGCCGCTTGAAGAGAAAAAAGTTAAATTGTCGGATTTTTCAATTCTTATGGTTGATTAAGCTGTTATCTGTAAAATCGCCTGCTTATAATTTCAGCCGTGGTTTTGCTGATTTTGCACTCGGAATTCAGCAACGTTCCGTCAAGGTCGGATATATAAAGTGTGTTTTCTTTCAAGTTTTTCTCCTTTTGACTTAAGTGTCTAAGCTGTAAAAATACAATATGTTCTCGTCTTCGTCGTAAATTGCTATTGTATAATTATATGATACAAGGTCGAAAACGTCGCTGTCGCCATACCTGTTCTTTGCGTCGCTGTGCCTGTTTTCAAAGTAGTAATATCCGTTTTCAATCTGCGGAATCAAAAGCTCATCATCATCGTTTGTTATGCCGTTATAGACGTTTTCTTTTCCGTAAACAAGTGATGTCAGGTTATCTGTCAAGGGTAATTGCTTCCAGTTTTCTTTTTGTTTGATTTCGTCAGTTATAGGATTATCTGCAAAGCCTAAAGATATAAAGGTATGACCGTCACCGTGAAAGTTGCGAGATGAATTTATTACGGTATTAACTTGAGCCGAATCGGTATTGATATCGAGATTTGAGGCAATGCATTCTTTAGCATTGAATTCAGATGAACATGCCGAAAAAGAATTCATCATAAGGCATATTATTGAAAATAGTATTAATATTCCACGCTTCATAAAAATCCCCCTTAGTATTTTCTTGGATATTATTATAACATCTGTATAAATTTATGTCAATCGGACAATAAAAATAGTAAAATTGACGATTTTTTAAAGATGAAACGAAAAAAGAGAAATCGAGAGATTTTGAGCAAATTAAAGAGAAATCAAGAGAAAAGGGTATGATATATTAAATTTTCGGCAATTTGACTATTGACATCTGAAAAAAGCAATAGTATAATAATTAGGCATTGTCAAGGCGGGTTTGTCTTTTTACAGGGCGGCTTTGTATTTTTTACAGGCATTTGAGCCGATTTTTCATATATCGATGAAATTGAGAATAAGACTTCTTGCGAAATCGTTTTGACAAAAAATATTATAATGGAGGAAAAACGAAATGGCAACATATATGCCCAAGGAAAGCGAAATCACCCGTAAGTGGTATATTATCGACGCTGCAGGACAGCCTCTCGGCAGAACTGCTGCAAAGGCTGCTCACATTCTTAACGGCAAGCACAAGGTAACATTTGCTCCCCACGCTGATTGCGGAGATTTTGTTATTGTAATCAACTGCGAAAAGGCAGTTCTCACAGGCAAGAAGCTTGAGAACAAGGAATTCATCTGGCACACAGGCTGGATCGGCGGACTCAAGAGAGTAAGCTATAAGGAGCTTATGGCAACAAAGCCCGAAAAGGCTATGTACGAAGCAATCAAGGGAATGCTTCCTCACAACAGCCTCGGCGCTAAGTCGCTCACAAGACTCAGAGTATACAGAGATGCAAATCACAAGCAGCAGGCTCAGAAGCCTGAGGCTTATGAAAACTGAAAGGAGTTGCTTTAAATGTACGAATCTAAACTGCAGTATTTCTACGGAACAGGCAGAAGAAAGCACTCCGTAGCCAGAGTAAGACTTTACAGAGGAACAGGCGCTATCACAATCAACGGCAGAGACATTGACGATTATTTCGGTCTTGAAACACTCAAGCTCATCGTTCGTCAGCCTCTTGCACTTACAGATAATGTTGACAAGTTCGACATCATCTGCACAGTTTCCGGCGGCGGTGTAACCGGTCAGGCCGGTGCTATCCGTCACGGCGTTTCCAGAGCTCTTCTCGTATTCGACGAAACACTTCGTCCCGAGCTCAAGAAGGCCGGATTCCTCACAAGAGACCCCAGAATGAAGGAAAGAAAGAAGTACGGCTTGAAGGCTGCTCGTCGTGCACCTCAGTTTTCGAAGAGATAAATTCTTTCAATTTACAAACACACGAAATCCCCGATTTTTCGGGGATTTTTTATTTTATAATCTGTCTGAAAATGCGTGAAATTTTATCGGTGATAGACAAGTGATTGACAAGTGATAGACAAAATATCAGGGCTGATAAACAATTATCAACCCTGTTTTTTTATAGCTTATTAAGTTCTTCACGTAGTTTTTCAAGCTCAAAATGGGTATAGACCATTTCGCCGATGCCTTTGCCGGAATGACCCTGAATTTTCCTTCGCATAGCTTCATCCAGTCGCTTTTCTTTCCACATTGTTGTAAATGTATGCCTTGTGTCATCGGGTGTGTGCTCCTTGATTTCGCCTTTATCATTTTTGTATTTCAGTATGCCCATATCACTCAGCAGCGGCTTCCAGTAAGTCTCAGTATATTGGCTGTGATTTGTATCAAATCGGATTTTATCGCCGTTAATCTGTGTGACAAGATATTCCGTATCATTTTTTTGCATCCAGTACTCGTAAAAGGGGAGCACCTTATCATGAATCGGGACCTTTCGGGCGGCGTTTACGGTTTTACCTTTTTCGATGTAGAAATACCGTTCCTCAAGATTGACATTGCATTTCTTTGTGTTAAACAATTCTCCCGGTCTGACTCCCGAATATATCAGCATAAGTATGACCTGAACATACTCGTTGCCCTCCGACCATCGCCACAAAGTTTCGATTTCGACATCAGTAAAGCGATAATGCTTGTTGCTTTTTTCGGCCTGTCCAATATTCAGATATTCAACGATGTGTTTGTCCTTGCCGATAATATCATTCATAACGGCATAATCGAATAGCTGATTAAACAATATTTTCATTTTCTTCAATGTCGGATAGTTCTTTCCGGAAGAATCGACAACGCCCTGCAGATGCGAGAGCTTAATTTCTGACAACGGCATTTTATATAGGTCCGCACAGAGCTTGTATGCGGCCTGATATCCGCTGACATTTGAATTGCTGATTTCTTCAAACTTCTTTGCCGACCACTTTTTGTAAGCTTCTTCAAAGGTGATATCCGGCTGTATATCAAAAGGATTTGTGTTGAATTGGGCGAGTGCCTGAAGCGCCTGTTGCCTGGTTTCGTAATATCCGATATATTTGTAGCTGCGTTTTGCGGTAACTTTTCCAGAGTTGATTTCTTCGGGAGTAGGGTTCTTAGCCAATGTGTCGGTACCTTTATAATAATATTCCCAACTATCTGTTTTTCGCACAGCCCACGGTTTGCGCCTTTTGCCCGAAAGCTTGTGAACGCTGCCATACCCGTTTGGTAACTTCATAAAAACTACACCCCCTTTTTAAATTTTTACCCCTGTCACTAAGGCAGGGGTATTTTTGTATCACATAATCAATGATTGTCTATACTGTTCGGCTTCGGGAACATCTACCCATTCAACCGTTTTGTCAAAATTCTTTCTGACTTCAGCTTTTATTTCGTCAAGGGAAACCCTGAAGAATTCCCTGCGGTGATTTATCTTGTTAACCTTCTTGCTTTCAAAAGCAGTGTGCAAGGCAGATTCAAGCCCCGGTGCATCATCGGTGAAGATGAGAGCGTGGACATCAAAGTTGAAAGGTACGGATGCATCGCTCAGCTCGCTGATTCTTTCAAGCGGTTCAAGTCTGCGTGTCATTCCGATTTTATAAATATTTTCTCCGAAAGCGCCGATATTGCTGATGATATATACATAACCTGCACGCTTGTTTGCCTCTCTGTAATCCACATCAGATATTGCCTTTTCTGTATCAGCAAGCTGCGTTTCGAGCTCCTGCCTTTTGGCGATAAGTTCTTCCGATTCTCCGTTTCTGGCAATTTGCTCAAGTAATTTGGCGTAGGCATTCTGATAATGAGTCTGCTCCTTTTGCAGTTTTTTGCGTGCTTCTTCAATTTCTTTCTGAGCTTTTGCTTCTTCGCGCTGTTGCTCTCTAAGCTCTTTGATGTGTTCTTTTTCTTCTTGTTTCTTCTGCTGAAAATCCAGAGCAAGCGCCAGTTCCGATAATTTAAGATTGACATAGGGCTCGGTAACACAAATTTGCATAATCACACCAAGCTTTGATATCTGCTCTGCCGATTTAATGATTCTTTCACGCGATTTTTCAAAATTGGACACCTTTACGTTGTCTATTGTATCGTCGCATTCTGTGTTAAACGCACGAAGCAGAAGCTTCTGCATATCTTTAAGCATTTTTTTGCCCTGCGACTGGCTTCCGTTTACGGTCCAGTTCGTATTTCCCGTAACAGCTTTATCGTTTTTAATAACATTTTTTTGCGCTGTTCTGATTTCAGCCAGTTTTTCTTTGTACAAATCAGAATTTGCGAATTCATATGTAGGTTTGTAAAGTCCATATTCCTGAAAAGCAATTTCGTCATCGATGGTGATAAGCTCCTGCTTTTTAACGGATATCTGATATTGTAAGTCGGTATGTTCTCTTTGCAAATTGTTAACGCATTCCGAAAGGCTTTTAAGCTCTTGCTGTTTTCTCACAATTGCCTGGTTTATATCATACAATTGTTCCTGCTGTGGTGTGAAGGAGTTTTTTAAGTTTTCGTTTTCTGCCTTTAAACGCTCGTTTTCTTTGGCTTTAAGCAAATCCATTATACCCATAGCTATACTCCTTAAATCAGCGGCAAACTGTGCCGCAGTATTGGCACTTGCAGTCGTTATTTGCGAGGGTCATTCCGCATACGGAGCACACCTTATCAACACTTTTATAATGTTGATGAATATCTAATATTCCATCGGGTTCTTTACACCTATACTGAGGCAGATATTCTGTTTTCAAAAATTCGTCTTTTTGCATTTTGTACGCGAGAGTTTCCTGTGACATTTGATTTTCAAACGGTACCAATTCAACAATAAAAACAGATATGTTGTGCATGATAGCTTTATCAGTTTTCAACGAACTGAGCTTTTCCTTGGTTTTTTCATACATTCTGTCGATTAACAATTTTATTGCTGATTGCTTTTCGTTAATCATTGTCTGTATAAAAATAGAAGGGTTTATGCCTGTAAATTTAATTACTTTTTCCATTTTGGAGAGTTCATTTAATCTGTATATTGCCATTCCGTATCGTTTAAAGAAAACATCAGGTTGTACAGTTGTATTGATTAAATTAACACAATCTTGAACTTGTTTCAAGAGTTGAGGGGCAAGAATCTCAGCTTCATTTCTTGTATACGATGACTTTTTTCTCAAGCCAAATGCATATTCGTCGTATTCGTTGTAGTTGTTGGTTATAGTGATATTGCTTATATTTTGAATTTCCAAGTCTTGCTTGTTATTGATTTTTATCGTACTGTTTCGTTTGCCATAACGGTATTCCCGGAGCAACAAAGCAAACAAGATGCCGAATAATAATACGAAGAACAAAGCTATGATACTGCCTGCTGAATCGCCCGAAACAAGCATTACAATAAACATTATAAGAAAAAATAAGCTGGATGCCCCTGTTATTGTAAGAGCAACGGCTAATAAGACTTTTTTCATATCTTACACATCCTTAATAATCTTTTTTACAAGGCCGACAACCTGCAGCCTGAGTACCTCTGCCCCTTCGAAGCGGCGAACGGGATAATAAGGATTAAAAGAATGCAGTTCAATCCAATCCTTGCCGTATTCAACCTTTTTGACCAAACCTTCGTCACCGTCAAGCAGAACGACGGCAATACTTCCGCTGTCAACGCTTGATATCTTCTGAACCTGAATAATATCGCCATCATCGATTTTCGGGGACATAGAATCGCCCTTGACACGGATGCATATCGTTTCAGCGGCTTCGTAATCGCTACGAATACGAAGAGGAATAAAGTCGACAATCTCATCCTGCGCAGTGGCACCCAGGCCGGCCGAAACGGAATTATAAAGCGGAATCATTCTGATGTTATCAGTAAATACGGCGTCAATATTTGATTTGATTGGTTCGGCATCAACGCCATCATTCTCTTTTTTCTTGAATCCGATAATTGAAGGATCTTCTCTTATAGCCGCAGCAAGAGCAGATGCCTCATCGTCCCATCCCATAAGGTAGGAAGGAGTGGTATTCAAGAAATCGGCAATTTTTTTAATATATTTCTTGTAAGAGTGGCTTTTTCCGACCTTCCAGGCAGAAAAAACACTTTTTTTTATTTCTAAGTGGTCAGTTAAGTCTTTCTGCGAAAGATTACGTTCATTCAACAATACAATAATTCTGTCAATAGTGTCCATAAATGTGCTCTCCAATTTGGTGATTTGCACAAAGTTCTCAAAACGTGAACAAAAGGTATTGACAGTTCTCAAAATGCGAACTATAATTAACTTGTGAGTTCACGAAACGCTAACTTGCAGTAATAATTGATTTTGGCGAATCAAACAAGAGTATTCAAAACGAAAACCTTGTACTTGTATTGTATCAGTTTCGTGAACTCATGTCAATAGCAAATTAGTATATTTGTAGGAGGTGTGCAAATTTGTTTGCAGAATTTAGGCAGATTGTAAGAAACGTTCTTACTGAAAGAAAGATGACATATCGTCAACTTTCTGAGAAAACCGACATTGAAGAGAGTACAATCAAATGCTTTATGTGCGGCGCAAACGACAGCAGACGTGTTGCCGAAAAAATCGCTGATGCACTTGGAATGACACTGATGTACAGTAACGGTGTGTACCGCATAAGCGAAAATGCAGGCAAGTAAGAAAGAAGGTGAAAACATGAGTATTTTTTCACAGAGATTAAAAGAGTCAATGGACAAGTGTAAGATTACACAGTCTGAATTAGCTTGTGCAAGCAAATTGAGCAACGCATCAATCAGCTCGTATTTATTGGGTATTTGCAAGCCGAGAGCTGAATCGGTAATTGCATTATCAAATGCGTTGAACGTGCCGGCAAATTGGCTGTGCGGAGCTGACGAAGAAAAGGAAGTTTGCGGAGTAAACAAGCTTTCAATCAAGCGGGCATCAGAGTTGATGGGGGTCAGCCAGCAATTCATAAGGGTGGGCCTGCAAAAGGGGATACTTCCCTTCGGTTATGCAGTGAAAATCTCACAGGGGCGCTTTACATATTTTATCAGCGCAAAGAAATTTTCTGAGTACACAGGGATTGAGGTGGCTTAAATGCAATTCTTATCACTGCTAATTACGCTCACCTTGATGTGCGCTGTGTTTGGCATTTTCGGCGGAACGGTGGAGGCTATCTTCCGCCTCATTTACAAAGCGAAGGGGTTAAAGTGGGATGATAACGAATAAAACCTTAAGCAAATCTGAAGAAATCATCAAAGAATATTTCTGCGCAGGTTTTACGGCCGAAGAAATATCAAAAAGACTGCGCATACCGTATTTTGCCGTAATTGAAGCAAGATACAATATCATCAAAAAGGGCTACGAACTGCCCGAGCTGAAGGAGGAAGAATTCTGATGAACACAAAAGAAAAAGAGCCTGCAACCGTTGGCGCGGCTGCAAGCTCAGCAGAATCGAGTGCTTGTCAAATAGATTCTGTAAATAGTATACACGATAATTCGCAAAAAGTCAATATCCCCGATTATATCGCCGATGCACTTAAAGACAGCGTAAGAGTCGGTATCCACATGTGGCAGCTGACGGGCAATGTATGGTACAAAGATCAAGCTGATAAGATTAAGTCTTGGCTTGAAGAAAAGGCGGTGTGTTGATATGTTTATGGACTTCAAGACGATATATCAAGAGCAAAAGAAGCCCCTTGATTATAAAATTGATGTGGCCGTGAACGCTATAAAAGACGGATTTGCTGCTTCAAAAAACAGATGTGCTATTGCTTTCAGCGGTGGAAAAGACAGCACAGTATTATGGCATTTATTTCGTACATATTTCCCCGACAAAACCTACGAAATCATATTTGGAAATACGGGATGTGAGTTTCCCGAAAGCTTAGCTTTTGCTCGCAAATTAGGTATGGAATGGGGCGGTGAACATTTCCACGAAGCAAAACCTGAGAAGCTGAAAAAGGACGGATTAAAGTATCAGGCGCAGAAAGAACTACTTGGGTTTTTAGAAAAAAACAACATGCTTGATACAGTTTTGAAGGCAGACGGAAAACTGAAATCTACTGAAACGCTTGAAAAAGCATGCCCTGCAGAAATGTATGACGATTTTAAAAAGCGCGGATTGATATGGAAGGCAGGCACGCGAAAAAACTATGCTTGGTGTGTTGACCAATACGGTTACCCGATTCTTGGAAAGGCTCTAAGCGGTAAATTGACTGCTAGACGTATTAATATCGATTGCTTTTTGAAATACTCGCAATCCGAAAGTGATGATGCGGAATTGTTAGAGTATTATGATTTGTTAAGACATGTCAGAATCAGCAATCATTGCTGCGCTATTTTAAAAAAAGAGCCTTTGGAGCAAATGCAGAGACAGCTTGGTATCGATGTGATTTTCAAAGGATTGATGGCGAGCGAAAGCCGCATGAGATGCCTCAACTTCAGCACAAGAGGGTATTTATTCAAGTCGCATAGAGACTATTGCGGTGATTTTTATCATTGTTCTCCGTTGGCGATTTGGACGGATGACGATATATGGGAATACATACATCGATATGATGTGCCGTATTCTCCGCTATATGACATTGAATACGAAGACGAAGACGGCAATTTGCAAAAAATCAAGCGCAACGGCTGTGTCGGTTGTGCAACAGACATAGGATTTAAAAATAATCACATGGCATCGTTAAGAAAAACACACCCAAAAATGTGGCGCGGTTATATGACAAAAACCGGATTAGGCGACGAAATAATGAAATTGCATAGGTACAAGCCATCAAAAATATCTAAAATGGATTTTTTCAACACGGCTTCAGAACTTGCAGAGATAAGTCCATGTGCATTTGATAATCCGAACATATCAGCATCGGGTGGCGAATACGATGCTGAGATTTAGATAAGAAATGACCCCATTCGACAAACACAATGTCGAAACAAGGCGGTTTTGGTGCGGTGTTTCGACAGGTGTTCACAATAAATCAATAATTAGAAGGAGAATTACATAAATGTCAGTAAAAATCAATGCTTTGCAAATAGAGAATGTCAAACGTGTGAGGGCGGTAGAGCTTGTGCCGGTGCAAAACGGCTTGACAATTATCGGCGGCGATAACGGCCAGGGGAAGACATCGGTACTTGATGGAATCGCCTGGTGCTTAGGCGGCGAAAAATACCGTCCCACACAAGCGCAGAATTCAGATTCCGTGTTGCCGCCTACGCTTAAGATTACCTTGAGCAACGGCCTTGTTGTCGAGCGTAAAGGCAAAAACAGTAGTCTTACTGTAACCGACCCGAGCGGCCAAAAGGCTGGTCAGACCCTGCTTAACAGCTTTGTTGAGCAGTTTGCGCTTGATTTGCCGAAATTCATAAACTCATCGAATTCCGACAAAGCCGAAACATTACTTAAAATAATCGGCGTTGGTGATGAATTACGCAAACTCAATCAGGATGAAACTTCGTTTTATCAGGAAAGGCTTTATATCGGCAGAGAACGTGACCAGAAGCAGAAATATGCCGATGAGCTTGTCTTTTATCCCAATATGCCCGAAATGCCTGTATCAGCACATGAACTGATTATGCGTCAGCAGGAAATATTAAGCAAAAATGCGGAAAACCAACGCTTGAGACGTGACAAAGATTTGTGGGAAGAGCGACTTGCTCAGGCGAAAAACAATTTGCTGGAAGCACAGCGCAAGGTTGATGAAGCGCAGAAAAATCTTGAAATTGCAAGTAAATCTGCAGAAAACCTGATTGATGAAAGCACTGCAGAAATTGAAGAGGATATCAAGCGCATTGATGATATCAACAGAAAGGTACGTGCTAATCTTGATAAGGTTGCTGCACAGGAAACCGCCAAAAATCTTTTTGATAAGTACAATAATCTTACTGAAAAGATTGAAGATGTACGCAAAGCGCGCAGAAAGCTGCTTGACAATGCGGCACTTCCGCTTGAAGGGCTTTCCGTTGAAGATGGTGAGCTTACATATAATTCTCAGAAGTGGGATTGCATGAGCGGTGCCGAACAGCTTAAGGTTGCAACGGCAATTGTCAGAGCTTTGAATCCAGCATGTGGATTTGTTCTTATTGATAAGCTTGAGCAGATGGACAGAAAAACACTTGACGAATTCGGCAAATGGCTTGAAGAACAGAATCTGCAGGCAATTGCTACAAGAGTTTCAAGCGGCGATGAATGCAGTATTATCATCGAAGATGGATATGTTAAGCAGGATAGTGAGCCGAAAGTCGATACCACATCGAGTGGCTGGGATAAATGGAAAGGAGTTTGATTATGGGAAAATACGAAATAACATCGGGCAAGATTGAAAAAGCCCAGAAGGTTGTTATTATGGGCGTTGAAGGTATCGGCAAGACAAGCCTTGCCGCACAGTTTCCTTATGCACTGTTTATAGATACCGAAGGTTCTACGGAGCATTACGACGTACCGAGAATGCCAAGGCCGACATCCTGGGAAATGCTGCTTGATGAAATCCGTGATGTTATCTGCAGCAAAAACTGTGCAACGCTTGTTGTAGATACAGCCGATTGGGCTGAGCACCTTTGCGCAGAGCACATCTGCACAAAGAATAAATGCGACGGCATTGAAGCCTTTGGATATGGCAAAGGATATACGTACTTGGCTGAAGAATTCGGCAAAATGCTTAATCTTTTGAGTGACGTTGTCAATGTCGGAATCAATGTTGTGCTGTGCTGCCATACAGCAATCAAGCGATTTGAGCAGCCCAACGAATTCGGCTCTTACGACCGTTATGAAATGAAGCTTGAAAAGAAAACGGCGCCGCTTGTAAAGGAATGGGCAGACCTTATGCTTTTTTGCAACTACAAAACGGTTGTCATCGCTTCCGACAGCAAGATGGAAAAGAACAAGGCGCAGGGTAATAAGCGTGTGATGTATACCACTCATCACCCCTGCTGGGATGCCAAGAACCGTGTCGGACTTCCTGATGAAATACCGCTTAGCTATGACAGTATTGCTCACGTCATCCCGTGCATTAACAACTGCAATCAGACAGATACGATAACGAAGGTTTGTGAGATCTCAAAAGATGATGTTGCACAAAGCGTTGAAGTTATGGGGATTCTCGATAGTGCAATTCCAAAAAATCTACGAGATTTGATGGAGACTTCGGGTGTAGACGAACAGACGCTGTGTGAATATGTCGAATCAAAAGGCGCATTTCCCAAGGATGTGCGTGTAAGTAATTATCCTGCTGATTTTGTCAGCTTCCTTGTGTCAAACTGGGGCGATATCAGACAGGAAATTGTAAAAGTACCGTTTTAAGACTGAAAGGAGAAAATTATTATGGCTGAAAATACAACAGGACATGAGCTTTCATGGGACAGCGAGATTGAAAAAGAAGGCTCTGATTTTATACTTCTGTCCGAGGGCGTATATAAATTTACCGTAACTAAATTTGAAAGAGCAAGACATCCCGGCAGTAAAAATCTGCCGCCTTGCGCAAAGGCTGTGCTTACACTCGAAATTGACAGCCCTGAGGGCAAGGCTTATGTGATGAATAATTTGTTCTTGCACTCAAAATGTGAAGGTCTGCTTACAGCGTTCTTCACCTGCATCGGTGCCAGAAGGCATGGCGAACGCTTTGCGATGAACTGGGATATCGTCCCTCAGAGTACAGGATATGCTAAAATCGGCATACATGAATATGACAAAAAAGACGGCAGCGGCAAGGGTAAATCAAACGAAGTTTTACGTTTCCTTGCTCCCGACAGTGATGAAATTGATAAAGCAATTGATAAGCAATATGATTGTCCTGTTTCAACTGCGCCTGCTCAGAACAGTCCGTGGGGAGTGTGGAAGAAATGAACTACCGTCCGTATCAGCTTGCTGCCAAAGAAGCTGTGTTTCGAGAATGGGATACAGGCAACGGCAGAACGCTGATTGTACTTCCGACAGGTACGGGCAAGACGGTTGTTTTTTCAAGCGTTACGGAAGAATGCGTGCGCAAGGGTGAACGAGTGCTTATCCTTGCGCACAGAGGCGAGCTTTTAACGCAGGCTGCAGATAAGCTTTTTAAATTTACAAAACTGAAAGCCGCCGTTGAAAAGGCTCAGGAAACGTGTCTTGATTCGTTTTTGCGTGTAACGGTCGGCTCTATACAGTCGCTGATGCGGCCCAAGCGCTTGGCTCAGTTTTCGCACGATTATTTTGACACAATAATCATTGACGAAGCGCATCACGTCTTGTCAGACGGGTATCAGAAGGTGCTTGCGCACTTTTGCAATGCCAATGTCCTGGGCGTTACAGCAACGCCCGACAGAGGCGATATGAAAAACTTAGGGCAGTTTTTTGACAGTCTGGCTTATGAATACTCAATCGTTCAGGCGATAAAAGACGGCTATCTGTGCCCTATAAAAGCGCAGACTATTCCGTTGAAGCTTGACCTTTCGGCAGTTTCTGTACAAAACGGCGACTTTAAGCCCGGTGATATTGATACTGCACTCGATCCTTATTTGGAAAAAATCGCAGACGAAATGTTGAAGACTTGTGCTGACCGCAAAACAGTAGTATTTCTGCCGCTTGTAAAAACCTCACAGAAATTTGCAAACATACTTAATTCAAAGGGATTCAGAGCGGCAGAGGTTAACGGCGAAAGCGCTGACAGAAGCGAAGTACTGCAGGATTTTGACAGCGGAAAATATAACGTTTTGTGCAATTCTATGTTGTTGACGGAAGGCTGGGACTGTCCTTCGGTTGACTGTGTCATTGTACTTCGTCCGACAAAGGTGCGCAGCCTTTACTGCCAGATGATAGGCAGGGGCACACGCCTTAGTGAAGGCAAAGACCATCTGCTTGTACTTGATTTTTTATGGCATACCGAACGTCACGAGCTTTGTCATCCTGCACACCTGATTTGTGAAGATCCGCAGGTTGCAAACAAGGCTACGGAAAACCTTGAAAGCTGTGCTTATCCTATAGATATCGAGGAAGCGGCAAACAAGGCTTCCGAAGATGTAGTAGCTCAACGTGAAGCCGCTTTGGCTAAAACACTTGAACAAATGAAAAAACGCAAGCGTCAGCTTGTAGATCCTCTGCAATATGAAATGAGCATATCCGCTCAGGATTTATCGGGATATATTCCCTCATTCGGCTGGGAGTGCGAAGCTCCGACCGACAAGCAGAGAACACAACTTGAAAAACTGGGTATATTCCCCGATGAAATTGAATCTGCAGGCAAGGCGCAGAAACTTCTTGACAGAATACTTGAGCGCCGTAACGAAGGCCTTGCAACACCCAAGCAGATAAGGTTACTCGAAAGATATGGCTTTAAGCACGTTGGCAAGTGGGATTCTGACAGTGCAAGCAAAATGATATCACGCATTTCCGCGCTCGGCTGGAACAGATTGCCTGCAGGTGTTGACCCTGCAACCTATGAACCACAGAATAACAAAGGAGCAAACAGCGAATGGAATATGACAACAGCAATCTTTTAGAAATACTTGAATATATAAATCCGTCGCTTTGCTCCTATCAGGAATGGCTCAGTGTTGGAATGGCACTGCATCATGCAGGCTTTGACGCATCGGACTGGGATGCGTGGAGCAGAAATGACAGCCGCTACAAAGTGGGAGAGTGCGAGCGCAAATGGCACGGCTTTAACGGCTCGCATACTCCCGTTACAGCCGGCACGATAATTGCTCTTGCAAAGGAGCACGGCTGGGTGCCTTCCGCTTCTAAGGAAGGCTATGAGCTTTCGTGGGATGATGAAATCAGCGACGAATACAAAGTAGTTGATACAAACTGGATTGAAAGCCGTGAAATTAAGCCTTTATTCCCTGAATGGAATCCTATCAAGGAACTGACGACATATCTTTCAACGCTGTTTCAGTCCGATGAAAATGTCGGATATCTGATAGAGAGTTACAAAGATGACGGCGGTAAATACCGTCCCTGCAAAGGCGGCAATTATGACAGAACAGCAAGTGAGCTTATCAGAGAATTGCAAGGCTGCAACGGTGATATAGGCGCAGTAATCGGTGATGTAAACGAGGAAGCAGGCGCTTGGATAAGATTTAACCCCTTAGACGGAAACGGCGTAAAAAACGATAATGTAACGGCTTACCGCTATGCACTTGTAGAAGCTGATGACGACAGCATTGAACATCAGAATGCCATTATTCGTGAGCTTGAATTGCCCGTTGCCGTGCTTGTTTACAGCGGCGGTAAATCTCTGCATGCTATTGTTAAAATAGATGCTGATACATACGAAGAATACAGAAAACGTGTAGATTATCTTTACGATATCTGCAAGAAAAACGGCTTGAAAATCGATACATCAAACCGCAATCCTTCACGATTGAGCCGTATGCCCGGTGTTGTCAGAGGCGCGCAGAAGCAGTATATCACTGCAATAAATATAGGCAAGGAAAGCTACGGCGAATGGAAAGAATGGATTGAAAGCTGCAACGATGATTTGCCCGATTTTGAAAACGCAGCAGATTTTATTGATGACCTTCCGCCGCTTTCTGCACCGCTTATACACGGCGTATTAAGGCAGGGCCACAAAATGCTTATTGCGGGTCCTTCAAAAGGCGGCAAGAGTTTTTTACTGATTGAGCTTTGCATTGCTTTGGCAGAAGGTACGCAATGGCTTGGCTGGAACTGCGCAAAGGGCAGAGTGTTGTATATAAATCTTGAGCTTGACCGCCCGAGCTGTCTGCACCGTTTAAAAAGTGCTTATGAGGCGCTTAAGATAACGCCTGAGAACGCTCAGAACATTGATATATGGAATTTAAGGGGCAAGGCACTGACGATGGACAAGCTTGCACCGAAGCTCATCAGACGTGCTGTAAAGAAGAACTACCTTGCTATTATTGTAGACCCTATATACAAAATTATTACCGGCGATGAAAACAGCGCTGAGCAAATGGCTCATTTTTGCAATCTGTTTGACAGGATATGCACCGAGCTGGGCTGTGCGGTTATTTATTGTCACCATCACTCAAAAGGCGGTCAGGGTGCAAAGCGCTCAATGGACAGAGCGTCAGGCTCAGGCGTATTTGCAAGAGACCCCGATGCGCTGCTTGATTTGATTGAGCTTGAGAAAACTCCCGAGCTTGAAAAACAGCAGCAGGATATGGCTGTGTGCGACGTGTGCGCTTCATGGCTGAAAAAGTGTGATGTTTTTGATGATGTTTCATATGACGAATTGCACAGCGCTGCACGTATGCAGGAGCTTGTTAAAGTCAATCTTTCCTCGTGGGCCCGTGATTCTGTTGAACATGATATTGCAATTGCAAAAAGACAGTCGCTGAAGCGTACAGCGTGGCGAATCGAAGGCACACTACGAGAGTTTGAAAAGTTTGAACCTAAAAACGTGTGGTTCGATTATCCCTGCCATATTGTTGATGATATCGGCGTTTTGAGCGATATTCAACCCGAAGGAACGGCAGCGTCGCAGAACTGGAAGAAGAATTTCAGCAACAAAAAATCAAAAGAGCAGAAATCAAATGAACGCTTAACTACGCTTGAACACGCTTTTGAATGTGCAGAACACGATAACATAGGCGAAGTTAACATCTCTGATATCTGTGATTACACAGGCAAAACAGACGATACAATTCGTCGTTGGATTAAAGAATTTTCTTCTCAATTCTATATCACTGATGGTAAAATCGGCAGAAAAGTCAAGCCGCAAAATCGAGAGTAACCGCAACCGCAAAAACCGCATTTCTTCGATTTTGCGGAAACCGCACAGACTTATTTTTTTCGATTTTGCAACCGCATTTTCTCGATTTTGCGGTTTTGCGGCTATGAGGTGCAAAATCGGTAAATTCTCGATTTTGCGGAAACCGCACGAAAAACTATATATATAAATATATATATTTTTGGTGATAGATACACCAAAAAATATATTTATAATATATTACCTCGCTTACACGCAACGGAAAGGAAAATATATGATTCAATTTTTTATGCCGATGATACCGCCGACTGTGACGGCGCAGGAACATCAGGTTGCAGTCAGAAACGGCAAGCCGCATTTTTACAATCCGCCTGAGCTTGCAAAGGCCAAAGAGAAGCTTTGTGCAAATCTGGCAACGCACAAACCCGAAAGAAAACTTGAAGGGGCTTTACGATTGGTCGTCAAGTGGTGCTTCCCCGTTACGCCAAATCACAAAGTCGGCGAATACAAAATTACAAGACCTGATACGGATAACCTGAACAAGCTTCTTAAAGACTGTATGACACAAGTCGGATTCTGGAATGATGATGCGCAGGTTGCAAGTGAAATCTGCGAGAAGTTTTATTCTGACATAACGGGAATCTGGATAAGGATTGATGAGTTATGACATTTGCTGAAACTGAAAATCAACTAAACAAAATCGTTGAATACGAAAACGTGCGGTATATGTTTCATGCTGTACTGATAGCGCAGGATATCAAGACAGGCGAATATTTATATTTTGCACGACTTTTGAGCTTGACGGCTAATTCTGTTATCGAATGCCGCTTAAGCGATGTTAAGAAAATTTTTTGAAGGAGCTGATTTTATGAAGGTTAAAGAACTGCGCAGGTACCGTGCGATATGCGCTGAAATTGAATACATAGAATCCAAGATTGAAAACAAGCGGATTCACGTCAAGGATTCCGTACAGTCCGCTGCAAAGCACCCGTACAGCAAGCACAATGTTGTTATTTCGGGCTATATTGACGATGATTATATACCTGCTTCAACAAGAAAACGTTTATCAGAGTTGAATAAACAGCGCAAGCAAATCGAGCAAACAATACACTCCATCAGTGATTACAAGGTACGTCGTGCGCTTGAAATCTACTGCCTTAATTCGCTTGATGAAGATATGAAGCTGCCGAACTGGGAAACAGTTGCCGATATCATAGCGGACGGTAGCAGTGGGGATTCAATCAGAATGTCAGTTCAAAGATACTTTGAAAAAAATTTCTGATTTTGTTCGTTTTGTTCGGAATGTTCGTTTTTTGTATGGTATAATTTAAACTGGGATAAATGTAATCCTGAGCATAAATTGATATTATTTTGCACTTAAGCAACAGCTTAGGTGCTTTTTTATACCCTAAAGGAAGGAGTTGATTCTGTGCCGAGGCCGAGAAAATTCAAATCTGCCAAAGAACTCGAGGAAAAGTGGGCTGAATACAAGGAATATTGTAACAACAGAACTACAATAACGCACGGATTCAGCTCCAAAAACAGCGAGTTTGTATCTGCCGAGCTTAAACGCTGCGTTACATATACAATCGAGGGATTTTGCGTATATATAGGCATTTCCCGTTCGACTTTTTATGATAGCTATGCTGATAATGATAAGTTTTCGGACATCGTTACACGCATACGCGAGGAATGCGAGGCTGATGCGAGAGAAAAGTTTGAATTAGGTATTATACCCACTCAACTTGCAGGGCTGTGGATGTCAAAATACGGATACAGCACAAAGCAGGAAAATCAGTCAGATGACAAAATTCTCGAACAGCTCGATAAGGTCCTCGGAGGGATAAAGAGTGAGTTTTAGCGCAAAGCAGCAGGAATATTTTCTGAATGCTACGCACCGCTGGAATATCAAGACGGGCGCTACCCGTTCGGGCAAAACTTATATGGATTATTTCGTTATCCCGAAAAGAATCCGTGCTGTCAAAGGCAAGGACGGCCTTATAGTTATTCTGGGGCACACAAAGGGTACCTTGCAGAGAAATATTATCGAGCCGCTGCAGAATATATGGGGAACAGCTCTTGTTTCCGATATCCATAGCGACAATACATCGGTGATGTTCGGCGAAAAGGTGCATTGCCTCGGTGCCGAAAAGGTATCAAGAGTTAATATTCTGCGAGGTTCGTCAATCAAATACTGCTACGGCGACGAAGTCGTAACCTGGCACAAGGATGTATTTGATATGCTCAAATCCCGTCTGGATAAGCCTTACAGCCGATTTGACGGAACCTGCAATCCCGATAATCCAAATCATTGGTTTTATAAATTTCTGTACAATTCGGAAGCTGACCGATTTGTGCAGGAATATTCAATTTACGATAATCCCTATCTGGATCCGAGTGTTATAAAAAGCCTTGAGAACGAACATCGGGGGACGGTATATTTCGACCGCTTTATATTAGGGCATTGGGTATTGGCGGAAGGCTTAATATACAAAATCTTTGCCGATGATTATTCTGATACAAAGCGTATGCAGCTCAGCGCAAAGCCACAGCTCAGCCGTATTGTAATCGGAGTGGACTTTGGCGGAAGTGGATCGGCTCATACCTTTGTTGCAACGGGCACGGACAGAGGATACAACAACCTTTACGCCTTGCTTTCCGAAAGGCACGAATGCAAGAACGGTGATATCGACCCCGAAAAGCTCGGAGAGCTGTTTTGTGAGTTTGTGCATAAGGTTATAGCGGTATTCGGCATACCCGATATTGTCTATTGCGACAGCGCCGAACAGACACTTATCCTCGGTTTGCGTTCAACAGCACGAAAGAAAGGCTTAGGCTGGCTTCGGATAGAAAACGCCCTTAAAACAACTATCAACGATAGAATCAGATGCGCCTGCCGCCTTATGGCACAGGGGCGTTTTTTCTATATGCCCTATGGGTGCGAGAGTCTCGAAAATGCTCTTACAACGGCTGTCTGGAACCCGAAGGTGATTACTGAGGACGAAAGGCTTGACGATGGCACAAGCGATATTGACACGCTTGACGCATTTGAATACACCTTTGAGCGTGATATTACAAAATTTATCAAATATGAGTGAGGTGATAGAGTGTGAATTATTCTGCAATGCAAACGGCAATTGTAAAGGTGCTTAACGATAGCGGCGACTGCATTTGTGCCAATACCGAAATGGCAGCGCAGATACAGCTGTGGAGTGTGATGTATGAAAATAGTGCCCCGTGGCTTGACTGTCATACATACTCTGCCAATCTTCCGGCAGCTATTGCTTATGAAACTTCCAAGCTTGTTACGCTCGAAATGAAATCCGAGATAACCGGCAACGGAGGTGCTGAAAAGCTCAATAAATATTATCAGAGCGGAGTTGTTAAAAAGCTTCGGCAATATGTCGAATACGGTCTTGCAAAGGGCAGTCTTGTAATAAAGCCGATTGCTTACAACGGCGGCATCAGAACGCAGTTTATACAGGCAGGACGCTTTTTCCCGATATCCTTTGACGGTAGCGGCAGACTGACAAAATGCGTTTTCACCGAGCAGATTCGCAAAGGGCGGTATATCTACACCTTGCTTGAAATTCATTCGATATCAGCAAAACAGCTGCTTACGATTGAAAACAGAGCGTTTAAGTCTGCGCTTGATTCAGCTCTAGGAAGTGAGGTTGAGCTTTTTGAGGTTGAGCAGTGGGCTGATTTAAGCAAATCCGCAAGCTTTACAGGGATTGATATACTGCCGTTTGGCTTGTTTATTTGCCCGATGGCAAATCAGGTTGACTGTGATTCGCCGCTTGGTGTTTCTGTATATTCCAGAGCGACAGAACTTATCAGAGAAGCCGACAAACGTTACAGCGATATCTGCTGGGAATATGAAGCAACACAGGCGGCGGTACATATCGGCGAATCTATGTTGAAATTTGATAAGGAGCAGGGTAAACATATTTATCCTGAGGGCAAGCAGAGGCTCTACCGTGCGTTTGATTATGCTTCGGGCGCAAACGACAAGCCGCTGCTTGAAGTTTTTTCTCCCGAAATACGCTCGACGCCGCTTTTTGACGGCTGGAATAATCAGCTGAGGCTTATTGAGTTTGCTTGTTCGCTTGCCTACGGCACATTATCTGACCCGCAGAACGTTGACAAAACCGCCGAGGAAATAAAATCATCAAAACAGCGCTCGTACACCTTTATTTCAGATGTTCAGTCGGCTTTGCAGACAGCGCTTGAGGATTGGGCTAAGGCGGCAAGCTTCTGGTCGGCAATATATGGTATTGATTCAGCTTATGATTACGAAATGAGCTTTGAGTGGGGCGACAGTATTCTCGCAAATCCCGATATTGAGCGTGAAAACGACAGAAAGGACCTTGCAAACGGAACACTTCGTCCCGAGGAATACCGTGCAAAATGGCGCGGCGAAACAATTGACGAAGCCTTAAAGAATCTTCCGCAGACGGCGCAGGTGCTTGAATAATGCTCAATGCAAACGAGCTTGAAGCTGTATCAATGGCGCTTGACAAGCCCATGCGTGCCCTGGAATTGCGCATTATGGAAGATATCATACGGCGCATAAAAATCAACGGCGAAATTACAAGGGCGGCAGATTGGCAGATAAACCGTCTGTATGAGCTTGGTGTTGCAAAAGATGATATAGCGCAGATTATTGCGCAAAGTCTTGATTTGAACAGCGGCGATTTGCAGAAAATGTATTCCGATGTGATAGAAGCGGGCTATTCCCGTGACGATGAGCTTTACAAGGTTCTCGGCATACAGCGCATTGCTTTTGATGATAACGAGGAGCTGCATCAGCTTTTATTTGCCGTTTCGGAGCAAACCTTGGGAGAGCTGAAGAACATAACGCAGTCATTAGGTTTTGCGGTAAAGCAACCAAACGGTAAAATTACCTTTACCGAAATCGGCGATTTTTATCAACAGACGCTTGACAGCGCAATGCTTGATATCGCTTCGGGCGCATTTGATTACAACACGGTTTTAATGCGTACCGTAAAACAGCTTACAAACAGTGGTCTGCGCTCGGTTGATTATGCAACGGGATGGAGTAACCGTGTGGATGTGGCCGCTCGCCGTGCCGTTATGACGGGACTTTCGCAGCTTACGGCAAAGGTGAACGACGATAACGCCAAAACTCTCAACACAAACACATTTGAAGTAAGTTGGCACAGCGGCGCACGTCCTTCGCATCAGGTATGGCAGGGCAAGTGGTACACCAAGGAAGAACTTATCAGCGTTTGTGGGTTAGGTCAGGTTACAGGCCTTTGTGGCGCAAACTGCTATCATGATTATTATCCTGTTATACCCGGCATATCAGAGCCAACATACACGCAAGAGGAGCTTGACGAACTCAACGCCAAGGAAAACACACCGAGAGAATATAACGGCAAGCAGTACACCGCCTACGAAGCGACACAGCGCCAGCGAGCACTTGAAAGAACGATGCGTGCGCAAAGGCAGGATATAAAACTGCTTGAATTGGGCGGTGCGAATGAGGATGATATCATAAACGCAAGGGCAAGATACCGCGGCACCTCTGCCGAATATGTTCGCTTTTCAAAGGCGATGAATCTTCCGCAGCAGCGTGAGCGAGTGACTATTGACGGGCTTGGAAATATCGGTGTAGGGAAGTATAAAGCCGACTTGACTTTGAAAGATTATGATGATATACTGTATATGAGAGGGAAGATGTCTGACCTTGATGTGCGGAAATGGTATATTGCTCACAACAAGAAAATTCCTGATATGATAGATACAACCAAGTCTATTGATGAACAGGCAAAACAGGCTTGTGATTTGCGAAATAAACACAAATTTCAAGCAAGAGAGCTGATGCGGAATCAAGAGGCACGAAAGCAGTTGGATATTGACGACCCGATAGAAACTTTTGATGAAATCATCAAAAGGAAAATGCAAGATAAGAATCTGTCTTATGAAGAAGCTTTAAAAGACATTGTGAAGACTTCTGTTAAGACAAGAAAATCAGTAAACAAAATTTTGGGATTGGAGGAGTAACATGTATCATTACAGTATTTGCACAGAGCCTGATAAAGATATTTTTTCAAGGCAATGTAAAGCGCTCGAAAAACATATTCCTGCAATTGTAAAAGGGAGTTTGCTTGAAGATGTTGACGGCTCTGAGACCCAAACATACACAGTAAACGACAAAAAAATCACGGTGCACAATAGCTATTATATTGGCGCTGTGTATGTCGATTCTGAAATTGAACTTGAACATTATTTTAAAAAAAACTAAACCGCCCATAACAAGGCGGTTTTCTTATATCCCAATTTAAGGAGGAGGCGCAATGAAATGCCCATATAACCGAAAAATAGAAACAACGGTTCAAAACTGGAAGCAAACTCCTGACGAAAATCAAACATTAACTGAGGGCGAAACAGTTACGCAAACAGTTTTTGAGCTTATGGATTGTGAAAAATAGAATTGCGGAGCGTGGCACAACGGAAGATGCTGCTATGCAGCAATTAGCCTTTTGAACGAATAATTTAACACGAATATCAGCACTTTGGCAAAAGCCAAGGTGCTTTTATTATACTCAAATGGTCGGCAGATAAGACCTAAAACAGTCGGCGTTACAGCGGATAGTTAAACGCTTAAAACAACTTAAACGAAAGGAGTTTTCAAACACATGAAAACAGAAGACCTGAAGGCACAGGGCCTTAGCGATGAGCAGATTGCATTCGTTATGGCAGAGAACGGAAAAGACGTCAAACGTGAAAAAGACAAGACAGACGGCTTGCGCTCACAGCTTGATACGGCAACGGCAACTCTTAAAGGTTTTGAGGGAGTGGACGTTGCACAGCTTAATGCTAAAATCTCACAGCTTTCTGCAGATTTGGCGGCTAAAGAAGCCGATTATAATCAGAAGCTTGCTCAAAGAGATTTTGACGATATGATATCGGCACTTGCCAAGGAGTACAAGGCAAGAGATATTCAGGCTGTTACACCGTTTCTCGATGTTGAGAAGCTCAAAGCTTCAAAAAACCAGAAGGAAGATGCAAAAGCGGCGTTTGAAGCAATCAAAAAGGAAAAGGCCTATCTTTTTGAGGATGATACAGCGCCCCGTGTTGTCAGCTTTACAAACGGACCCGACAAAAACACAGACAATGCAAATACAAAGGCAAACGACGCATTAAGAGCGTTGTTCAGAAAGGAATGATTTTATGCCTACAAACAACATTATTTCAAGAGAACAGGCTGAAGCTATTATTCGTGAGCAGGTAGTGCCTACGATTTTTCAGGATGCGCCTAAAAAGTCGGCGCTGATGTCGCTTGCGAGAAAGCTTCCGAATATGACTTCAAACCAGACAAGAGTGCGTGTCCTTGATCTTCTCCCCATGGCTTACTGGGTAAACGGCGATACAGGCTACAAGCAGACTTCGGAGCAGGCTTGGGCAAATGTATATCTTAATGCCGCAGAACTTGCGGTTATCGTTCCCATTCCCGAAGCTGTGCTTGATGATGCAGAGTTTGATATCATCGGTGAGGTTACGCCCAGAGTTAACGAGGCTATTGCTCAGCGTGTTGACGCAGCAGCAATTTTCGGCAACAACAGACCTGCGGAGTGGTCATCGGATATCGTAACAAGAGCACGTCAGGCCGGCAATAATGTCGCAGTCGGAAATAAGGACTGGTATGATATTATTATGTCCGAGGGCGGCGCATTTGATAAGGTTGAAGAGCTTGGCTATGCCGTTACAGGTGCAATTGCATCTATGGGTATGAAGGCTAAGCTCAGAGGTTTGCGCACGCAGGATGGTCTGCCTATTTACAACACTGCAATGCAGGGCGCAACAAGCTACGGCCTTGACGGTAATCCCCTGTATTTCCTTGATAACGGCGCATTTGACAAGGATGTAGCACAGCTTATTGTCGGCGATTTCTCGCAGGCAGTATATTCAATCCGTCAGGATATCACGATTAAAATTCTTGACCAGGGTGTCATTCAGGACCCTGCAACAAAGGAGATTGTATACAACCTTGCACAGCAGGATATGATCGCGCTTCGTGTGGTATTCCGTATGGGCTGGGCGCTCCCGAATCCCGCAACACGTCTTAACGGCGACAGAACAGGCTGTCCCTTTGCGTATATCGAGCCCAGCACACCCGTTACAACTCAGACAGTTACATTTACCGTTACAGACGGCGAAAACGCTATCGCAAATGCGACTGTTGATGTTTCGGGCGCTATTCTCAAAACTGACGCAAGCGGTCAGGCTGTATTCAATCTGCGCAGTGGTGATTATTCCGTGGCAATCAAGGCTAAGGGTTATAAGGGCGTTACTGACAATATCACGGTTGATAAGGCGGCAATTACAAAGGATATTACACTTGTTGCAAGCACGTAAAGTTATATACGAGTGAGAAAGGCGGCTTATTATGGTTGATTATGAATTTTATACCGATGCGTATTTGATCGGGAAAGAGGCCGTGGTAGACGCCGCCTCTTTTCCTTTTTATGAGCGCTTTGCTTCAAAAGAGCTTATGTGCTTTGCAGGACAGAATATCGATAATAACGATATACCCGAATGTGTTAAGCTTTGCGTATGTGAAATTGCCGAAGCTTTGTATACCGCAGACAAGTATGATAAGCAGAGCGGCGGCAAGGTAAGCGAAAGTGTACAGGGCTGGTCGATGTCATATCAGAGCGCAGAGCAAAACGAAAACACAAAGCGGCAAAAAATCGCAAGTATTGTTTATAAATGGCTCAGCGGTACGGGCTTGCTTTACAGAGGTGTTGATATATGCTGAAGAATGCTGATTGCACGGTTTTTGAGGGAAAAACCTACATCAAGCACCAAATCTGCAATATCTACTGGAACGACAGCAGAGGTCAGACCGTCACCAAAAACGGCATACAGACCAACGACAGCGTTCTGGTGTATGTTTACGACAGCGATTATATCCCGAAAAATGGCGATATCATCGTAAAAAGCAAGGCTGATTTTGAGTTTGATGCTTCAAGTCAGCAGAGCGTTTCCGAAAGTATGAAGAAATTTCGGGAACTGCACCCTGATTATGCTGTTATAAAAACGGTTAATGATTGCCGTTACGGCGGTTTGCCGCATATTGAGCTTACAGCAAGGTGATTTTATGGCAGATAATATAAAACAGCCCAAAAACGCTCAAATCAAGGCTCAGAAGGCACAGCTTAACCTTGTGTGGAAAAGCACCTTTGGAAGAGAACAGACGCAACGTTTTGAAACTGTACAGAAGTTTGTTGACAGCGAATGCATAAGGCTTATGGTGAAATACACGCCATCAAGAAACAATATTCTTGCAAAATCCGCCGTTCTTGGTACAAAAATCGGAAGCGGCAGAATTTATGTTGTTTCTCCGTATGGAAGATATCAATACTACGGCAAGCTGATGGTTTCGAGCAAAACGGGATCGGCGTTTGCTGGAAAGGGCGAAAGCAAGGTTCTGACGGACAGAGACTTGCAATACAGCACAGCTAAACACCCGCAGGCACAAAGATTATGGTTCGAAGTGATGAAGAAAAACCACGGTCAGCAGATTCTGCGCAGCGCTGCGGCTATTGCAAAAAAGAGGTGATCTTATGAACATCATAGAAAAAATGCGTGAAATTCTGCAAAGCTTTCCCAAGATATCACAGGTGTGCAACGAAATACACATCGACTTTGCAGATCCCGAGCCAACAAGCTACGGCTTGGATCCGATTGGCGATGAGCTCATTTCCGAAGATATCCTGGGCAACCAGAAGCGACAGCACAATTTTATGCTGTATGCGACCTACAGCGGCATCAATGATTATGAACGTATGGCAAACAGCGGCGTGTTGCTTGAGTTGACGCACTGGCTGCATAATCAAATTGGCGCTGAAATTATAAGCACAATTGACGCCGTGGAACGCCGCGGCGAAATAACGAAAATAACGGCAAACAACGCTATGCTGTATCAGATTCCGCAGGAGAATACCGCAGACGGATTGCAGTATCAGCTGAGTATTCAGGTGCAGTATAGCGTTGAAATGTAAATTTAAGAAAGAGAGGAAATTTTTATGGCAGAAGCAATGAAAAAACTTAAGCGCAGTGCACATCTTCTTTACATCAACGCAACGCCCAATGCCGAAACCCCGAGCTGGTTTCTTATCGGCCAGGACGTTGAGGATTTGAGTATTGAGCTTAATCCCGATACCGAGACAAAAAAGAATATTCTTGACCAGGTGTCTATTCAGGACAATGGCTATGAGCCTTCGTTTGATGTGGATACATATTACGCAAACCCGAGCGACGGTGCTTTTTACGAATGGATTAAGAATATCACAATGAACCGCCTTGTCGGTGACGACTGCAAAACGCAGGTGCTTGAGGTTCTCATCGACAAGACGGAAGGACCTTTTGACGCGTGGATCGAGGATGCAATCGCCAAGCCTCAGTCTTATGGTGGTCCGCAGGGCGGTATTTCAATCCCATACAATGTTGGTTTCTGTGGAAACCGCGATAAAGGTACGGCTACTATCACCGATAAAGTACCTTCGTTCAGCAAAGCAACATCAACAGCTGCAACAGAATAATTCAAGGGGTGTGATTTTTCATGCCCCTTTTGATTTTATAAGGGAGGAATAAAAATGAAATCAATTAACTTTCAGGGCGGAAGCTTCAAAGAATACGCATTAAACGGAGATGAAAGCAACGCAATCCGCATAAATGTATCGGATTATGGCATAATCACTCGATTCAACGAGGCAAAAGAGAAAATCGGCAAACTTTGTAACAATTTTAAAGAGATCGACTATGACGTTTCGGTTGAAGATGTCAAGGAAGCTGATGAATTCATCCGCAATCAGATTGACTATGTTTTCGGCGCAGACACAGCCGCAAAAGCCTTCGGCAGCACAAACTGCATCAGCCTCAATCAAAGCGGTCAGCCTATCTGTATTGCTTTTCTCGACGCTTTGCTGCCCATTCTTGAGCATGATATCAAGAGCGCTGCCAATGCACAGAATATGTCTGTCAGCCTTGATAATGAGAAGACCGCAAAGTATATATCTCAATCGAAACAGTCGGCAAAACCTTTTATACCTATGGCGCAGCCTGCACTTGATATTTCAAATCTTTCGCCCGAGCAGAAGGCAGAGATTTTAAAACAGCTGTTGACATGATTGATTTACTTCCCACATCGCTTGAAGTTGCCGGCAAGCTCTATCGCATCAATGCCGATTTCAGAAACATACTGCTGTATATCTATCCTGCCTTTAACGATGACGAACTTAGCGATATTGAGAAGGCTTACGTCTGCGTTAAGTGCCTTTTTGTTGATGATGTGCCCATGAAGCATTTTGAAGAAGCTGTAAAGAAGGCGTATTGGTTTTGTGATGGCGGTGATATGCCAAAATCTGAACCGACAAAGATTAAAACACTTGACTGGGAGCACGATGCAGGGATTCTGTTCCCTGCAGTCAATAAGGTCTTAGGCTTTGAAATCCGTTCCGTAGAGTTTATGCATTGGTGGACAGTCCTCGGTGCATTCGGGGAAATTGACCCCAGCGGTCTTTTTGCGGCTGTGATGTCGATACGCTACAAAAAGGCACGTGGCAAACCTTTGGATAAATCCGAGCGTGAGTATGTTCGTCACAATAAAGAGCTGTTTAATCTGATGTCAAAAGAGGATAGGGAAGCTGTTGCCGAAACTGAGGAGTTTTTAAAAGAGCTGATATGAAAAAATATTGCTGTAAAAAATGCGGCAGGGTGCTTTTTGAAGGCTTTTTTACAGGCGTGATAAACATCATCTGCCGCAAATGCAAAACAAAAAATACTTATAAAAACAATTAAATAATCTGCACAGCGTACCTTGAGCGTACCCGCAGAACTTTTTTAGAAAAAGAAGGGAAGTGGGTACAATTATGGCTGATGGATATCTGAATTTTGATACACGGGTTGATACCAAGGGGTTTGTAAACGGTGTTAATTCACTGAAATCAACTCTTTCTAAGCTTGCTACAGCATTCGGAGTTGCCTTCTCCATCGGCGCATTAATCAATTTCGGCAAACAGGCAGTAACAATTGCTTCGGACGTTCAGGAAGTGCAGAACGTTGTTGATACTGCTTTCGGCGAAATGGCCTACAAGATGGAAGCGTTCGCCGACACTGCAATCAAGAGCTTTGGTATATCAAGGCTTAGCGCAAAGCAGACAGGCTCGACCCTGATGTCTATGGCAAAGGGTATGGGGATTGCCGACGACTGCGCTTCGGATATGGCTGTGACGCTGACAGGGCTTTCTGCAGATATGGCATCGTTCTACAACGTTACTCAGGATGTCGCTTCAACCGCCCTGAAATCCATATTCACGGGCGAAACCGAAACCCTGAAGCAATTCGGCGTTGTAATGACCGAAGCGAACTTGCAGGCATTTGCTTTATCACGGGGTATTACCAAGAATGTTTCGGCAATGTCGCAGGCAGAAAAGGTGCAGTTGAGATACGCCTATGTAATGCATCAGACCTCTTTAGCGCAGGGTGACTTTGCTAAGACGTCTGATAGCTGGGCGAATCAGACAAGAATTCTCGCTGAGCAGTGGAAAGAGTTTTCTTCCATAATCGGTACCATTCTTGTCAATGTGCTGACACCTGCGGTAAAAACGCTGAATTCGATTCTGTCACAGCTTATAGTTTCTGCTCGCAATGCCGCTGCAGTTTTAAGCGATATTTTCGGATTCGATTTGTCACAGAGCTTTTCACTTGCGGTCGATTCGGGCACTGCCGCCGATAATTATGCTGATATCGCAAACAGCGCCGAGGATGCCGCCAAAGCTACCGAGCGTCAGCTGATGGGCTTTGACGAAATCAATAAGCGCAGCGGCGACAGCGGTGGTTCGGGTACCGATATCGGGGGAGTCGGTATTCCTTCAGAGATTACCTCGATTACCACAGATACCGAGCCTGTCGAACAGAACCTTGACAAGCTGAAGGGAGTTCTGAAAAATCTTTCAGTATTTTTCAGACCTGTCACAACAGGATTTGAAAAGCTTTGGGAAACATTAAAGCCTTTCGGAAACAATGTCGGCGACGGGCTGAAATGGTTCTGGGACAACATTCTCGTTCCGTTCGGTCAATGGACTGTCGGCGATTTTATTCCTGCGTTTCTCGACGGACTGTCCGATGCAATCGAGGGCATAAGTGCCGCATGGGAAACTGCTGAGCCTGTTCTGATGCGCCTGTGGGAAGAATGGCTTGAGCCAATTGCCGAGTGGACTGGCGACCAGATCGTCAAGGGCGTCAAGAAATTAGGCGGATATATCAAGAAGGTCGGAACGAGCATCGACGAAAACGACGTAGAGAATCTTCTGGAGCTTGCCGGTGCAATCACAGCGATTTATGCCGCTGTAAAAGTCGGCTCTGCAATCAACAAATTTGCCGATGGCCTTTCTACACTTAAGGGTACGATTGGCACGGCATTTTCAAAGCTTACACTACCTATCGGTTCTGCAGGGAATGCTGCTGGACTTTCATACGGAACACAATTTGTCGCAGCGTTTGCTGCATTTATTGCCGGCTGGCAAATCGGTTCGGCAATATATGATAAATGGGGCGAACAGATAGACGGCTTCCTTTGGCCGATATTCGACGGCGCAGTCGCTGTCTGGAATGCAGTTGAAACGTTTTTTACAGAGAAAATTCCCGACTTTTTTGGTAATGCTTGTGATAACATAAAATCTGCCTTTTCGGATATCGGAAAATGGTTTCGCGACAAAAAGAACAATATCACAAGTGCGTTTTCTGATATCGGCGAGTGGTTTTCCGAAAAATTCACTGCTGCTAAAAACGGCATACACACCGCTTTTGAGAATATCGGCAATTGGTTTGTTGACAGAAAAAACGACATAACGGGTGCATTTTCAAATATCGGGCAGTGGTTTTCGCAGAAATTCGCTCTTGTAAAATACGGAATTATTTCGGCATTTACAACGATAAAAAGCTGGGCTGTCAGCAGATATAACGATATAGTCGGCGCTTTTTCCGATATAGGCGAGTGGTTTTCGGAGAAATTTACGAGTGCTGCTGAAAATATCAAATCGGCGTTTTCAAGCGTTACATCATTTTTTTCTGACGTCAAGGAAGAAATTCTTGACTTGTGGGAAGATGTGAAATCGGGAATCGCCGACGCCATAAACTGGATGATTGACGCTATCAACACAAATATCGTTGATGGCATCAACGGTATCGGTTTTGATTTGCCTGAAATTATGGGCGGCGGTCACGTCGGTTTTGATATTCCACATATTCCACGGCTCGCCACCGGCACGGTCGTTCCCGCAAACTTCGGCGAATTCGCCGCAATCTTGGGCGATAACAATCGAGAACCCGAAATCGTTTCGCCGTATTCGACAATGATGCAGGCATTCAAGGACGCACAAAGTGAAATGAACAGCGGCAGAACGGAAATAATCAAGCTGATGCTTGACGGCAAGACCGTTTCCGAGGTCATCAGAAGATACAACGCCAGAAACACAAGAGCTACGAACGGAGGCACAATATGAGCTACATATTAAGAATAGGCGGCGTTGATATGCCCGTCCCCGATGAGCTGATTATCTTAGAGAGCGACATCGACTCATCAAACAGCGGCAGAAGCCAGGCGGGCGATATGTGCCGTGAGCGCATTGCGACAAAGCTCAAAATCGACGCAAACTGGAGCGTGCTTATGCCTGCACAGGCAAGCGTTATCAGAAACGCAGTTGCCGAACCGAGCTGTGAAGTGGAGTTTGATTTGTTCGACGAAATCATCACCAAAACAATGTACGCAGGTGACAGGACCTATACGCCCAATTATGATAAAAACGGCAAGGGAAAATGGGCTGTTGCTCTTTCCCTCACCGAGATGTAAAGGAGTGATTCGATGACAGGCACAGGAACACAGACCGACCCTTTTATCATCCAAAACTGGGACGATTTTTACGACGTTACGGATTCGGCAAGCTATTACAAGCTCGGGTGCGACCTTGACGCCAACGACTACAACGACGGGGTGTGGACAGCTTGTACTCTGACCTGCAAAGAGCTTGACGGCGACGCCCACGAGATAAGGAACATCAATTACAACGTGCAATCACCGAGCCTTGACGTTCCGAAATATGCCATCCTTGCTGCAGGAACCAATACGATAAAAAATATATCGTTTAAGGATTTTTACAGCAACAGCGGATTTCTCAAAGCAGGTACATCCGCTAACGTTAACGTCGAAAACTGCGAATTTTCGGGAAACGCCGTATTCTTTGCCTCAGGCACAGGGTCTTCAAGCGGATATTACGGCAGGCTTAACTTTTATGATTCAATTATTACTTTCAAGGGGAGCTGTTTCGGCGGCTCGACAAGTTCATATGCAGACCACACCAAAACCTTTACCCGCTGCCATATTTACAGTGATACATCAAGTCCTGTGACTACACAAAACAAGACATTCTGTGCTTGTGAATTTTACACCTGCCGAATAGAGGGCAAGTGTAAACCTACACAATATGATGCGCCGAGCTTAGTGCAAAACTGTATTATCGCGCTGGAAAACGTCGGTGATGAGCTGACGAGTTGGGTGTTTGTGGGCAAGGCGACTGATATTTCGGTTGTTGACTCAACACTTGCCAAAGCCGCTGTATCAGGCACAGGAATTGTGCCGCTGACAACTCAGCAGATGCAATCCGCAGACGAACTTAACGCTAACGGATTTGTGGTGATTGAGATATGAGTTTACCAATCGGATATAAGCATCTGACAGGAATTGAAGCGACAGGGACACAGTATATCGATACAGGCGTAAATGTAACATCATCCAACCACAGCCAACTCAGATTGATTGTAGATGAGCTTATCAAATCTACATCGGGCTGGAGTGTCAGTGGTTGCGGAACGGCGGGATGTATTTTTTTCGTTGGCGCTTATAACGGGACTATTTATTACGGCAATGGCGGCAATTACAGTACGGGAATCTCATATCCTTACAAGCGTTGCCTGTTTGATTTGGATGCAAAAAACGGTACCTATACCGTTGATGCAGTTGCATCGCAGGAACGTATTGTTGATGTATCTTCGATATCAACAGGCTCTTTTTCAAAATTGTATCCCATCAATCTGTTCCGCTATTCGGGCGACAACGGATATCACAGTGGTATTATTTACGGTGCAAAAATTTATGAAGATGATATTCTGATTCGTGATTTTGTCCCCGCAGAGCGTTTGTCTGACGGAGAAATAGGACTGTACGATATCATAGGCGATACATTTTACGCCAATGCCGGCACAGGAAGCTTTATTGACGGAACCCCTATATGGAGAATTTCCGATGGGTACCCATATATTGACGGGCTTGATATTCCGTCTGCATTTTCCTATACCGAGCCCTACCCGAAGTGGGCGTGGCGTATCAGAAACGGTTCTTATCCGTATTTAGCGCCGTTATCGACGACAAGGACGTTCCCGAGTGAAAACTACATAAAGGCTGTCAGAAAGCCCACACGTCAGACCAAAATCACAGGTCAGGTCACGCTGGGTGACACTCTGATGATAACAATTGATAATGATATCATAAAATCGCTGTCAAAAAGCAATAGCTGTATGAACAGCGATTTGTTTTTGCCCGGGGCCGCCAACGCTGCCGAATTTAATCTTGATATCAGACTGCCCACTGCCTGGACAGCGGACAATTTTTATTCAACACGCATTTCGCTGTCTTTCTGGATTCTGACCGACGGCGGAACCGACGGCGGATGGGAAGAATGCCCTCTTGGGAGTTTCACTCCGAGTGAGGTAACAAAATCCTCTCCGGGATTCGTGAAAATCCTTGGATATGATGATATGATACGCCTTAAGGATATTGCGGTTTCGGGCGATATTTTCAACGAATACGGGCATTTCAACACAGCTTACGGATGGCTTAAGGCGATATCTGAGTATTCGGGCATTCCGCTTTGCCAATCCTATGAGGAGCTGTCAGCTCTGCCCAATGCCGATATCGAGATAATGATAGGCAGCTTTGCAGAGATAAAAACGTTGTGGGATGCGCTTTAGGAAATCTGCAAGCATACAAACTGCATTGCGTTCATCAACCGCTACGGCGAGCTGGAATTAAGCGAGCTTAAAATCAAGCCTCTTAAGCGTGAGATAGCGGCGTCTGAGCGAATGAGCGAGAGTTTTTCAGCACTCACTTACGGCACAAAACAGCTTGATGTAACGATTGCGCACACAAGCGGCTCGCACGGCATTTATGTTTATACCGCTAAGGATGAGTCGCTCGACGTCGGAATTGTAGCCGAACTCCACGAGGTTGTCCCATGGAGGCGTATTACGGGAAGCAAGGTACCCGTTTCGGGTGTTTTTGAAAGCCTTAAAACAGCACGTTTTCGCCCCTTTGAAGCTGACCTTTTCGGCGACCCTGCGCTGGAGCTCGGAGATTGGGTGAATTTTGTCGGCTTTGCCGCAGGTGATAAGGGCAATCTTGCGCCGATAACGTCATATCGCTGGGAGTGGCGGGGAATGCACAATATCAGCTCGTGCGGCAGCGACACCGTATTCGGTGCGGCAAAGACACGCGTTGAGAAAATGACGGCGGCACAGAAAGAGGAATTGCTCAATGATATCACAAACGCCGAAGCAAGGAACTTAGGAACCTGGGCGGATGCTGCAAAATATACTTGGGGCGAGCTTGCCCGATTTACCTGGGGACAGGTAGGAGGTAACAATGGCAACTAAAACTACAAATTATAATCTTGTAAAACCCGATATCACCGAACCGTCGCTGATTGGTGATATCAATGCAAATATGGACACAATTGACACCGCATTAAAAGCCAACGCCGACGTCGCCGAAGCCGCACAATCGGCAGCGGAAAGCGCTCAGACTGCTGCCGAAAATGCGCAGAGCACAGCAGACGAGGCAAACGCCGCCATCGGTGACATAGGGGCGCTGCTCGATACCATAAACGGTGAGGTGATTTGATATGGGCACAGTAGCGGATAAATTAGCTTATCTTAGCGACACAAAATCGGCGATACGAAATGCAATCGGCTCTGACAGCATTACCGATGATACGCCGTTTCGCAGTTATGCCGATATCATCACAGACAAGCTCAACAACGTTGTTTATCAAATGGTTATCGGCAGCTCGCTCACTATCACCGACGCTATAAACGCAAGGTTTGACAGCATCAAGATTTTTGGTAAATCGGTGCAAGATGGAACGCCGACGCCTGCAAATCCTGTTGAGATAGTCAGCCTTGACTGCACATCGGCGACGTTTACTGTTGATGATACCGTTCTCGCTTTGCCCGATGTCGGTGAGTTTTGCGGAATCCCTGTCGATACAGGCGGTACATATACCGATGCAAACGGTCAGCAGTGGATTTGTGATTATATTGACATAACTGCAATGCGATATGTACAAAATATCAACTCCGTCAAAGTAGCCGACATTCCTGTTATCACTCGTGCCGAATTCCCGTCGGGGTCGGGGCTGTATCGCTTTAATATGTTTTATAGTTCATCAAACCCGTCTTTATTGCCTGCTTTGAGCACAGCAAAAGGGCAAATGTGCAATGCGCTTGCGATCAGCGTATCACCCTTGGGCGGCAATGCGACAGACGGCGTAATTGTTGCCTATACAAACGGTGGACTGTTTGCAAGATACGATACGGCTACGACCTCTGATGAGTTTCGCACCTATGCCGCAACGGTGGATTTGACAGTAAACTATGCGCTTAAAACACCGATTGTCACGCCACTCACCGATGAGCAAATCGAGGCATTTGCGCAGCTTTACACATCAACAAGCGGCACCGCAATATCAAACAGTATGGGTGCTGATATGCAGGTTATTTACCTTAAGCGATAGAGGGGAGTGCGTATATGGATACTGATATCATTATAGCTTTAATCTCACTCATCGGCACCTTGGGCGGTTCTTTCGGCGGAATATTGGTAAGTGGCAAACTCACTGCCTTCCGCCTGGAGCAGCTCGAAAAGCGAGTTGCCGAGCACAACAATTTTGCACGCAGAATCCCCGTGATCGAAGAGCAGATGAAAGTTGCAAACCACAGGATTGACGATTTGGAAAGGAGCAAATAATTATGAAGTTTATCAATAATCACAAAGTGATGCTGCGCAGAGCGGCGAGAACATTTGTACAGGCGTTTATCGGTTCGCTTGCTGTAAATCTGCCGCTTTGTGACGAAATCAGCGCAGGTATTATCCGGTCACTGCTTACCTCGGCAATCGGCGCAGGTTTGGCGGCGATTATGAATGTAAAGGAGGATACAGTATGATATTTGACGGAAAAAACCGAGTGACACAGCCCTATGGCAGCGGCCACGGCGGAATTGACATTGTCGGCGATAACTCCCGTAATGTGCACGCAGTCTCTGCCGGCACGGTTGACCTCGTGCAGTTCTGGGACGGCAAGACAAAAGTCGGCTCGCAAAGCTACGGAAATCTTGTGCGTATCAAATCGGGCAATACATATTTTTATTATGCACATCTTGATAAAATATGCACGGTAAAGGGACAGGTCGTCAAGGCAGGCGATATCATCGGCACAATGGGCAGCACGGGCAACAGTACGGGTCCACACACGCATTTTGAGGTCCGTAAGGGCGGCAAGACTTGCGGCTGCAGGGTTAATCCTGCGCCCTTTTGTGGTGTGCAGAACAAAAAGGGTACATACATCGCCAAAACAAGCACAGAATCAAACGCTGAGGCGGTTTGCAAGCCTTCGGCGGAAAATTACACCGCAGGCACAAAAGTCGCTCTGAACGGCGCAGATTTGTTTGTATCAAGCAGCGCAAAAAAAGCCGCCAAAAAGATAAGCGGCAATTACTATATTTATGACAGCAATGTTATAAACGGCAGACTGCGCATCACCAACAGCGCGGATAAGGTCGGTAAAAAGCCCATCGGTAAATATGTTACCGGGTGGGTGGATGTGAAGGATGTATAGACAGAAAGAAACCGAGGGTACAGCGAATGTATCCTCGGTTTTTGTGCTTGTTGTTTCGGTTGCAGAAGATTGATACTGGTCACTTAGTTTGACGTTACGATGTTCAACCGCTCCAAAACGCCAAGCCAATAAATTAACACCCATCAGTAGTAATATTACCACATTAATTATGATTATCGGCATTATGTTATACTTGTTTTTGTTATGTACAAGTTTTTCAACGTGATAGAACAACAAAGATATTGCATCAATCAAAACTAAGCCTATGAGCAAAGTTATAAAGACCGTTCTGTATATGCTTGACTCGGCAATATTCTCAAGAACTGATGTAGAAAAAGCTACGCCTGCAGTGAAAACCAATACAACAGAAGAAAATATACCCAATATGGATATGTATTCCTTTTGGGAACTATCAAGTTTCTTTTCGACTGTTTCAAGCTGGCTTTGCGACTCCTTAAGTTGATTAGCGAGTTTTTGAGATTCAAGTTGCATTGCTGCAGTTTTGGAGCGAAGCTCAATAATGTCCTCTTCGCCTGAATACTTTCGATTTGTGGCGATTGTATAATCTATTCTCGCAATATCCAAGCTTACATGGTCGTACAGCTTTTTCAAACAATCAGTTATATCAATTGTTTCATTGGTGGATTTACACTTATTTAATGGGCGGTATCCTTTATGTATTTGATCAATATTTAATCCTAAAGTCGATATGTCTCCAGGTTTATCTTTCTGATGAATTTGAGCAACTACCTGGAAAATATCTGAATAAAAATGGCGAAAATATTTATTAGTGTCATTTGGAATATAATATAGATTCTCTAAACGTTGGTACATTGCCGAACGATCTCGTTTGGCTTTGAGATCAACACGAGATTCAGCCAACTCAAACAAAATTCTGCGAAATTCCTCACGCTTCTGTTCTTCAGTATTTATATCCATATTTATTCCTCGGATTTGATTAAATCTACAGGTATTACAGTATGACTTCCCAAACCATTGTTATATACCTGAGCCCAAGCTCCGCCAGGTTTATGCGTATCATCAACTAATTGCCAAGGATCCATTTGGCGTTTTTCTACAACAATCGGATTAATTAACAATTTGTCGTTGGCAGATATGTCTGCGCTGTCATAACTGGAAGTTATTGGCATAGCACCGAAAGCACAAAAATGATAATACGAATTCGGGACTACAGGTCCAAACTGCCACGCCTCAATCTCGTCGGCAAAAGCGCGACTATCATTTTTTAAATATTCTTTTTGAATGTAATAGAGGATTTTTTGAAGTTGCAAATTGCTTATAGGATGATTCTCGGTAAAGCATTTTGATACAATATACTTTGATAATTCAACTGCAGTATACATTCTGTTCACCCCTTTAATCCTTTCTATACTATTAGTATACACTAATATATAAGTTAATTCTATGCATTTATTGTAAAATTTAGTTTAAATAGTTCATAGCTATACATTTAATTAAACGAAACATTGATAATAGAATACAATGCGCAATTACTGAAAACAATTTTATATCACGGCTTAAAGTCAAGACCACCAGTTCAACTGGTGGTCTTGACTTATATTATCAAAATGCGTTAGAAAAATGTTGCGTTAGAAAACGCTTTCTCATCCAGTACCCATAGCACAAATTTTTAATTTGAATGTAATAATGTAATTATGTGTACGAAACTATTTTTTCTTCATCAATCTTCTAATGCAACTGTTTCAGATCCTTTATGAGTTTGTTTATTGTTCTATCTGATTCAATAGAATTAAGCCATTCTATCGCGGTATCAATCAATGTATCATCCTTATCATCAAAGTTCTCATGTAAATGAATTACTATTTTTGCATATAGTATTGCGTGATAATTTTGTCTTTTATCATTTTTTTTGCATTCCTCTAGTATGTCAATAGCTTTACACAACTGTTCCTTTGCTTGATAAGTTCTAAATGTTTTGTTTGCGTTGAATATTATTTCTGCTTTTGAGTTTTTCATACTGAAGTTATTTGGATAAAACGATAATGCTGTGTCAATAATGGAAAAAGCTTCTTTTGAACGACGAAACAAAGACAAAAATAGAGCTTTTTGTTGCAATGTATATGGGCTTTCATCATAATCATAAAGTATGTCATATAGCTTGATTGCATCCTCTGAAAAATCTGATTCATCATTTTCATCTTTGAACAAGGTGTAGAATAATCTGCTATCATACGCCCTTCTTTTGAATATATCATATCTAAAAACATTTCCCTTAGATACTTTATGTATAAACTTAGATATAACAGTACGATACACCTCTCTTAATATGCTGTCCTTTAAAAATGCTTGTTCTGCATACTTTAAGAAAAAATCAGATCTAATAGAAAAATAATCCTGGTCTGACTCGACTGTAATAGTATCCTTCAACAAGCCTTTTACTCTGTTTGATAGCGGAATTATCTGATTGAAGTAATCAGTAAAACCGAAATATGAAAAGAATAGATCTGTTGACATTAAAGAATCTCTGGCTTCTAAATATACAGTAAGTGCAATTAATTGTATTTCATTACAGGGGGATCGGTTGTCATCAAATATGCATATTTTCTGCAATATTTTAAGTACGCTTTTGTATGATATAAAACCTTTTACATTACTACCCAGTAATTCAAGGAATGAATATTCTTCGTCATCCTTTGGTTTGTACGAAAATGTTCCCTGTGCTATACTGCGTGGTATATGATTATATACTTGTTTAGCGGTAATTTCATCAATATCTCCTACATACTTTTCATAACATTGAATACCTTTTTTTGCAACAATATGTTTTACATTTTCAAAAGAATATTTGTCAGCTGTTGCAATAAGTTCGACATTGGGAGCAGAAGCAAATGTACAGAATAATTCTATGTCCTTTGCACAATCTTGAAGATATACAATTACTTTATTATCGCCAATTGTATTCAAGAAAAATGTAGCTTCCTCTTTTGTGTTTGTACCGTAAAAATAAAAAGTAGCATCGTTATTACGCTTGACTGCACATTGCATAAGCGCTGTAGTTTTACCAGAAAATTCTGGTCCTAAAATCAGTACATTTTTATTATTAAGATGCCACGCCCAAATGTTATCAACTAGCTTTGTTTCAAATGCGTGATTATTATATATCGAATACCAATGGGTATTTCCAGATTTGTAATAATCAATAATCTCGTTGGTTTCAATTGCAAATTGTTTCGGCACCCTGAATACATTGAGGATTTTTGATTTTATTCCCTTATATTCTTTCGTTTCAGTTTTTGTTGATTTTAAGAATTCTTTTATCCATACAAACATCTGACTAGTATCAGCGATAATAGTTTTACAACCTAATGCCTCAAAAAAAGTAATTTGTTTTCTATCACTAGGAAGACATTGTATCCATATATTTGCATGTTTGTTTGTATCCAAAAGCTTTTTTACTATTTTTAAGACTCCGTTATCGGAAAAAGAATATCCCCAAAATAGTACTGAATTATCTCGCAATAATGATTGTGCAACTTCATACATATCCTTGTTTTTCTGATCGACTAATGATAATTCGAATTTTCCGAAGTATAAGTGCGATTCTTCGGAACATACATTACCGTTTAAAGTTACATAGTCGATATTAGATTCGTTTTTTCGGATAGTTCCATAAGATGCTTTATCCACAAGATTATGTGTTGATTCCGAACTAGCATAAATTGTTGGAATAATATTATCAATGTTTGTAGTTATTATACTTTTTATATTTAGTTTATCTAGAAGATAATAGTCATTATTTATATCATCTCCGACGGTAAAACGATTACGCAAAAACGATTGATATTCAGTTTGTGGAACCATTTCTGATGCACTATATAAGTCATCAAGGAAAATATTATTGATATCAAATTTTTCGCATATCTCTTTACATAAAATATTGCTGTCAGGTAATTTTTCTCCTCGATTATTTGGCAAACAGGAAAAACCTGCCCCCAAGAATAGATTAATACCTTCTGATAATTCATTAATGAAAAGTGTTTCTTGGTTTTCTGAAAACATTTTATTCATATTTTTATCCGTCCTTAATCTTAATAATTATATGCCTATTACGACAAGTACTCAAAATTTATATAGAGCTTGAGCATTTGTGAATAGAATTTGTTTTTATAATCGTTCTTTGTTATACTTAAGTTTACTTACTTATAAGTTGTGTTAAAGTTATCACTTATTGTCGCATTGACAACATCACCTTTCATATTTTTTTTGTTTTACTTATTTCCTCCTCTCTAATTATATAATCGTGTTTTATTGGCAAAATGATTAAAAAAAATGAAAAAAACGACAATTTTCTCTGTATTGCACAAAAAAACAACAGCTTTTTGTGTAAAAGCGCCTGAGATTTGAAGTATATCATTACTATGTATTAGACATATTATTGTAAATAAAATCTTAAGGTGTAGTAAAAACTAAATAGAAAAACGAGAGCTGCCGAGATGACTTTTCAAGTATTGTGTTATATCTTACAATGAATTATGTGGGCTGACAACATAAAACACTGTAGATATGCTATGATGAGCGTTTGATTGAGGACAATGGATGTTGAAGTTCTTGAATGGTTTGCAGGCTCGTTGAGTGATTGGGAGGGTTGAATAAAATTCAAGAGTATATTATATTAGGTGGTGATAGACCAGTGATAGACAAAATGCTACATATAGTGTATAAATACGCGATTTTAAATTATCGAAGAGATAAATTATTTCAAACACTTATCAAATCCCGCTGCCCACAAACAGCGGGATTTTTTGTGCATATAAATCAATGTATTAGGCGTAGCAAGAAAATCTCTCTGCTGATGTTGCACGTTGTTTTAAAATGTGATATTATAGAATCAAAGCTTTATGTTCGTTGGATTTTATATTAAAAGGAGAGCTTTGTATGAAAATATCAAGATATTCTGTGGCAATTATTTTATCAATATTGTGTTTATTGCTGCTTTTTGGATGTGATTCTGACAAAACAGCCGACTTGGGTGTTGATCAGAAAGATGCTGCGTCTGAATCGTCAACCGAAGAATCGGTACCCGAATACCTTTCGTATAACGTTAAAAACGGCGAGGTTGAAATTACCGATTGTGATACGAAGCTACTTGGTAAAGTTGAAATTCCTGCGATGATTGAAGGGTGCCCTGTGACGAGTATCGGTAGCAATGCGTTTTCGGGTTGTTCTTCCATATCTGCGGTTATAATTCCTGAAAGTGTTGTAAATATCGAAAGTTTAGCATTTTCGTATTGCGATATATTAAAAACAATAACGATTCCGCTCAATGTTACTTATATAGGAGATGGAGTTTTTCTCAGATGTGATTCGTTGACTTCTATAAATGTTGACGAAGAAAATACTGCATACAGCTCTGTTGATGGAGTTCTGTATGATAAGAATAAAACCTATATGATTCGGTATCCCGAAGGCAAAGAGGGTGAAGCTTTTGAAATACCCGAAAGTGTGATAGTGATTGAAAGGGGTGCATTTGCAAATTGTGATTCGTTGGTCTCCATTGTTATGCCAGATAATCTTTTAAGAATCGAAGATAATGCATTTTCATCATGTAGACTGCTATCATCAATTTCACTGCCTGAAAGTGTTAATTATATCGGTTTGAGCGCCTTTTTTTACTGTAGCTCATTAAGCGAAATTACTATTCCGAAAAGTGTATTTTTCATTGAGAACAATGTGTTTTATGGCTGTGAATCGTTGAATTCAATTTGTGTTGATGATTCAAATGATTTGTTTTGTTCTGTCGATGGAGTTTTATACGATAAAGATATGACGACATTGATTTGGTATCCTACAGCAAAGGCTGAATCATCATTTACAATACCTAAGGGTATCGTTACCGTTAAAGGGTTTGCTTTTTGCCGTGCTTTGACCTCAGTAACAATTCCGAATAGCGTTATGACAATCAGCGATTGGGCGTTCGCAAATTGCGAATCGTTGACTGATGTATATTATAAAGGCACACAGGAAGAGTGGAATGCAATAACTGTCGGAAGTGATAATGAGTATTTGACAGAAGCCGTTATACATTGCGGTGGCTGAAAATCAAAGAAATGCTCCGCACTTTTTTGATGAGCATTTTCTGATATATAATCCCTGTGCTTGAGATTCTGTATTTGATATGCTATAATTTTATATATATGAACAATCATAATTATCTTGCGGAAAGTGTAACATTAAAAATGAACAACAGACTCAAAAATATAATAGCTTCATTGGCTTTGCTTGTGACTGCTTTCGTATTTTTCGGATGCGGCTCGGATGAAACGGAAAAAAACGTCGAGGCTGATAATCAGTCGGTTTCGTCGTCATTGACGTTGGCGCCTGATGCTTCAACCACAACTTCTACTACTGCAATTACCACATCGACGACGACTACAGCTACAACAACTACAACTACTGCAACGACAACCGCAACAACTACTACCACAACAGTTACCGTTATATCGACCGCAACAACTTCATCTACTACCACAACTACTGTAACTGCTGTTGACGAAGCACCGTTTGAAGGACTTTATGATGCGGAAAATCTTGGCGCAATCTATGAAAAATCAACGGATGAAAGGATTTATCCTGCGAGCCTTACAAAATTGCTCACTGCTTGTACTGCTCTTGAATATGTTTCGCCCGATACGGTTTTTAATGTCGGAACTGAGCTTAATCTTGTCAACAGCGGGTCAAGTGTTTGTATGATAAGTCAAGGACATTCGCTTACCCTGTACGACCTTATGACAGGTATGCTGGTGAGGTCGGGAAATGATGCGGCGTATACGATTGCTGTTAATGTTGCACGCAAGGTGTCGGGAGATGATTCGCTCGGTGATTCTCAGGCTGTTGAATTTTTCGTGTCGCTGATGAATGATTATGCACAAAGTATAGGAATGGAACACAGCAGCTTCATAAATCCCGATGGATGGGATGATGAAAACCAGTATACAACCGTCAGCGACCTTGCAATAATTGCGGCAAAAGCTCTGGAAATTGAACAAATCAGAGAGATTGTATCTCTGCCGAGCAAATATGTTGTTTTTGCATCGGGTCAGAATATTACCTGGAACAATACCAATGCGCTTATAAATCCCGAAAGTCAGTATTATTGTGAGGATGCAATCGGAATGAAAACGGGTTCGACCCTTTTGGCGGGAAAATGCTTAATCGCCGCCTTTGATGTGGACGGAAAAATATATATTGCAATAACCGCAAACTCACAAAGCGAGGAGCAGCGCTATGAAAGCACATTGAAGCTGTATGATATGCTTTTTGAATGAAGGTAAATGACGGTATGATAAAAAGCGATAAGGTGAAAACGCCTTATCGCTTTAATGTTGGTAAAAATGAATTCTTTAAAAACAAAAATCGGACACCACAAAAGTGATGCCCGAATTACGCTGTCGGGCGCACCCGACTGGTGAGACATCGGGGATTCGAACCCCGGACCCTTTGATTAAAAGTCAAAAGACAGCGTATTCATAGCAAGTGACATATCATCCAAGGTGTTAACGTGTGTATAGTCTTGGGTTATATTTATTGTTTTATGACCTAATATAGCAGATACCGTTGCGGTAGGAATACCATTTCTCTGAAGCTGAGTACAAAATGTATGTCGGCATATATGAGGTGACTTTCGCTCGATAATCGGCAGATGATTTTCATTACGCATTTTATTGAGTCTATTGAAGAAAGCCCTGTACTCTCTCTTCAGATAATCGGCTGAAACAAAACTGTTTCCGTCATCGGCTGATAGCAGATATTTGCCGCTAAAACGAAACTCATTATACAAATATTTTGAAAGACAATCGTTTATCGATATTATTCTTATTTCATTGTTTTTGGGCAACCCGATAGCGTTGTTGCTTTTAACTGCTTTATCAATCTTAAGAGTATTGCTGTCAAAATCAATTTGATTCTTTTGCAACGCTCGAAGCTCACCCGAACGTATACCGGTATAAAGAAGCAAAATAATATATTTTCCGAATCTATCATTTTTTGCGAAGTCTGTTATTGCTTCAACTTCATCAGGAGTAAACGGGATTTTTTCGGATTTTGTTTTCTGAGATTTCACACGGCATTTCTTTGCAGGGTTTTTATTGCAGATTTCATTGTCTACAGCATCCTCAAAAACATCTTTAAGCAGAAATCTTAATTTATGTAAAAACGATTCGCTGTACTTATTATAATCATTATAAAATTGCATAATATGAATCGGTTGTATATCATTCATCAACATATTTCCGATTTCGTGTGTAGCTACGGCGTTAAGGATTATTTGATACTGTCGAAGCGTACTTGACTGAACATTGTTCTTTTTGTAGATATCCAACCAATCTCTAATCCATTCATTTAACGTAATTTGATGGCTCATTAACTTCATTGCTTTTTCTCCTTTTACATATAAAATTTTGTAATATAAATATATCATATAGATATCAAGAAGCGACTTTAATCAAAAGGCCGCTTCTTTTTATATATAAACCAAAAAACAAATCGGAGGTAAAATCAAATGAAATCAATAGCTATCTACAACAACAAAGGCGGAGTCGGGAAGACATCCGCCGCAATCAACCTTGCGTATGCATTCGCAAAGGAACAGCACCAAAAGGTGCTGCTTGTTGACTGTGACGGTCAATGCAATTCAAGCAATTTCTTCTGCACATCTGACGCACCGCAAAATCTTTATTCCGTGCTTGCAAGCGGCAATGAGCCTGTGTTCTATCCGACAAGATATCCTGATATCGATATTCTCGTATCTTCGCCCGGTGTTGACCGACTCACAGGAATTAAGGTGGAAAACGTTGCTCTGATAAACAGAAAGGCTGTCGAACTGGGATACGATATAGTCATATTCGACCTGCCCCCTGCAATGTCCGAATTTGTAGAATATTTCCTTGTTGTATCTGATGTGACAATTGTTCCGATTGAAGCAAGCTCGTTTTCGCTTCAGGGCTTGCAGAGAGTAACGGACACTATCAGAGCTGCAGGCGCAAACTTTGGCGGCTGTTTCCTTTCAAAATATGAAAAGGACAATACAACAGATATAGCATTGCTTGAGGTCATCAGGGCAACCTTAAACGGTGATTTGATGAAAACAATAATTCCATATTCTAAGACAATAAAAAACAGCATTGCATATAAGCTGGCTGCTGCGGAATACCGAGGATGGACGAGAACGGGCAGAGTTTACAACAAGCTCGCCGCAGAATTGATAGAGCGAATCTGAATCCATTCGGCACAAAAAGAAAAATGTGTCCAAATGGACACAAATTAACAGAAGTTACAAAGTGGTCAGTTTGGCCGAGAAGCTTGATTGTGCTAATTGCACAAAATGTGTCCAAATGGACACGCAAAAAGGAGGATATCAAATGGGACACAATAATCTTTTAGAGCAAAGAGCCGATAATTACAGTAAATATTACAAAACATATAAGGCTGCTTACTGCAGAACAACGGGATTGCCTTTGTATAATCACGATACAGCAGAACAAATGGTTGCAGATGGACTGTACAGCAAAACAAGAGCAGCTAAAGAAAAAGTGGACATTGATGACACAGATGTCTGCGGTTGGTACAGAACCTATAACGGGTATGTTCCGCTTTTCAGAAAAAAAGAAAGCAATTAGTTCGTTAAATAAAATTTTATTTGAGTATTGCATTTGAGATTCTTATGTGGTATAATCTAATTAAAGAGAGCGTATCGGTTGACGGTTGCTCCCATTTATGAGGTATTAAAGAAATACCGCCCTAATGGCAAGCAGGGCGGTATTTCCTTTTATGCAAGGAAAATTACTTCTTGAATCGGTCTTTACAGACCATATATACAAGAGTGATTACGCTAATGATAAGCATTGAGAATTGGTACAATTCAGAATGTGTCATAGCTATCACCCCCTTTATGTAAGGGGAGCAAACCGCCGAACCGTTATTGATACGCTCTGATAAGGATTCTATCACATAATACAAAAATTGTCAAATAAACTTATAAAGCACTTTACTTTTTTGAGTAAGGTGCTTTTTGTTTTACAGAAAGGAAAAATCATGGCACGAAAACTTGACAGCGATATTTTAAAATCAATATCGGCAATCGCCGCTAATACTTATAAAATCGAAATGCTGAAGGTCAATCAGCTTATCGACAACCCCGACAACTTTTTTGAAACATCGGAAATTGAGCTGCTTGCTGAGGATATCGAGCGACAGGGCTTAAAGCATAATCTTGTTGTTAAGCCCAACGGAAATAATACATATATGATAATCAGCGGACACAGAAGATTTGCGGCGATTAAATATTTGCGTGAGAACAACCGCTACAAGTCTGAGCTTGTTCCGTGCTTTATCGACAGCGCAGAAAAAAGCGAAGCCGAACATAAACTCAACCTTATAATGCTCAATGCAACAAGCCGTACTTTGAGCGATTCAGAACGGTTACAACAGTACAGAGAGTTGAAAGCGACCTTTGAACAGCTTGAACTTGAAGGCAAGAAATTGCCCGGGCGTATGCGTGAAAAAATTGCATCCGCAATGAATTTGTCGGCAACATCGGTTGCGAGAATCGAGAAAATCGAAAAGAGTAGCGATGAAATCAAAAAGGCTGTTGATGAAGGTATGGTTTCAATCAGCGCCGCCGCAAAGGTTGCAGAGCTTCCCAATGAGGAACACACAGAAGCAATTGAAAGAATCATTTCTAAATCCAATGATGAGCGCAAAGAAAAACAACGCCAAAACAACAAATCACAGAAAGGCGTGCTTTACCGCCCTACCGAGCCACCTTTAACTATGCCACAGCGTACTATTACCTTAACCGGCGAGGACGTTGCAGAAATCGTAATGGGTCTGCCTGACTTTTTACCATACATCTATGAAAACAGAGGACGTCAGCTGCATTCAACTCTGCGCAGGCTGATTGAGATGCTGAGCTTTGGTGAAGAAGCGGAGGATGAAAACTATGACATATAAAGAAAAGCTTGATATGATACGTCAGTACGAAGCTGACAACAACATTTCCGATGACAAACGTTTAAAAGATAAACCAAGAGATATCGACATCGATATCAGATATATGGAAATTATCGAAATACCCAAGGAAAGACTGGATGAAATATGGGACAGCGTTTGGGGTGAAACAAACGATGCTGAATCATTGGAATGGCGTGATGAACTGACTGAATCCGAGGGAAGATATGTTCAGTTGCTTGATGAAGCGTTCGACATCGGTATGAACAGACTTTTTGAGGATATCGCAAAAGAATCACACCGAAGAATACTTGTGGCGATAGAAAGCACGGACGATTACTATGACACTGCTTTTCACAGCGATTTTATCAATGCTGATATTCAGAATTCTGACGGAACATACGGACAGACAAGAGATTATTACCGCATTGTTTCAATCGACAACACCACAGGCAAGCTCACGCCATTCGACAATCGCACGTTCGTGGATTTGGATAGTGCAAAAGAAGCTGTTGCTCAAAACAATAAATTGCAGCTTACTGATTATGATACGCTCGTTCGCAAATCTTATGAAAGAATTACAGAACTTAAAAAAGCTCCGTCAAAACGTCTTTTTGTCGATATGGACGGAACGCTTTGCCGTTTTCACGATGAAGTCGGATACTTGGAGAGAATGTTTGAAAAAGGCTTTTTTGAAAGCTTAAAGCCGTTTGATGATTTTGTCTACGGTCTGCGGCTGTATATGCAAGCAAACCCGAAGGTTGAGGTATATATACTGTCTGCTGCAGTTGACGGAGAGCCGCCATACTGCCGTGCAGAAAAGAACGACTGGATTGACCAATATCTGCCCGAAATCGACAAAGAGCACAGAATATTCACAAAGGTTGGTCAGGACAAATCGGACTTTATACCCGGCGGTATCAGGTCAACCGATTATCTGTATGATGACTACAACAAAAATCTTGAGGAGTGGAGAGCCTCGGGTGGCTGTGCTATCAAATGCAAGAACAATATCAATCACAGAGGGCTTGTAGGCGAGCTGTGGAACGGCGATATTATTGCAAATGAAGGCAATCCAATGCAGATTTGCCGTGACCTTGAGGTAAAAACCGAGGTTGTAGACATAACACAGCGCTTTGCGGTTTTCCCGATTCGCAGCGATGAGCAGCCAAGGCTTTTTGACACTTCATACGAAGCAACGCTTCATTCACGAAGGCTTGAGATGAGAGGCATTCAAAGCGAAACATCAGCAATGACGCAGCAGGAGTTTGACGCCTGCACAAACGCAAAGCTTGACGTGCCTGTTGAAGAAGTTCCTCCGATTGATATAGGGTGAGCAACAATGTATATAATTGTGTATGAACTATCATCCGAACATTCGACACAGATTGACGGCTGACTTTCAGTTTGTGTCGAAACACAGCACGTACCAATTATGACATTTATAGCGTAAATATTTACATCACAATTGACAATTTTTACCGATTATGATATTCTAAAACCAGATATAGGTTAATGGAAGGAGTGTTATTATGAGTATAAAGACTAAAATCAAAGCGATTTTTACCATTATATTTTCATCGGTACTGATACTCTCAATGTCTGCCTGCAAGACAACCGAAGAAACAGACCACAGCTCATCAGAGCCGACTGCCTCAGCTGCAACAACCACTACAACAACACTCCCGACAACGACTACCACTACTACAACACGCAAAACTACGGCTACATCGAAAGTCACGACGGCAACTACCACAACTTCTACAGCAACGACCACGACCGTTCCTGAGCAGATCGCAACTCAACCGACTACTACTGTTGTGACTACCGTAACAACTGCTGCTACCGTTGTTGCCACGACTACCACAACGACAGCGGCGCCGATTGTTACAACGACAACGGCTGCGACAACAACCAAAGCTACAGTTGCTACGCAATATGAAACTACCGTGATTGACGGTGAAACAATAAAGTTTACCAGGACAACGGGGACTTCCGATGACGGAGACGTTTTTGAGGTTCTTTGTCAAGTTGAAGAACCTATGGACGCTACCTTGCAAGCCTATTCAGACCTTGCGGAAACAGGTGTTTTGACTGATGAAATAAGAGAGCTTATAACACAAGATGTTCTCAATTATGCTGTTTCAAAATATCAAGGCTTAGTTATTGACAGTTCGCTTTATGCTAACAGTAGAGCCGATTATAATAGTAGTTTTATGGGCGGTGCACGAAATGACCATCACAAGCAAACTACTATTGATGAATGTGCCACTTTGATTGACTGGGGTTACGTTGCTCCGGATACAATCGTTGGCAACAAGAAAACCTGTGCTGTTGCTTTTCGTGAGGATATATACAGTTGGACCGATTCGACTTTAGATGGTTGGATAAATGGGGTTAGCTATGGAGAATGTTACGTTGGTTTCTGCTATTTCTATACCGAAGACAGCGGATATAACGTATATCAAGTATCGTTTATACAATAATGGATATGCGATAATGAATTAAGTGTTTAATTTAATATGTAATAATCACTTTGAAATTTAAATTTCAAGGTGATTTTTTTATGCAAAAAATAAAAATTGGAGGAATTAAAATGGTTATTATCTTACTAAAAAGGTGGCGGATTTAAAAGAAATGTCATCGGCACAAAAAGAAAAAACAAACAAATAACTAAGGAGGATTATATGAAAAAGTTAATTTCAAAAGCTACAGCGCTTCTCTTTGCTGTGATGTTCAGCTTTGTTATTCTGAGTAACGAGCTGTCTGTACCAAAGGTCAATGCAGGTATATTGAACGATGATATAACAATGGTTTCACAGCTTGGTGTGTACAGCGAAGGCGCAAAGTGGACAACATCTTTCAGCTATACCGACGCTGCAGGTGTATCTCACACAATCAACGCAGGTGATACTTTTGCCCGACTTGTTGTAAACGGACACAATGCTTGCTGCATTATGCTTGGCACTCAGGTGAAAAGCGGAAGTACGTACACTCCGAACGGCAATCTCACACAGATTTGGAATCATCTGTCAGATGTCCAAAAGAATTATATGGGTCTTGTAATGGCTTTTGGCTCGCCTGATACAAATTCCGAATATTACTATGCAACCCAGTTTCTTGTTTGGGAAATTACCTGTGGCTTCAGAACCTGTGATGAAAACTTTAACACTAACGTGAGCTTAATCAACTATGCGGATTTATCGGCAACAGGAGTGAATGTATCTGCAGTAAAAGCTCGATACAATGATATTGTCAATAAAATCAGAGCCTGGTATCAGACACCGTCTGGGCTTGTAAGTGATAAAGACAAGAAAAACGGAGTTCCTATTCCGACATATAATATGACATTCAACCCAGCATCAAATAAGTGGGAATATGTTTTAAGCGATACAAACAACTCACTTGGAAGCTTCAATCTCACGGCTTCTGACAGCTCGTTTTCAATTTCAAAATCAAGCAACAAGCTTGTTGTTTCTGCACCGATAAATGCTACCGGAAACTGCACCGTGACAGCAAACAAGATAGTACCTGCATACGACAGCAGCATTGAAACCGAGGGTCTTGTTATATGGCATAGCGAAGGCAGACAGGCGCTTGTCTCAGGTGCATATTTCGACCCTGTGTCAGCACAAGCTCAGTTCACCATCACCGGCACAGCGCCGATAACACTTACCAAAGAATTTTACAGCGCAAACACAAAAATCACCTCAGGCAACATCTCGCAGTATGTCAGCGGCGCTTCGATGGCAGACCTATATAGCGCAGTAAGATTTTCCGTTACGACCCAAATTGACGGCAAAACATATTATGTCAAGAAATCTTCGGGTTCAAACGGCACTTATGCTTTCGGCGGCTTTACCGCAGACCGCACCCTGTTTGCCGTAAATACATCAACAGGCAAGCTTGATATACAGGGACTTCCTAAGGGATACACATATACAATCAAGGAAGAATCAACCTATTCGGACAGCTCCGTTTCGTTCCGCTTGTCAAGCGACAGAACCGTCAGTCTTGACGGCGCATATACGGGTACCGTCAGAAACACCTCAACTCCCGATGTTGACACAACATCGTTCTTCATCGAAAAGGACGTGCTCGATTATGAGGGCGTAGAACTGAGCGACACAGCTCTTGACGATTATCTGAATAACGCTCAGTTTTATCTTTTTACATATGCCTCGGCAAGCGATGCAAACAGCGACATTAACCGCTGCTATCTGCAGATGGGCAAGATTGCAAACAATGTGTACGCAGGATATATCACTGTAAACGGCCTTAGCACCTCATATGATTCAAGCCGAATGACAAGCGACAGGAGCAATGCGACGGAAATCAAGCTTGTCGGTTCGGACACCGTGTATTTTTACAGCATTCCGCACTTTGCAAACGGCTTGTATGTTGAAGAAGTAATCGGCGGTGAATATGCCGCAAGATTCGGCGCACTCAATATTGACAGCGAAAGAACGTCTGAAAACGGCGCTGTTTTCGAGCTTGCAGACGTTGGCAAAACTCTGGCAGCCGATTACGTTCTGACCAACAGGGAAAAGACCTTCGACGCTGTTGCATTCAAAACCGATGTGAACGATAATGAAAGCGTTATGGGTTCGGAATATATCGGCGGCGGCGAGTTCGGTCTGTATAATTCCGCAGATGAATTAGTGGCATCGGCTTTGTGCGAAAACGGTGTGATTTCCTTTGACAATATTCCTTACGCAGTTGACGAGAGCTACTACATACAGGAAATCACAGCTCCCGAAGGGTACGCTGTCAACAGCGAAAAGTTCTATCTTGAATTCAATGGGACTGCATATGCCGCAAGTCTTGCGACGAAAATTGTCAGAATTTCCGAAAAGCCCATATACGGCAATCTGAACATTGAAAAGACAGACAGCACCACAGGCACAGCACTCAGCGGCGCTTCGTTTACGCTCAAGGCGGCTGAGGACATATACATTGCAAATGAGGTTGCATTTGCCTCAGGCGAAACAATCAAAAAAATGTCGCTTGATTCAAACGGAGCATTTGTAATCGGCACAGAGGATTATGTTGTAACAACAAATGCAGAAGGTAAAGCTTCTTTTGAATATCTCCCTCTCGGTACATATGAAATCATCGAAACAAACGTTCCTGAAAATTATGTGATGGGTACCGCATCGGCGACTGTTTCGCTTGCCGAGGATGAAACATCGAAAACTCTCGGATATGTAAATGCGCAAATTCCGATTGCTAACGCTTTGCAAAGCGGTATTCTGCAGATTTACAAGACCGACGGCGTGACTAAAACTCCCCTTGAAGGTGCTGAATTTGAAGTCCGTGCCGCAGAGGATTTTATTGTAGGCGGCGAGCTTGTACACGCAAAGGACGATGTGATTTGCGTTCTCACAACCGACGAAAACGGAAAAGCGTCCAATTTGCTTGACTCAGAAAACCTTGAGGTGAATGAGCAGGCATATTACCCGATGTACGTCGGTGCAAAATACTATATCACCGAAATCAAAGCTCCCGAAGGCTATGAGCTTGACAGCACACAGGAATTCTTTGAGTTTGACTATATGGGCGCAGATTTGCTCTATTCTGAAAAGGAACTTTCACTTGATAATTACGAAACAACAACTACTACCACAACTACCACGACAACTACCACGACTACAACCACAACGACAACAGCGCTTGATTCTCCGCCCGAAACAGGGGTTGATGACGGCGGTATGGCGGTAGCTTTGGCAGTCGGAATACTGGCTGTTGGTGCAATAGTTGTATGCCGCAAGGAGCGTAACTCATAATGAGCGACCGTCAGAATGACTATATTTCTATGTGCGAATATATCAAAGCGAACGTCAAATGCCTTGATATCGCACGAAACGCAAACAAGACAGTCAGGTGCGTTTCAAAGTCAAGGGGCGAATATACGCTTGCTGAGAATGACAGCATCAGAATCAATGATGAAAAGAACCTTTGGTACCGTCATTCGCAAAGCATTGGCGGCAGCTGCATAGATTTGTATATGTGGCTGTATGATTGCGATTTTAATACTGCTGTTTCCGATATCCGCAAGACATATCTTGCAGGAAAAAACGCTTCGGTATTAAGAACCGCACCTAAGCGTGAGCAAAGGACGGATACCAAGACAACCCTGAAGCTGCCGCCCAAAGCTCCCGGAAAGTGCCGCAGGGTTTTTGCTTATCTTCACAAAACAAGAAAGATACAAAAATCAGTTGTCAGTTGGTTTGTAAATCACAGACGTGTTTACGAGGATGCGGAGTATCACAGCTGTGTGTTTGTCAGCTATTATGATGAGCAGCGCAAATACCCTGCGTTTGCATTCAAACGAGGCTCGGCAACTACATCAAAGTTCAAAGGAATAGTACCCGGCAGTGACTACAACGTAGGATTTACAATTGATAACAATTCCGACACGCTTTTTGTCTGTGAGGGCATTATTGACGTTATGTCGATAATGTCCTTTATGGACTTAAAAGGCGTTTCTTTTTTGACCTCGGACTATATTGCATTGTGCGGTGTATCCGCAATATCTCTGCATGCGTACCTTTCGCAAAGCGCAGGCAGAATTCGGAAAATATATATGTGTCTTGACAATGATGAAAAGGGACAGCAAAGAACGCAAAACATATTGAGCGAGCTTAAGGATAAGTATGAAATCGAGGTAATAAAGCCAATGCATAAGGACTTTAACGAGGATTTGCAGAAAACAAATCTGCAGCTTCAAAATACATAAAGGAGGATTTTTTATATGAAAAGGATTAAAACCAAAATTGCAAGCGCTGTTTTGGCGGCGTATTCGCTTGCGTTGAGTGTGGGGGCAAGCTCAGGCATATCGCAGGGGCTAAATACGGCAAAGAATGAATCACAAAGCGCAATAAAGGCGACAGTTGATACTTTTGTAGTTCCCATAGGTTCGGGGTTGGCTGTCGTAGCATTTCTGATATTTCTTGTCATTGCAGGCTTCAAAAAGCACCAAGGCGATGATGTAAGAAATACGATTATGTTGGCAGTAGTAATGCTTGTGCTTTTAGCGTTGCTGCAGACGTGGAGTTCTTGGGGATGGGCGCTCATCGGTTGGTAAAAAATCGCAAGGTAGGTGTGAACAATGCCTGATATTATATTTGCATTTATGCTGATTCGTCCGCAATTTCTGACAGGTGTTATATTCTCCGATATAGTTGATGACATAAACGAGTGGATTGAAGATATCACGGGTGATATGGTCAGAGACATAATGGAATATATCACTGAGTGGATTGCCGATAATCTCATCAGCGGTTATACTGAGCTTATTACTCTTGTTAATAATTCACTGACAGAAGAATTCTGGGATAATACGCTCGTGTTGGCATTTCTCGATTTCAGCCAATTTTGCTGCAGCGGGATTTTTGCGGCAAGCGTTGTATTTCTGATATTTGACTGTACGCAGGAAATCACCGCAGGAAAAAGTGTTGCCTGGATAAATGTATTTAAGGGCTTTGCGGTTGGATTTATGTTTGCTCGATTCTCGCAGACCTTGCCTGTGCCCTTCTGCAAGGAAGTGCTTTATATTCTCAGTACGGTTACTATATCTGACATTGATACGTCGAATATGGATAATTGGAACACTGAAGGCATCGAGTTTGCAATACTTATATATATCATAATGTTTACGGTACTGCTCATAGCAACAATTGTGTTTATGGGAGTGTTTTTATCGAGACAAGCCACAACGCTTGTGCATTTGATGTCCGCTATGTTCTATATACCAGATACTGTCAGGGGCGATACTACAAAAATGGGCGAATGGCTGCGTCAGCTTGTTGCAATCTGCGCAACAACGTTTTTTCAATATATGCTGTTTTTTGGCGGAACTTCACTTGTGCTGTCAAATCCGCTGATTACATCGGTTGATTTCTATATCGGGATTGGATTGATATTCGGTACCTTCAGCGTTCCTAAAATTCTGAACCGTTTCGGGTATTCGGTAGGAAACAGAGATGTGCTTTCAACAGTTCAGAGTGCAGCGTCAACAGGGTTCTATATTAAATCACTTATGAGGTAACTATTATGGAAGATAAATACAGAATATGTCCGCCGAAGCTTAATCAACCGTATATACTGATATGTTTCACTGTCCCTGAGCTTATGGTTATGGCGGCGTTGTTCATGCTTGCAGTAATGGCAAAATCACGGCCGCCGCTGTTTGTAATGGCTATGGTAGCTGTGTTTCAGCTCCGCCCGAGTGAAAATATACCCTGTCTGTCGCAATACTGCCGTAAATTACTCAACTACTGCACATCAAGCCAAACACTTGAAACTCTTGATAACAGAAAGGATGAAAGCAGATGAATATACAAAGCGAGCTTGGGGGCTTTGTTATTAAAGAAGACAGCGCTGTGCTTACAAGCGGAAAAAGCGTATATTTTTACCGAATAAGTCCCCCTAATCTGTCTATAATGCAGCAGAGCGAGAAGGATATTGTCATCAAACGCTTTCAGAATCTGCTTGATGGGCTTGACCACAAATGCAGATTCAGCATATTTGCTACCGACAAGTTTGAAAATCTTAACGAAAACCGCAGCTATTTTGAAAATATGCAATGTGCCAATGAGCTTGAATTTATGCGCAGTCAGTTGCTGCAGCTGATTGATAATGCATCCCTTAAAGGCGCAAGTGTACACCGTGCGTATTATTTTACTCTTTGTACCGACTCGGAAAGTATGGCTGCTGATTTTGAAATTCAGCTTAACGTAAATGGCTTTGTGTTTCACAAAGCACAGCGTTGCGAAATTGCCAATCTTCTGAGGAATTATTTTCTCCACGAATATGTTGATTTCGATGTGCCGTCATTTGATAATGCAATATCAGAAATTTACAGCGAACGTTATGATAAGGAGAGCCTTGGCGAATATATCGGAAACGCCCTCACCAAAAGGCTTACTCCACGCAGAATAGCTTTTCAGAACAGCAATATTACGCAAAGTGACTTCTTCCGAAGAATAATCCTTATAAAGAATTTTCCGGGACGAATTGCTGCTAAGTGTATGCTGTCGCAGCTTTTCAAGGTCAAAGGCACAAGCATATCAATGCAGCTGTGGCAGATGTCCGAGGGCGACCTGAATTTGATGGTTGACAAACAGCTGCGAAACCGCAAAACAAGCATTTTTGACAGCAAGGAAACCCGTTCGCTTAAAGCAAGTGAGGATTACAAGACAATAACGGCATTTTATCAGAATCTCAGCACAAATTCAGAACGTATGTACTATGTCAATATTTTCATTGAGCTAAGTGCCGCTTCTTTAAGTAAGCTAAAGGAGCTGCAGGCAAGGGTTGTATCCTTGCTTGGCAGACACGGTATTACAACCGAGCAACTGAACTTTGAACAAAAGGAAGGCTTTTTTGCAGTTAACCCTCTGCACTCAAAGACTCTGTTTTCGCAGAGCGCAAATAATATGCCGTCGGGTACATTGGCGTGGCTGTATCCGTTTGATTATTCTTCGCATAACGATTCGCACGGCATACCATTGGGCAATACCATCGACGGCGGCGATATGTTCATCGATTTTTTAAAGCGTGACGAGTTCATCACAAACGGTCATTTCATCATCACGGGCGAAACAGGATACGGAAAGTCGCATCTTATGAAAAAGATAATATCAATGCTGCATTTCTGCAACGTAGGCGTTTTTTGCCTTTCGCCCAACAACGAATATTCACATATGTTCAAGACATTAGGCGGCAGCGTTATCGATTGTGCTCAGGGCAAGGTGAAAATCAATCCGTTTGACATCCGCAAGCTTGTTGATTCGGAAGATGAAGCGAGCGACTTGGAATCCTTCAGACAAGATGCGGCATATTGGCAGCATTTGTCTTGGCTCAAGGACTTCTTTTCCGTACTGTTTCCGAAAATCACAAGAGAGGAAATCGACAGTCTTGGCTTCTATGCAAAGCGAGCGTATGCTGTGTGCGGTATCAATGAATCGTCGGATATATCAAGATTGACTGCGAAGGATTTTCCCACATTCTCAAATTTGTATTCGGAAATTGAAAAATCGTATGAATCGGCTGAAAACTGCCTTGTACCTATGGACGTGCGCAAATCGCTGCTTTTACTTCTTGATGATGTTGCAAACGGTTCGCTTTCATACCTTTTTAACGGTCACACAAATATTGAAAATGCCGACTTTATTGTGTTTGAGCTGCAAAGCTTGCTTGCAGGATCCAAGGACAGAAGCCAGGCTATGGTATTCAACATAATGACGTGGATTTGGAACAGAATCACAGCAAGGGAAAAGTATTATCTGTTTGCGATTGACGAGCTGTATATGCTTGTCAACAAGCATAATCCGATTATTGTGCGTTACTGCAATGAATTCATCAAGCAGTTCCGAAAATTCAAGGGCTTGATGGGGATGGCGACACAGCAGGTAAACGATGTACTTGACGCTCAGATAGTTCACGAAACATCAAGCCTTTTCAATGCACCGGCACACAAATTTCTGCTCAATCCCGGACAGCTTGATATTCATGAGATGATTAAAATTCTGCAGCTGACATCGGGCGAAAACGAATGTATGAAGAATCTGCGCCGAGGTGAATGCTTATACAAGCGTTCCAATGAGTCAGCTTATCACGTCAAAATAGATAAGCTTTCATATGAAGCTGAGCTGTTCGGAAACGGCGGTGACGGTTAATGGCGGATTTTTCATCAATTGTCGCAAAAGTTGCGCATAGATTTTCAGAAAGTGAAAACAAAGAAAAGGTTGTCATAATCATTATTTCAGCGCTTGCTGTCATATTGCTTATTCCCATAATAATTGTGGCTATCCTTGTCACAGTGTTTTTGGTGATAACGTCAGCGATTTCTACGATAGTCTTAGGCGGCAACAGCGAAAGCGAGAGCGATTCTGCACAGCTCAGCGATTATGTCACAGAAGGAAGGTGTGAGCTTGGACGAGATAACAAAGCGATTTATCGAGGAATTCCGATTGCAGCAAGCCAAAAAAGTGCGGCGCACAAAACTAATGCCGCTTATTATATTGATGACTGTATTGTTGATTCTTCTGACGGCGTTTATTGTTTTCAGACACAGCCAAAACAGCTCTGAAGAACCGTCTGCTTTGCTGCAAGCTGCAGCTGAGGGAGTCAGCGATATCATCACAAAAGAAAATGCGACCACAACAACTGTCAAAACGACAAGTGCTGCAACATCGAGCACGACTACAACCACAGCAGTCACAACAACACCTGTTAAAACTACAACAATAGCGGCGACAACATCGGTTACAACAACAACTGCTGCTGCAGCTACGACAACTGTAACGAATACAACTTCGGCAACGCCGCAAGGTATATCCGTAAAGTCGGAATATGAGGACGGAATCACCCTTAAGGTCGGAGATGTCGTGAATATTCTCAGCTATCTTGATGTCAGAGGTTCAGGCAGTATTACCTATCTTGTGGATTCTGATTTGTATATCATGCTTGAAGCAAACGGCAGGTTGACGGCATTAAACACCGGTGAATCCGCTGTGGCAATTCTGCAGAATGAAAGCATTGAAAGCATACTGAAGGTAACGGTTGAATGAAAAACGCCCGATTGAGATATCGGGCGTTTTATGTGTAAAAAAGGAGCTATATATGTCTTTTATATCACCTAAAAAGGAAGATATCGCTAAATTTAATAAAAAGTCATTATCCGGTGTTATATATAACCTGAAGCTTCACGCCGATGCCGACAGCGATTGGGGCGTTTTCACTATCGATACAGCAATAACGATTCTTGAAACGCTTGCGGAGAATATGAAGGACGAGCAAACCTTGAGTGAGTATTTTGATAATTGATGAGTAAAGTCTTTGTTAAACTTTAATAAAAGAATTTGCGGTTAATATACATCACCTCCGTCGTGATTGTGCACAACAAAATAGGGCGTGTTTTGTCTAAAAAAGAGAAGTTTTTTGGAATCTGAAATTTTTTTAATCATTTTGGCATTTTCTGACGATATATATAATAGAGAGATATGCACAGAGAATTATGTCATCTTCTGTTATATATTTCTCAAGTAATAAAATGCGGAGGAAGTTATCATGAAAAACAAATATGTATCTGGAGGAGTTTCTTGGTTTGTCCTGACAGTTATAACTATAGTTGTAACAAATCTTTTAGATATTCACACCATATTATCCATACCAATATGGGTTATTTGCAGTAATATCATTATTGTATTAGGTTTGTCAATTTTGTTGCTAATCTATATTACTGATTTGAAGAATACATGTAGGCAGTTACAGGATAATAATAATGCATTGTTGCAAACATTAAATAATAATTGTACAAATTCCAATTGCAATATTTTAGGCGGTGAAGGAGGCAAATTAGTTTTGCTGGCTTTAAGCCAAAATATATATGAACCTCTCAAAATTAAAATGCTTGAAGACGCGCTGGAGAAAAATAATTTATTAGCTGGACTTATCCTTGGTAATTATTATCAATGTGGGTTTCAGAATAAGGATAAAGTACTTATAGAAAAAAGTGATGAGAAGGCATATGAAATTTATATGAAGGTAAATCCCTATGATCAATTCGGTATTACGGATTGGCTTATTGGATGGGGATATGAAAAAGGTCATATAGGTAAGTCGTTAACTGAACAACAGCGTATGAATAATGCTGAAGAATGGTACGAGAAGTCTAAAAATAAAGGTCTTCCTAAAGCGTACAATAGTTTGGGTAAAATATATTATAAAGATAAGTTGAGACAAACTGATGCAGTACAGTTTTTCAAAGAAGCTTGTAACAGAGGAGATATTTATGGCGCATTAAATGCAGGTCATTATTTTATGGAACAGTATAAAATAAAAAAAGAAGTGGTCTATTTAAAAGCTGCAAAAAAGTATTATGAAATAGCAGCAAAAAAGGATAGTAATGAAGGATATGAAAAATTAGGAATTATTTATGAGAATTTAGCGCAGGAGGATTTTCCAAGTAAAATTGAACACTTGGACAATGCAAAGAAAAATTACATAAGCTCCTTTGCAAAAGTTGAAAACCATTATGCTGCAAGTGGATACTACAATTTGGGATGTCTGATTGTTAACTATCCTAAATTGTTAGCAGACAAGGATATTGCTAAAGCTTTAGGCACAAAGAAAGTTAGATTTGACGATTTTTCAATTGAGTGCTTTATGAGAGCATACGAGATTTTTTCTGATTTATTGAGAAAAGAAGTGAAAATCGGTGAAGTGTATAATAGTTATTATCAAAAACTATGTACGAGTTTTAAAAGTGCCAACAAAGACGGACTTGAGTACAATTATCAAGAATGTATTTTGACGTAATGCTATATTAGTTAATCATCGCTCTGTCGTGATTGTGCACAACAAAATAGGGTGTATTTTGTCTAAAAAAGAGAAGTTTTTTGGAATCTGAAATTTTTTTAATCATTTTGGCATTTTCTGACGATATATATAATAGAAGCCCGAAACACTTATGTGCATATATCCGAGGTGATTCCAATGTGCTAATTAAATTCAACCCACACTTTGCAAGCACTGCAACAAATATCAAATCGTGAAAAGGAGAACTGATTGTTATGAAAAAATCAAGAATTATATCGATGTTAACCGCCGCTGCAATGCTTTCTCTGAATGCGTTTTCTATAACAGCAAGCGCTGAGAACACACTTGTTCCGAACAATGCCGTAAACAATTATGTTGTTGAAATTAACGTTGCCGCAAATTCAAATATTGCTAACGCTGCAATTACAACTACATACAACATCAATATGCTTGAATTCAACAGCATTCTGGAAGGCTCTGCAATTTCTGATGCAAGCACAGGATGGGAAGGATATAAGCAGTATGACGGACTTGTCTGCTGTGAGTATTATGACACAACCAATGCTATTACATCACAGGGTCAGATTGCTCAAATCCGCTTTAATTCAGCATATAATCTTGATGATGTGACAAATTATTTTGATGTCACATACAGCTACCTGAAGCTTGCTGACGGAACGAATGTCAGCGAGGATTATGTTTCGGTGAACTGCTACCTTATGGGTGACGCAAACCTTGACGGACAGGTAACACAAGATGACGCCACACTCATCGGTGAGCACTATGTCCATTCTGTCACATTGACCGGAAACGCTTTGGTTGCATCAGATGTCAATTTTGACGGCATAGTTAATATTGTTGATGCGACCTGGGTTGCAAGACACGCAACAGGAGAAGTCGTCAGCTTCTGGTAATCAGGATGCAACAATCACTTTGCAAGCATATAAATTTTAATGTAAGATATTTTGAATAACATATGTAAAATTTAAAGGAGTAAGAAATATGAAAAAATCAAGAATTATTTCGATGTTAACCGCCGCTGCAATGCTTTCTCTGAATGCGTTTTCTATAACTGCAAGCGCAGAGAGCACCCCTACCGCAAACAATGTTACAAACAACTATGTTGTTGAAATCAACGTTGCCGCAAATTCAAATATTGCTAACGCCGCAATTACAACTACATACAACATCAATATGCTTGAATTCAACAGCATTCTGGAAGGCTCGGCAATCTCTGACGCAAGCACAGGATGGGATGGCTACAAGCAGTATGACGGACTTGTCTGCTGTGAGTATTATGACACAACCAATGCTATTACATCACAGGGTCAGATTGCTCAAATCCGTTTCGATTCATCATACAATCTTGATGATGCGACAAATTATTTTGATGTCACATACAGCTACCTGAAGCTTGCCGACGGAACAAATGTCAGCGAGGATTATGTTTCGGTGAACTGCTACCTTATGGGTGACGTTACCTTTGACGGTCAGGTTACGGAAATTGATGCAGAAATTATTGCTTTGTATGCTGTCGGCTCACTTTCGTTATCCGGAAATGCCCTGCGTGCGGCAGATGTAAATTTTGACGGCAGTATCGATGCGCTTGATGCAACTATGGTCGGAAGGTTTTCGGTAGGCACACTTACAAGCTTCTGGTCATAATATAAAGACAGCGTAAATTCTGCGATGGCAAACTCAGATAATGAGTGAATAGGAAAAATCACCTTGAAATTTTTGTTTCAAGGTGATTTTTTGTGTCCGAAATACCGTACAGCAAACGCTTGATGTTTCGCCGGAAATAATATATAGTAAAGGAGCAAAGGAAAATGCCGCTTGTGATATTGAAATCCTCGTATGTAAAGAGCCTGAAGCATTTTGTCAACCTCATAACCTACTGTGACAGCAAGGTTGAAGCGCAAATGGCGGTAGACCCTGACGGCACTTTACGAGCTATGACAACCGAGGAAATTCTAAAGCTTGCTCCCGATAAGGAATTAAAGCTGCAGCTTGAAAACGGTAAAACGGTAACCACAACAGTAGAGCGTTTTGCGCTGAAATATGCCGAAAAAAGCGTAGAGGAACACTATCAGACAGAAATATATACCGATGATAATATCGAACGTGAATTTCAAACTGACAAGTGGCTTAAATATATCGCAAACCGACCGTCCTCAAAGGGGCTTTTCAATCAGTTCGGCGCAATGGACGAGAATGAAGCTGTCAGATGTGCACAGGAACATTTTGATAGCATCAAATGGTCGCATATTGTGTCTTTGGAACGTTCCGACGCTGAGCGCTTAGGGTATGATAATCCGCAGGCGTGGCAGACTTTAATCGCCGCAAAGCTGCCCGATATCGCAAAGCTGCATAATATCAGCCTTGAAAATATTGTAGTCAATGCTTCGTATCACGACAAAGACCATCATCCGCACATTCATCTTTTTGTGTATTCGAGGGATTCAAGAGAGGGTCATTTCAAGGGAACGGACGCTCTGATTGACCGTACAGAACGCATAAAATCGCTGTTCACAAACGAAATCTTTCGGGGCGATTTGGAGCATATCAAGGTGAATAAGAACCAAATGCGAACTCAAATGCAGGAAACCTTGCGGCAAAAGTGCATTGCAATTGCGCAGAAAAAGCATATACCCTCGCCCGAATTGATTGATAGCTTCTCTGAAATTTCAAACATTATGCTTGATTCAAAAGGCAGAAAATACTATGAGTATCAGCCCTCGGGCGTTAAGTCAAAAATCAATGACCTTTTGAAATGCGCTGTAAAATCGGACAAATACATAAATCAGATATACACACAGCTAAAGAAAAACCAGGAGGAATTTGTGCGGGCGTACAATGATGATGAGGAAAAGATAAAGGTGCGTATGGATGAATGGGAAAAACGCTTTTTTGAGCCGCAGAAAAGCGACGACAAACGCTTGCACAACATCATTGTCGAGTACGCAGCAAAAGTGAGTGCGGCAAACCCTGAGTGTGCAAATTATGTGCTGTCGCAGAGCCTTTGGGATATTATCCCTTCAGTTTGCTCATATGCCGAAAATAGGCTTGATTCGGACAAGATTTCGTACAATGAATGCGCATTGATAAAGGACAATGCACAGGATATTGCAAAAGCTATGGCCGCAAAGCTCAGTTGGCTTGATGATACGGCACAGGTTGAAAAGGAGTTTGACAGGCAGTATTTAAAGCTGACAAACAAGCTTTTGAATCAAAGATTGATGTCTTCTGATCTGAAGCTGAGCCTGTATACTCCCGATGAATTTGCAGATATCGACAATATCAACGTAGCGCATTACACTCACAGAGCTTGCTTGACGGCCAATAAACAAAGCAGTCTGTATTCTACTGCCGCATCTGCCGCCGAGACCTTTTATGACACGTTGGGTGAAAAGGCAATCGGTAGCGTAATATTACTGCATAACGCCCAAGACAGCGCAAGGGCGTTTCTGATTACAGAAGGCGGAAAAGCAAAGCAGATTTACAACGCTGAATTTGCAACAAAAGCCGCTGTTGACGGCATTTTGCCGAAACGCTATGAGCTGTTCGATGAAGAAGCGGTTGTAAGTGTAAACAATGCCGGCACAAAAGAAAAAACCACAAAAGCTATTCAGAGGAAGATAGACCCTGAAATTGCAAAGCTCTATGCTCAAAAATACAGCGCTTTGCAATTAGCCGTCAATGAAAACAAGGATGTTTTCGATAAGGTTTTAAAAGTGAATAAAGCTTTGAATGTAGCTGATTTTGAGCTGAATATTGCTTCGCTGTCAATTGATACAAAGGCCGCTCTGAGCGAGCTGTGCCAAAGACTTTCCGATCTTAAAATCGAGGATACAAGCGAAAAAGCAATATTGAAATGGATAAGTCAAAACGGTGATGAGGTTATCTCAAACGCACTTTGCGAGAAGGCGAATATTGATAGCGTGAATTCTGCCGTGTACAAGGCAATTACCGAGAGCTTTGATAATCAGAGCCAAAATTTCCTTGAATATGCCATATGCGGTATGTCAGAGTTCCCAAAGAAATACAGCGAATGTGATGAGGTGCAGGAATGCGCTGTCAACGACGCTATGCGAATGTGCCTTGCCGACAGTTCGGGCAGACAGGCACTTGAACAATTTAATCAAAGACTTGAAAATATAGTCGCAGATAGCTTTGGAGATTCCTCTGAGCGAATGAAAATACTTGATGATATCCGCAAACATATTTTCACTCCCGAAAGGTACGGCAAAATGCAAAGTACCGTACTGTTTTTGTCGCACAGGGCACAGGCTCTGCAATACAATGCGAGAATAAAGCGGTGCAAAGAAGCTTCAAAGGCTGTGAACAAGGCGGCATACAGAGAGCTTGCAAATGAGAAATATGTAAAGAAGCTCATCGAGCTTAATGAGGCGCACCAAGAATACAAAGCGAGCTTGAAATTAACACCCGATGAGCTTAAAGAATATCAGCCGAGAATTGCAGTTATGCCGAAAGCTCTGCAGTTTGCTGCAAGGGATATTTTTAATCAGGCGCACGGTGAAAGCGTGATTTTGCAAAACACGGTAAATTTGCTTGAAAATGCGTATAAATACGATGAAAAGTGCTATCCGAAGCAACTGTCGCCCGATTTCAGAGAGCATTTCTTCAACGGCACAAACGGCGAGCTTCAGTCTCATTACAATACCATATTTTCAGCGGCAGAAAACGTAATGCAGCGCACGCATAGTCAGGTGCTGAAGCAAAATGAGAGCGTAGCCGAGCTAAAATGTGCGTTGCGCAATGCCCTATCATTGCAGGACAAGAGCTACATAAAATCAATCGCTAACGGCAGACCGTTTCAACTTCTCAATACCGAAGAAAAGGCAACACTTAACACTATACTGCAGAACGTGGTGATAAACAACCAAGATACCGCCAATGCTTTTGAAAAGGTCATTTCCGAGCAATACAGGCTGTATTGCGAAAGGTTCGATGAAAGCACAGCGCAAAAGCTCACCGATTATACCCGAAAAGCACTTTTTGAGCCGAAAGAATATGAAGCAAGCCCTGTGCAGAACACAGCCGTTTTTTATGCTGAAAATAATACACAGCAAAAACACAGTCAAATGGAATATTCATCAAAAATGATGCTGTTTCGGCTTGCAATGATGATGGCAAGTTCGGCATCACAGCACAGCAAAGCGAATACGCAAAGCAAAGAGCAAAACCGCAGTAAAGCATACAGCAAGGCAATATCTAAGGCACATAACAAAAATATATCCGCTGAAAATGAGGAAAGTTACAGCGGATTTGAATATTAAACAAGGCTTTAAGGAGGAATATTATGGTAAAAGAGAAGAAGTATTTTATGGAGGGTGACGAAATATATATGGACCCTTCAAACCAGAACGAGGAAAGGTATTACGTCGGCATCGGCAAAACGCTGTATGTGTTTTTTACCAATGAGCACACGTTTGAAACGCTTTATGCGCAATACAAGCTTGATGATGTTGACTATATGGAGTGCGGAACTTTTGTTGAACGTGACGTTCTAAAACCGATGGATTCTGCTGCAAGAGAGCTTTTAAAACCGTACATAGCGCTTGATCAGAAGGCAAACGAGCACAATTTGCGGATTTTAGGCACGCTTGATAATGGTAAAACGCTGATATTTTCAAGACTCGAAAAGGAGATTGAGCCGCTTGTCGAAATGGGAGAAGGCGCATTTTTGGAAAAAGAGCCTACCTATTTTCGAGCCAAGGCAGACGATTTTGAAAAGCTTCTTTTACACAGCACGAAATTCAGCGGCGCGAAAGCAGGCGGTGAAACGCTCAGAACTGCGGTGTTTGTGGAAATCAAAGACGGTGAGGTTGTGGTGAGTTAAAAAGTGAGGTGACAAAGATGTCTAAAATAAAGCTTTACGAAGAGCTGTACACGGAAACTTTAAACAGAATGACCAAGGATCCCGAATATTATCAGTCATTTCTGAAGACAGCTTCAAAAAATTATAAATATAACTTTTCGGAACAAGTAATGATTTTTGCACAACGTCCCGATGCAACTGCTTGCGCTGAGTATAATACCTGGAGAAACGAAAATGTAGCAAACAGGTATGTAATACCCGGGAGACACGGCATAGCTTTGCTGAACGGAAACAAACTGAGATATGTATTTGATTATTCTGACACGGCGCCAAGGGACGCACGTTCAAAAAAGCCTTTCTTTTGGCAGGTTGATAACAGCAATATAAAAGCTGTGCTTGATTTACTCGGTACGACACAATCAAATATGTCTGCAGCTCTCATTACGGTGGCAAATGCAAACGTAACATCTGATTGCGAGTATCTGAACCTTATAACTGAGACGGCACAAAAAGAAAAAGCAGTTGAGATTATGCGAAATTCAATTGCATATTCGCTGCTTGTACGCTGTGGCTGTGACGCTGATATGCACTATAAGCCGAGTGATTTTAAAGATATGTCAGCATTTGATAATTATGCAGAAACTATCGGTATCGGCACAAGCGAAATATCCGAAAGGATTTTAAGGAATATTGAGTTGACTTTGAAAAGTGAAAGGAGAAAATACTATGAACAACAGCGAGAGATTTCCCAAGGAAATGAGCAAGACAATCAACGGCAAGACGATTTGGTACACTCTCGACGAGGAAACGCAGACGTACATTCCGAATATGACAACAGCTCAGACAAACTACGTGATAGGCAAATACGGTCATATGAGGGAGAATTATCTGAAGAACGAAAAGCCGTTGGAGTATCAGCGACTGAAAGTGCAATTCAAACTGAACGAACATCTGCATCAGACAGACAAAGAAGCGCACTTGATGTTGGACAATCTGATTCCGAAGCTGAAGGAGCAGTACGGAGTGACAGAACAGATGAAAGTTCAAGACCAAATGAAATGGGTGGGAATGATGAACAACATTCAGCAGATAGCGGACGAAATAATCTGCAGGGAACTGATATTCAACTAACCATAAGTGATACAAAGGCAGCGTCAGAAGATGCTGCCTTTTTTGTTTCCGATGAAAACAGCGAAGAAATCGACATAGAACCGAGTATCGAAGCTGAGGGCGGATATACAGGAAATGTTCAGCTCTCATTTTTTGAAGAAAACGATACTGCGCCAACAAACAGAAGGACAGTTGTTACAAAAAACTCTCCCGAAATAGAAGCGGTCATAACTGCGGATATTATGAGGGGCAGCGGATTTGTAGACGGAAAATTCCGTATTTACGAGTTTTACCGTGATAATAACCCAAGCAACAGAGAGTTTGCAAATATGCTTCAAAAAGAATACGGTCTCGGCGGTCACAGCGGCAGCGGATTATTAGATCTTTCAAGCCATAACAGCAAGGGTATAACACTGCGATTTAAGCAGGACGGAAAAGAGTTTTCCAAAATGCTCCCTTGGAACAACGTTGCAAGTAGAATATCTGAACTCATAAGAGCTAATCAATATATTACCGAACATGACATTGAAGATAGAATATCATCTGCAAAGTACTATATAGAAAATGACAACAGTTTTTACAGAGAGCATTCCGTAAATATTCTTAAGCAATACGGCGCAGACACTCCCAACGCTGAATTTACTGCCGATAAATTCGACGTTGCAAATGCTGATATTTATATGATACACAACGGAAAATATCTTGCCCAGACAGCAATCAATGCCAACGAAGAAATGTGGCAACGTTTGGAACTTAACGGCTTAAAAAGGCTTGAAAACAGCGAAAACTGTATTGTTTTTGAAACGGACGGGAACAAATGGAGCGTTTTCTATATTCCGGACAAATGGGGCAATAAAACCAATAATATACCCGCAAGCGTTTTATTACGGCCCGATGAGCGTGATACACTTGCTGAGATTACTGCAAAAATCGAGCATAAGGCATTAGGCATTGATGAAACCGTTTCTGAAGAAAGCATTAATGCTGTAAATGCTGAAGACAATGCGATTGAAACAGCGCACAAAAAAACACATACAAAAACAGATTTCACTATAACAGACGAAAATCTCGGCACGGGCGGTGCAAAAGCAAAATTCAAAGCAAATATTGAAGCGATAAAGCTACTTAATGAGCTCGGCTCACAGAATCGCCTTGCTACTGCAGAGGAACAAGAAATATTATCACGATATGTCGGTTGGGGCGGTCTGCAGCAGGCATTTGACAGCAATAACAGCGCTTGGTCAGATGAATACAATCAACTCATAAAGTCGCTTGAACCTGCAGACTATGAAAACGCAAGAGCTTCAACCTTAAGCGCATATTATACTTCGCCAATAGTCATAAATGCTATATATGACGGACTTGAAAGGCTTGGTTTTGATGGTGGCAACATATTGGAGCCGGCTTTGGGTGTAGGCAACTTTTTCGGAATGATGCCCGAAAATATGAGAAACAGCAGCAAGCTGTATGGCGTTGAGATTGATAATATCAGCGGCAACATTGCAAAACAGCTATATCAAAATGCAGATATTCAAGTTATGGGATTTGAGAAAACAGCATTTCCCGATAACTTTTTTGATGTTGCTGTCGGCAATGTTCCTTTCGGTCAGTTCAAGCTCTCGGAAAAACGTTATAACAAACTCAATCTCAATATTCACGACCACTTTTTCGCAAAAAGCATTGACAAGGTGCGTGCAGGCGGTGTTATTGCCTTTATAACCTCGAAAGGCACTCTGGACAAGGCAAATCCGCAGTTCAGAAAATATCTTGCTCAGAGAGCCGAGCTGCTTGGAGCAATAAGACTGCCAAATAACGCATTTAAGAGCAACGCAGGCACAGAGGTCACATCAGATATCATCTTTTTGCAAAAGCGTGATAGGATTATTGATATTGAGCCTGAATGGGTAAACATAGGCAAAACTGCCGAGGGCATACCTGTCAATAAGTACTTCGAGTTGCATCCGGAAATGATATTGGGCGAAATGAAGCAGGGAGTAGAGTATTCTCTGTATGGCAATCCTGATGAAACGGCTTGTGTTGCTATAGAGCGTGCTTCACTGAAAGAACAGCTTAAATCAGCAATAAGTCATTTGCAGGGTGAGATTACAAAATCAGAAAAACTTGAAAATGTTGAAGAAATTGCAGAGAAAATACCGGCACAAGCTGACGTGTGTAACTACTCTTATACCGTTGTTAACGATGATATCTATTACCGTGAAAACAGCGTAATGATTCGTAAGGAGTTTTCTGCAACGGTATCAGAGCGCATTAAGGGTATGATTGAAATTCGTGACTGCGTAAGAACTCTGATAGATTACCAAGTTAATGAATACGGTGATAATGAAATCAGCAGACTTCAGGAACAGCTGAACAGGATTTATGACAGCTTTACGGAAAAATACGGCTTGATAAATTCACGCAACAACGCCAAAGCATTTGGAGAGGACAGCTCATACCATTTACTTACCTCGCTTGAAAATCTTGACGAAAACGGCGAGCTTGCAAGCAAAGCCGATATGTTCTACAAACGCACCATAAAGCCGATTGTAGAAATAACGCACGTCGATACGGCAAGTGAAGCATTGGCAATATCATTAAGCGAAAAAGCAAGAGTTGATATGCAATATATGCAGCAGCTCACCGGCAAGAGTGAAGAAGCCATATTCGCTGAGTTGAAAAGCGTTATTTATCTGAATCCTATGGGCGATGATACAAACGGCGCTGATAAATACCTTACTGCAGACGAATACCTTTCCGGGAATATTCGTGAAAAGCTGCACATAGCACAAGAGTATGCGAAAACATCTTCGTTATATGAGCAGAACGTAAATGCATTGACAGCAGTAATGCCAAAGCCGCTTGAAGCAAGCGACATAGATATACGCTTAGGCGCAACGTGGATAGGCACGGATGTTGTAAAAGACTTTATCATAGAAACAATCAAACCGTCATCATACGCAAGAACATATCAGCTCGGTGTCAAATATTCCGAATACACATCAGAATGGCATATTGACGGTAAGAATTCCGATAACTACAATGTTATTGCCAATACGACTTACGGTACATCGAGAAAGAACGCTTATGAAATTATCGAAGATACGCTGAATTTGCGTGATACGAAGGTTTATGACAGAGTTACGGTTGAAGGCGGTAAAACTATCTCTGTAATAAACAAAAAGGAAACGGAGCTTGCGCAGGCAAAGCAGGACTTAATAAAGCAGACCTTCAAGGAATGGGTATATAACGATTTTAACCGTCGTGATTCTCTTGTAAGCAAATATAACATCCTGTTCAACAGCACACGTCCGAGAGAGTATGACGGCAGTCATTTGAATTTTGTCGGTATAAATCCCGAAATAAAGCTGAGAGAACATCAGCTTAACGCAATTGCAAGAATAATCTACGGCGGAAATACTCTGCTCGCCCATGAGGTCGGTGCAGGTAAGACCTTTGAGATGGTAGCAGCCGCTATGGAAAGCAAAAGACTTGGATTATGTACAAAATCACTCTTTGTTGTGCCCAATCACTTGACGGAGCAGATGGGCAGCGAGTTTTTGACGTTATATCCTTCAGCAAACATTCTCGTTGCAACCAAAGATGATTTTAGTACAAAGAACCGCCGACGTCTTTGCGCAAAGATATCTACCGGCGATTATGATGCAGTTATAATCGGTCATTCACAGCTTGAAAAAATACCGGTGTCGAGAGAACGGCAGGAACGAATGATAAGAAGGCAGATATCGGAAATCGCTGATGGTATAAGTGAACTTGGACGAAAGAACGGAAATACCTTCAGCGTAAAGCAGCTTGAAAAGACAAAGCGCAATCTTGAGGCACGGTTAACGAAATTATTGGAAAGTCCGCAGCGTGATGATGTTGTAACCTTTGAGGAACTCGGCATTGACAGACTTTTCGTTGATGAGGCACACTCATTCAAAAATCTTTTTATATATACAAAAATGCATAATGTTGCAGGTGTACAGCAAACAGAAGCACAAAAATCTTCGGATTTGTACTTGAAGTGTCAGTATATGGATGAGCTGACAGGCGGAAAAGGTGTTATATTCGCAACAGGCACGCCTGTATCAAATTCAATGACTGAGCTTTACACCATGCAGCGTTATCTGCAGAGTGCACGGCTTAAAGAAATGCATTGGCAGAACTTCGATGCGTGGGCTTCAATGTTCGGTGAAACTGTAACATCAAGCGAGCTTGCGCCTGAAGGTACGGGATATCGCCAAAAGACAAGATTTGCAAAGTTTTCAAATCTGCCCGAACTAATGAATGTATTTCGGGAAACGGCTGATATAAAAACATCTGATATGCTCAATCTTCCTGTGCCTGAAGCAAAATATCATAATATCGTCGTAAAACCCACAGAAAATCAAAAGCAAATGGTAAAGGCTCTTTCCGAAAGGGCAAAGCGCATACACGACAAGCTTGTTGCGCCCGAAGAAGATAATATGCTCAAGGTTACAAACGACGGACGCAAAATCGGTCTTGACCAGCGAATGATAAATCCTCTGCTGCCCGATGAAAGCGGAACGAAAGTCAATATGTGCGTTGATAATGTATTCAATATATGGCAGAATTCCGCAGAGAACAAATCTACACAACTTATTTTCTGCGACTTTTCCACTCCGAAAAGCGACGGAGCTTTTAATGTTTATGATGATATCCGAAGCAAGCTGATTGCAAAAGGTGTACCGAAAGCTGAAATTGAATATATCCATAACGCAGATAGCGAAGCAAAGAAAAAGGATCTGTTTTCCAAAGTGCGCAGCGGACAAGTAAGAATACTTATGGGGTCAACCGCCAAAATGGGTGCAGGAACCAATGTTCAGACCAAGCTTATCGCACTTCACGATGTTGATTGTCCGTGGCGCCCTTCTGATTTGGAACAGCGTCACGGACGTATTATCCGTCAAGGCAATGAAAACGATGTTGTTGAGATATACAGGTATGTTACCGAAGCTACCTTTGATGCATATCTGTATCAAACCATCGAAAACAAGCAGCGTTTTATATCGCAGATAATGTCAAGCAAATCGCCTGTGCGTTCGTGTGAGGATGTAGACGAAGCTACGCTGTCGTATGCCGAAGTAAAGGCCTTGTGCGCAGGCAATCCTCTCATCAAGGAAAAAATGGAACTGGAAATTTCGGTTGCAAAGCTTAAAACACTTGAAGCTAACCACAGAAACGAAATGTACAACCTTGAAAATCAAGTGATGAAGCATTTGCCCGAAAGAATCCGCAGCGCAGAAATCAAAATAGAAGGACTTCGCTCTGACATAGAGCATATACGCACCTTTGCCGATAATGATGATTTTGAGATGGTTGTTAACGGCAAAACCTTTACCGATAAAGCAGAATGCGGGGAGGAATTGATAGCTTGCTGTAGTATGTGCAAAGGCGGTACGAAACTATCAGTCGGAACATATAAAGGCTTTGATATGTATGTTTCATATGATATTTTTGCAAATGAGCATTATCTTGACCTGCACCGAGAGAGAACTTATCAGATAACGCTCGGCTCTGACGCACAAGGAAACATACGCAGAATAAACAATGCTTTAGGAATGATAGGAAAACACTATACAGACGCAATAGCATCACTCGATTCTCTGCACATTCAGCTCCAGGAAGCAAAGGAACAGTTAAATCAACCATTTGCGCAATCTGAAGAACTTGCAGAGAAAAGTGCAAGACTTAAAGAACTTAGTGAGCTGTTGGAAATTGAAGAAGAAATATCCGAAGATAACGATAATGTTATATCAAACACAGATGTTGCCGAAAACTTCGATATGAAGTTGCAAGATCCGATAGCAATACAATATAATAGCGAAAATACAATTGAAAGGACTGAACAATCTATGTCCCAAAAATACTTTACGGGAGATATCCTGCAAATCAAAAATGAAAACTCTATCACAAACCAATACGTCGTTATCGAAGCAGGAAAGGATTCACTTTCCTGCTTTGCTGTTTCATCGGGTGATTTTGATGCAAAAACTCACGTTTCGATTTCGTGTAATGAAAAAAATAAACTTGAAGCTCCGCTGTGCGTCAAGACAGACAAGCTGATTAAAATTTCCGCTGACGGTGACTACAAGCTATCATCGGCAAGGCTTAGCGCAGTTGATGTTCAAAGCTTTATTGAAAAGCACAATGCGCTCAATACCAAAGCAAAAGCAATCGATATCAAGCAAAGTGCGATTAAATCAGACATTGTGGACAGAAGCGTTGTCGATATCGGCGAAAGCTTCAAGCTCGACCCTTCGACGATTGCCGAATATATGGCGTATCGTGCAAAATTTACGAAGTATTCTGCACAAAATCAGCTCAGAATCTACGCTCAGAATCCACACGCGACCTTTGTGAAAACCTATAAGCAATGGGCGGATATGGGGCATAAGGTAATCAAAAAGGGTGCGATTCAATTGCTGCAGCCTGCATTTTGCGAGTATTTTAAGGACGAAAACGGCAACGTCAAAAAGGTATCTCAGGCTTCGAGCCTTGAAAAAGCCGCCATTGCCAATGGAGAAATCGAAACCTGGGTGAAAAAGCGATTTGAAGCATTCAATGTTTTCGATATTTCGCAGACGAACTGTCCTCCGAGTGAATATCCGAAATTTTTTGAAAAAGGCTTTGAATCGAAACAACACAATGATATCTACAAGGTTTTGCGGCAAATTGCAGAAAACAACGGCATAACAGTTTCGGTTGAAGATGTAAATTCCATATCCCTGCACGGATATTATTCACCTAAAGAGGACAAAATCGTGCTGAGTGACAAGCTGAATGACACAGAACTGGCGCACACAATGTCGCACGAGCTTGCACACGCTCTTATGCATAAAACCACCACTCAAAGTGTTAGTGTTTGCGAGTTTGAGGCTGACTGCCTGTCTGCACAGCTTGCCTCTAAGTTTGGTTTGGATAACCTGAGCGAAACCAACAAGCACCACTTGGCGCAAAGCTATCGAAAAATCCCGCAAGACCACAATTTAAGCGAGTCCTTCGAGCGAGTGCACAAGGCATATTCTTTCGTTGAAAAGCAGTTTGATGATACCGCCGAGGAAATGGGTATATCTTTTGAATTACAAAAGCAGCAGCAAACGCAACAAAACGTACAGGACAATGCACAGAATATCGACAGCATACCTGAAGCGGCAAATTTTTTGATGGTGTGAAAGGCGGTGGTGCCAAATTTAAAATGAGAAAGGGTGCACTCAGCCATGAAAAATAGTGAAAAAACAGTGCTTGCCGCAATATCGGCGCTGATAACCTACATAGCAATGACATTTCTGACAAGTGCAAACAGCTTTAAAGGCGGATTTGATATCCGCCTTTTTCTTTTTGCGCTTACCCAAAATGTTGCTATGAAGCTGTTTTTGTCAATCTGCGTAGGATTTATCGTGTATCTGTGGGATACCGATACGCTGAATGAGACAAAATCACGAACGGTCGGCGACAATCAGCACGGCAGCGCAAGGTTTGCAACCGACGCAGAGTGCCGCAAGGTCTATACCTATGTTGCACCGGGCAGAGAGCAAAAAAGCGGAATTGTGCTTGCAAAACAAAAGCATATCTGGATAGTCGATACAACCGAGGACAGCGTGATTCTTGTTGCTCCTCCGGGAACGGGCAAGACAAAATGTATTATCAACGCAAATATTATCTACAATGCCAAGTGTCACCGAAATGCTCAGCCGGCTAATTTTGGCGGCGCTTCAATGATTGTTCTTGATAACAAGGGCGAATGCCTGAAAACAACGGGCGGAGCTTTGCGAAATTTAGGCTACAAAACGCCGTATCTTGATTTCAGAAATCCGCTGAAATCCTACTGCTACAATCTGATGATAAACGTCAATAATGCAATCGACCGCTACAAGACTGCCGAAACGGACGAGGAACGCATTATTTCTTACGCTTTGGCAGAAAAACACGCTAAAATTCTCGCAAACTCGATTATATCAAACATAAACACGCACAAATCATCGTCCGAGAGCTTTTTTGACGATACCTCAAAGGGGTTGGTCACGGGAATGATTCTGCTGGTGAGCATTTACGGAGAAAGTGACGAGAGGCATATTATATCGGTTTTCAGGCTCATTGTTGAGCTTAACGGTCTTGAGGAAGGCTCGACTGCAACTGTGCAGAAATCAAGGCTCGAAGGTCTTTTAAAATTTATTGATGATGACAGAATAATCAACTACGTCGGTCCTGCGACAAGTGCCGACAGCAGAACATCAATGAACGTATTCTCAAGCGCTCTTGCTCATCTTGTAGATTTTATTGATGCTGAACTTGAGCAGATGATATGCACGCACAGCATTGAATTTGACAGCGAGGATTTCATCAAGAATCCGACGGCAATATATATCATCTGTCCCGACGATAACACGACAAGACATTTCTTTGCGTCGCTGTTTATCCGAAGCTTAATGAACGAACTGATAGCACAGGCAGAAAGTAATGCTTCATCAAGGCTTGATAGGAACGTTTTGTGCGTATGGGACGAGTTCGGCAACACGCCGCCGATTAAGGACGTTGACGTTCTCATCACCGCCGCACGTTCCCGTGGAATACGCTTCATATTATCCCTGCAGTCGCTCTCTCAGCTATCAAAAATCTACGGCAGAGAGATATCGGAAATCATCAGGGACGCAGTCCAGATGATGATGTTTTCAAGAGTTTCGCCAAGCTCGGAAACGACTGCAAACACGCTTTCAAAGCTGCTTGGAAACCGCACGGTACTCTCCGCTTCAGAGAGCAAATCAAGCGGCAAGCGCAGCGTTACAAAGTCGATGATTGGCAAGCCTTTAATGTCGCCCGACGAGCTGACACGTATTCCAATCGGCACCTGGATTGTGACAAAAGCGGGCTCCTTCCCTTGCAAAATCAAAGCGCCGATGTTGAGCGATTCGGTTAAAAATCTGCCACCGTTTGATGACACAAAAACGGTAAAAATCGGGCGGATAAACTACCTTTCAAGTGCAAAAATCAAGGGCAAAACCAAGGGCAGACTCACTAAAGGTATGTTTGATTAATGCCATACAGACAAATGGCTAACTTTAGCCGTTTGTTTTACTTTGTGCCATATTCGAGCCATACACACAAATAAAGCAAAATCGGAGCTTTTCACGTTTTTGTATGGCAAATCGCATTTTCTGAAAAAGAATTTGCCATACAAAATGCCATACAAATTTTTATAACTGTAAAATTCAGTTTTTATCCGAGAACAAAAGAAAAAAGTGCAGTCAGCTTTGCTGACTGCTGTGACGGAATATGGCACTTTTGCCATATTCCTTTATCCTGCAAACCTTGACAAAACGAATTTTTTGAGAAGGAGAGGTCATTTTTATGTCTACAGAAAACACAGTAAAAACTACCTTGAGAATTGACGAGGATTTGATGATTGACATTGCAAAAATTGCAAAGGATGAAGGTGCGAGTGTTACGTCCATCGTAACATCAGCCTTAAAATTCTACCGTGACTACCGCTATATGAGCGACAAGGCGAGTTTTATCAACGAGGACATTGTGAAGCTCCTCGACAGCCGCCTTGCCCTTGTCGAGCAGCGCATAAACACAAAGACAAATCAGGTGCTGTCATCGACTGCTATCGAGCTTGAGATTGTATCGCAGATATTGGCCGAGCAGCTTGAGATATCACCTGCGCAGGTTGAAATCTTCCGCCGCAAAGCAGTTGATTTTATCAAGATGAATAACAGAGCCTTCAGACTCTCAGAGCTGATAGATTAACCGGCACAGTTCCCCCCCTTACACAAGACCAATCGGCACAAAAAGAAATAACGAAGGCGCAGAAATTTAACTTCTGCGCCTTTTTTTATTTGTTCGTAAAATGTGAACGTTTTTAGTTGCATATTTCAATGCAATTTTTCTGCGTTTTTGCGCCATATCTGAAAGGAATGTATTTCAATGACAAAATTTTTAATAATGCACAAGGAAATCTTGGAAAACAAATTACTCTGCAGCCGTGCGAAAATCCTCTTTATGCTGCTGCACTCCCGTCGTTCGCTTTCTCTTGCCAACGGATATACGGACGCAGAAGGCAAGCCGTATGTGTTCTGCTCACCCGATTCGGCGGCAACAATGCTCAGCTGCTCACGCAAGACAGCCCTTTCGGCACTCAAAAATCTTACTAATTACGGATTCATAACATCCTGCGGCAGAAATCGCTATTACATAAAGAAAATTGACGGACAGTTTGTGATGATTCTGCAAGGTGCGCTAAGTTTAGGGAACGATTGCGCCGTTCTGTATGCCTTTATTGCATCGAGAATTTTAAGCTCGCTCAAAACGTTCTGCGCATTTAAGAATACGGAAATTCAATCGGCACTTTCCTGCGGAAACAAAAAGGCGTGTGAGCTGCTCTCTGCGCTTGAGCGTGAACGGCTCATCGAGGTGCGCCGAAGCGCTAAGGGCAATATTTTGAGCCTTACAGGAAAAATGGCAAAAATGACACTTCGCATAATTTCGGACAAGCTTTCCAAAATCAAGGCGAAAAAGACCGAAAATGCGGATTCTTTTTTGCCAAGGCGTGATGTAAAAAAGGAAATTCCGACGTGTGAAAATTGTCAAGACCAAAGTGTGATTTTTACCACTAAATTAAATAATTCTAAGTTAGATAATTATATTTATATCTCTTCTGAGGATTTGAGAGACCAAATATCACAAAAATTGTCTTTGGAGAATTATAAATCACGCCATAAAAAAATCATAACGGCGCTCAAAGAGGCAGTCAGCACAAAAAGAAAAAATATGTGGGTTGGCGGCGAGCTGTGCCCGAAAACAGAAATCATCGAGAAAATTGCAGCTCTGAGTGTGTCCGATATTGCCGATATCTGCGAGAACGTTCTGAAACGGGATAACATCTGCAATCTAAAGAACTATGCGCTTACCTGCTTGATGAACTATACCGTTTCAGCGAGCAAGGCCGCCAAAAGAGAGCATAGCTATGACATCAATGAGCTTGCCGCACTTGCAATCGGTATTGCGCCGAACCGCAAGGTCATTGAAAGAGAACACAGCTACAATCTTGAAAAATTTGAAGAATTGGCTGTTGGATATACGCCGGGTGGATTTACTGAGCCAGATGAGAAGCATATTGATATTGACAAATATGCGGCATTGGCTGTGGGGGTTGTGCCGAGCCACTGATATATCTACCATTGACCTAATATCATTTCTGGTTTGCTTAAATCGGTTGTTGGATAGGAATCGTCCCGACATATTGCATTAAAAATTGTGAAGCGTTTTGTGCAATACGTAGAATTTTGCCGAATTTTCCATTTTTTTTAATCATTTTAAGAAAAATCAACGATATATATAGTAGAAGGTGAAAATTAGATATATCGGTTCTACTCTTGATAATAAGTTAAACTTTTGTTTTTGTAATGTGCAACAGAGTAAACTTATTTTTTACATACTTGTATCACAGTTGTAGCTCAATTCACAATAGAATTAGTCGATAAATAATGTCTAATAAAACAGTTTAGACGAATCATAGAACTATGCTTGTTATCATAGAGAGTTTACTTAAAAAGCACTATTTAATTGATAACAGAAAATGGCTGATAGAGCAAGAAATTTGAGATTACCGATATGAAATAGCCATCAAGTTTAGAAGTAAAGATGACTTAAAATATGAAAGGACGGATAAAAATGCAGAATGAACTCAGAATACCTTTTGAGAGCTTGCTAAATCGTGGAATTCAAAGAAGAATGATTGATGCTATGAATGATGATGGATTCCTAAATAAGACTTATACGCAAGCTTTTAGATTGGTCGAGACAATATGTGCAACCAGTAAGCGCATAACTCACCAAGATGAAATACATAATGTAATAGCTTTTATGGGTAGACGAGGAACCGGTAAAACATCGGCAATGTTATCGGTTGCAGATTCATTATCGGATGTTAAGCATACCGATGAAGTTAAAATATCAAATTGTTTTATCCAGTTGCCATATATCAATGCGGCTATCCTTGATGAAACCGAAGATATTTTTCTTATTATTCTTTCAAGCATGTTCAAAAAGATTGATGAGAAATCGAAACGTGAAGATTTTCCGTACAAAAAGGAACGCTATGATAATGCGAGAATGATCAAAGAAGATATATGCAATATTTACGGACATTATGTGAGTCTTAAGTGCAATGATAATCTCACTTCTTCATATAATTCTATGGAAAAGCTTTCAGATAGATATAGTATTAGGGAAGAGTTCACAAATTTAGTGCTAAAATACACTAATTTTCATAAAGAATTATTTGAGCCAAACAGTAGCACTAATGATATGCATCTGATTATTTGTATCGATGATATTGATATGTCTAGGCAGAATCATATGCGTATTATGCAGTGTATACACCAATATCTTATGATTCCACATATGATCGTGATGGTTACACTTAATCTTCCGGTGTTGACAGCATCGTTGCAGAAAGAAACTTTTTTGCGTTTGAGTACTACTGAAGAAAAAAACAAACAAAACCTTCACCTTGCATTTGAACATACACATGATTTCCTCAGAAAGATTATTCCATCTGATATGAGAATCACTATGCCGTCATGGAGAAAGTATGACTATCGTGCTTTAACACCTGTACGTATAAACTTAGGAACATCAGCAAAGCTTGATGAATACAGAAAGAATTTTCCTGCATTAAAGCATAGTATATTATTTAAGAAATTAGAAGAAAACGGAATGGATGCGGATTATGCCGTAAGTCCAAAGGAATTGGTTTTAATAATACTTGCTGATAGGACGCAGGTTTATTTAGATGCTAAAGGAAATAAATTTCACTTTATGGAACCCGATAGCCTCAGAAATCTATATGACATCTTTTATATGATTTACCAGATGAAGGATATTGCATCCTTAAAACGTTCAGAAAGCACTGATATAACGCTTCTACTTAGTCGGAAAGCAAATGTGAAAATTTTGTTGGATTACCTATATTTTAAATTGTTTCCTGAGTATGATTTTTCTCAAAGAGAAGAGAAATTAATTAGAGAATTTCTTGCTGAACCTATCGATCGTCGTGGAAAAAGAATATGGGAATATTACTATAATTGTTTGACCTCAGAAGACGAACAAAAACGTATAGTTAGTATTTATGGTGAAAATTTCTTTAATGAAGAGAAAAATCGATATGTGATTGATAATTATAGTTTTGGAGAGCTTTTCAGAATCCTATACAGTGCTTCAAGAATCGGTCTAATGGATCAAAAGTTAATCCGATTTATTCTGGCATCTTTTTCTTTCTCATTACCTCAGTGTGTAGAAGATGAAAAATGGAAAAATAGTAGTTCAACTGAAGACTATTTTCTAAAAAAAGATAATTATCGTAACCTACGAGATATATTCGGATATACATTGTTAGGAACTTGGTGCAAAGATCTATTTGAAGGCTCTCTCGATACATTGATTTATCCTGAAGCATTCTGTGATTTTTGTGATGAAGATGCAAATGGCACATTAATTTTAAATACAGAAAATATTAAGTTTCGGTTTTTTGTATATGATTTATTATTATTATTGCTTATGTCATCACGTTCGACGAGAGAACCATATATTGTGAACCAGAACTACATAACAACAGAATATCATATAGAAAATCATATTGATCCCACTTCGTTTATTATAAATTCATTGTGTGCTGAAGAACGTCTTACAAATATGAAATTTATAAATGAATTATCATATATATACCGAAGCAAATGTGATGACGCTGGAAATACAGTTTATTCGATATCAGAGCTATTGACTGCCATTTTACGTCATTCCAACATTGATGCAAATGTTGATGATATCAATTCTGTAGTAACAGGGTTGATGAAAGAATTACAGACATCATTACAACAAAGTAATATCCTTTGGTTTTTCCTTAAGCATACGGATTTGGCATATAATGTTATCAAAAGAGCGGTTTACTATATTCTATATAGTAGCGAAATGAATTTGAGAGATACAAAAGCTAACCAAAGAACACCATTGGAAACAATTCAAAAATTATATGAAATAATCTACAAGAAATTGAAAGAAAATGATGATGTTTACCACCTTACTGAAGATAGTTGTAGATTTTCAGAAATGTTTAGAAATCATATTATAGTACAAAAGTATTGCGGTGACCTAAAAGAAAATATTGATAGTTCAAGATACAAAGAATACGACGAAATCTTTTCTAATGGTTGCGGAATTAAAAATCCCCAAAAAACTATAAATAAGCTATTAATTCGACAATCTAAATGATACTATACGAAAAAAAGAAGGAGAGTAAAATGACCCGTCACAATAATCTATTTTCCGCCCGATTCTTTCGTGCAGTATATTATAACACCACAACAAAAGAATTGTGGAAGAAAGCTAACACCTATAATGTCAGTGAATTCAGCAGAAACGAACTGACAAAAATGCTAATTGATGTATTTCCGGAATATCATTTTCAGGAGTTACAGAATCATATAACCGCTCTTTTGGATCGCCTTTATGACAATGATGAGCGGAAAGGGGAAAAGGTTGATTTTTTTGATGTTCTGTTTAACTTTTCCAGAGAAATGATTGTACGCAGTGATAACCGTTATCGTTTTAAGTACATATATACAGATATCTGGAGAACTGTAGTTAAGGAAATCGGTGAGGAAATATTTGTTACCTCTGCAATTGTTCAGGACGACATTCGCAGAGGGAATTCGATGCGAATTCAAATGGATTGGAGTTATTGTATTGAGCATGACAACCACGAACTGAATCGGATGCTGCAAAGAGATATCGGTATTTCTGATAATCACTTTCATCTGCGTGGTTCGTCTTCGTATTTCGATATCTCGTGGGTATATCTTATGAATAATATTTCAAGTGCCTGGTATGAAAAGTGGATTGAACAGATTCAGTCTGATGTGTTGAACAATTTTTTATGTAAGGGTTCGGAGTATCCTCTCAAGCTGATTTGGCGAAAAGCTGCAGCTATCCGTTTGTTTTTATACCTAAGTGTTACAGAAATGGAGAATGAAAAGAAAGAGTTATATAAGTTGATTGTCAATACTGTTCTTCCTTATGAATCTGAATCTATCTGTACCTTTCCTATAAAGAGAATACAAGAAAAGTGTGATGCGCTGAATTCACTTGGAACAATAGATTATGCACATCGATATGCGCAATACGTGAATCAAAAGTATTTTTCTGTTTCCGGCGAGCGTTATATCCTTTATAATTGTCTCATGAAAATTGCTTGTCGTAAAGGTGATTATGAATTAATAAAACAGATGTTATTTTTATATCTCATACTCAAGCATCGGTTTTATAGTGAGTTTGTTCAGACCAATTCACGCAGAGGGTTTTATAATTTTAATCAATATCAGGCACGCAAAGATGGTATTATTCCTTGGGCTGATGAACGCACGGTTGCCGCGGATACTATATCCAGCGTGATTGAATGCAATAAAATCTATAGAATGGAACTGAGAATTTCTCCTCAGAAAAGCCGTAGCGAAATGATAGAGGCTATCCGGGTTTATGACGACGCAATTGAGGATGCTTTGAGTAGAACAAATCATAAAGGAACACTCGAATCAGACAGAAATTTCTTCTATACACTTCACTTTGTGAAGAAATCTGAAGAATTTCAAGAAGGGTTCTGTCGTCATCATAATTTGCGCCAGGAAATTGAGCAAAAAGCACACATCATTTTTGATTTGCACTATGACACCGCGAAAAGGATTTATGGTATAGATGCATCTGGCGAAGAAATGGACTGTCGTCCTGAGGTGTTTGCACCAATGTTTCGTTTTCTGCAATATTATGACGCAGAAAAACGACAGATTGATAAATCTCTTTTACAGCAATTGAAAGCTACTTATCATGTTGGGGAAGATAACTATGACCTTGCTGACGGTCTGCGTGCTATTGACGAAGCGATAACATTTTTAGATCTACGCTCGGGTTCCCGTTTGGGACACGCAACATTACTCGGAATACCACCTGAGAAATACTATAGTGAAATACGGAATCCATTGTCAATCCCGATTCAAGTTTTTTTGGATAATATAGTATGGATGTATTATTATTTTCAAGAGCACAACATTGAATTTGACGGATATGCGCGTCTCCGTTCTTACTTGCAAGAGAAATTTGACTGGTATTTCCAAATAATATATTCTGATGATATACATTCTTCATTTGTACAGAAAATTTTGGAAGAGACTATGAAATATAACTGTTTTTGGAAAGGAGAGTTTTTGGAATTTAATAAATGCAAGTTTGATATGCAACACTATTACTTATCATATTTACTTAGAGGAGATGATCCATTACTTTATAAAAAAGGTTTTATTTCAGAATGGTGCAGCGGTAAACAAGAGTATAGAATATGTAATACCAAAGAACGTATGAAAGAAGCACGGAAGAGCTTTGAGGCATGTTATCTTTATCATTTGTATCATTATAGCGAAATAGTGAGAGAAAAAGGTGAGAAATGCGCCGTTGAAAAACTGCCTGATTATTTCTTGGAAGGGCTTTCTCTGATACAGGATGATATGAAGCGCAATATTTCACTTGAAAGCATTGGAATTGAAACAAATCCTTCCTCCAACGTTTTTATAAGTGCAATCAATGATTACAGCGAGCACCCGATTACTGATTTTTATGATAATGCACTTAAAAAAGATCCAAGCAAAGTGCAGCTTAATGTATCGATTAATACTGATGATAAAAGTGTGTTTTCCACTTGCATAAGTAACGAGTATGCATATCTGCTGTTTTATTTGGAAAACAAAAAAGACAGTAAGGGTAACTATATGTATTCGCGATTCGAAATTATGAAATGGCTTGATGAAATTCGCAAAATGGGAAATGAGCAATCTTTTGCATATTGATAATAATAGTCGTTTAGCATAAATGAAATTTTTGTGATAATACATAGAGTAAAATTCTGTGTATTATCGAAATATTTTTAATATAGGAAGTGTAAATATGAGTGAGCTTTTTAATAAGATGATGACTTATATAAAAAACAATAAGGAAGCAATAAGCTTGACGGCAACTTTACTTATCGGAAGTTGCGCTGCATTTTTGAAATTCATAGGGTATATATTTGAAAGGGCAAAACTGAATTGCCTTGGAATTGATAATTCAGCAATATCTATTTTTGATGATAATTTAATTGCTGATGTTCTAATGTCAATTCTGTTTTCTATATTTGTTTTAGCAATAATATTTATTCCCTTACCGATAATATTATCTAAACTAAGATTGATCAAAAAAATATTGGTGATAACATTGTTGTATTTTGTGTCCTCTGTTCTTTTATTTTTGCTTTTAAATGGAAATAACAGGTATAATGAACATTCATTTATGTTTAACTTCGTTCTTTTTACAATAATGTTTCATATTACTATTCTCTATCCGAATCTTGCTATTTACAATTCTATTAAGTTATACGAAAATGAAACGATTAATAACTGTAAGTTGATTAAAGGGGTCGCAGTAATTGCGCCAATTGTTACGGCGGCCTTATGTGTCTTTGTTTGGCATATGAGCTATAATTTGACCAAGAATGAGTCGAGATATAGGTTTATTGATGATAGATATGCAATTATATACGAAACGAAGGATAGTTATTATATAGCTGATTTTAATATGTGGGATGGTGAAACACAGATAAAATATCTTGAACACACTACTATCGGCAAAACCGGTGTGACATATCAATGGAAGAATTTTGAAGATATTATCAGAGTTCAGTCGAATTAACATAAATTATACAAGTAGGAGAAAGATTAAATGATTAAGAAAAAATGGAAGTCAAATGAGGGCTATAAAGGATATTGCCAAAAAAAGTGGGACGAAACATTAGAGAAAGCCAATATTACAGCGGATAAAGAATACATAGAAAACATTTACCAGAATATAAATGACTTATCTGAATACTCGGACTATAATAAATTCTGGTGGCGTATTTCAGAATGTATGCTTATAATTTTCACTGCTGTAATCAGTCTTTTGAATGTTATAGCTGCTGCGGTACCATCTGATATTGCGCTTTGGATAAATATTGCAGCAGCTGTATGCGCAGCTTTTGTCAGTATCTTCAATGGTATAAAAATATTAGCTGCATATAAAGAAACGTGGCTTCGATACAGCAAGTGCCGTTCTGAGCTTACTATGGAATGTCACAAATTTGCTGCAAATACGGATGATTATTTATCAATTGATAAAAGCGGGGATTTTGAAGATGACGGTGCAAGAGCAAAAGCTAAAATAGCTAAATTTAAGGAAAACACTACAAAAATCATTCAGAAAGATTATGATAGATTTTTTGCAAATATGAGTAAAAATTGACAAGCGCAGCATTATGCTTTTTAGCGTTTACATTGCGTTCAATGAAAGAATTGGTATTGATCATATATTAAAGTAAATTGATAAAAGAGATGATATCAAAATACATAATATCACGAATCTAGTTAACAGAAGATTGTGGCAAAAGGATTAGAATAAAACATGGATAGATGATTCCTTTGCGTGTCCATTTGGACACGTTTTGAACACCTTGCACAAATCTGATGTGCCGATTTTGTAGCATTCATCAATTTGTATCCATTTGGACACGTTTTTATGATAATGCGCTTGACAAGCGGCATAATGTATAGTACAATGTACTAAAGAAAGGGGCTGATATTATGGCATTTTCTATCAGACTGACTGAACAGGAAAAAAAATTGGCTGAGAGCTACGCTAAACTTCATTCTATGTCGCTTGGAGAAGCGTTTAAGAGGGCTTTGTTTGAAAAAATCGAGGACGAATATGATATAACAGTTGCAGATGAAGCCTATAACGAATATCTGAAAAGCGGTAAAAAGAGCGTACCTATCGAGCAGCTTTGGAAGGAACTTGATTTATGACATACAGGGTCGAAACCACAGCTGTATTTGACAGAGAGTTTAAAAAGCTTGATAAATACACGCAAAAGATGATTAAAGCGTGGATTCAAAAGAATTTGATTGATTGCGAAAATCCGAGGCAGCACGGCAAAGGTTTAACCGCCAACAGAAGCGGACAGTGGAGATACCGTATCGGAGATTATCGGCTGATTTGTTGTATTGAAGATGAAAAATTGGTTATTTTAGCGTTATCTGTGGGGCACAGACGTGAAGTCTATAACTGAGTATTTTAATAAACGTGTCCATTTGGACACGTTTTGAACGCTTTGCACAAATCACAAACGTACATTTTATAATATTCGTCAATTCGTGTCCAAATGGACACGTTTTCTAAAGTTCAAAAGAACACGTTGTCGCAAAGAAAAATCCCTCCGCAGCTATCTAATGCGAAGGGATTTGATGGAGATAAAATCTCTTAAATTTAAAAATTATATACTCTGAGGACTTGACAGTCAAGTTTCAGCGGTATATAATATAGAAAAATCATGCAAATCACAAACTGTCTGGTAAACAGCTTGTGATTCATAATCAGACAGATGCGCAAACATCTGAATGACTTAGCAAGGATTCCTTGTGGTTAACATTACCACATTGAAATACATTTGTCAAGTCCTCGATGTTGTGCCGATGTCGAGGGCTTGATTTTTTTAATACCCAACTTAATATCAGAAGCTGCATAACGGCGTAAAAGCAGTTTAGCAAAACCCAATATCCGTGTTCGGCTAATGCCGAATGAGAAGAAGAACGGGAGAACGCGCAGGGGATTCCCTAAATCGCATACAACTCGCACTTGTTGCGCTTTGTGATTAATAGGATATAATTAATTGTTTGAGATATCGTGAGGGATAGGGGATATTCATCATCTGTTCCTCACGATTTAATTATAGATAAAAATAATCACAAAAAACAAAGCTTCGCGCACCGCAAAGTTCCAATTTTTTGAAATTGAAATTTTGCAGTGTACGAAAAGCTTATGGTGAGACATCGGGGATTCGAACCCCGGACCCTTTGATTAAAAGTCAAATGCTCTGCCAACTGAGCTAATATCTCGAACAGATTAATTATATCAAATCGAGATTCACTTGTCAAGCATTTTTTTCTTATTTCAAAAATTTATAGAATATAACATATTAACGAGCACAAAGCTCGCAATAAAACAGGCAAAATCACCTAAAAGTGAGCAAAAAAGAGTGTGACGCAACCTTTTGACTTTGGTCACGCTGAAATATACAGCAATTGTGTAGAAGGTCGTTTCGGATGAACCCATCATTACGGCGGCAACTCTCGATGCAAAGCTTTCAGCACCGCAGTTGCTCAGTATATCTTCAAAAACAGCAGTAGCGCCGCTGCCCGAAATAGGCCGAATCATTGCTAAGGCAATACACTCGGCAGGGTAGCCGATTCTTGCGCATAAAGGGGAAATAAGCTGTGTTAAAATATCCAGCGCACCTGATTGGCGGAAGATTCCGATGGTCAGAACAAGCGTTATCAGCGCAGGGCAAATCTCAATGCCTGTCTTCAGGTTTTCCCTTGCGCCTTTTATGAATTCATCGAATATATCGACCTTTTTAAAAAGCCCGATTGTGAGAATCAACGCTGCTGTAATGGGCATTATGTATGAAGTAATGCTCATTTGTTTTTTCCTCTTTTTGCGCATAAAAGCTTTGCTGTTGTAAGTGAGATGCACAGCGAAATTGCCGATGAAATGAGCACCGCAGGCAGAATATCCATAGGGTTATGCGCTCCGTATTTTAAGCGCAACGATGCCACGGTTGTCGGAATCAGCGTGATTGATGCTGTGTTTAAAACTGTGAAGATTATCATATTGTCGCTTGCCGATTCGCTTTCGCCATCGTTTTTTTCAAGCTCACGCATAGCTTTAAGTCCCAAAGGAGTTGCGGCGTTTCCGAGCCCGAAAAGGTTTGCGGCAATGTTCATTGTAATGGCTGAGAATGCTTTTGAATCAGTATCTATATTGTGAAAAAGCCGCTTGCCGATTGGTCTGAACATTTTAGAAAATGCATCGGTAATTCCCGATTTTTCGGCAATTCTCATCAATCCGCCCCAGACGCACATCCCACCTGTGAGGTAAATGCATAATTCGAGTGCATTCACACCTTCCTCGAGCAGAGCATTTGTAACATTGCCCGTGTTGCCCGTGAATAAGCTGCAGAACACCGAAAAAATTATTATAAGTCCAAAAACCCATTTCATCATAATATGCGCACCTCTTTTGTATAAGGATATTCACGCAAATGGGCGGTTATGAACAAAAAATCCTCTGAGAATTTTTGCATCTCAGAGGACTTTTTTCAGTCAATAATATTAAATTCTGCACAGGCGATTAAGCTCGTACATATTTCACCTGCATCGCCCATATCATAGTTAAAAATAATTCTGTATTGCCCTTTTGCAAAATCTTCACAGAGGTTACCTAAGTTAATGTGCTTTACAGATTCGCCCGTCGATATTATCGAAGCTATATCCATCATACTTTTTCTGGGAATTACATACCAATTCTCGTCGATTAAAACCTCAAGCTGATAATAGTCAGAGCCGCCGATCTCATTTTCTGTTTCGTTATGTAATGTATATTCAAGCGTTTCATCAGCTTTGTAATCGGTCTTGTCCATAGTTATATATACGCTGTCATATATATAATACGGTGTCGGTGTGTCGGGTGACGAAAAAGCACCTGCATTCGCAACCTCAGTTGGTTCGATAGCGCTTATGTCAAAGCTTACGTCGTTGAATTGCGAAAGCTCAAGACTTTCAGCAGACAGCTTGCTGCCGCTATCTGATAAAGACGAAGAATCCTGCTTTTTATCGCACGCTATGAAAGTAAACGCCGAAACAAAAAGCAGTGCGGACAGTGCGAGTTTTGACAGTGTTTTCATAGGTATCATCTCCTTTTTCTTTCATATTATCATAGCGGCGGGTCGTTGTCAAGATGCTATGAAAAAGAATGAAAAGCTGACAAATACTTGTTGACAACAAACACGATTAAGAGTTATAATTAAACCTATGGAAAAATATTATATTAAGTGAGGTAAATTTTTATGAAAATATTGTTTATCGGCGACAGCATTACCGACGCTGGCAGAACATATGAGGATTTTTATAACCTCGGTTACGGGTATCCCAGATATTTCAAGGATCTGGTGCGTTTGGGCCTTCAATCCGATGATATCGAGGTTATCAACAAGGGCATCAGCGGAAACAGAGTGTGCGACCTTGAAGCACGCTGGAAGGAAGACTGTCTGGATATCAAGCCCGACCTTCTCAGCATTCTTATCGGCATTAACGATACCTGGCGCAGATTTGACAGCAATGACGAAACAACAGCGCAGGAATTTTATGATTGCTACCGCAGAATTTTAACAAGCTTCAAGGAAGAATGTCCCAATGCAGAAATTCTTATGATTGAGCCGTTTGTTCTGCCTTATCCTGCAGACAGAAAGGATTGGAGAGTTGACCTTGATCCGAAGATTCAGGCTGTAAGAGAACTGGCTGCTGAGTTTGCCGATTATTATATTCCGATGGATGGCAAAATGGCTTCACTTGCTATAAAGCTTTCTCCCGAAGCACTTGCTGCAGATGGTGTTCATCCTACCGATATGGGACATCTTTTCATCGCACAGGAAATTATGAACACTCTGTTCGGAATCTGATTTTAAAGGAGATAATATTTTGAATAATCCGTTTTCCTGCCTTGAATCCAAAAAAATAGCCATGATAGGCACAGGGGTCAGCCACAACGACCTTATCAGGCTGTTTTTGAAAAAAGGCTTTGATGTCACTGTATGTGACAGAAAATGCGCTGTTGACTTGGGCGATATCTATGAAGAGTTTTCAAACGAAGGCGCAAAATTCATTCTTGGCGATGATTATCTTGATAGTCTTTGTGATTTTGATGTTGTTTTCAGAACGCCGGGAATGTATTTTAACAACGAAAAGCTTCAGAATGCTTTGAAAAACGGCGTTGTGGTAACGTCTGAAATGGAAATGTTCTTCAAGGTCTGCCCCTGCAAAATCTATGCTGTAACAGGTTCGGACGGCAAAACCACAACAACCACGCTGATTTCCGAGTTTCTTAAAGAAGCGGGAAAGACAGTTCACAAGGGCGGAAACATCGGCAGAGCACTTTTGCCCATTGTTGAAGAAATTTCTGAAGATGACTGCGCAGTTGTGGAGCTTTCAAGCTTTCAGCTTATCTCAATGAGAAAATCACCCGATGTTGCGGTAATTACCAATATCACTCCGAATCATCTTGACGTTCACGGCACTATGGATGAATATATTGCCTGCAAGAAGAATGTTTTTGCTCATCAGGATGGATTCTCAAGAACAATTTTCAACGCCGATGATGAAATATCAAAGGGCTTTTATGATGAGGTAAGAGGAGATTTAGCGCTTTTTTCTCGTTATCATAAGGTTGAAAACGGCGCATTCTTGCGTGATGATTCATATATTTGCTATAATGACAGAGGCACTGTTACTGAGATTATGCCAAGCTCACAGATACGTCTGCCCGGAATGCACAATGTAGAAAACTACTTGACTGCAATTTCCGCCGTATGGGGCGAGGTGCCCATTGCGATTATCAGACGTGTTGCCGAAAATTTCGGCGGTGTTGAGCACAGAATTGAATTTGTGCGTGAAACTGGTGGCGTTAAGTGGTATAATGACAGCATTGCAACAAGCCCCACAAGAGTAATGGCTGGCATTAACGCATTTACGCAGAAGCTGATTATCATAATGGGCGGATATGACAAGAAAATTCCGTTTGAGCCTTTATCCGAGCCTTTGAATAATAATGCAAAAGCGCTGATTTTAATGGGCGCTACTGCTGAAAAAATTGAAAAGGTTGTTGTTGAATATGAAGGCTACAGCGCTCAAAAGCTTCCCATATACAAGGCCGATTCTATGGAACAGGCAGTAAATATCGCACAGGATATTGCACAAAGCGGCGATATTGTAACGCTTTCGCCCGCTTGCGCCAGCTTTGATAAATACCCCAATTTTGAAAAGCGCGGCGAGCATTTCAAAGATCTTGTAAATGAGCTGTAAGATTAAAAATCCGCTTATGGTGCATATTGGGCATCATAGGCGGTTTTTTGTTGACTTTGAATATTTGCAATGGTATAATTGTTTTGATTAGAACTAAGAGGAGGGTGTTGTAGATGAAAGATAAAAGGCTTGAAAAAATCAAAAAGCATTTTACTATAAATTGCAATGGTCACACTATAAAGGTTTTGAAATTAAAAAAGATTGACACTCAGACTCTGGAAATAATAACAAAACTTGATAACAGTTATCTATTCGCAGATGAAGCGACAATTACTCTGATTGATGAAAATATGCAACAACATATTATTTATGGAAAATTCAAATTGAAATTATCTGAAGTTTCAATCTTTCGTTATCAGTATCTGATTTTGGATGAAAGAATAACTGAATATACAGATTAACATATAATGAGTATAAAAAACAAAACCGAGAAGAAATTTCTTCCCGGTTTTTTGCGTTTTAAACAAGCTCTGCAATGTCGTTTATGAGCTTTTCGGTCTTTTCCCAGCCGAGGCAGGGGTCTGTAATCGACTGGCCGAATACCTCTTCTGCACCGATTTTCTGGCAGCCGTCTTCAAGATAGCTTTCAATCATAAAGCCCTTAACGATTTTTGCAATATCGCTGTTGTGTCTGCATGAGTGAAGAACTTCCTTGCAGATTCTGGGCTGTTCATCATATTTCTTGCCCGAATTTGCGTGGTTTGTATCAACAATAACAGCAGGATTCTTCAGGTCGGTCTTGGCATACATTTCGCAAAGGTGAGCCAAATCTTCATAGTGATAATTGGGCAGGCTCTGTCCGTGCTTGTTCATATATCCGCGCAAAATTGCGTGCGAAAGCTCGTTGCCGCTTGTGTTCACTTCCCAGCCTCTGTAAATGAATGTGTGCGCATGCTGAGCTGCGGTGATTGAATTCATCATAACGGACAGGTCGCCGCCTGTGGGATTCTTCATACCAACGGGAACATCAAATCCGCTGGAAACAAGTCTGTGCTCCTGGTTTTCGCTTGAACGTGCACCAACTGCAACGTATGAAAGCAAATCGGAAAGATAACGGTGGTTTGCGGGATAAAGCATTTCGTCAGCTGTGGGCATTCCAAGCTCTGTAAGAACTTTTGCGTGAAGCGCTCTTATAGCAAGCAGACCGTTAAAGGGATCGGGACGCTTGTTTGGATCAGGCTGGTGAAGCATACCCTTGTAGCCATCGCCTGTAGTTCTGGGCTTGTTTGTGTAAATTCTGGGGATAAGAATGAGCTTGTCAGCGCATTTTTCCTGCATTTTTTTCAAACGTGTGCAATATTCAAAAACCGCATCCTCACGGTCAGCCGAGCAGGGTCCGATAACAAGAATCTTCTTTGAAGATTCGCCTCTGAAAACCGCAGCTATCTCTCTGTCGATTTTTTCCTTTGTTTTGGATGCCTCGTAGGTTACGGGGTATTTTTCCTTTACCTCCATAGGAATAGGAAGCTTTCTTTCAAAATTCATAGACATAGTAGTATTCCTCCCAAAAAATTATTTGATATTATTCTTTAACCAGTCGATTGCTTCGATATATCCGTCAAAGCCGTGTCCGGCGATGGTTTTTGAAGCATAAAGCGAAACATAAGAGAATTTTCTGAATTCTTCACGCTGTGAAATATCGGAAATATGAACTTCAACAGTGGGTATCATTACCGCTTTCAAAGCGTCTAAAATTGCAACGCTTGTGTGTGTATAAGCCGCAGGGTTTATGACGATGCCGTCGAAAACGCCGTATGCCTGCTGAATTTTGTCAACAATCACACCCTCGTGATTGGATTGAAATAATTCAACTTCAATGCCTTCTTCATCGCATTTGCGCTTTATCATATCAATTAGCGCATCAAAATTCTGCGAGCCGTAAATATTCTTTTCTCTTACTCCCAAAAGGTTTAAATTCGGTCCGTTGATAACCAGTAATTTCATTCGATTCATCTCCTTTCAGGTTCAGCTGCAAGCTTAATTATTTCATCAGCGGCTTTTGTGATATCGCCGTTGTTGTCAACTTCAAATTCCGCAAATTCTTCATAAAGGGGAAGCCTTTGCTCATAAAGCGCCTTAACGCCGCAGCTTTGAGAAAGCGGTCTGCCATCAGAACTAAGCTTGTCAAGATCGCGCTTTATAAATATACAAACGCTGTTTTGCCGCAGAATATCAAGATTTCGCATTTGTGTAACTATTCCGCCGCCTGTTGAGATGATAAGCCCGCTTTCAAATGCACATTCCTTCAAAGCGTTTGTTTCAAGCTCTCTGAAATGCTCCTGCCCGTATTTTTCAAAAATTTCAGGAATGCTCATTTTGGCATTCTTTTCAATCAACTTGTCTGTATCAACAAATTTGCGTCCGAGTTTTAAGCTTAAAAGCTCGCCCAAAGTGCTTTTCCCGCACGAAGGCATTCCGATAAGTGCAATGTTTTTCTTTTCCGATTCAAGGCAATTGCATATATCATCGGCAAGATTATCGTCAATTGCTGTGTCACAAAAAATTTCGCAAGCCTTTTTTGCCTGGAAACAAAGCATTTTAAGTCCGTTGCAATATTTTATTGAAAGCTTTTGTGCATCACACAGAAGCTTTGTTTTGAGCGGATTGTAAATCAGATCAAAAACCGCTTCACAATTTTTGAAATTTGAAAGTTCAATCGGTGAAATATCGCATTTCGGATACATCCCCACAGGAGTTGCATTGACGATAATCTGCGCATCATAATGCAGGTGTAGATTGTCATAGTTGTTTTCGCCGCTTCGTGATATGTTGATTATCTGCGAAGCTCCGCAATCGTAAAGCACAGCCCTGACAGTCAGCGAAGCACCGCCCGTGCCTAAAATCAGTGCTTTTTTGCCTTTAATGTCAACATCTGCGGATTTTATCGTTTCCATAAAACCATAATAGTCGGTGTTGTACCCGTAAAGCTTTGTGCCTTTGCGCACAATTGTGTTGACGCAGCCGATTTTTTCTGCCTCATCCGAAATATAGTCAAGATGGGGGAGAACGGACTTTTTATAAGGAATCGTGACGTTTATCGAGTCAAATCTGTCCGATTTAATAAAGCTTTCGAGATTATCCTTTTCAACCTCAAAAAGCTCATAGCTGTAATCTGCAAGATATGAATGAATCTTCGGCGAAAAGCTGTGTGGCAATTTTTCGCCCAGAAGTCCTGCCTTTAAATTTTCAAAACCTTTAATCATATCATTTCGCTGTAGCTGCCCAGATATCTGAAGCGCGCGGCGGTGCTTTCAATCGAATCAAGAAGCCGCAGCAGACTTTCTGAGTATACAGAAACCTCCAAATCAAAATAGAACATAAACTCAAAATCGCAGTCGGGAATCGGCCTGGATTCGAGCTTTGAAAGGTTTATGCCAAGCGCAAAGAAAAGTGAAAGCAATCTGAAAAGCGAACCGGGGCTGTTTTCGGTTACAGCCATTATGCTGGTCTTGTTTGCTCCGGGATAAATCTCGCAGTCTTTAGAAATGCAGATAAATCTTGTGTGATTGTTGCCGTAGTTCTGAACGTTTTCCTTCAAAACTGTCAGGCTGTAAATTTTCGCACATTCTGTGGAGCAAAGCGCTGCACTTCTGCCTGTTTCGTCGTTTGCGGCAATTTTTGCGGCAGCGGCTGTATTTGCGCAAGGGTGAATGTTAACATTCTTCAGCGTTTTAAGAAAATCAGAGCACTGATTTATCGCTTGCTCGTGTGAATATATATCAGTTATATTGTCAAGCGAGGCACCTTTGCATGCCATAAGACTATGTGCAACTTTAAGTCTGACAGAACGGTTGATGAAGAATTCATGCTTATCCATGCAGTCATAAATTTTTTCAACCGAGCCTGCCGTGCTGTTTTCAAGCGGAAGAACGCCGTATTTGCATTCGCCCTTTTCAACAGCCTCGAAAACATCTTCAAAGGTGCGGTAAAATTTAATCTGCGGATATTTGAAAAGCTTTAATGCCGCAAGCTGAGAATATGCACCTTCGGTTCCCTGGCAGGCAACAGGCGCGTCCTCGGGGAACATCGGCGGCGTTGTCTTTAATGAATTCTCAATTGTTTTGTGTGCTGCCGAGCAATTGTCAATCAGCTTGTGCTGGCGCATTCTTGAAAGCGAGAAAATTGTCGAATACAAAACCCTTGCATCATCTGCGTATTCTGCGCCTGAAAGCTCGGCGATGCGGGAAAGCTGCGAACGTTCACGCGCTGAATCGAGCACGGGCATATCGTTTGCGATTTTATACTCAGCAACGCTTTTTGCAATGGCAAGTCTTTCTTTAAAAAGCTCGACAATCTGATTGTCAATCCTGTCAATATCGTTTCTTAAATCCAGCAAATTCAATTCTTTTTCCATTTGTTGACACTCTCCAAAAAATTATTCGTCAAGCAGCATATCGCAGATTGCAATTGCCGCAGCCGCCTCGAAAACGGGCACGCATCTGGGTACGATGCAGGGGTCGTGACGACCGCCGATTGAAATTGTTGTGTTTTCCATTTTTGAAATACTTATTGTATCCTGCATAATCCCGATTGATGGTGTAGGCTTGACAGCACCTCTGAAAACGAGCGGCATACCGTTTGTCATTCCGCCTAAAATTCCGCCGCAGTTATTGGTTTTTGTTCTTATCCGACCGTTTTCGATGCAGAATGCGTCATTAGCCTGACTGCCTCTTAGCTTTGAAATACCAAAGCCTGCCCCGAATTCAACACCCTTTATTGCGGGGATTTCAAATGTTAGCGAAGCAATTCTCGACTCGACTCCTGCAAACATATGGTCACCGAGGCCAGCCTTTAAATTTATTGCGGCACATTCAATAACTCCGCCTACAGAATCAAGCTTTGTACGGCAGTCTTCAATCAGATTCTTCATCTTCTCGCCAGAATCTGCATTGATTACGGGAAATTCGCTGTTTTCAAGCGCTGCAAGCTCGTTTAAGGATACATTTTTCAAATCAAACGGTGTATCATAAATATCGCCGATTGAGTAGATATGTGCGAAAATCTCAATTCCTTGCGATTTAAGATATTGCTTGCAGATTCCGCCTGCAATGCACATCATCGCTGTAAGCCTTCCCGAATACTTTCCGCCGCCGTTCAAATCAACATCGCTGCCGAATTTTGTTACAGCGCAAAAGTCTGCGTGTGACGGCCGTGGAGTGTCTTTAAAATTATAATCACCCGAGCGCTGGTTTGAATTGAAAATTACAGCGCAGATTTTTTCGCCGTCTGTCACAAAATTTTCGTCAACGCCGCTTTCAAAAACAGGAATATCGGCTTCTTTTCTTGGAGTTGAATACTTATTTTTGCCGGGTGCACGTCGTTGCAAAAATGCGTTCAGTTCGTCAATGTTGATTGCAAAGTCTTTGGGAAAGTTTTCAAGCTCCATTGTCATTTTCGGTGCGTGTGAAGCTCCCGTGACTTTAAGCTTTAGATTCTTGCCATAACTGTTATCCATAAAAATCTCCGTAAAATTTTAAATTGGAGCAAGCGTGATAAGCTCGCGTAACACGCTTGCGACGCGGTTATATCGTCAGTTTTTCTATTTCTTCCCAGAACGTTGGGTAGGATTTGTCAGTTGCCATAGCGTCTTTTATTGTAACATCGCTTTTGCAGATTGTCGAAGCAACGGCTGCGCTCATTGCAATTCTGTGGTCGTTACAAGAATCAACAACGCCGCCGCAAAGCTTACAGCCCGTAATTTCTAAGCAATCATCATTTGAAAGGTTGATTTTGCCGCCTAAAGTTGCAATCATATCGCAAACCGTTTTGATGCGGTCGCTTTCTTTAAGCCTCAGGCGCGAAACTCCCGATATTTTCGTTGTGCCCATCGCACAGCTTGCGCAAACGCTTAAAATCGGCACAAGGTCGGGAATGTCTTTGGCGTTGATGCAGGCAGCCCTGAGCGCTGAAGGGTATACAGTGACCGAATTATCATCAACCGAAAACTTTGTACCCATATCTTTTAATATATCAAGAATAGCTTTGTCACCCTGCTTTGAACCGACATCGAGTCCCTTGACGGTAATCGCATTTTTGCCGACAGCGCCCATTGCAAGAAAGAAAGCGGCGTTGCTCCAATCGCCCTCGATAATCATATCATTTGCTGTAAGCCCCTGCTTTTTCGGCGATGAATAAATATTGTCACACTCTGTAATCTGTGCTCCGAAATTATTCAGCATAGCCATTGTCATATCAATATAAGGCTTGCTTTCGACATTGCCGATAAGCTTCAGGCTGCCGCCGAATGCGCCAATCGCAAACATAAGTCCGCTTGCAAATTGAGAAGAAGCGTTTGCAGCGATTTCAAAATCACAGCCTGTTTGCAAAATGTTTTCGCATATTAAAGGGTTTTTGCCCGAAAATTTCACGCCGTATTTTTCAAGCTCGATAGTCAGAGGAAAAATGGGGCGTTCGCTCAGCCTTCCGTGCATATTGAAAATTGTTTTCCTGCCTGAAATTGCCGCCACGGGAATTAAAAAGCGCAATGTCGAGCCTGATTCACCGCAATCGATTTCTGCCAGATCGTAAATATCATCGGGCGGTGTTATTTCAAAATATCCGTTTTCATATGTGATTTTTGCGCCCATATTTTTAAGGCAATCAGCCGTAGCTTTTATATCCGCATTAAGATACGGACAAAAAATCCTTGATTTGCCTTTTGCAAGATAAGCACATATAAGCGCCCTGTGCGCCTGCGATTTTGAACATATCGAGTCAACACATCCGCCAAATTCAGGGGATTTAAGCGTAATATCCATATTTTACTCCAATCCTGCCTGCGTGAATTTCAAAAGCTCTGATTTGGTTGTGTCAAAAAGCTCGCAGCACCCTGTTTTTGTGGGTATAACGAGCGAAATTCTCTCTCCGGATGTCTTTTTGTCGAGCATTGCGGCATCTGCGATAGCCCCGGCGCTGTAAGTTGTGTTGTTGTCAAGCGCAAATTTTGCAAGAATCGTGCAAAGCTTTTCATAGGCGCCTTTTTCACAAAGATTCATATTTTCGCACGCTTTTGTGATGATTTTCATACCCATAGCCACCGCAAAGCCGTGTGTTATTGTAAAGTCTGAAAGCTTTTCTATGGAATGACCGAAGGTGTGACCGAAATTCAACAGCTTTCTTGCTGCATTGTCGTGCTCATCGGCTTCAACGATTTCACGCTTGTCCTGGGCACAGATTTCAATAATATCTTCAATATCAAAATCGCCTTCAAGCGATTCAAGCAGCATCGGGCGGTTTATCATTCCGTATTTGATGACTTCTGCCATACCGTCGGAATAATAGTGCTTGCTCAATGTGTCAAGGACATTCGGGTCGCATAAAACAAGCGAAGGCTGCCAGAATGCACCGACAAGGTTTTTGCCGTATTCAAGGTCGATTGCCGTTTTGCCGCCAACCGATGAATCCGTCATTGCAAGCAGACTTGTGGGAATCTGCACAAATTCGATTCCCCTTAAATAGCTTGCAGCGGCAAAACCCGAAATATCACCGCAAACGCCGCCGCCTAAAGCTACAATCAGGTCGCTTCTTGTGAATTGATTCTGCGCCAGAGCGTTCCATATATCATTAAGGGTCGAGATGTTCTTGCGTTCTTCTCCTGCTTCAAAGCAGAAAGTGAAAGATTCAAAACCGTTTTCTTCAAGCGATTTTTTAACCGTGCTGCAATACAGCGGAAAAACGTTGGAATCGGAAATAATCATCGCTTTGCATTTTTTGTGAACGCCTGCGACAAATTCGCCTGCATTTTTAATAATGTCCCTTGATATAATTATTTCATACTGTCTTGAAGCATTTACGGTAATTTTTCTCATAAAACAAACCCTTCTTTATGTGATTGTGATTTCAAACAAAAAACGAGCACAATGCTTTTTGCACTGCGCTCGTTTCATACACCTGTTACAAAAAAATGCAAACGCAGCTAAAACCTTTACTTGTTTCTAAAGAAAAAGTAAAAGCTAAAGCCAAAATATGCAAATGTAGCTGCATTTGTATTTGTACGATTCATCGATTTGCTCCGTTAAAGTTTTTTCTTATTATATCACAGCATATGTTAATTGTCAATACCGAAAATATGAACTTTTTTAGTTATCGTCATCAAGCTTGATTTCTTCTTCACTGTTTGAAATCACATATCCGAGGACTTCGCTGTAAAAGCCTATCGGGTTGATTCTGATTTTGTTCATTATAAGCTCTGCCTGAGCCGAATCGGGCGCATACATTTTCAAATCCATCAGTCTGATGTCACCGTCAAAGCAGGTGAATTCAACGTTATAGCCATTTTCGATTTCGATTGATTTGAGTGAAAACTCATTCCTGATTCTGATGTCGTTGAAATATTTTATCGCCGATGTCACGAGCCTGTCGCGGAAGGACTTGGGAATATAGCTTTTGAAATCCTTCGCAAGAACTGTTCCCTTCGTTGACAGGGTGAAAATTTCGTTTCCGTTTTCGTCGGCTGACTTTTCAATGCATTGGTTTTCGAGCAGCGAAGCTATTGCGTCATTATAAAAAAAGTAATTGATGACGCCGCTTTTTACTGTGATTTCATAAAGCTGTTCGGAAAGAACAGGCTTTGAAATTTTAAAAAGCACATAGCATAAAAGCAGCTTTGCGGTTTCTGTGTTGTTTGTTTCAAACGACGCCATATCGGACATTTTTGTTGAATATTGCATAAAGGTTCAGACCTTTCCTTTGGGGTTAAAAATTCGGGTAATCAAGCATATTTGAGAGAATTGCGATATTTACGGCTGATTCCACGCACGGAACAGCCATCGGCACAATGCACGGATTTACGTTGCCGCTGGGTTTTAAGGTTGCATTTTCCATTGCACCGTAATCAACAGTATCCTGCGCTTTGGCAATTGTCGGCGAGGGCTTGAAGGCAACTCGCAGTACAATAGGCATTCCCGAAGAAATACCGCCTAAAATGCCACCGTGATTATTTGTTTTTGTAACAACATGACCCATATCGTTGATGTAAAATTCATCGTTGTTCTGGCTTCCGACCATTTCGGCACACTTAAAGCCTGCGCCGAATTCGATTCCCCTTACAGCGGGAATGCCGAAAATGAGCTGTGAAATGCAGTTTTCAAGTCCGTCAAAAATCGGCGAGCCGACTCCTGCGGGGACGTTAATCACGGCACATTCAACAATGCCTCCCAACGATTCGCCGCCCGATTGAGCTTTTTCAATGTCCTGCTTCATCAAATCTGCCTTGTCGGAATCAAGCACGGGGAATTTTGTCTTGCGCAAGCGTATTATTTCTTCTCTCGAGAGCTTGATATTATCAAACTGTTTGTCCTTGATGTTATGTATCTGCAGAATGTGTGCGCCGCAGTAAATGCCTCTGCGCTCGAGAATCTGTCCGCATACAGCGCCTGCAAAAACAAGCGGAATAGTCAGCCTTTCGGACAGATGGCCGCCTGCGCGCGGGTCATTGAAGCCGCGGTATCTCATAGCACCCGTATAGTCGGCGTGACCGGGACGGGCGAGGCGGTTGGGCATAAAAGTATTTTCATCGGGCGCATTATCAAGATTCTGAATAAAAGCGCAAAGCGGCGAGCCTGTGGTTTTTCCGCCTATAAGACCCGACATAATCTGAATCATATCATCATTTGGGCGGCGCACTCTTGCGTTTGCGCCGACGGGACTGCGCCTTGCCATAAAATTGCGAAGCTCGGTTATATCAATATGCTCTCCGGGCGGCAGATTGTCGATAATCACGCCGATTGCAGGTCCCTGCGCTTCTCCGAAAAGCGACACTGTAATTCTGTTGTTCCATAATGATGCCATAAGTTCCTCCGAAACTGAAAAAGAATACAATAAAATAATTATAACTCATATTTGCGAAAATTACAAGAAAATTTTTTGCAAATAACATTTTCGATTAAAAAAGGTGACAAATTCCAAAATTCGTGGTATCATATGATATATGTAAAAGATAAGGAGGAATTGCCTTGAAAAAATGCTGCATATTCGGCGGCTGTGAATTTGATTTGGAAAGGTTTGATTATAATCACAGCGAAAGCGCCTGTATTATTGCCGCAGATAAGGGATATGATGCCGCTTTGAGGCTTAATCTTGATATAGATCTTGTTGTCGGCGATTTTGATTCGCTTGGATTTGTACCCGATTGTGACAATGTGATTCGTCACAGCTGTGAAAAGGACGAAACCGACACGGCTCTCGGCTGTCAAAAGGCGCTTGAAATGGGCTGCGACGAACTTTATATATACGGCGCCGTGGGCGGCAGAATCGACCACAGCTTTGCTAATTTCCAGCTTATATGCGACCTTGCAAAAAAAGGTAAAAAAACTTATCTTTTCGGCGATGGATTTAAAATTACGGCTGTATGCAACGGCACTCTGAAGCTTGATGTAAGAGAAAACGGAATCGTTTCAGTGTTTTGCGTGGGCGAAAATGCAAAAGGCGTAAACATTAAAGGGCTGAAATATGAGCTCAGTGATTATGAAATGAGCCCGTTTGAAGCGTTGGGTGTGAGCAATGAATTTATAGGAAAATCTGCAGAAGTTTCCGTAAGTTCCGGCGTGATTTTGATAATGATTGAGGAAAAATAAAACTATTCGTGATTTTACTCACGAATAGTTAGTTGATAAATTTAATATAAAACCATCAGCCGCCGGGCTCGGCTGCGTCATAAACGTTATAGACCACTCCGTGTGCATCATACTCCATATAGTAATAATGCTTCAGATGGTCGGGCATAATCGGTCCGTTATCGGTATAGATGTAATAAGCCACTCTTCCTTCTTCGTTTTCTTTGATTTTTCCAAAATCGAATTCTCCGTACTCCTGTTCAATCATATCAATATTACTTTGCAATATAGCCAAATCATTGTATTTGTAATAGGTGGAATGTGAATATGTATAGATAATCACTGTGAAAAGCAGAAGAATGTCAGCAGTCATTGAAAATATTATCGGTTTTTTTCTCTCTTTTTTTACGAATCGCTTTATAAGTAAAACGATGCAGATAAGTGTTCCGATGCCAAATAGCGCAATTACAAAAAGCATTCCGAATAAAAAATAACATTGATTCATATTATATCCGCTTCTCCGTTTGACTTGGTTTTTTAGGCTTTTGGTTTGCATTATATCAAATTGAACAGGGCTTGTCAATATAACAACAAAGCCGACCCTGACATAAAATCAAGAGCGGCTTTAATGCGTTGTTGTTAAGCTGGAGAGTATTTATTCTGATATGTTTACATCTTCTGAAATGTTTGATTCGGTTTCGGACTTTGCTTCCTCAACTGCATTCTGAACGGGAATGGGTGTTACCTGAACCGGAGCAGGAGCGCTCGGCACTTCGGCAGAAAGTACAGGAGTGCTCTGCGGAAAAGCGTTCTGTCTTGCCAGAGCAGGTGCGGCGTTCGGAGCGCTGTATGTCTGCACATTTGACGGTGCGGCAGCTGCGGCCTTCGGTGCAGGGTTGCTCTTCTCGTAGATAAAGTTTTTCCATTTGATGTTGTAAAGCGTTTTGAGTACGATTTTCAGCACGATTAAAACAAACATCAGAAGGAAGGTGATTACGTAGAACTTAGTGCTCCAATTTCCGAAAATTCCGTAAAGCAGCTTGGAAAAAATGTAATCAACAAAGACGTAGCCGCCTGTCTGTTGAAACTGCGGCGAGAAAACCTTGTCGTCATAGCTGTTTGCAACAACTGCGCCGACAACGCAGATGATTGTGAGCACGATAAGCGCTGTGCATATCTTTGAACACAGGACGAGAAGAAGGTTCTTCTCGGCAAATTCGATTTTAAAGTTCTTTTTTTCTTTTTTTGTCATTTTTGCTCTCTCCTTTAAAAGAATATTACGAAACTGCGATAATACCAATATTTTACTTGATATTTTTTATCTTGTCAATAGATTTGCGCTTTAAAAATCAAAATATGTACGCGGTTTTTTCGGAAAAGTTTGATGAATATTGCAAAAAGTCGGCACATGACATCAAAAATATCGAAAAAATTGAAAAAAACGCTTGCAAAATGAATTTTGATGTGATATAATAAAATTCCGCGGATTATACCGACGGGGCACTACTATCAGAAGTTTGTCTGACGGGCTGCTTAATATTATCAATTTCAGAAAGAGGTGACTGTAATGAAGGAAGGAATCCACCCCAAGTTTGAAAAGACCACAATCACTTGTGCGTGCGGTAATGTTATTGAAACCCGTTCAACCAAGGAGAACAT
>JAFSEU010000003.1 GCA_017435565.1 Oscillospiraceae bacterium | reverse complement strand
GCAAATCAGCATTGACAAAACTAAAGATAAGAATTTTTTCATTACCATTTCCCTCCAAAACTATTCAGACTAATTTTAATACAAATATCAATATATGTCAATATTCAGAGAGAGAGACGTAAAATAAGTATCGGTAGCATAAATACAAGAATAACTTTCAAACGATGTATTCTGATGGTAACCACAATCCGATTATTCAGTACTATAAAGAAATTGAAAATGCCATTGAAGCGATAATGGATAAAATCGCATCTCCTATCACCTCTATCCCCGGCATAGGAACAAATATGGCAGCTATGATTATCGCTGAAATCGGTGATTTCAATAACTTTGATTCGCCGGATAAAATTCTTGCTTTTGCCGGTCTTTCTCCGTCAAATTCTTATTTGTACGCCGATTGGCATTTTACTTATCATACCACACTTTAAACCTTTTTTCAATATGTAAAGCCCGGGAACCGGGCTTGTAGTTAGATGTTTACGACGCTCCACCATGTTGTATGATATGGTCTGTCAATGATGAAAAGAGCCTTCGGATTACTTTAATATCCGAAAGCTCTCTGTTTTGGTGTTTAACATTTTATTGTATTTTGATATCTGAAATATATTAGCAATAGTGAATGATTAGCCAATTAATTACACGAAAGTAATGAAATCAATAAAACCACATAGATTATTAAAGAGACGCATGTGGTTTTTCAATCATTCAAATCCTCTGAGCTGTGTTAAAACGCCCTTGTCCATTTCGCAGACAGTATCGCAAAGGATTTCAATGTCTTCTGCGGAATGTGATGCTATGAGAATCGTTATGTCTTGTTCTTTTAGATCAAGCAGATACTTACGCATATCGGCAACACCGTCTTTGTCAAGACCGTTCATTGGTTCGTCAAGAATAAGCAAATCGGGATTTTCCATAATCGCCTGTGCAAGTCCTAAGCGCTGACGCATTCCAAGAGAGTACTTCTTCACATGACGTTTGAGAGCAGGATCAAGTCCCACCTGCTTCATGGCTTCCTTGATTCTTTCTCCGTTAATTTTCTTATTTAGATCAGCAAGCAGTTTCAGATTCTTATATCCTGAATAATATGGTATAAATCCGGGAGTTTCAATGATAATTCCTACATTTTCAGGGAAGTCACAATCCTTACCAATTTGCTTTCCAGCTACACGAACTGTACCCTCAGTAGGCTTGACGAATCCGCAAATGCACTTCATGAGCATGGTTTTTCCGCTGCCGTTTCTACCAATAAGTCCGTGAATTTTTCCTCTTTCAAATTCAATAGATATTGATTTTAAAATCTCTGTTTTCTTAATAGTAAGAGAGATATTTTGAACTTTAATCATCGTAATTCTCCTGTATTAATCTACAACCTCTATGTTGTGGAACGAGCTTTTTTTCGTTAGTTTGAACGCAATCAAAAACAATACAATTATCAATACTGCAAAATAGACATATGACAATTCTATATCGCAATATGTCTTGTTATAAAACATATCATAATGTCCCGTGTACAAAGCGTGGCTCAGCGGCAGAATCCATTTATACGGTGTATTCACATACCACAGACAGAAGCCTGCACCAATCATCGCAATATTTACAAGAACTCCCAGAACACGTTTTCCCGAAAGAGCAAAGCAATATTGTATGAGTCCTATTGTAAGCGTATGAAGAATATTCATCACAAGCGAGATTACTACCAATTGAAACGGACGGACCTGATTCAGTATTGCCCCGTCAAGTCTGAACGCACTTACAATATTTGAATTTTCTGTTAAAGCATTCCGCATGGGAAGTGACCAACCGTTTGCCAAAAAAGAATGTGTATTAACTGTCATTAACGAAAACAGCATAACAAGCATCTGCAGTACAAACGAAATACATATAACAAAAATCATTTGCCCCATAAACCAGCTGCTTTTCCCAGTTCGGTAAATCACGAATTTATTGGATGCATCTATTATTGGTATATCACAGAGCAGTATTACCATCAATATCGGCAAAAGCGACGCTGCATACGGCATTGAAGTCATAATCAGAAATGGTTCAAATGTACCAAGAGGACTATCGATCTGTTCGGAGAACTCTATGTAGGGCTTGATAAAAAGCTGATAGGATACAATAAAATACAGTAGAAATATCATAATCTTTGTGCTGCTCAGCCACGCAGAAAGGCTATATCGGCATACAGTGATTTGCTTTTTCATATAATCACCTTTTTCTTTATAATTGCATGGAACAGAATGTACATCAGTATAACTACGGCGATACATACAGTAATATACACTTCATAAGGTACAGAGAAGCTGTTTTCAAAATCCGGCATACCGTGTACAGGATTCCCTACAAATAAGAAATCCGTAAAATGATTGTAGTCATCGGGAGTTACTTCTCCTCTGTATACGCTTTTATAAAATCTGTTGCGGTAGGAGCTTTGCATATCTCCCATCATAAATAATAACAGCACCAGTGCACTGCATGAAGTAAATGAGTTGGAAATAAAAGAGGCAAGCGTGACGCTCAGAACACCCATGAAAAAAGCATAGCAGGCATAGGTAACACACACTTCGGCGAATGCAAGAAAATCCGATTGCTTGTGAATCAACATTTCGCATATCGGCGCATACGAATAACTACCCAATTCATGGCTGTAGATAAGCGCAATGACAAAAGCAATCATCAAAGAGGAAAGCATGATGATTGATGAATAAAGGCCTGAACCGATAAATCTTGACAGAGTGAATTTTCTCAGGCTCTGCCTGTTCAGAGAAAAAAGATAACACCTTGAATTCATATCAATGGAGAATGTATATACATACGACATGGAACAAATTAAGGGAGTCAGAATCAGCAGCCATGTATTCATATCGCTGCTTGAAAGTGCATTATGCCACATATAAAGTGCGGGTAGAGTATTTCCGCCCTTAACCATATACATCAGCATGGATTCATTTTGTTTTGGATCATCAGCAAAATATGCAGTTGACAGCAGAATGAAAGCAACACATATGAGAACACTTAAAATATAAAAAATGAGCGGAACACGGCGTAAATTAGCACCTACATTTTTCATTGCACACCTCAGTAATTCAATATTACATTGCCTTGTTCGTTTACATTTTCGATTCTGAAACTGCCGTCTAAAGCGTTTATCATATACATTCCGCCGCCGTTTGTGCTTGTCTTCTGAGCGCTTGCATCAGTAAACACCCAATAGGGATTTGCAATTATCTCATAATCGCCATAGGCGTATACAGAATCAGGAGAATAACAAGTACTGGATATAGCGTCATTTTCTTCATCCAAAGCAAATTCACGCGCAGCATCAATATAATCCGATTGTGATATTTCAAATACATACTTTAATTCAACAGTATCAAAATCGTAAGATTTTCCTTGTGCAAGAGTCGCTGATAACAAATCAACCGCACTTTCCAGTGATACAATTTTTTCATTTACACCTGTTTCTTCTAATGAAAAAGAGCTTCCTTTTTCGAATAATGTTATACTTTCAGATGAAGTAATCCACATATATGTCGGTGCTGCAATTAAAGCGTTTTTCTCAGCAAATTCATTATAGCCAAACGGATACATTGTGGTAGCATCAAAGCGGTTTCCATATATATCATTACGGCAAAGAGAAACATAATATCCGAATTTGCCGTTTCCTAAATCCCTGACATCAATATAATTCACCTGATAATCGAAGGTGTTATTTTCCGCTTGCTTTATGGTCGAATTACAGAAGTTTTCTGCAAAATATACGATATCCGATGCTGATTTTGAAGAGCCATCCGAAAGAGTATAGGTTTCTTCTGCTTTTTCAAAATCGTTGTAATAGCGTTTGACTACAGGGAATTTTGAATGCGAATCAAATTCTGTGCTATCAGAATCCCAATATGTAATACAGCCTGTTTCAGTCATTCGAATCGTTTGACCGAAATAATATCCGCCATCAGAAATAATAATATCAGATTCATTCCTGTAGTAACACTTTTCACTGAGCGATGGATATGCAGTAAAGCAATAATCCTCATTATTAAGCCATTCGTCAACACGTGACTCAATATCAATTGAAATGCCTGTTCCATCATTTCCAAGGAATGATTCAGTTGTTAACTGTTCAAACAAATCAGAAGTTTTTTCATTATAAAAATCTACACGATAGCTTGGCATTGAGATGCTGTTAGGCAAAATCAAATTATCAAACGAGATATTTGTTGTGTTGTTTGTGCTAATATTTTCTGCCTGTAAAATCACCTCTTCGAGAGGCATGGTCACCACTTCAACACTTTCGACGGCATTACCGTCTTCAAAGTTGCTGATTTCGCTCAAAACCTCATCGGGTGCTTTGGCGCATCCGATGGCAGTCGGTAATATAGCTATAACAAAGCCCAGTGTTGCTCTTTTTATAATCATCTTCATAATGTTAAGTTCCTTTCAATTTGTGTACTGCTTACACATAAAAAAATGGGTGCAGGTTTTATCCTTACACCCATAATGACAATATTAAACTGCTATTTGTGAATCAGTTTATTGAGTTTTCTCAAGTTTAGCTGATTTGCACAAATCAATCGCCTCTTCTTTGGTAAAACTGCTCGGGACAACTACGTGCAATATGTACTCGCCATTATCCCACAAATAAACTGCATCAGCGCTACTCTCTATAATCAAAAACAACTGTCCGTCTTTGTCCGTATATTCATAAACCGAATCTTCATCATCAATGCGTGCATCCTTGTAATGAGATTTTACATACTGTCCGAAAACAATAGTCGAAATACCGTCATCATAATAATTCAGCATATGCGAAGAGGTGCGCTGAGAAAACTGCAGTTCATATTCGCTTGGTAAAGCTTCCAGCACATAATATTCAGAAATAGAGCTGATTGCTTCTTCGTCATCGTAGTATGAGATGCTTTTTTCACCAATCACCTTTTCGATAATGAATCCCTTAATCGGTTCTCGTATTGCTTCAACCTGAAATGCCGAAACACTGACGATTGCACATATCATAATAACACACGCAACACGAACACCTGTTTTGGCAAAAAATCTCGAAATCGGACTTTTACGATTAGAAATGCATTGCTGCATCTGAGAGGTATGCTTTGGAGAAAAATTATGATCTTCCTGCAGTTGTGCCGCTGAAATTTCTGCATCCAGCTCAGCTTCGAAAACTTCTTTTAAAGCTCTTTTTAAGTCACTCATAATCGCATTCTCCTTCCTCAAGTAGTTTTTTCAGGTTTAGTTTTGCGTGTCGGTAACGCTGTCTTGCTGCAGCAGATGAAATACCGAGAGTTACTCCGATTTCACGAAATCCCAATCCCATATTGGCACGAAAATACAGGATTTCTCTATCCGTTGCAGAAAGAGCGGCGATACAATCACGCAGATGAATGCTCTCGACATCAATCGTATCAGAGCTTTGATGATTGGTGATTTCGTCAATGCTTATGGTACTATTGTGGGATTGTTCTCGCTTGAGCATATTCAGACTGACATTCCTAACAGTAATGACAACATAGTACTGCATTTTGTGAGAATTTAAGTGATGAATTTTCGGAAAAATTTCTACAATTCTGAAAAAAGCCTCGGAGACAGCATCTTCTGCCAACATATCATTATGTAAAATACGATTTGCTATATGAAATGCCATCTGACGATTGTCAATATATAACTGCTCGAACAAATCAACATCATCATTGTCAAGCATAATCATACAACACGCAAGCATATTATCGCCACCTTGGTTTGTTCGTTTTCTTCGAATTCTATTTCTTGGATGTATTAACAGATATCCTGTTTTATAAAGTGCATAACATTTTCCTTGATTATACCACATCTCACTACCATTTTCAACTGAAATAAGTTGTAGCTTCACCCCCTTTTGCATATCAAATAAAGAAGCTCCCCCTTTTTGGGGAGCTTCTCTGCTTTATATGAACTAAGTTTAAGTTGATTCGCCGTGCCCTGCATCCAGAACGATCACAGGAATTTCGTTTACACCCGCCGAAGCCGCCTGAAAGTTCGGTTCAATTTCGTTCTTGATTTTCTGTGCTCCGAAATAAGCAGTAAAATACGCAGCAATCAGCAGCAGGCAAAAGCAGCAGGATTCAACCTTTTTCTTGTTCGCTTTGATTATTTTTAAAATTCTTTCAATTGCTTTCTTCATAATCCAACTCCGTTCCGATTTCAAGTACAATTGCCTCGAAAATGCGTTTTATTGAAATATATGAAGCAGTAATTTAAGATATTCACATAATTTATCAGTCAATATAATTATAGCGATTTTTTAGCAATGTGTCAACAGCCCCGTATGGGTTTCCGCACCGAAAGACAACAAAATAACACCCTCACCAAAATCAGTAAGGGTGTTGTTATTGATGCAAAATCTTCAGCTTGTGATTATCTGCCAGATTTCGTAATATTTTTCAGCTTCGGTGTATTCATTTGAGTATGTTGAGTAATAGGCTGCATATTTTGCAATAAGAGCCGCATCCTTTGTATCGATTTCTCCGTCATTGTTTGCATCGGCAAGCTGCTTGGCACGCTCGTTATCGGTTGCAGAAAGAAGAGGTTCATCATCGCCCGGAGCAAGACCGGCTACTGTACTACTGTATCGTGCAATTAGAGCTGCATCTTTTGCGTCAATATTGTGGTCAAGATTTGCGTCGCCACGCAATGAATTACGGCAATCTTCACAAAAACCGCATTCATCTTCGCAGCGATTTACTACGCTGAAACATTCCTGACATTCAGGACAATGCTCACCTGCATCTATGGCGCAGTCTACGCAAAGTGCACATGTATAGCAATAGTCCGTTGCGCTGTCTGCGCTCAATCCGCAATTTGTACATAAAGGAATGTCATCATTGATGCTGATATCAGCTGTATCCGATAATTTGTAAGTTCCATTGTATGCCTCGCAGTAAACTGCCTTGTTATCCAACCAGCTTCCCGCATTTTTAATGATAAGCGTATCTGACTCTATGCCCGATACATCACAAAAATTCTCTACATCATACCAGTCATACGGCTGGAGTGAATCATCATCTGCATCTGCGATATACCAGTAATAGCTGACAGCATTATCAGCCTTTACCTTAAATTGCGCACTTCCGCCTTCATAGATAGTTACATCCTCAGGCTGTAAGGTAAATACAGGCTTGGTTGTTGTGACTTCAAGATAATACTCGCCGATATATGTTGTTGCTTCGGAAAGGTCAATTGTCTTTCCTGAATCACTTGCTTTGGAGCCGTAAGCGATGTATTCGCTTGGTTCCTCTTCCGTGAACTCGTCAAATAAATCCCAACGGGTTGAGATTCCTTTTGCACCTCGGAAGTCTCCACGGATAATCTCGGCACTGACTGATGTTACATTATACGAAAATGCGCCGTATCCTGTACTTTCTGTCATATTAAAATATCCCTTGCTGATGCAGATATCACCGCTTTTTGCATAAGCTCCCGCTGTTCTTCCGTAAAAGCTTCCGCTGTAAATTCTTGCAGTTCCGCCGTCCATATAAAAACCAAAGCTCGGGGTGTCTTCATCATCCCCAAATATTCCGTCGTTGATGATAACCTTCGAGTTTCCTCTCTGATACAATCCGTAATACCAACTGTAGAAATAACCATCGTTAATGGTAAGCTTTGTGTCGCCTCTTACAAGCACTCCACAGCCCTTTCCGTCGAACGTACCGCCGTTAATCACAGCTGTACCGCCGTCAAGTACGATTGATGCGAGTGCGTACTCACTTGCCGAAGGTGTAAACTCGTTATTATACAGATAATAGCTTCCGCCGTCAATCTGAAGATTGCCCTCTGAAATAACAGACGGACAACTGTATGCCCATTCGTCCGTAGGTGACATAGCAGAAACATTGGTCAGACGCAGCGATGCTCCTTCATGCACACGGAATATGCAGGGTTCGCTTGCGGCAGTGGAAAAATGAAGATTGTTTTTGCTGTCTGTAGGGGTTGCCACGGATTTGCTGATGATGCGCAGTGAACCTGCACGAATATCAAACAGTGACTCGTCATATCTGCCTGTTTCTCTTGCAAGACCGCAACCGTTCATATCCAGTACAATCTCTGCATTCGGATCATTAAGAACAAGCATATTGTTGTATTCCATATCAGTCTGTACTGTCCATTTTGTTGATCCGCTCACATTAAGGGTTATCCACTGTTTTCCGCCTTCTGCAAGTGCTGACTGCAATTCTTCGTAAGTGGAAACTATGGTCTGTTCACTTTTTGGCGGAATAACAATGGACTCCATTACCTGTCCGCAGTAGCATTTCTTTTCCCATAATCCGCTTTTCGTTTCTGTGGGAGTGCTGGCCACCTGCCACGGTTCGTTAATTGTGTAAGCGCAGGAGTGATCATAAGCAGTTCCTCTTAATGCAACACCACATTCGCATGCATTCCAGTGCTGATTTTCATCGTATGCCAAGCCTGAAGATTCATGGAGATGTCCTTCAGGTGAACACATTAAGTAATCATCTATAGAAATCATCACAAGCGCATCGGACGTTGTAAGTCCATCAGGCAGCTCTGTTCCGCTTCCGAGCATAGAAAGCATTGCTGATACTGATACTACACGTACAACGCCCGTGTTGATTGTTTCACCTGTGTCTGCGTCAACAAAGGTTGCAACACCCTCATTGCTTGATAAGCCTGTGTAATTCTCAATCTTACCAAGAATGGATATATCATACTCGTCTGCATCTGCAAATGTGCTGAAGTAGCCATTATAACCTGCAAAACCTTCAACTCCCATCATCCATGTGATAACAGGGTGATCATATACCTTTGCATAGCCCGTGCTTGACTCTACCCAAAAACAGCCAAGAAGCTCTATCTCTGTTCCTGATTCTGTGATAACAGGCTTCTGCGCCGCTTCACCTGGGCGTGGATATACAATGCTTACCACTGCATCATACGTGCCCAGTGCTACTGCTGGTACACCGCTAACTGCTGTGCATAAAAGCATTATTGCTGAAATGGCTACTGATATTATACGATTGATTGATTTTTTCATTTTTCTGACCTCCTTGTTTTTTTATTTATCACCGCGAGAGTGTTCCCAAATTGCGGTGATTAGTCCTGTTACTTCATTACAGGCATACCGTCAGCTCCTACATAGAAGAAATCATCTCCTATGGGAACTGCTTCATCGCCGAAAATGTCAAAATGCATACTTTCGGGGTCGGTAAGAACTGATGATGTTTCGCTGCTGTAATACGGCGAAAGAGTCTGTTCTCCAACCTTGTTTATGGTTGTATTGGTAATCGCATAAGTATAAAGCTCATACTGTGTTTCAAGCTCTAGGAGAACGTAAAGATAGTTATTGCCATCGGCTGTTTTTACATAGTAAGGCTCGCAGCCGTAAGCCCATATATCTTCGACATAAGAAACCTCAGCTGTGGAAATATCAAGCGTCACCTTCCAATCAAACTCTTCATCATAGCTGTCAAACAAAGCAAGCTCGTCACAGTCTCCGTCATTGTCAAGGTCAGTAATGAAGGTTGACTTCATCGGCAGACCTACAATATATGCTTTGGGAACAATTGTGTATTTCTCATTGAACAGCTCGGGATATTCTGAAAATTCTATCGTAACACTAATGTTTCCTACGCCCGAATTTGCAATTTCCCCCTCACCGAAATACACAGTAACACCGTTATATTCGAGAGTCCAGTGATTTCCGTCAGCACCGTATTCACTGAAATACTCCTCGATAATCGTATCGCTGTAAAAGACATCTGCACCCACAGTGCTGAAAAGCTCGGTTTCAATTACCTTTGCCAATTCGTCAATATCTGTTACTACATCAGAAAGATAAAGCTCATTACCCGTTTCCGTATCATAATTTGCACCCCAGAAGCTTCTGCTTCCATCGTTCATTCCGTTATAGTAATAAGAATCGTAAAGCACACTAAGCACTGTATTATCCGCACGTCTTACGTGCACATCAAGCGTAGAAACAAGCGGACTAAAGCTCTGTGCACCTAAAGAGATGCTTTCCTCTGCAGACTCTGTAAGCATATCATATTCTTCTGACATAATGCCCTCATAATAGTCGCATTCTTCAGTCAATGCTTTTGCAAGCGCGTCATAGCGCTGCGCATCTTCGTTTCCGAGAAGAATTGACGAATATTCGGTTTCCACCAAAGCTACACCATATTCATCAGACCATTCGTACTCATAAACTGATTTTCTGTCGATATTAAGAATCTGCGTTTCTGTTTCTACGGGATCATCCTCATTTGTGTTTTCTTCCGCCTGCTCACTTTCTTCTGTCAGCTCGCTGCTTTCTTCCGTATGATTATTTTCTTCTGTTTGCTCGCTGCTTTCTTCCGTCTGCTCGCTTTCATCTGTTTGTTCAGTTTTTGAACTTTCCTCAGACTGCAATGACGAACTCGTTTGCGAAGTTGTTGCAGATGAATTTTCATCCTTTTTATTAGTGCTATTATTACAGCCCATAGCTGTCAGCATAATACAAAAAGCTAAAATAAGTCCCGTTATCTTTTTCATACTGTTATATCCTTTCCGCAAATTTGGGCGAAGGGATAAAAATCCGTTCGCCCTTTTTGATGTTTTATATTTAATCATCAAGCCCAAGGATCTTCCTCAACGGGAACACGGATATCGGAGAGGCACTGGATATCATTCAAAAACCACTGACCCGTAGAAGGCTTCTTTCTGAGCTTTATCGGACGAGGATTATCTGCACCGCCGCTTGTAACATAAAGAGTTGCCCAGTTTTCCTCATCAAATGAATAAGGGTTTTCGCTTACCTTTATCACAAAAGGCGTGTTCGGCTTGTATCCATTTTCGGGAGTTGCACCCTCGAAAAATGAGAATGTCTTGTAGAATTTGCCGCTTAAACGCTCCTTGATAAATCCCTTTTCGTATGTACTTACTTCGGCAGGTCCCTTTAGGAAGTTAAGCATTTCAATACATCCGTCAGGATTTTTTTCATATGCGCAAAGTACAGCAATTGTAAGCGCTGTTGTCTTGAATGCCGAATCAAGAGTCGCCTCGGGCATTGCCTGTAACTGGGCTACGCTGTTCGGAAGTGCGGCAAATGTAAAGCTTTCTGTGTGATTTTTACCCTTGCCTACAGACTGCACGGCATTGCTTACCGCCTTTGCAGTTTCACGCTTAGCAGCGTGTTCAGCTGATTTCAATAACGAATCAAATAATCCCATTTGTCAGTCCTCCTTGATAAATCTGAAATTCATAAAGTTAAAAAAGCCGTTTTCGTCAATGGGCTTTACCCAGCTGCTGACCTCTTCGTCATAGACCTCGCCCTCGATGCCTGTATCAAACCAGAACTCACCGTCACGAAGTTCCCAGTTCATAGGTTCGTCTGCTATTGCTCCGTCTATAAGCTTTATGATGCCTGCCTTGACCGCCTTGTCAACTTCTTCTTGCGAAACGCCCTCGGGCAGCGGCGAAAGCATATAAAGCTTGCCATCCTCGCATATTTTTATCAGCGTGCCGATCATTCCCCTGCGTTCCTTCATCTCATCTGCAACCGCTTCCTCGTCAGTTTCATCAATGTATGGCATTGGTGAATTCAGATACTCCTCCGGAGTAAGATAAAGCGGCATATTGTCGTCATCAAAGACCATTACGGAATGAAGCGTCCATTTTCCCGTGTAATTCATAGATTTTCTCCTTTGCTGTTTTTTGGCATTCTTGACTAAAAAGGTGCAATATGATAAAATAAATTGATGGGCGGTTCCTGTGACTGTTGGCGCACCCACAGGAACATTACAGAGTACCCAAAACGCAAGCAGGATATATACTCTCTTTTACCCTTGCATGTATTATTGTATCAAAAATTATACTTTTTCACACTACCCTAATAATTAAAAACGGGTAGGAAAGCGCATAAAAACTCGCATAAAACGGGTAGTAAATCGGGTAGGATGCCCGTACAGAAAGGGAATATATAATGAAAAAGATTATTTCTATAATTTTAACTTTTGCAATAACAGCTGTCTGCTTTTCAGGCTGCTTGGATAAAACAAAGCCTGATGCCGATAACCCTGTAACACTTACAATGTGTCACGTTTACGGCAGTCAGACAAAATCTCCCCTCAATGATGCAATTGATGAATTTAATGATACCGTCGGCAGAGAAAACGGCGTTACGGTAAATGTTGTGTCGGTAACAAGCTCTTCGGCAATCGACAAGGCTCTTTTTGCCTCGGCAAATGGTGAGCCGGGCGCCGATGATTTACCCGACCTGTTTACCGCATATCCGAGAGTAGCGGAAATTGTGGGAGAGGAGAAGCTTCTTTCGTGGAACGACTATTTTTCGGAAGAAGAGCTCTCTGCTTTCAGAGATGAATTTATTTCAGAAGGGTATTTCGGCGACAGATTGCTTATGCTTCCTGTTGCAAAATCCTCTGAGGGATTGTTCCTGAACAAGACTCTGTTTGACAGATTCAGTTCAGAAACCGGTGTATCAACTGATGCACTCAAAAGCTTTGACGGCTTTTTCAAAACGGCTAATCTCTATTATGACTGGTCGGATGGTCAGAATTTCACTCAGATCAATGATTTTTATAACTACGCATACATCGGAATGAAAGCTTACGGTGGCGAATTTGTCAAAGACGGTAAGCTGAATCTGAATGACGAGGCTTTTGAACAGGTATGGCTTCCATTAAGCAAAGCGGCAATCTACGGCGGAATATGCCTTGACGACGGATATGCAGCTTCACGCTGGAAAACCGTTGAAATCATCTCTAATATAGGCTCAACTGCTGATATTCTTTATCAGCCCGAAATGGTATTTTATCCTGATAATACAACTGAAAACATAACCTCTGTTTCCTTGCAGTATCCCACTTTCACAGCGGATAATCCTGCTGTTGTCCACAGAGGCGGAGGGCTTTTTGCTGTAAAAAGCGAGGATGAACGCAAAAATTACGGAGCATATATTTTTGCTAAGTGGCTTACCGAAAAAGAAAACAACCTGAGCTTTGTTACAAGCACAGGCTATCTTCCTGTTACCGACGAGGCTTTTGCGGAGCTTTTCGCTGACACAAGCGTTGTCCAAAATGAAAGCTATCGAAATCTTTATGATATGATGAACGGTATGATGAACAGCTATAAGCTATATTCTCTGTCTGTTTATGACAATGCCTCGGATATTCAAAGCGATTTCGAGCAGAATGTAAAACTAGTACTGAAATCCGCACATAACCAGTATATTGAACGGACAGCGAATGGCGAGGACAAGGAAGCTGTGCTGAACGAGCTTGCCGCCGCTTCCCTTGAAGAGCTGAAAAGACTTTCAGCCAAGGATATGTGAGGGTAAGCTTATGAATATATTGAGATATCTTGACATCAAGAGCCTTATAAAGCAGTTCAAAGAGGAAGGCTTGTCAATGCGCAGAAGATTCGCTTTCTATGTTTTTTCGGTCATCTGTCTGTTCCTTGCAATAATCATCATTCTGCTTAATCTGTTCGGCATTCTCAATCCCACCGACAGGCAGATAATGAACGACCTTAACGCACAGCTTTCTGCGTGCTCTGACAGTATCGAGGGTGACTGTGACGAGCTTGCGGCTTGTGCGATATCCTTTTCAGGTCAGCTTGAACAATCAATTCAGGACTATCTTACCGAGAACAATCTTACCTTTGATGAACTGAAAAACAATTCCGAAGCTCTTGACGCCTTGCAGGACAGGCTTTACGACTCGGTTTACCTTAATATGCAGGTTGCTCCTGCAAGCGGTGCATTCTGTATTCTTGACACCACCGCAAACAGCAATTCCAAAACAGAGCTTTACAGCGGAATATATCTGAAATACATCAACCTTTACTCAGAAAACACCGTAAACAATGATTTTTCTATTTACAGAGGCTCATTCTCCACGGGAAAAAGCAGGGGCATCAATTTCCACAGTGGTTGGAAAAATGAAAGCAGTACTGATTTTTTTGAACACTGCAATGAAACTTTTTCGGATGGAACGCACTATGTCTTAAGTCCTGCCTCCACCATCCCCGATACATGGGAAAGAGCAAGATATATTTATGTTCCTATTCGGGATTACAATGACAATATTATCGGCGTCTGCGGCTTTGAAATAAACGACCTGCTGTTTCAGCTGTCACACAAAACCGAGGATGGACGCTGGGGCGACGAAATCTGTGGTTTGCTTGATGAACATAACGGAATTTATTCGGGGCAATTCAGCTCTAATCGTTATAATATCGAAAGCAATCTGAACATCAAAAGCAAAAACGGCTCTCAGCTTTTTGATTTCGGCAGCGAAAAATGTGTGGGGTTGACAAAAGAAATCATGCTTGGCAGTGAAGCCTTCAGTGTTGCTGTCATGCTCCCTAAAACGCAGTATGAAAGCTTTCTGCGAAAGGGACAGATGAATATTCTATTGATTTTTCTGATTGCGGCAATTCTTGCGGCTGTCTTCTGCATTTTTATGAGCAAGAAATATGTTTCACCTATTTTAAAAAAAATAGAGCAGGTCAAAACAAAAGAGGATTACGGCGAGCAACTCCGTATCCGTGAAATAGATGACCTTTTCTCTTTTCTTGAGGAAAAGGATAATTATTACGAGCAGCAGCTTGACGACCTTGAAAATGCAAAGAGATTTGCCGAAGAAGAAGCACGCAGGGCAAAAGAAAAATATGAAAAGGCAGCGGAAAAATATGAGCTTGCCAAAAGTGAAATCGACCGCCTTGCCGAAAAGCACAAAGAGGAAATTATTCCTGAGGAATACAATTATTTCGTGGAAAATCTCGGTATGCTCACCCCTGCCGAGTACAGGGTTTATGAGCTGTATCTTTCGGGAAAGACCGCAAAGCAGATTGCGGAGATTCTTCACATTACCGAAAACACGCTGAAATATCATAATAAAAATATTTACAGCAAGCTGGGAATTTCCTCACGCAAGCAGCTGCTGCGCTTCGCCGCCCTGAAACAGCACAGGGACGGGAAAGAGGATTGGACATAATAAATTTCACATACCGAGTTTGATATCTGCGCAACTCGTTGCGTTTTTTCTCGGCTTTCAGATATTCTTCCAGTCAAAAGTCTGCGGCAGCACCCTGTTAGATATAAGGTCTACCTCGCTGTCAAAAATCGGTTTTGACGCCTGCCTGCGCAGTATTCTGTGCTTCGATGCCTGCTACTGTGTTGGTTTCGTTTCCCATTGTGCTTTGTCCTTTCGTATATAGATTTTAAGCAGTTTTACGCCGTACTTAAGGGCATAATAAAAGCACCTTGAGCTTAGCCAAAGTGCTTATAAACTATTTAATTTTGGGTATAAGAAAACCACCTGATAATTCAAGTGGTTTTTAAAACATCTTTATATTCATTCGAAAGCTTTTCCATTTGCTCCCAATATTGTTTGCGAATTTCCTGTTCTTCAGTTGCACCTTCGTCGAGCTTGGTATAATGTTTACGGCGTTCCATTAAATCATCTAAATCAGACTGATACTTTTGGCGAAGCATGCTTGCTTTGATGCTATATTCTTCACGCCTTTTTCTTTCTGTCATATTTAATACCTACCATTTCCGCACATCAAGGTCAGACATCTTCCCTTTCATATACAGTATATCATCATAATCTTTCAAAGTCAAGTCGGCTTTATACTTCCCTACACCGATATTTCCAAGCTCATCAATAGTCACACGCTCACGCTTTGATTTGCGCACCCTGCGTTCAAGCTCTCGCCGGTGTTTGATTACATCACAAATCACAACAGTTTGCAACAATAGGCATTGCAATTCATTTTAGTTTATATTTTGTTATTGACTTTTATATATGTAAATGATATAATGCATATTTAGATTGGTCTTTCTATAGTTATACTTATAATTATTATGGATGGTAAAATATGAAAATTGTTATTATCGGAAACGGCAAAGTCGGAAGTAATCTTTCCTCTCTTTTGGTGAAAGAAGGTCACGATATTACAGTAATCGACAACGATGCCGAAACGCTACGAAAAGCGCAGGACACACAGGACGTTATGTGCATTGAAGGCAACGGTGCGAACGCTGAGGTTCAGCTCGAGGCCGATGTAAATAAAGCCGGAATGCTCATTGCCGCAACACCCCACGATGAAACAAATATGCTCTGCTGTCTTATCGCAAAGCGCCTCGGTGCAGGCAGAACGATTTCCAGAGTCAGAGACCCTGAATATTTCAGTCAGATTGACCTCATCAGAGAGGATCTCGGGCTTTCGATGGTAATAAATCCCGAAAGAATGACGGCGGATGAAATCTTTCGTGTTCTTGTATTTTCAGCAGCTGCAAAGGTTGAGGTATTTGCAAAGGGCCGAGTTGAACTTGTTGAACATAAGCTTACTGAAAACTCATCTTTCTGCAATATGAGCCTTGCCGAAATATATCAGCGTACAAAAATCAAATTTCTTATCTGCGCGGTAGAACGCGGGTCAGATATTTTCATTCCCGGCGGTGATTTTGTTCTTCAGGCGGGCGACAGAATCAATGTTTCCACCTCGCACAAGGATGTTGAAAAGCTGTTCCGTTCTACGGGAATGATGAAGGATAAAATCAAAACGGTAATGATTGTCGGCGGCGGAAGAATCGGATTTTATCTTGCCAGACAGCTTTCCGCACTTGGTATGCGCGTCAAAATCATTGACAACAATTATGAACGCTGCACCGAGCTTGCGCAGGAGCTTGACAAGGTAACGGTAATTTACGGCGACGGAACTGACCAGGATCTGCTTCTCGAAGAAGGCATTAAGGACGCTGACTCATTTGTTGCGCTGACAGGTATTGACGAGGTAAATATAATTACGGCACTTTATGCAAAAAACAACACAAACGCAAAGGTTGTTGCCAAGGTAAACCGTGAAAGCTATGTAAATCTGACATCACAGCTTGGTCTTGACTCTGTCATTTCACCGAAATATCTGACCACGAGCAATATATTAAGCTACGTCCGTTCTCTTGAAAATGCAGCTGACAGTAATATAGAATCGCTTTACAAAATTGTCGGCGACAGGGTGGAAGCAATTCAGTTCAGCATCAGAAAACCTATTCCTGATCTTGTGGGAATCAGACTCCGTGATTTGAAGCTAAAGAAAAACACTCTGATTTGCGCAATCATCAGAAAACGCAATGTAATCATACCCGGCGGTGATGATTCAATCGAAATCGGCGATTCGGTTGTTCTGGTTTCCAAGGATTATAAATTCAGCGACATAAAAGATATTTTAGAATAAAAGCGAGCACAAACTATGAACAAAGCTGTAGTTTTTCACTATATCTCCAAGGTTATGCTGGTAAGCTCTGTAATATTGCTGCTGCCTGCCGCTGTAAGCCTTTATTATTCGGAACACGACACAGCAATTACTTTTCTTATAATTGCTCTTTGCGTGGCGATTGTTTCCACTCCCCTTTCGATAATCAAGCCGAAAAATAAGCAAATGTTTGCAAAAGAAGGTCTTATTATTGCCGCTATGCTATGGATACTCGTTCCGTTAGTCGGAGCACTTCCGTTTTACTTCAGCGGCGAAATTCCAAGCTTTTGCGACGCAGTGTTTGAAAGCGTATCGGGCTTTACAACAACGGGATCGACAATTCTTACAAATATTGAAGGTCTTTCAAAGGGTATGCTTTTCTGGTGAAGCCTTACACACTGGGTAGGCGGTATGGGCGTTCTTGTTCTGGCCATTGCTATTTTACCTTCATCTGCCGACGCACTCCATCTTATGCGCGGCGAATGCGCCGGACCTCAGGTAGGAAAAATCGTACCGAAAGGGAAATTAAGCGCAGCATATCTCTACATAATTTATGCAGTTTTGACACTTGCCACGGTTATATTTCTTTTAATTGGAAAAATGCCGTTGTTTGACAGCGTATGCCACGCAATGGGAGCTGCCGGAACAGGCGGATTCAGCATAAAAAACACAGGTGTTGCTTATTATAACTCACCGTATATTGAAGCTGTACTGACAGTTTCTATGTTTCTTTTTGGAGTAAACTTTAGCTTATATTACTTTATTCTTATCAAAAGATTCAAAGAAGTACTGAAAAACACCGAGATAAAAGTATATATTGCTATTATTGCGATTGCAAGTATTATTATCGGAATCAATATATTCTCAATGTACAATTCTGTACCGCAAACAATAAGATATACAGTATTTCAGGTAGTTTCGACTATGACTTCAACCGGATTCGGCACTGCCGATTTCAATCAATGGCCGATGCTCTCAAAAATGATTATTCTGATGCTGATGTTTATCGGAGCGTGTGCAGGTTCGACAGGCGGTGGATTCAAGGTTCAGCGCGTGATAATTATGTATAAAAGCGCTGTAAAATATATGCATAAAATAATTCATCCGAAGTCTGTAAACATCGTAAAATCCGATGATAAAACCATGGATACCGAAACCATTCACGGTGTGCACAACTATTTTATAATTTATATGGGAGTTATAGCAATTTCGCTTTTACTCATTTCAATAAACAATGAGGACTTTACGACAACCTTTACTTCAGTAATCACCTGCTTTAACAACATAGGTCCCGGACTCGAAAAGGTTGGTCCGGTAAATAACTTTGCTTTTCTGTCTGATTTTTCAAAATACGTCCTTTCGGCAGATATGCTTCTCGGACGACTTGAATGCCTGCCGCTTATCATTCTGGCTTCACCCTCTGTATGGAGAAAGAATTTCTGATTTATGCTTTATTCTCAATGCTTTGTTTATCGCCCTCCCTTTATCGGGAAGGCGATTTTTTTCAGACAAGCAACTATTATTGTTTAATTTATTGTGTTTTTTACGGTATAATATCAAATAAGGGATATTATGTTACTTGTCATACGTCGTGATTTATGTTATAATATCAAGGCAAATATATTTTAATCAGCGGAGGAAAAAATGGCACGTTTAAATTCACTTAACCCCGAAAGAGTCTTTAATTACTTTGAACAGATTTGCGCAATTCCCAGAGGCTCTGAAAATATGAAAGCAATTTCACAGTATTGCATCGACTTTGCAAAGAATCACTCACTTGAAGCTGTCAGAGATGAGGCTGACAATGTAATCATTTATAAGCCTGCAACGACCGGATATGAAAGCTCCGAGCCGATAATCTTACAAGGACACCTTGATATGGTATGTCAGAAAACCGATGACTGCAATATTGATTTTGACAAGGACGGCCTTGACGTCTATATTGACGGCGATTTTGTAAAAGCAAAAGGTACAAGCCTCGGTGCCGACAACGGTATTGCCGTAGCTATGATTCTGGCTATTCTTGAAAGCAGTGATATTTCTCACCCTGCAATTGAAGCCGTGTTCACAACCGACGAGGAAATCGGCATGTGCGGTGCAATGGTGCTTGATATGAAGAAGCTTAACGCCAAAAGAATGATTAACCTTGACGCTGAAGAGGATGACATTCTGACTGTGTCCTGCGCAGGCGGAAGTGATTTCAGAATAACCATGCCCATTGAATTTGAAAACAAGAAGGGTAACAGAATCGACATTTCTCTCAAAGGGCTCAGGGGCGGTCACTCGGGTGTTGAAATCAACAGCAACAGAGTAAACGCCAATAAATTAGCGGCTCGTTTTTTGAATCATATGAAGAACATATGTGAATTCGAGCTGATTTCTATAAACGGCGGTGACAAGGGCAATGCAATTCCAAACAGCTGCCAAATCAGCCTTTGCACTGATAATGCTTCAAGCTTTGAGACAACAGCAAATGATTGTCTTGCCGTGATAAAAGCAGAAATTTCCGACCGTGAGCCGCAGTTTTCATACGATATCTGTATATCGGAAAAAACTGATTGCAAAGCAATAAAAAGCGACATTAAAGATAAGCTGATTTTTGGTTTGCTGATTGTGCCGAATGGTGTTTGCGAAATGAGTTCCGAAATTGAAAATCTGGTTGAATCTTCGCAAAATCTCGGCATACTCAAAACTACTGACAGCGAAATCATTCTTCATTTTACGCTTCGCAGCAACAAGCAGTCCGCACTTAACTTCCTTGAAGACAGAATGAAAGCATTTGCCGACAGCTTAAATTCGGAATACGAAGCCTCTGGGCACTATCCGCCCTGGGAATTCAACAGCAATTCACAGCTTCAGAACATTTACAAGGAATGCTTTGTGCAGGAGTTCGGCACAATTCCTAAGGTTGAGGCTATTCACGCAGGACTTGAATGCGGTATATTCTCCTCCGCAATTGACGGACTTGACTGCATTGCAATGGGTCCTTCACTTTTTGACGTTCACACCGTAAATGAACGTCTGAGCATAACGTCTACCGAAAAAATATACAATTTACTCATTAAAATTTTGAAAAGTTGCCGATAAGTAATAATATATTTTATGGTATAATAGAAAAAATATTGTCAAATCGTCACGAAATTGATTTGACAGATCGGAGAAATTATGGAAAAAGATAATCAATTCAAACCGTATATTCCTGCAGATAAGGTAACGCCCGAAATTACCGTTACCTCCATTGTTATAGGCATTGTTCTGGCAGTTGTATTCGGTGCAGCAAACGCCTACTTGGGTCTTCGAGTGGGTATGACGGTTTCTGCCTCAATTCCTGCGGCAGTAATCGCAATGGGTGTAATCCGCATTATTATGCGCAAAAACTCAATTCTCGAAAGCAATATCGTTCAGACTGTCGGCTCTGCGGGTGAATCTTTGGCTGCAGGTGCAATTTTCACATTGCCGGCGCTCTTCCTCTGGGCTGCAGAGGGCAAAATGGACAAGCCGAGCATTCTTGAAATCACTTTGATTGCACTTATCGGCGGTCTTCTCGGTGTATTCTTTATGGTACCTTTGCGCAACGCTTTGATTGTCAAAGAGCACGGTACTCTCCCCTATCCTGAGGGAACTGCCTGTGCAGAGGTTCTTCTTGCAGGTGAGCAGGGCGGTGCCAATGCCACCACGGTATTTGCCGGAATGGGCTTTGCCGCATTGTTCAAGTTCATCATCGACGGATTAAAGCTGGTTTCGGGCGAAATATCCGGCAGGGTAAAAGGTTATGCAGGTGAAATCGGAACGCAGATATATCCCGCTGTAATGAGCGTAGGATATATCTGCGGTGCAAGGATTTCATCATATATGTTTGCCGGCGGCGTTTTAAGCTGGCTCGTTCTCATTCCGCTTATCGTGCTTTTCGGTGCTGACATCACTCTTTATCCCGGCGAAGTACCTATTTCTGAAATGTATGCTGCAGACGGCGCAAGCGGTATCTGGTCTTCCTATATCAGATACATAGGTGCAGGTGCATTGGCAGCAGGCGGTATCATCAGCCTTATCAAATCTCTGCCCCTTATCGTAAAAACCTTCAGCGGTGCTATGAAAAGCATTTCGACCTCAGGTGCTGCTTCAAGCAAACGTACCGAGCAGGATCTGAATCTTAAAGTTGTTATCGGCGCAATTGCTGTTCTTACATTTCTTGTCTGGCTCGTTCCCGCAATTCCCGTATCATTGCTCGGTGCTGTTATAATTGTTGTATTCGGCTTCTTCTTTGCAACAGTTTCTTCCAGAATGGTTGGTCTTGTAGGAAGCAGTAACAACCCTGTTTCGGGTATGGCTATCGCAACACTTCTTATTGCAACGCTTATTCTTAAGGTTACAGGCGCAACGGGAATTGAGGGTATGTGCAGTGCTATTGCAATCGGCTCTGTTATCTGCATCGTTTCCGCAATTGCCGGCGATACATCACAGGACCTTAAAACCGGATATCTTCTCGGTTCCACACCAAAAAAGCAGCAGATTGGCGAAATTCTCGGTGTTGTTGCCGCTGCTCTTGCTATCGGCGGAACACTCTATCTTCTTGACAGCGCTTGGGGCTTCGGCTCGGATGAGCTTGCTGCTCCTCAGGCTACGCTTATGAAGCTTATTATTGAAGGTGTAATGGGCGGTAATCTCCCTTGGGCTCTTGTATTTACAGGCGTATTTATTGCAGTTGTTGCTGAAATCGTAGGAATTCCCGTACTCCCCTTCGCAATCGGTATTTATCTTCCCGTGCAGCTCAATGCCTGCATTATGGTCGGCGGTCTTATCAGACTTGCTATGGACAAGATGAAGCGCAAGGAAGAGGAAAAGAAGGAAATCATCAACGACGGTGTTCTCTTCTGTTCGGGTATGATTGCCGGTGAAGGTCTTGTCGGTATTCTCCTTGCTCTTCTTGCGGTATTCGGCGTTGACAAGGCTATTGACCTTTCTTCAAAGCTTGGAATTCCCTCTGCTGTAATGGATATCGGCGGCCTTGTGCTGTTCGGTATTATCATTCTCACAGTTCTGAAATTCTCACTTTGGAAAAAGCGCAGCAAAAAAGTATGAAAAACAAAAATGTAAACAGCGAGAATTATCTTGAGCGAATACCGTTGAGAAATCCTGACATCAACTGGACAACGGACGATAACGGAATTGTCACCCTCGAAATCATAAACAAGGGGATATTCAACCGCGTTGCTCAGAAGCTTTTAAAAAAACCGAAAATCAGCTATGTTCATCTCGATGAAAACGGCAGCTTTGTCTGGCCTCTTATCGACGGAAAGACTGACATTGCAGCCCTCAGTGAGGCTGTGGACAAGCATTTCGGCGAAAAGGCACATCCGCTTTACGAAAGGCTTGCAAAGTATTTTCAGATTCTTGAAAGCTATGGGTTTATAACCTACAAGCAATAAAACATTCAGCTCCCGCAAAGACGTTGATTCTTTACGGGAGCTTTTTATTATGAAAACTTCAATTCTCTGACAAGCAAAACACGGCAGCATAAAAATGCTGCCGTGCCAAATAACTAAAGCAAAAATTATTCGGTGAAATTATATTCATCCTTATGTGCTTCCTTGAAAAGCTCGAAAACCTTGTTGAGAGTTTCTTCATCCTCGACGGGACCGAAGGTTTCTTCATCGGTATCCTCGTTGTATTCTTCAACAACAAGAATGATAACCTCACTGTCGTTATCATCATCATCGTCAACGGGAAACAGAACAACATATTCTCTTCCTTCGTACTCCACGGAATCAAGATATTCAAACTCAGCTTCTTCGCCGTTTTCATCGGTGAGGATAATGGTTTCATCGTCCATTTCTTCCTGACCGAGGTCAATGTCCTTGTATTCGTCAGCCATAATTACACTCCTTAAAATTACTGATTACTCAGAATTGTGAAACGGTTTGTTCCACAGATATATTATACCACAATTTGCAAAATATGTCAACAAGCTTAATACTACCAGAGCTTTTTTTCGCTTGCACAGCAAGCTTTCGTCTTAAGTGCACGCAGTTGTACAAAGCAGCCGCATTTTGCGCACATCCCGTTTGAAAGCTCATCGCATTCCTTGCAGATATCAAGCCGCATATTATAGGTTTCATCATCAACACGCTCACTTGACGGATATGAAGTGATATATTCCTGCAATGATTTGATATATTCATCCCTGTTCATATCTTCAAGCAGGCATTTTCTGCATTGAATTTTCATTTTGAAAGCCTTATTGAGACAACGCTCAGAGCAGGCAGCTCAAAAGAAACTGCTGTACCTTTGAGCTTAATTTTATCAAAGGTCTCAGGTTTTACTCTGTCGGGCGTTTCGAAATCGTTGCAGTCATTGATTCTTTCACTCTGCAGAATTCTGCCGTGTGCGGCTTTAGGCTCAAAGCATTCAAATTCGATATTAAATTGCACCGACTCATTCATAGCACAGTTTGCAAGCGTTACAATAATATCACCGTTTTCATCGACAGATACGGATTTTGATATTCCGGGGATTGATATATCTTTATAAGCAACTTCAAAATTATCGCAATCTGATTCAAGCAAATCATTATCCTGATGGCATGAGAACATATCGAAAATATGATATGTCGGGGTGAGCACCATTTTTTCGCCCTCGGTAAGTATCAGCGACTGAAGAACATTCACAGCCTGAGCAAGGTTTGCCATTACAACTCTATCAGAATGTTCATTGAAGATATTCAGGTTAATTGCGGCGACAAGTGCGTCACGCATTGAATTTTGCTGATATAAAAATCCCGGGTTGGTGCCTTTTTCAACATCATACCAGCAGCCCCATTCATCAACAATCAAGCCGATTCTTTTTTCAGGGTCATATTTATCCATAATTTCACTGTGACGTTCAATAAGCTCCTTCATTTTCAATGTAGAAAGAATAGTCTGATAATATTCCTTCTCATCAAAATCAACCGCATCGCCCTTGTGTGACCAATCACCCGTCGGAATTGTATAATAATGCAGTGAAATTGCGCTTGTATGCCAATGCTTTACTGAGTCAAGCAGCTTTTCTGTCCAGCTGTAATCATCCGCATTAGGGCCGCAGGCAACCTTATAAAGCTGATTTGAGTTATAATTTCTGCAATAAGTCTGATATTGTCTGTATAAATCGGCATAATATTCAGGGCGCATATTTCCGCCGCAGCCCCAGCTTTCGTTACCGATTCCTATATATTTAAGCTTCCAAGGGTGTTCTCTTCCATTTTTACGGCGCAGGTTTGCCATCGGTGTATCATCTGCACAGGTCATATATTCAACCCATTCAGACATTTCCTGCACAGTTCCGCTGCCTAAATTTGCGGCTATGTACGGTTCGCACCCTAAGATTTCACACAAATCCATAAATTCATGGGTTCCGAAGCTGTTGTCTTCGGTCACAGCGCCCCAATGAGTATTAACCATTTTTTTGCGCTCCGACAATTCACCTATTCCATCCTTCCAGTGATATTCGTCGGCAAAGCAACCGCCCGGCCAGCGCAGAACAGGTACAGATATTTTTTTAAAAGCTTCGATAACATCGTTTCTCACGCCGTTTGTATTCGGAATAGCCGAATCTTTTCCGACAAAAATCCCGTTATAGATACATCTGCCGAGATGCTCGGAAAAATGACCGTAAATTTCACGGTTTATGTGACTAAGACGCTTTGAAGCGTTTACTTTAAGTTTTAGATTTTTCATATATTGCCTCCAAATGCGGTTTTTATAAATATAACATATTAAATCAGATTTAGCAAGCTGATTTTGATAATTTGACATATTTTTTGTTTTCAACAAGTTGACATTTTGTGCATTTAGTAGTATAATTTTATAGTGATTTTTAACTTGGGAGGAAATTTAATATGGCTTGGTACGATGAAGCTGTTTTCTATCATATATATCCTTTGGGGCTTTGCGGTGCCGAAAAACAGAACTCCTATTCCGCTGTGAAGCACAGGCTCAACGAAATTGAATGTTGGATTGAACACATTGAAAAAATCGGATGCAATGCGCTTTATATAGGTCCTCTGTTTGAATCCGTCGGTCACGGATATGAAACAACCGATTACAAAAAGCTTGATTCAAGGCTTGGAACTAACGATGACCTTAAAGCATTTGTAAGAAGATGCCACGGCAAAGGAATCAAGGTCATATTCGACGGCGTTTTCAACCACACAGGAAGGGACTTTTTTGCTTTTAAGGACATAAAGCTCAGCAGAGAAAATTCACGCTACAAGGATTGGTACTGCAACGTGAACTTCTGGGGAAACAACGAATATAACGACGGTTTTTCCTATGACAACTGGGGTGGATACAATCTGCTTGCAAAGCTTAACCAGCGTAATGATGAAGTCAAAAACTACATCTGCGATGTAATAAGATTCTGGGTAAGCGAATTTGACGTTGACGGAATCCGTCTTGACGCTGCCGATGTTCTTGACTTTGATTTTATGAAGGCGCTTAGAAATACAGCAAATCAGGTAAAGCCCGATTTCTGGCTTATGGGCGAGGTAATTCACGGGGATTATATAAGATGGGTCAATGAGGACACGCTTCACAGCGTGACGAATTATCATCTGCACAAGGCGCTGTATTCAGGTCACAACGACCACAACTATTTTGAAATTGCACACACCGTAAAACGTCTTTACGATATGGGTAATGGTAAAATGCTGCTTTATAATTTTACCGACAACCATGATGTTGAGCGTATTTACACAAAGCTGAACAATAAGGCGCATTTTGCTCCCGTGCATATTCTTGAATACACCCTGCCCGGCATACCGTCGATTTACTACGGCTCGGAATTCGGAATTGAAGGCAGAAAAGAACGTGGCTCGGATGATTCTCTGCGTCCGCACCTTAATCTTAATGATTACAAGGATTCATACGACATAAACCCCTGCACAAAACTTATATCTGCTTTGGGAAGAATCCGCCAGAATACAAAAGCTCTTTCCTACGGCGATTACAGTCAGCTGCTTCTGACAAACAGGCAGTATGCATTTTCACGAAGCTATAACGGTGAATCTGTTATTATTGCAGTAAACAATGATGACAGCGATTACGTTATGACATTGCCCTGCTCAGATTGCAGTGAATATATCGGTTTGCTCACGGGCAAAAAGGTCAGCGTTTCAAACAGGTCAATATGCGTAAATATTGCGGCAAATTCGGGTGATATTTTTGTTCCTTCCGAAAAAGCCGAGAACAGTTTCAATGTAATAATCCAGGAAAAAGAAGAGAAAACGGCACAGGTTGAGTGCGCTGTTGAGAACATTTCCGAAAACATAATTGAAGCTGAAGCAGCATTTGAAGAAAAACCTTCAGAAAATGCAATACCCAAAGAGATAAATGAAGTCGAAAACCTCAAAACCGCAACAGAAAGCATAACATCTGCGGCAATTGACGAAGCCTTTGAAAAGGGAAGAATCGCCGGCTTGCAAGAGGCTATTCTTGCAATTATGGAGCGCAACGGCTATGTTACCGACCAGATGCGGCGTGACGTCTATAATCAGACACACATTCCTTCACTGATAACCTGGGTAAAAAGCTTCAGATAAATTCTATGATTTGACAAAACCAAAAGCACAAAAGGCATATAATAATTATACAGACAAAATTTTCACAAAAGAGGTACAGCTATGATTACAGTCAAGGAATACAGAGGACATATAAGAAATCATGTTCAGCTTTGCGATATTCTGGGAATCGAAAGCAATCTCGGCAGAGAAGAACGCGAAGCAAGAATTCTGACGGCGGCTTATGAAAAATGGGGCTGCGATATGGCACACCATTTGCACGGAATGTACGCATTTGCACTTTATGACGACAAAGCCGATGAACTTATCTGCATAAGAGACCGCTTCGGTACAAAGCCGTTTTACTATTACATTACCAAGGATAGTAAAATTCTATACGGCACAATGATACGCACAATTATGGAGCAGGAAGGCTTTGAAAAAGAGCTTGATGTCGATATGCTGCAGATATATATGAGTCTGACTTATCCTGCAGGTGAAAGGACGTTTTTCAAAGGCGTTAAAAAGCTTATGCCCGGCTGCTGCCTTGTGTGGAAAAACGGCGAATACAAGATAAATCGCTATTGGAAACCTGAGTTTAAGCCTGATAATTCCAGAACGCTTGAACAGTGGGCGGATGAGATTCACTCAACCGTTGAGCTTATGATGCAGGAAGTAAAAACCGATGAGGAAACTGCCGAGTCCTTCCTTTCGGGCGGCGTTGATTCTTCGTATGTGTTGGCAATGTCGGATGTTAAGGTGGCTAATTCATGCGGATATGACGAGGAAAGGTTTGATGAATCCGTTCTGGCAAAACAAACCGCCGAACTTTTAGGCAGAGAATGCAGAAAATGCAACATTACGCCTCAGGCATATTTTGATATTGTACCCTATGTAATGTACAATATGGAGCTGCCTTTGGGTGACGCTTCGGCAATTGCTTTTGCTTTGGGCTGCATTGAAACAGCAAAATCGACAAAGCTTTGCTATTCGGGCGAGGGTGCCGATGAATTCTTCGGCGGATACAATATGTACCGTAATGCTGAAAGATACGGTGATAATCTGCCCACCTTCTATGTCGGCAACACCAACATCATGAAAGAGGACGAAAAACAAAGGATTCTCAAAAGCTACAACCCCGATGTTCTTCCAATAAATCTTGCAAAACAGATTTATGAGGAAACGCAAGGACTTGACCCGCTTTCAAAAATGTCCGCTGTTGATATTCAGATATGGCTTGAGGGCGATATTTACCTCAACGTTGACAAGATGAGCGAGGCTGCAGGACTTGAAATCAGAATGCCGCTTACCGATTTGAGAGTATTTGACATTGCTTCAAGAATGCCGTCAAAATTCAAGGTTGACCAGGAGCAAAACAAGGTTGCTTTCAGAACAGCTGCGTCAAAGGTTATTCCCGATGAAATCGCATTCAGAAAAAAGCTTGGATTTGTTGTGCCTATTCGCATTTGGCTTGCAGACGATCGCTACAACAGCGATGTAAAGGCAAAGTTTTCAAGCGATATGGCAGCAAAATTCTTTAATCTTGATGAAATCAATGCCATTTTCGATGATTATATCAATGGTAACTCCGACAACTGGAGAAAGGTCTGGACAATTTACACCTTCCTTGTATGGTATGAGGAGTATTTCGTGAAGAGATAAAGTATTTCCATATACAAAAAACAAACCGACAGCTGTTAAGTCGGTTAGTCATATAGAAGTATTACAAAGTCACTTTTGATATTGTGTCAAAAGTGACTTTGCGTTGCTTGTGGCGTTGACTTTTTATATTACATTTGTTATAATTGGCTTAATGACAAATTAGAATTTGATAAAGGAGGGAATGACACTATGTTCCGATTTAATGATGAGAACAAAAACAGGACGATAGAATCATTGCGCAAATTTCCGGGAGAGAACGCTTATGAGATTACATATTACGGTGATTATGCACTTGATGAATTTTTAAAATGCGGTGCTTATGACTTAAGAGACTTGCACAGATTTCAGAAAAAGCATATTTTAGAGGGAACATTTATCGGTAGCCTATATAAACCAAAACATGATTGTTCAGGCTTTACTGCACACAATTCAGACGGAGATTTTCTGCTTTGCCATGACCTCGATACCCCTGTAAAGCAACCGATTGTTACACTTGCCGAAAACAAGATTACAGGTAAAACAATCGGTTTATCAAATTTTCAGGATTTCGGATATTATGTTGCCTGCTGGGCTGACAACCAGGAGCTTGATGAAAACGAATGGATAAAAGATACTGCTTGCGTAGATACCCAAAAACCATTCGACTGTGCAAGAGCGCTTTGTGTTCCTTATGATATGCAGGACGGTATGAACGCACATGGACTGGCACTTGTTGTATTTACTGCTGGTGGAACGGAAGTTGAAACGGACGGCAAAAAGATTCCTCTGTGCTATTGTTCGCTTTACCGAAGCATCATTGATAAATGCAGAAATGTCGAAGAAGCACTTGATTTTCTTACACGCTATACAATGTCACCGCAGGATAATATAGAACATTTTCAGATTGCCGACGCAAGCGGAAACAGTGCAATCATCGAGTATGTCGGCGGCGAAATGAAGGTGCTCAGAAATGAAAAACCGTATCAGGTATGCTCGAATTTTCTGATATATAACAATCCTGAAATGGAAGGATTCGGCAAGGACAGATACCTTGCATATCAGGAATATCTTGAGGCACATAATGGTATCATCAGCGAAGAAGATGCTTTCAGGCTGCTGCACGAAAACCATATTCCAGGCGATGAAAACTATTCGGTGGTATTCAATCTGACAAAAAGAACCGTGGCAGTACAATTCGCACCTGAATTTGCTGTGACACATAGATATCAGCTGTAAATTCCAATTTATCTGTAAGTGTTAAAATAACCCGTGAAGAATTTCTTCACGGGTTATGCTTCTTTATCACTATCAGAATTAAAGTCTGTCGGTTTTCTTTTTCAAAGCGTTCGCTTAATTATATTTGGTAATCAAATCCTTAGCACGGTACAATGCAGAGCGGAACTCGCCAAGCTCTTTGCTTGAAAATGACTTTATGTCCATTGCAATACATCCGCCTGCATAGTCAATCTTAAGCAATGTTTTTGCAGTAGCCATAACCCAGATAATGCCAATAATACCGCCGATAACCAAAAACGGAACCAAATCCTCAGCAGAGCCTTCTGTACCTAAATATAATCCTGTCAATACAAGTAGTATCGATATAATCAACATTAACAGATTAAAGGATTTATATATGCCCACACAACTAATTTCCTTTAAATCAGCAACAAGTGTAGTTTTATAGCGACGCGCTCCGAGATATGTTTTACCGGAGTAATAAACTCTTTTATTGGTAACTGCAACAGAATCTTTTGTTACGTTACTTGTCATCATATATGACTGTGCATAACTGTTGCCAATTTTATAAACAAGATATTCCTCAGGCGAAATAAATGCACCGTTGTTGACATTGTATCGCATTTCATTGACAGATTGGACGGACTGCTGTGCCTGTTGGGGTTGCAAATTTGAATCATATACAGGGGCAGTATTGGCAGCCTGTTGCTCTGAAACGAAATTTGTTGACGCATTATTGCAGTTCGCACAAATGCCGTTAACCAATTTACCGCCGCATTTAACGCAAAAATTTTGCTGATTTTCCATAAAAATATTCCTCCAAGAAATTAATATATAATTATTATACCATATAATTAACTTTTTGTCAATTTTTATCAGTTATATGTATCTATAACAAAAGTGATATAACCATTATCGAAAAAATATTAAATTAATTATAAAACCTTGAAATTCAGCCGAATATGCTATATTATATATAAGTAAAGAAAATCAGCAATTAAAAAAGGAGCCTGACATATGAGAAAATTTTTAGCGGTAATTTCTACTGCTGCGCTTTTGACAAATATGGTTTCCTGCGATAAAAGCGAAAGCAGTGAATCAACCTCTGTTGTTTCCCAATCACAATCAACAATTGAAACTCTTGAGGTTTCCGAAAGCGACTTTGAATTTGAAGAAAACGAAAACGGAATTACGCTGACAAAATATATTGGTGCAACGGAAAACCCGAAAATTCCCGACACGGTTGCAGGACTCAGCGTGACAAAAATCGGCGATTATTGCTTTGACAACACAGCAATTTACGCTGTGACAATTCCCGACAGCGTCACAAAAATCGGCGAGGGTGCTTTTGCAAACTGTTATATATTATGTAATGTAGAGTTCGGTCAGAATGTGCAGTTTTTGGGCGAAGGAGCATTTGCATGCTGTGATCAGCTTGTTTCCCTTGACCTTCCCGAAACACTTGAAAGCATCGGGCCTTATGCTTTTTATGAATGCTGGTACTTGCAGGATATAACAATACCCGATAATGTCACTTCGATCGGTGAATACGCATTCTATGACTGCTACAACCTTAAAACAATGACTATTCCCGAAAATACAATTTCGCTCGGCGTCGGAATTTTTTCATCATGCACCGCACTTGAAAGCATAACGATAAATTCACAGATAACTGAAATTCCCGAAACAACATTTTATGAATGCGAAAACCTGAAAAGCATTCAGTATCCAAACAGTGTCACAAAAATCGGAGCCAATTCTTTCATCAGATGCTATGCACTTGAAGAAATCACTTTCAACGAAAACATTACACAAATTGGTGAAGGCGCTTTTTTTGGCTGTGAAAACCTTAAAACAATAACCTTCAAAGCGCCTTCGGTTCAGCTCGGAAGCGAAAGTATCGGATATACTGACAGCACAGAGGCCGAGGGAGAATATGTACTTATTGACGGCGTGAATGTACATTGCATTGCATCAAGCGGTGTTGAGGATTATTGCAGTGAAAATGGAATCAACGTAACAGTTGAATGACTTATATGCTAAAAATTAGTGTTGACTTAAAGAACTAAATCTGTTATAATGTCATTATTGAGGTGCGCCAATCTGCTTGCGCACAAATTTTAGGAGGAATTTACAATGAAAAAATATCTTGTATTGGCATTGACTGCTGCAATTGCTCTCGGTTCCTTTGCTGCTTGCGGCGAAGAAGAAAAGGAAAGCTCTTCAGCATCTTCTTCATCTTCTGTTTCTGAATCTTCTGCATCAGAATCTTCTGAATCCGAATCATCCGAATCCGAGTCTGAATCTTCTGAATCCGAAGCTTCAACTTCCGATTCATCAGAAGCTACTTCCGATGAATCCACACCAACAGAAGAAGAGCCTGCTGAAGAACCCGAAAAGCCCGTTCTTGTTGCAGACGAAAACGCTATCACCTTTGAAGACGGTGACATCTACACAGCTTACAACATTGACGTTGATGCTGAAGGAAAGGGCAACGGCGACTCTTCCGGCACAAACCTTACAGTTGCTGAATACAACGGCTCCAAGATGCTCAAGATTGAAGTTCTCGAGCAGGACGACAGCGGCAACTACAAGGTTCCTAAGGTTGGATTTGACGTTGACGCACTCGTAGGCGCTGAGAATGTTGACAAAATCAAGAGCTTTAAGTTTGATATGTTCCAGGTAGCTGTCGGCACATTTACAGGTGAAGACGGCACAGAGGTTCTTTGCCCTGCAAACTTCATCGGCGGTTTCGGCGGCAACTCCCCCACAACTGAAGATCCCAGCAGATGGGTTTCGTTCGGCGAATTCTCTGCTGCTGAATGGACATGGGATTGGGTTTATTCCGAATTTACAGGCAAGATTCTTCTTGATTCCAACAAGTTTGAAGCAGGTCAGGAAGGATGTTCCATCGTTCTTATGAGATGGGGCCAGCCCAACCAGGCTGATATTTATATTGATAATATCACATTCTATGATGCAGACGGCAACTCCATCCCGATTGTTTACACACCCGGCGCTGCTGCAGAATAATCAAATTATTTAAACAAAAATATAACCGGAAAGCAATAACGCTTTCCGGTTTATTTTTTATGTAAAATCAGTGGATAAAAAGAAAATAGACAAGTGCAGCATATTCAACAACGGTTATCAGCGGAAAACCGATTGCAAAGTACCAGTGCTTGGTTTTGTGGCGGAAAACGTGCATTCCCAGTACGCCGCCCAAGCCGCCTCCTAAAATAACAAAGGCAAATAAAACCTTTTCGGGAATTCGCCACTTATGTTTTTCTGCCTTTTTCTTGTCAATGAGCATTGAAAAAAAAGAAATCAAGCTCATTATCAGGATATACGCCGCGATTATATATTCCTTCATTATACAAACCTCCGAAAAATATAAATTTATTATTTAAGTCAAAATTCCGATTGAGCGCAGAAAGACTGCAAAGCTTGCAAAAAACGTGCTGAATACAAATGCGACAGCAGCGCTGAACGCTCCGAGCATAAGTTCCTTGAAGGTATGTCTTCCGATTTGAACCGATGCCCAGCATATTAAAGCAAAAACTATTATGCAGGGCACAGCAAATTTTATCCCCATAAAATATACAAGCAAAACAAGCGGTCCGAAAATGCTGCAGGCATGTCCGCTGGCACGGATATTCAAAACCTTGTTAAACACGCTTAAAATGATTACCGACAGAAAATAGGTCAGAAAAATCAGCATCAAAGAGTCGCTGACATTTGCTATAATTCCATAGACAGCGGCACAGGTATAACCGATTGCATTAAGAACGAACGCAAGATTCCGCTGTCCTTCCCTGCCCTTGCACCTGATTTCGGGAAGAATATACGAAACCGGATATGCCAGAAAAGGCAGAATTGCAAGAAATATCATGGAAAACAAAAAATCATATGTTTTGAAAACAGCACCTTGAACGTAATTTCTCAAAACAACCAAAAGCATTGCCGCCATTACGGGTGGAACGGTAATAACACGAATTGACTTAGCAAGAACATACCTTACGTCATTTTTACTTTCTGCAATATGCAAATCCATAAACAATACCTCATTATATCAGCGTATAATAAGGATATTATTACGAATATTTGTCAAATTATTCGGCTTTGTTTTCACCGTTTTCTTTTTTCATCGCGCCTGTTCCGCCTTCAACAACGCCTTTTTTGAAAAGAACGCTTGTGAAGGTTCCGAAAAAGCATTTCAAGTCCATTGCAAATGAAAGCTTGCTGACATATTCACCATCGAGCCTTGCCTTTTCTTCAAGCTCAAGTTCATCTCTTCCGCTTATCTGCGCAAGGCCGGTAAGACCGGGACGGACATCATTCGCCGAATTTTGATCACGCAGCGCAATCAAATCGAACTGATTCCACAATGCGGGTCTGGGTCCGACAATCGACATCGAGCCAAGCAGAATGTTAAATATCTGAGGGAGCTCATCAAGGCTGGTTTTTCGCAAAAACTTACCGACCCTCGTTATATATTTATCAGGGTCAACGAGAAGGTGCGTTGGCACATCCTTTGGAGTATCAGCATACATAGTGCGGAATTTCAGAATATTGAAATGCGTTTTGTTTTTGCCGACACGCTTTTGTTTAAACAAAACAGGACCCTTACTGTCAACCTTTATGCAAATCACAAGAATCAGCATAGGCACTGCAAGAAGAATTATGCCAAAAAGCGCAAGGACAAAATCAATCAGACGCTTGAAAAAGTTTTTATACAAACAGAATACACCTCATATTTTTATATTATATTACAGATTCATTATATAGCAATCGGAAAAAAATGTCAATTATGCTTTTTGGATGATATATCAATCGACATTATAAATTTTCCCGAAACACGGTCAATATATTCTGTAAAGCTGCTGCACTTGACAAGAGAATTGTGAAACTCGAGCCCGCCTTCGGTTTTCTGATATGCAACGTAATGCGCACGGCGGCGCCTTGTCATATAAAGCAGAATTCCAACATTACTGTCACAAGGTGCGGATTCTTGCTTTAATATATTAAGCTTTACTCTGTATCCACAAAGCTTCAAGAATAAAACTATTGACAGCGGATTGGTACCGAGAAAACCAAGGCAAACAGGCGTGAGCAATAATTCAAGCATCAGAATGGCATTCCTCGGGAGAATTTGTTTATCAAGAAGCAAAAACGCATTATAGCACGCTATCCATCCACAGCCGTTATATCCCGAATTCTTCAGAGCAAAACGTAGATCAGATGCAGGTTTACTGCGCTGATTCTCAATCAAACCAAAGTCGCCGTATGAATCAAGTTTTATATTCTTAACATAATTCACCGCTGAAATGATGTACTGCACCAGAACATAAATCAGCAGCACAATTATAAAAAATCTCAAGAAAATCACCTCAGAATGGGCAGTAGTTTTTTCACCTTCTTACTAACCGTTACAGCAAGAAGAATTTTTAACACATCGGGAATCAAAAACGGAAAAACGCAGCAGGCAAAAGCTTTCATTACCGAAAAGTAGTTTGCCTTTACACCTAAAACCAAGAAATACCAGACAACTGCGAGAGCGTAGCAAGGAAGCGTTGCCGCAAAAAGACAGACAGCAACATTTCCTTTTGGAAAACAGCGCAACAAAAAAGCAAACACGCCAATCATCAGAAGAAACCCGATAAGGAATCCCCCGCTGATTTGGAACAGAACCTGCACACCACCGCGAAATGCAGAAAAAACGGGAACACCTAAAATGCCGAGTGCAAGGTAGCAAAGTGTTGACGCGGCTGTGCGCTTTGCACCGATACACAAAAGCGACAGATAAATTGCGAAGGACTGCATTGTGAACGGCACAGCAAATGGTATTGTCAGCTGGGCGCAAACAGCAATCATTGCTGTGAAAAGCGCGCAAAGCGTAAGATTATTTATTCTGCTTTTCATAGGCGTATGCTGATTTCACCCGAAACAAGGCGTAACAATGTATTATCATCACGTCTGATAAGCAGTGCACAGTCATCATCAATTTCCTCAACTGTTCCAACAAAGCTGTCATTCCCACGGTAAACCGTGACTCTCTCTCCGATTACAAAGCAGCGTGAACGATACTGCTCCATAATATATTTTTTATTACTCATCATATCATAAAGCTTTGCAAATTCATCAAGAACAAGCGCCAGAAGCTGTGATTTTGTGCATTGCTCATTATTTTCAAAAACGGCACCTGCAATATCGCTGATTTCCTCATCAAATCCGCCAATCGGCGCAAATACATTGATTCCGATTCCGACTACGGCATATTCAACAAGTTGAGCTTCAAAGCTCATTGAAGCTTGCGTAAGAATTCCGCAGACTTTTTTATTGCCGATAAAAACATCATTTACCCATTTTATTCTTGGTTTTAAATTACTGCATTTTTCAATAGCCTTACACACCGCAACAGCTGCAACTGTCGTCAAAAATGCCGCATCTTCCGGCGAAAGATTGGGTCTTAGCAATATACTGAAATACAACCCGTTTCGGCTTTCGGAAAAAAACCTTCTGCCGAGCCTTCCCTTACCACACTGCTGCGACCGTGCGCAATAGACAAGCCCGTGCGCAGCGCCGTCGCCTGCCGCCCTCATAAGCGCTGTGTTTGTTGAATCTATCGTATCAAAGACTTTAATTTTATAAATATCTCTGTTTTCAAGACGCGTCAGAATGCTTTTCTCAGTCAGCTCGTCATATACTCCCACAAGTCTATATCCTTTGTTTTTGACTGCCTCAATCAGATATCCTTCGCTCTCAAGGGCGCTTACCGCCTTCCATACTGCGCTTCGGCTGATATTCAAATGATTGGCAATGCGCTGACCGGAAATATATTGACCGATATTTTCTTCAAGAAATGCCAGAATCCTTCGTTTTGTCATCATAAAATACTACCGTAACTTCCGTTTTTTATCAGTATAGCATAATAACATTTCAATTGTCAACCAAAATCACAAGAATGGTTGACAATTATTTTTTTCTAAGTTGCATAGTTTTAAGCAACTTTACAGCAAAAAAGCACTATTTATGAAAGGCGCAGATTTGGGGTATGCCGCCTTTATCATCTATGAAGGAACGGAGGATTTTGTGGACACAAACGTAATCATCGCAATTATCAGCCTCTTCGGAACACTTGCCGGCAGTCTTGGCGGCATTCTTATCTCCGCAAAACTTACTAATTATCGCCTGCAGCAGCTCGAAAGCAAGGTTGACAAGCATAATGGCTTTGCAGAGAAAATTCCGCTTCTGCAATTGAGAATGGATAATTTCGATGAAAAATTGAAGGAGCTTAAGGTTTTTTATGATGAAAAGAATTTATAAATTTCTGCAAAAACACAGCGAATGCATTAAGCGCACTTTGCGAACATTTTTTCAGGCTTTTGCGGCTATGCTGATTACATCACTCAGCGGCATTCAAAGTGAGAATGCAGACGCTCAGAGCGCTATAATCAGAGGAGCACTGACTGCGGCAATTGCAGCCGGATTTGCCGCAGTAATGAATCTGAATGGAGGTGAAGAGATTTGCTGCCATTCAAAGGAAGAAACAGAGTAACACAGATTTTTTCAACAAAACACGGTGGCATTGATATTGTTGGTGATGACAGCACACAGATAAGCTCCGTCACGGACGGAACTGTTGATTTGGTACAATTCTGGGACGGCAAAACAAAAAGCGGCTCGCAAAGCTACGGCAATCTTGTAAGGGTGCTCACCGATGACGGTAAATACATTTACTATGCGCACCTTGCAAAAATTGATGTTGCAAAGGGACAGAAGCTGAAATGCGGCGATATTATCGGTATAATGGGGAACAGCGGTAATTCATTCGGCGCGCATCTGCATCTTGAAGCACGCACAGGCAAAAAGACCTCAACAAGAATTTCGCCGAGTCAAATCTGTTCGATTGAAAACACTAAGGGAATCTACTGTGAAACCGACAGCGTGAATATAACCACTGATACTTCAAAAATCAATGCAATTTCAAAGGGAATGCTTATTGAGCTTGACAGCATTGATTTATACGTTTCAGCTACCGCTTCAAATGCTGCCTGCAAAAAAAGCGGAACGTTTTACATCTACGACGCAAGAGTTGTAAACGGCAGAATCCGCATTACCTGCGACAAGTCATATGTCGGCAGAAAGCCTGTCGGAAGATTCGTCACAGGCTGGATCAATACAGCCGATATAAGCGAGAATTAAATTATGCAACCAAGCAAATCCCGCCGAAAGATTTTAACTTTCGGCGGGATGTTTATTATTTCACTATCTATATAATTCAACAAAGATGCTACACTTCATCATCAAAGACTTCAGGTCTGCCAACAAACTCACACTAGAAATCACTTCAGAGGTTTATATGCAAGAAAATTAACTTCAATTTCTGTTTCAAGCGTATCAAGAGAATTCAAACGCTGAAAATCAGCCGACGAGGTTTTGTAGTAATACGGCGTCATCATAAACAGCTTTAAAATATCCTCATTGTTATCAATAGTAATTTTCGTTTTAAGCTCGGTAGAATCCACAAGCTCGAAGCCTTCAAGCGCAGTTTCATCATGCGCATTTTCATAAGGCTTTTCATACACAGCGGATTTGAGCGAAAAAAGATGCCTTTCAAGTGGGACAGCTCGGACAAGCAAGCCGTTTTTAGTCAGAACCCTTTTAACCTCACTTTCCTTAATCGGTGCGAAAATATTTGTGACAAGATTGCATGAATCGCTGAAAACAGGGATTTTTGAAACGCTTGCAACGATTTTTACAGCGTCGCTTTGTGCAATGTTAAGTGCATCCTTTGAAATATCGAGCGCAACAGTGCACGACGGCGAAACCGCATTTTTTATTCTTTCGGTATAATAGCATTCGCCGCAGCCTAAATCAAGATATGCACCGCCTGCAAAATGTTTTTTGGCAAGCCCAATTACATTATCGCACAGCATATCATAATAGCCCTTTGAAAGAAAGCTTTTTCGTGCATAAATCATTGCCTTATCATCGCCGTGGCGCTTTTTTGAGGATTTCTGCGACATCAATAAATTGACATAGCCTTTTTTTGAGATATCATAGCAATGATTATTCACACAGCGATATGTCTTTTCATTCAATTTAAGCGGCATTGAGCACTTGGGACACATTAAAATGCTCATAAAATCTACGCCTTCTTTGAAATTCTGACAATGGAATTCTTCGGAAACTCCTTGTCACAGGCAAAGGAAAACTTCATCTCTGCGTGATTTGTTGATTCAACGCTATTACTGTTTTCATCGAGTATTTCATCAATGCGTATCTCATAGGGCTTTTGCTTCGGAGAAAGAATCTCGACAGTATCACCCTTCAGGAATTTATTACGCTGAACGCAGTAAACCCTTGAATTTTCACAATGCGTGACAACGCCGACAACATCATATTCCCTGATGTATCCACCGTTTTCATAATACTGGCAGTCCTTAGGGTGTCCGAAAAAGAAGCCTGTGCAGTACTTTCTGTGGCTGACCTTGAATACCTCATCTGAAATCCACGAGGGGAGTTTTTCATTCGGATTATTCAGGTAATGGTCAACTGCCATTCGATATGCATTTGTAATCACCGAAACATAATATGCAGACTTGGCTCTGCCCTCAATTTTCAAAGAAGAAACGCCTGCCTCGTGCAGCTTATCGATAAAGTCGATCATACACAAATCCTTTGCATTGAGTATGTATGTGCCCTTATCATCTTCAAAAATCGGGTAAAACTCATTATGGCGCTTTTCTTCCATAAGGTGATATCCCCAGCGGCAGGGCTGGGCGCACTCTCCCCTATTGGCATTTCTGTCAACAAGATAGCTTGAAAGCAGACATCTGCCCGAAAACGAAACACACATTGCACCGTGCACAAATGCTTCAATTTCAAGTTCCTTCGGAGTTTTTGCCCTGATTGCAGCAATTTCGTCAAGGGACAGCTCCCTTGCAAGGACAACACGCTTTGCGCCCAAATCATAAAGGCAGTTTGCTGTAACATAGTTGACAATTCCTGCCTGTGTGGATATGTGAACTTCAAGATCGGGCGCATATTTTTTTACAAGCGAGAGCGTTCCAAGATCGGATACAATAATCGCATCGATCCCGCAGCAGTAAGCATTTTTCAAAAACTCGGGCAGCAAATCCATTTCACGGTTTGTGGGCAGCGTATTACAGGTAAGATATACCCTGACGCCTTTTGAATGTGAATATTCAACTGCGCTTTTTAGCTCATCAAAATCAAAATTATCGCAGGCAGAGCGCATCGAAAACATTTTCGAGCCGAGATATACTGCATCGGCACCGTAATCAATTGCGCTGTAAAGCCGTTCAAAATCACCGGCAGGTGCAAGAACCTCAAGAATTTCCTTTTTATTCAAAACAAAATTACCTTTCTTATTCGACAGCGGCTGTGCCTGAACTGTTGATGTTTCCGAGATGCTCATCATATGTGTTTGCATAATGGAACACACCCATATCATCGGTATAGAAATAATAATAGTCGGTATCAGCAGGATAGAGCGCCGCTTCAATAGCATCAATTCCGGGGTTGCAGATTGCTCCGGGAGGGAGTCCCGCACTCTCATATGTGTCATATGCATTGCACATTGTATCGGAAGCATACTGCGCATTGACCAGAATTACATTATCAACGTAATTCGAGGTTGCGTCTGACTGCAATTTCGGAAATACTGAAGGATTATTGAGTCTGTTGTGGAAAACCGACGAACATTTCTGCATTGAATCAATTGAATTAGCCTCACCCTGAATAACCGAAGCAAGAGTGATAAGCTCATCAATCGTCATATCAAGCTCCTCGAGCCTGTCGTAATACTCGGGCACAAACAGCTCGTCAAAACGTGAAAGAATCTTCGTGCAGACTATTTCAGGGCTTTCGTCAAGATAGAAGGTATATGTGTCGGGGAAGAAGAAACCTTCCTTTTTGTAAAACTTCAAGCTTGAAGATGTAATGCTTTCTTCAAATTTATAGCCGTAATTCGTAGAATTAAATGCATAGATAAAATCATCGGCATCACAGACACCGTTGTATTCAAGAAGCTCTGCCGCCTCAATGAGAGTAATGCCCTCACGGAAGGTCACGCTGACAGTTTCAAGCTCGGGATTATCTCCGTAGGGAAAGTCGGTCAATGTTTCGATAAGTCCCTCATACGCCATATCAGCACTGATATAATGCTCGCCCGCCTGATAAAGTGCATCTGCGCCGGAAAGCCTTGAAACTATTCTGAATGCCCAAGGGAAGGAAATATATCCCTCATCTGCAAGCCTTTGAGAAATATCCTTTGCGTTATCGCCCTCATAAACAATGAACTTGTTTTCCTTTGAGCTCTTGTTCATTCCCGCAAAATCCATTCCGACAACAATCGTTCCGATTGCAAGCACTATAGAAACACCCAGAATGAGCGTTGTAAGAATTAGCGAAACGCCTAAGTTCACGCTGAGCTTTCTGGCTTTTTTCCTTGCTTTTCTGCGCTTTGCCTTTTTGAGTTTTTTCTTTTTACGTTCTTCCTTTTTAATACGCTTCAGTTCTTCCTCGGAAATATCGTCATCATCATCAAGAACAAGCTCGTCATCATCATCGTCAAGCTCTTCAAAATATACGCTCTTGTCGTAATCATCCTCGCTGTCGATATACTCCTCACTTTTTGTGCTTAAAGCGTCATCGGGACCGGGCAGAAATTCGTCTGAGTCCACAGTTTTTTCGTCAGCCTCCGATGTAGTTGGCGATTCTTCCGGACTTGTCTTTGAATCATTGTCATAATCAAAATTTATGACAAATTTTTCTTTTTTGGCTTCGTTTTCGTTATTGTTCATTTTTTGCCTCCGTCAAAGAGTTTTGAGTTGCAATATAATCAACGGCAATATCATATTCATCACTTATCAATCTGCTCTCTCTGCATGCTTCATAGCAAAGAGCAATTTTTGTAATCGGCTTTTTGCAGTTTGCAAAATATTTGTCATAATATCCTGCTCCGTAGCCAAGCCTTATGCCGTAATCATCACACGACAGGCAGGGCACGATGCAAAGTACATTCTTATAATTTTCAAGACTTGCGGCATTATGCTCTGAAGGCTCACAGATTCCATAAGCGCCCTTTTCAAAACAGCCTTTGCCGTCAACAAGATAAAAGCGCATTGTTTTTTCTGCCTTGTTGCACTTAGGATAGCAAACGTCTTTATTCTGCAGTATAGCCGCATCAAGAATCATCGTCGTGTCGATTTCATCACATAGAGGATAATAAAGCATAATGAGGTCACAGATTTTAAATTGCGGTGAATTTATGACATTATTGCAGATTTGTTTATCATATATTCTTTTTATATCCTTATCAAGTCCTGCGCGGATTTTCTTGAACACAGGTCTTAATTCGTTTTTGCTCAGCACAGTGTTGCTTCCTTTAATTCCTGAGCTTTTTCGGGCGAATAAAGCTGTTTTACAAGCTCAAGCGAAAATTCGCCGGCGGCACCCATTCCCACAGCGGTAATAATCTTATCACAAACGCAGACTCTGCTTGAAGGAATATCAGCACCCTTAAGATACTTCTCAAAGCCCATATAGCATACGGCGCTTTTACCGCAAAGCAAGCCTTTGTTGCCGAGAATCATCGGTGCTGCGCAGATTGCCGCAATATAAATAGATTTTTCAAAGGCAAAATCAATTGCCTTCTGTACATTCTCGCACTTTTCAAGATTTAACGTTCCGGGCATTCCTCCGGGGAGAATTATCATCTCAAGGCGATTATCATAAACCTCACTGCCGATTGTCATATCACATTCAACGCAGATTCCGTGTGCACCGACAATATTTTTTGCACCAACTCCTATGAGCTTTACATCAGCACCGCAGCGTCTGAGCATATCAACGGGAGTGAGTGCCTCAATCTCCTCAAAGCCTTGCGCAAGATAAACATAAATCATTTTCGTTCTCCTATCCGTCAATGATGACTCTGTATTTTTTCAGCAGAAATTCAGGGCAGTATGAAAGCTTGGATTTACGCAGACCTTCAAGCCCCAAGTCCTCTTCTCTGTTTATATATTTAAAATTGCAGCCGTAAGATTTTGCAAAGCTGTTGCATATTGCAGTATAACTGCCTTCGAAACTTCGGTCAGCTTTTTCAATATTGATATCACAAACGCTTGTATTTATGGCACTTCCAAGTGTAAAGGCACGTACCTTTCCATCTATTCTGAGTACACCGCCGTGCATTTTTAATCGGTCAAAATGCTCAAAATATGTGTGGATTGCATATTGCTCGCCAACGGCAGACTCATCATCATAAGACAAATTCTCGTTGTAGCTTTGCGCCGCAAAAGCAATGCAATCGTCAAAATCACGCTCACAGATTTCATTGTAGCTGAAATCATAATTTGTTTCAAAGCGTTTTAAATGGTTGCGTTTGGAATGAAGCTTTTTACCCGAAAGAGAAACCATTTTTTCAGATAAATAAATATAATCAAACGAGTCCCTGTCCTCTGTCACTCTGAATCTGTCATCGAAATGCGCTCTGACAAAGGGCATGGTCGCATCGGTAATGCCGTAAATTTCAAGCGGCTTTGAGAAGCTTTCGCTGTATTTTTTCATTTCAGAAAATGCCGATTTGAAATCTCCGTTTCCCACAGGAAGCATAAACCGCAATGTTTCGTTTTCTCCTGCGCTTAAAATGTACAATCCGTCAAAACTGCAGCGCTTCAGATTATAGGTTCTGCTCCAAGCAAGGTTGTTTGCAAAATTGAATTCACAGCCCGAATTACCGCTGTTTTCAAGCAGTTGACTTGCCCAATCAACATCATCAATTTTTACAGGTTCAAATTCAAGCATCGATTTCTCCGATAATTTCCAGAATTTTTGAAAGAATCTCTCCACGCTTCAAAGGCTCGCCGTTTTCTGCGCACGAAACAACATACCAGCCGAGCTTTTTTGCTGCATAAAGCGCACTCTGACGGCATTTTTTCAAATAATCAACATTTGATTCGTGAATATCTTTTTTCCCTTCATCACCGCAATAACGCTGTGAGAGAAGCTTTTGCGACACCTCGATGGGCATATCAAGAAAAATAACGGCGTCAGCCTGCGGAAGCCCAAGCTTTTCATATTCATAATCTCCCAGCCAGTCCAGATACTCATCCCACTGCGAAGCATCAAGCTTGACCATCTGGTGAATTGCGTTCGAGCTGACATATCTTCCGGCTAAGATAAACGCACCGTTAATATAATCCTTTTCCCAGAACTGCTTGTAGCTTGCATATCGGTCAACGGCATAAAAGCTGGAAGCGGCATAGGCATTTACATCATTTGCATTTTGTGAAAATTCGCCCGCAAGATACATTTTCACAAGCGACGACGAAGGGTTTGAATAATCGGGAAAGCTTATGCTGCGGCAGCGTTTGCCGTTTTCTTCAAAATGCTTTACGCACAGCTCAAGCTGGGTAGATTTTCCGCTTCCGTCAAGCCCGTCAATTACAATAAGCTTGCCCTTATTCTGCTGCATTATTTCTGTTTCCCTTCAAATTTATGTAATACTCTCTGACCTGCTTTATATGTCCGCACGACATTTTCCCCTCAGTGCAGGTACCGTTTACGCAGGCGGGACCGGCATTTTTGAAAAGTGTGGGTGCAACCTGCGAGCATAATTTAAGCATTTCATCGGCAACAGCCTTGATTTCCCACTGCGCCCTGTTGCAGCAGCGCAATCTGAAGAAATTCATCAAAGAGCGCGCATTCATCGTCACAACAATTTTTGTTTCGCACGCATTGGGCAGCAGAAACCTTGCGTCCTCATTTGCTTTTTTTCTGGCAGCTGACTGTGCCTTATCCTCCGGTATTCCCTGTATCATCAAATCCTTTTTGTGCTTGTCCGTCAGAATCTGTACGATTTTTTTATAGCTTTGGGTCAATGCTTCCATCTGCTTTAAAAATTCAGCATTTGCCTGCTCATCGTTTGCAATCTCAGGGGGAACGATAAACTCAAAATCATCCTCATTGACATAGCGCTGACTTTTCTGCGAATATGAAGCTATTCTGTGTCTGACAAGCTGATGTGAACAGGCGCGGGAAATCCCCTCGATTCCGAAAGTGAAGCTGACGTGCTCAATCGGGCTCTGATGTCCGATTGATGAAAGCATATCAATAAAGCCGATTGTTTTTTCCTCGGTGAGATTATCATAAAGCTCTGTTACAGTTGAGCTTGAATAGCAAAGCTTTGCCGAAGCCGCAATCACCTTTTCCGGCTCGGGAGTATGTGCAAGAAGTGTCACTTTCATAGTATTTCCCTTTCGCTTTTTAATAACCTTTTTTATATCAAGTGCTCGGGCACTGCATATATTCATACATTATTTATTATATCACCAAACGCATTTACTGTCAAGAAAAAGAAAACACCTTATTGATTGACGAACCGAAAAAACTGTGCTATTATTCTTGTGTAACAAAATCAATATTCAAAGGGTGCATAAAGAACAATGAACGAACAACGCATAAACTATCAGATAGAGCTTGAAAAAGTTCTTGAAAACATAAAAAATGCAGAAGCAAAGCCGAGGCTTTGTCTGCATTCGTGCTGCGGTCCGTGCTCAAGCTATGTGCTTGAGTATCTTTCACTTTATTTTGAAATCACCGTGCTGTATTTCAATCCGAGTATTTATCCCGAAAAGGAATATCAAAAACGGATTAGCACCCAAAAAACGGTTCTTGAAAAAACCGATGCCGCCGAAATAAAGCTCATTGTCTGCGATTATGACCATGAATCGTTTTTAAAGCTTGCCAAAGGCTTTGAAAACGAAAAAGAGGGCGGCAGCCGCTGTGAAATCTGTTATGCGCAAAGGCTTGAATATGCGGCAGAATTTGCGAGCAAAAACGGATTTGACTTCTTTTGCACAACGCTTTCTGTAAGCCCTTATAAAAACGCCGGAAAGTTGAATCTGCTCGGCAGAAAATTTGCTGAAAAATACGGCGTAGAATATCTGTTTTCCGATTTCAAAAAGAAAAACGGATACAAACGTTCGATTGAGCTTTCAAAAGAAATGGGGCTTTACAGGCAGGAGTACTGCGGCTGCGAATTTTCGCTGAGAGATATGCAGAATCAGCCATAAATTTTGCCCTGATATGTATTGTTTTTCGCCATACGTTTGTCGATGTCGTTTAAAATACTGATTTTATTCTTGCTCCACAAAGGGGCGACAAGCTCTTTTGCGTCGCCGTCCCCTGTCAATCTTTCGACAACAATCTGCGGTTTCAAAGTCTCAAGCTGACGTACAACGGTTTCAATGTATAATTCTCTGTCCATAACGTCGATTTTTCCATCAAGGTAAAGCTTTTCAAAGCGTGTGTTTTTCAGAATGTGCAGAAGCTGAATTTTTATTGCGTCTATACCGAGATCACTCAGGGTTTTGGTGGTTTGCACCATCATATCGGGCGTTTCATACGGAAGACCGTTTATAATATGGACGCACACCCTGATATTATGTTTTTTTAACATTTCAAGCGATTTTGCAAAGCATTCAAAATCATACCCACGGTTAAAAAACATAGCAGTTTCATCAAATATTGTCTGCAAGCCAAGCTCAACCGTGAGCTTGGTTTTTTTAGCAAATTCAGCAAGAAGAACGCATTTTTCCTCATCAATGCAGTCGGGTCTGGTCGCAATTGAAAGTGCACAGACCCTTTCGTTATCAAGCGCACTTTCATACAGCGAGCGCAATGTATCGACATCGGCATAGGTGTTGGTATATGCCTGAAAATACGCACAGACAGGCGCGCCGTTTTTCTTTCGGTCAATGCGTTCAATTTCGTCTTTGAGCTGATTTTCGATTCCGCTGACATTCGGAACGAAGTTTCCGCTGCCCGACGAGCAAAAGCCGCATCCACCGAAGCCTTTTGTACCGTCAATATTCGGGCAGATAAGATTTGCACTCAGCGACGCCTTGAAAACCTTTTGACCAAAAACCTTTTTGTTGTAAAACGAAAGCGTATGATAACGCTTATTCGTATCGGAAAATTCAAATTTGTTCATACTGCTATTTTAACTCAAAGTGCGGATAACGTCAATATCAATTGACATTGTGCACAAAACGTAAAGTTGTATTTTGTGCAGGTATACAATTTTTTGCGGATTTCAAAAATAATTTAATCATTTTGCTTATTTCTTACGATATATATTATGAAAGGTAAAATAAAATGCCGAATATTTTTAAGGGGGCGATTCCGATGAAGAAGTAAATTATAAACCGAAAACCACAAATCAATTGACACTAACAAGGAGTGACGTAAAAATGAAATTCAAACGAATACTGTCAGTAATTATTTCTCTGAGTGTGGCTGTTTCAGCATTAACCTTTAACACCTCTGCTCACACGGGTGATTATTTCAGCGGAACTTATCTTTCAACCTCACCCTGTAATCAGAGCTCATTGGGCTTTGTTGTGTACAGCTCTGCACAAACCACGCTGTTGAACTACAACGATGTTTATTCAAAAGCCTTTGCCTGGGACGGAATCACAGACAACGTAAACATCAGAATTGCGATGTACAGTTCAGGTATGCCGACATCAACTTTTTATGGAGTGATTGGTAAAGATCTGGGCACTGAAACTCTCGGCAGAATAACTGCATATAGCTCAAGCGGTGCTACCGTATCAATAGATTCATATTGGCATTCAGTAAGCATTACTATGAATACAAGTGATGTTTTCAACAATTCATCATATCCAACTCAATCTGCCGCAAAAACCTTTATGCATGAAGTAGGACATGCGCTAAAGCTTGCTCATCCGGAACAAGATTCATCTTTGACTGGACACACATACGAAGACGGACGTCCGCTTGCGATTATGAACCAAGGATTCGTTGAAGAAACATATGTACCAACTACAATAGCAACACACGACAGACAAAACTTAATTGCAAAATGGGGAGAGTGAAAACTATGAAAAAACTTTTTGCCTTAATTATTTCATCAATGCTTATTTTCGGAGCTTCGTGCTCTGAAAAGAGTACCGACTCATCAAGCGAGAGCGCACCAAAAACTGATAGCGCATCAAGCTCATCGATAGCTCCGATAGATTATGACAGCCTTGAGGTTGTACGCTGGGAATCAGACCGTATTACATATGATAATATTGATGAACTCGATAGATACGGCGATATTGCTGTTATCGGCACTTTTACCGATAACAGCACAACTGTCAGCGATTTCGACAAAATCAACGGTTTTGAGCAAGAGGTTCTGACCAACATCTACTCCTATAACACTATTAAAGTCGAAAAAGTTCTTAAAGGCGATGTTAATGTCGGTGATGAGATCACAGCGATTCAGGACTGCGGAATCCACGACGGCAAATTAGTCACCTTCAGTGATATGGAGCCTATGAAAAAAGGTGACCAATGGATTTTCTTTCTGAGTTATGACTCAACTTACGAAGGTTATTGGTGTATGGGTGACTATAACGGCAGATTCCCCGTCCCCAAAACACAGACAGCCACTCTTTCACGAACAGTTACTGCCGATTCAAAGGCACAGCTTGAAGGTGAAATCGAAAAAATGACAAACGAGGATTTCGGCGTTTATGACGATGTTTCGCCGATGAGAGAGCTTTATTACGACGTAATTACACACTATGACTGCACATTGCAGTAACATACATCAGGGGCAGGTCTTGAATTGACCTGCCCTTTTATTTTGCAAAAATACATAATTATTAAAAAGCGTGTGCTATTGACAATAATCGACGGATATAATATAATATGTAAAGGTATGGATTGCAAAATCTGCTTAAATTTTTTTATATAAATTCCGAGGACACAAATTATGAACGCCAATACAAAACGAATCGTTTTATGCATTATTGACTTTTTTCAGATAGTTCTGTGCGGCCTTATCACCTGCGCACTTCTGAAATACTGCTCACCGATTGTCAATGTTTCAATCGCTGATTTTTATTATTCCACAATTGTTTTTTCATTCTTCTTTATTTCGACAATGGCAATTTTAGGGGTTTACAAACAAATTGTACGCTATTCAAGCCTGAGCGACCTTTTAAATTATTTTGCAAGCATATGCATTGCGTCGTTTATATATTTCCTGCTTGTGCTTTTTGAAAATTATACGCTTGTTTTCGGGCCTGAGCTTTCAAAAGTATACAGCCTGTTTTTCTGCTTTCTGACCTGCATTTCAATTATTGCGTCGAGAGTGATATATATGCAGATATACGCATTTATGCGCTCAAAGGGTTATACCGAAGGCGAAAGAACTATGATTATCGGCGCAGGTCAGGCATGCAAGGATCTCGTCGTTGAGATGAAATACAGCAGAGCATATATTCCTGTATGCATCATTGATGATAACAAAGCAAACATCTCACGCAGCATTGAAGGCGTATGCGTTGTGGGCACTACCAATGACATTGTCGAAATGTGCATTAAATATCGTGTACAGCGCATTTTTCTTGCAATGCCTTCGCTTGATACCGAAACGAGACACCGCATTATGACACAGTGTATTCAGACGAACTGCCGTATAAAGCAAATCCCTTCGATAAGAGACGCTGTTTCAAACGAAAACCTTTTGAATCAGACAGTTGAACTGAATGTTGAGGATCTTTTGGGCAGAGATGCCGTAACACTCGACAATACAGATTTTTCATCGCTCATCAAAGACAAAATCTGCCTTGTCACAGGCGGCGGCGGTTCTATCGGCTCGGAGCTTTGCAGGCAGATTGCAAAGCACAGCCCGAAACAGCTCATTATTCTTGATATATGCGAAAACGGTGCTTATGAGCTTCAGCAGGAATTGATGATGAATTTCGGTTCATCTCTTGATATTGTCACGCTGATTGCCTCAATCCGCGATTACAGCAGACTGAACCAGATTTTCAGAAAATACAGACCCGAAATTGTTTTCCACGCAGCCGCACACAAGCACGTTCCGATGATGGAGGTTTCGCCTTCCGAAGCAGTTAAAAACAACATTGTCGGCACGCTCAATCTTGCAACACTTGCCGATTATTACAGAGTCAGAAAATTTATTATGATTTCGACAGACAAGGCAGTAAACCCAACAAATGTGATGGGAGCTTCAAAGCGCTGCTGTGAAATGATTATGCAGTATATGTCGCAGGAAAAATCAGAAACCGAATTTATTACAACAAGATTCGGAAATGTTTTGGGTTCAAACGGCTCGGTAATTCCGCTTTTCTGCAAGCAGATTGAAAACGGTCTTCCCGTAACAGTCACCCATCCCGATATTATCCGCTATTTTATGACTATTCCCGAGGCGGTTTCGCTTGTGCTCACTGCAAGTATGATGGCAAAGGGCGGCGAAATTTTCGTTCTCGATATGGGTCAGCCCGTAAAAATTACAACACTTGCAGAAAACCTTATAAAAATGTACGGTAAGGTGCCATATAAAGATGTACCCATAGTTTTCTCCGGGTTGCGTCCGGGAGAAAAGCTTTTTGAAGAGCTTCTGATGAACGAGGAAGGTCTGAAGAATACCCGCAACAAAAAGCTCTTCATCGGCAACCAGATTGAGATTGATTCCGACAGCTTTATGCGCAATCTCTCCGAGCTCAAAACTGCCGCTATGAATAATGATGATGAAGAAATCGTCGAGCTTCTTCTTAAGGTCGTTCCGACCTTCACTCATAACAATTGAATGACAAAAGCCGAAAACCTTTAATGTGGTTTTCGGCTTTTAATTTTATATTCCAAGCTCATTGAACAACTCATATGCTTCGACAGCTTTTTCATCAGACACCGCAGCAACGTCCGCAAGCTTATGCAATCTTTTTTTCACAAAAACAGCTCTGAAGGCACGGTGAACATAAGCAACGGGCAATAGCAGCACGCATTTTTCAACATATGGAAAATTCAATTTCATTTTTTTGACATCGGGAAACATTACGGCGAAAACAGTTTTTCGCTTTGCTGACGAAGCATTTGCAGACTCACCCATTTGTTTTACAACGGTATTCTGATTATTTCGCGATGCTTTTCCATAGGCACCGCTTGAATAGATATAATCCGCAATTTTCCTGTCAAGTGCTGTTTCTTCTGAGTTTTCAAACCAGACCCTTCCGAGCGACAAAAGCGAAGCATAGAATTTCTGCAGACCCAATTCTTCAAGGCATAACCTGAATCTCTCACTGTCAAGCTCTGCTTTATGCTTTTCGTAAAAAAGGTACAAATCAAGCACGGCTCTGATTCCGCAGCCGCCGCCCGAAAAATGCTTATAGGTATGATAAATGATATAACACATAGTATCGCAGACATCAAAAAAAGCTCCGTGCTTATCCGAACGTGAAATTACATCACGACAGATTCCGCTGAAATATCCCATATATTTTTCGTCGTTAGAAAGCCTTGTATGAATTTCAACATTCATCACAGGTCTTAAATAATATGTATTATGATGGCACTCACCGAACGATTTGCACTCATAACCGAGCTTTAGCATTGCATCGTGAGCTTTATGCTCGTCACAGACATATATGTCAAGGTCGGACATTCTGCGCATATCGCCCGACGGATAACAGTCCTTGATTGCAAAGCCCTTTAGCGGTATATGCTGAATTCTCTCGTTTTCAAAGCACTCGCAGAGCCTTTCAAATTCAATACGCTGAATTGCATCGGCAGCGGACATCTGAGAAATATGCTTTGTCCATTTGTCCCAAAAATCAGGCTTTTCTTCAAGCTGATTTACACCGTAATATGCTGAGCATTCAACCATATGGCTCTTTGCAAAGCTGTATATTCTTTCAAAGCTCAGTTCCTTTGGCCTGCTTTCAGGCTTCTTTCCGAGAATACCGCATACGCAAAGGTGCGCTGTGTATCCTCCGAGAGTTGTAATATCCATATAATGTTTTTCCTTATATATTTTTTTATATTATAACATATACATTGCATTTTATCAAGGAGAACCGCAAAAATCAGCCTGTATAATCTTCAATCAGCATTTCAAGCTCGTGTTGTGTATCAACGCTGATTCCCTCTTTAAGAAGTTCTCTGTCATATTCGCTTAAATAAGTTATGTCAAAGTCAAGCGTCTGATATGGCGATTGAGCCTGACCTCTGAACAGTCCGAGCTTACCGTTATACTCCTTAAGGACAAATGAAATTGCCGAAGCTTCAGACTGACTCAGACCTTTGCTTTCGCTTTTTCTTGAATATGATATCATAAATCCGATTATGATAATCATTGCACAAAGAAAAAGCGTAAACGACAGTATATACAAATATGATCTGTGTGTCATAGCAAAAATTTTCCTTTTCAAGACTTATTTTCTGTTATTATTTCGCAAATTTTTTTTAATATTCATTACATTTGCTCTTGTAAATTCAAAATTGTTATGATATAATTAAAGTGTCCGTATGACGGATGATTCAAAATCAATTATGAAAGGTGATTACAATGGGACTTATTAAAGCAGCAGTCGGCGCAATCGGCGGTTCTCTTGCAGATTCTTGGTTGGACGTCATTGAGCCTGACAATTTTACCTCGACAACAGTAATGACAAAGGGCGTGCTCAAATCAGCTAATGACAAACGCTCAAGCAATAAAAAAGGTACACAGGATATTATTTCCAACGGTTCTAAGATTCATGTATATCCCAATCAGATGATGCTTCTGGTTGACAGCGGAAGAATTGTTGATTACACAGCAGAAGAAGGCGTATATGAAGTATATATGTCCTCAGCACCCTCGCTTTTCAACGGCGAGCTCAAGGCTTCTATCAAAGAAACCTTTGAACGCTTTAAATTCGGCGGCACTCCCTCAAGCGCACAGAAGGTTTATTACATAAATCTCGCAGAAATCAAGGGAATCAAATTCGGTACAAAGAACCCTATCAACTATTTTGATAATTTCTACAACGCAGAGCTGTTTATGCGCTGCCACGGTAATTATTCGGTTAAGATTACCGACCCGCTCAAGTTCTTTGCAGAGGCTGTTCCTCAGGGCTCTGAAAGAGTTGATATGGAAGATATCAACGAGCAGTTCCTTTCTGAATTTTTGACAGCTCTCCAGACCTCAATCGGTCAGATGTCCGTTGACGGTCAGAGAATTTCGCATATTCAGTCAAAGGGTACTGAGCTTGCAAAATATATGGAAAACGCACTTGATGCCGACTGGAACGAAAGACGCGGTATGGAAATCCAGTCAGTAGGTATCTTGAGCATCTCCTACGACGACGAAAGCAAGCAGCTCATCAATATGCGTAACCAGGGCGCAATGCTCTCCGACCCTTCAGTCAGAGAAGGTTATGTACAGGGCGCAGTTGCAAGAGGTCTTGAAGCAGCAGGCTCGAATACTGCAGGCGCTTCACAGGCATTTATGGCAATGGGCATGGGTATGAACGGTGCAGGCAACTTTATGGGTGCAGCATCCGCATCAAATCAGGCTCAGATGCAGCAGCAGCAGCAAATGCAGCAAATGCAGCAGGCTCAGGCAAATGCATGGAAGTGTGCGTGCGGAAATTCAAATACAGGTAAATTCTGCTCTAACTGCGGCAGTGCAATGCCCGCACCTGCACAGGGCTGGACCTGCGAATGCGGAAGCACAAACACAGGCAAATTCTGCCCTATGTGCGGCAAGGCAATGCCGGTTGCTTCAAGCAGCTGGACTTGTTCCTGCGGTGCTGTGAACACCACAAACTTCTGCTCTAACTGTGGCTCAAAGAAAGCATAAGATATATTTAGTTTTTACAAATAAACACAGTACCGTGCAGATGTCACACCGCTGCACGGTACTGCTGATTATGTTAATAAATGAGGTGAATAAATTTGGACGTTGTTCAGTATAAATGCCCGAATTGTGCTGCTAACATTGAATATAATGCCGAAAAGCAGCTCTTCCACTGTGAATTCTGTATGTCCGATTTTTCCAAAGAGGACATTCAGAACGAATTCAAGCGAAACGAAGAAATGATGCTTGACGAGCAGGCGCAGAAAAAAGCTGAAGAATTTGAAAACGGAACAAATCTTTATTCCTGCCCGAACTGCGGTGCCGAGATTATTTCCGAAAGTACTACTTCCGCTACCTTCTGTTATTACTGCCACAACCCGGTAATTCTTTCGGGAAGGCTTTCGGGTGATTTCCGCCCTTCAAAAGTCATTCCCTTCAAATTCGATAAGGACACCGCGCTTGACAAATTCAAAAAATGGGTTTCAAAGAAATGGTTTGTCCCGAATGACTTCAAATCAAAGCAGCAGCTTGAAAAAATGACCGGACTTTATGTCCCCTTCTGGGTTGCCGACTGCAACATTGACGCTACTATGACAGCACTCGGCAAAAAGACCCGCAGATGGTCTTCGGGTAATTACACATATACCGAAACTAAGGAATATGAAGTAATCAGGCGTGCGTTTATTGATTTTAACGGAATTCCCAACGATGGCTCGAAAAAAATCGACGATACACTTATGCAGGCGATTGAACCCTTCAATTATACCCAGGCAGAAGATTTTTCGATGTCATATCTTTCGGGATTCCTTGCAGATAAATACGACGTTGACAAAGTCGCTGTGTTCCCTAATATCAGACAGCGTGCCAATGCCGGCTGCAGCAATCTTCTGCGCAACTCAATGGTTGGATATTCCTCCGTTTCCGTCAATTCGGAAAATTATAATATCCTGCATACCTCGTGGCAGTACATCCTTATGCCGGTCTGGTTTATGACCTTTAAATATCAGGACAAAGTCTATTCGTTCGCTATCAACGGTCAGACAGGAAAGCTTGCGGGAATCCCCCCGCTTTGCAAGGCCAAGCTTATGGCGTTTGCAGCCAGCTTTGCAGCTGCCGCGACAATTATCGGCGCTGTGTTAGGATGGTGTATGTCATGAGGAGGATTATTGCTTCGGTGTTAACCGTCATTGCATTTACTTCTTCGCTCGCTTTAAGCAGTGGCGCAGCTTCCCTGCCCGATTATAAAGACGCAGTAAACGAAGGCGTTATTGTTGATTTGACCGATGAAGGCTGCCTTTTTGACTTTGAGCTTGAAGAGCTCGACTCACTCCTTGACGATACAGCAGAAAATGTCGGATTTAATGTCGGCATTGTCATAACTGACAATATTCCCGGTGCCGACGAGCGCAGCGGATATCAGGAAGAGCTTGTCGAAGATTATGCAAACAGCTGCTTTGACGAAATGTTCGGCGATGACGGTATTCTGCTTGTAATCAACTACCACACTCTTTATGATTATATTACAGCCGACGGAACTGCCGCAGAATATATCGGCGAAGCTGAGGTTCAGGATATTTTCGACGAAATCGAGCTTGCTATGATAAACTACGACACATATTCTGAAATTGAAGGCTTTGCAAACGGTGTTTCGTTTTTTGCTTCCCCCGACGAAGATGCTTCCACCGACACTGACATAAGCATCGGAAGCAGCGATAATTACGGCTTCTTCAATATAATTACGAGCGTAATAAGCTTGATTTTATCTATATTAGGATGGTGAGTGGTATGAGAAGAGTAATTGTTTCAATTCTATCGGCATTTATCATTACAGCCGGACTTGCCGTCAATGCTACCGCAAGCTATGACTACGACCTTGACGATTTTTACGGCTTAAGCGGTGATAATTGCTATGATCTGCCCGATTATACTGACGCTGAAAGCGAGGGCGTTATTGTTGATTTGACGGGCGAACGACTTGATGAAGACGAGCTTGATGAGCTTGACGATATTCTTGATGATGCCGCAGAAAAAGTAGGCTTTAACATCGGCGTCGTTGTAACCGACTATATTCCCGGTGCCGTAAGGAACTATTCAGGTTCGCAGAATTATCAGGAATATGAGGTTGAAGAATATGCATATGAATGCTTCGATATTATGTTCGGCGAAAGGGATCAGGCAGATGGAGTTCTGCTCCTTATAAACTACTATACGCTTTATGACCAGATATGGGCTGACGGCGAAGCTGAAATATACATAAATGATGCAAGAACACAAAAGATATTTGACGCCATTGAGCCTGCAATGCTTGATTACGACACATATGCCGAGGCCGAGGGCTTTGCAGCTCAGGTTATCAGAATGTACAAAAAGGGCGACGCCAGAAAGGACGGCGCATTCAGCGGCGGTCTGATTGGACTTGTAATTGGTTTGATTATTGCCGTTATTGTGTATTTTTCAAACAAGAGTTCGTATTCAAAATATCCGAAAACTGCCGCAAACACATATGTCGACAGAAGCAACACAAACTTCACAGATAAGCAGGACCGTTTCATAAGGCAGTACACCACCCGTGTCAGAAATTCATCGTCATCCGGCGGCGGAGGCGGTGGCCGAAGCGGTGGCGGAGGCGGTCGAAGCGGCGGCGGCAGAGGCAGATAAGTCCGCATTTTTTCAAACTTATGGGAGATTTTTTATGAAGATAAAAAAAGACTTTGTATTGAGAGAGCTTGCAGGCGGATATGTCGCAACGGCCATTGGCAGCGCCGCAGCCGGTTTCAAGGGCATTATAAAGCTTAACGAAAGCGGTGTGCTCATCTGGCGCGAGCTTGAAAACGGCGCTACCTTGGAAAGCTGTGCAGAAAAGCTGTGCAATACTTATAATATTGACAGCAAAACCGCCTTAAGCGACTGCAAGGATATCATTGAAAAGCTCAGAGGCTGTGGTGCGCTTGATGAATGACAGCAAGCTTTTGAGCGAGCTTGAAACAAGCGGCGAGCTTATCTATACAACCTCGGGCGTGAGTATGTACCCGATGCTTCGTAACAGACAGGATATTGTGCACATTAAAAAGTGCGACGGCATTCTGAAAAGGTACGACCTTCCGCTTTATGTACGAAGCAACGGAAAGCTTGTGCTTCACAGGATTTTATGCGTCAAGGATGACCATTACATCATCTGCGGCGACAACTGCTTTAAGCTTGAAAAAGTCCCTTTTGACTGTGTTAAAGGCTATGTCGATGAATTCTGGCGAAACAACAAGCATTATACTGACAAGTCGCTCGCTTACAGAATATATGTTCACATATGGTGCGACTTTTCACTGATAAGGCGATTCGCTCTGTTTTTGATACACAATACAAAACGCTTTATCAAAAAGCTGATAAAGCGCCGATAAAAAATAATGGCAGATACTTAAATTTCAAAGTATCTGCCTTAAATTTTTTAAGTATGTATTTATCCCTGACTGAAGCGCTGTAAAAATTGCTTCGTACGTTCTGTTGCATCGTTTCCGAAAAGCTGCTCAGGTGCACCTTCTTCAACAATGACGCCGTTTTCCATAAAGATGACCTTGTCGGCAACATCCCTTGCAAACGCCATTTCGTGAGTGACAATTACCATCGTCATTCCGTCATCTGCAAGCTTTCGGATAACCTTTAAAATTTCACCCGTAAGCTCGGGGTCAAGCGCACTTGTCGGCTCATCAAAAAACAGAATTTCGGGAGAAAGCGCCAAAGCCCTTGCAATTGAAACACGCTGCTGCTGACCGCCGGACAACTCACAAGGGTATGAATCAGCCTTTGCTTCAAGCCCCATTTTCTTCAGAAGCTCGATTGCAGTTTTTTCAGCTTCTTCTTTTGATTTTTTGAGAACAATCATCGGCGCCTCGGTAATATTGCGAAGCACGGAAAAATGTGGAAAAAGATTGAAATTCTGGAACACAAGCCCGATTTTCAGCCTTATATCACGCAGCAACCTTGCGTCGGCATAAACAACGCCGCTGCCCTTAGGGTTGTCTTCAAGCATATCCATTCCACAAACGGAAATTTTGCCGTCACTAGCCTTTTCAAGCTGGTTTATACAACGAAGCAAAGTTGATTTCCCCGAACCGGAAGGCCCGATTATTGCAACAACCTCACCTTTTTCAACATTGAAGCTGATATCTTTCAAAACCTCTAAATCGCCGAAGCATTTTCTCAGATTTTTCACCTCAAGCATTGCCAATCCGATTCGCCTCCCTATTTGTAATAATCAAGCTTTTTCTCAACATATGAGAAAACTATTGTAAGAACCGTCGCCAGGACAAAATAGAAAGCACCTGCAATAAAAAGCGGAACAAGCGAGCTGTAGAGCTGCATCTGCTGTTTTGCCTTGAGAGTGATTTCAGCATATGCAACAACATTAGCAAGCGAAGTGTCCTTAACGAGGGTGATTACCTCGTTTGCGCTTGCCGGCACTACCCTTTTGACAACCTGGGGAAGAATGATTTTGAAAAACGTCTGGGTTCTGGTCATACTGAGTGCCGCAGCGGCTTCATACTGTCCTTTTGGAATGGACTCGATTCCGCCTCTGAAAATTTCGGCAAAATATGCGGCATAATTGAGAACAAATGCAACGAGCACAGCGTTGAACATATAGTTCTCATCTTTAATGTCAATATTATTCAGCAGATTTACAATAAACTGCGGCGTACCTTCACCGTTCTTGAGCATTGGCACGGCATAGAACGCAACAATCACCTGAAGCATCAACGGTGTGCCTCGCATAATAAGTATGTAAATATTCGTCAGATATGAAATCGGCTTGAATTTGCACATTTTCAAAAGTGCGACAACCATTCCCAGCGGAACCGAAAACAGCAGAGTAAAGCCGAAAACCTTTAACGTAGGAACAAGATATTCAAGCAGAAGCTTTACGACGTTTAAAATTTCCTGTGAAGTCATATTACAATAAAATCTCCCGATTTATTTTCCGCGCCGTGCTATCACGACAATACTTCATCAAATTATAACACAAAAGCACAAAAAAAGCAAGCACAAAAAAATGCGGCACGAGGTAATTTCCGTGCCGCATATATTTTTTGATTACCAGGCAATATTACTTAACAGTTGTGATATCGCTGCCGAACCATTTTGTTGAAATTTCAGCCAATGTGCCGTCTGCCTTCATTTCGCCCAAAATCTTCTGAACTTCATCACGAAGCTCCTGGTCTTCCTTTCTGAAGCCGATTGCATATTCTTCTTCAGCAAGACCATCAGAAAGTACTCTGTAATCCTTGCCGCCTGTAACAATCTTGTAATCTGCAACGATAACATCAAGGAATACAGCGTCTACAAGGCCACTTTCCATCTGCATAAGAGCTTCATCATTTGTTGCGCTCGCAGATTCTGTAATTGTTGAAGCAATATCGCTTTCAGCAAGAATTGTCTGTGCGGTAGAACCGTTCTGAACGCCGATTACGCAGCCTTCAAGGTCTGCCATTGACTGAGCTGTGCTGTCTGCGGGAACAACAAAAACCATCTTGTTGTTCATATAGGGCTCGGAAAGATTCATTCTTTCAGCTCTTTCTGCATTTACAGACATTCCGTTCCAGATGCAGTCGATTCTGCCTGCTTCAAGGTCTTCTTCCTTTGTATCCCAGTTGATAGGCTGCTTTACAAGCTCAACGCCCATTCTTTTGCATACTTCTTCAGCCACATCGATATCAAAGCCGACGATTTCGTCGTTTTCATCGGTATAGCCCATGGGAACAAATGTTGCATCAAGGCCAAGGATAAACTTGCCGCTGTCGAGAACCTTCTGCAAGGAATCAACCTCGCTTGAAGAAGATGACTCTTCCTTTTCTGAGCAGCCGAATGCGCCGAGCATCATAACGCCGGCAAGAGCTGCACAGATTACTCTTTTGAATATTGACTTTTTCATAAGTAACTTTCTCCTTTGAAATTTTTTGTTAATCAAACACATTGATTTTATCACAAGCAGGATGAATTGTAAATAACAGCGGACAAACTTTGGAGTTTCACATAAATTTATTCTGTCTGACAAATGCAGAATTAGGCTATTTTGTGGTATAAGCGCTTACAAATTTTCGCAAAACGCGGCGCGTCGGACATAATGTTTTTTGTTGTTTGGCGATTTTTTGTAAAAAATGCTTGACAAATGTAAATTTGCATGATATAATATTTTGCGTTGAGAAAATCAACGTATCGTATTCTAAAGACAGCAGGTGGCATTCGCCGTAAATCCTGCCGAGGAATGTGTAGGTAAGTGAATATATGCCTATGACCTTTCTCGTGTTTTTTATGCGTGAAGGGCTTTTCTTTTTTATACGATTCACTATCATTTTCGGAGGTGAATTTATTTATGGCAAGTGAGAAGATTCTCGAATCCAAGAAGGCTAAGGTTGCTGCTCTTACAGAGCAGATCAAGAATTCTTGCTCATGCGTTCTTGTTGACTACAAGGGTATCACTGTAGAACAGGATACAAAGCTCAGAAAAGAGCTTCGTGAAGCAGGTGTTATTTACACTGTAGAAAAGAATTCTATTCTTCGCTTTGCTTTCAAGGAAGTTGGTATGGATTTTGACAGCGTTCTTGAAGGAACAACTGCTATCGCTCTCTGTGCTGACGACCAGACTGCACCCGCAAGAATTCTCGGCAAATATGCTGAAGGTTCTGACGGTAAGTTCAGCGTAAAGGCCGGCTTTGTTGACGGCGAAATCTACGATGCAGCAGGTATCATGGCTCTTTCCAAGATTCCTTCAAAGGAAGTGCTTCTTTCCATGCTCATCGGTTCTCTTCAGGCTCCCATGCAGAAGCTTGCTGCAACATTGCAGTCACTCGTGGACAAGAAGAACGAAGAGGCTGCATAAGCCTTTTAAACTCAATTGCGGCATGAACGATTTTGCCGCAGCCACTTTAAAAAGCGCATAAAAATTTTTGCGCGAAACTTTAAAACTTAAATTATAAAAGGAGAATAATTATCATGGCATCCGAGAAAATTACAAATATCTTAGATTTAATTGACGCACTTTCCATTCTTGAGCTTTCTGAGCTTGTTGATGGTATTCAGGAAAAATACGGTGTAACAGCTGTTGTTGCTGCTGCTCCTGCTGCAGGCGCTGGCGCTGCTGCTGAAGAGAAGACAGAATTTGACGTAGTTCTTGCTTCCTTCGGTGAAAAGAAGATGGACGTTATCAAGGTTGCTAAGAACGAGCTCGGTCTCGGTCTTAAGGAAGCTAAGGAACTCGTTGAGTCTGCTCCTAAGGCAATCAAGGAAGGCGTTTCCAAGGCTGACGCTGAAGAACTCAAGAAGAAGTTCGAAGAAGCTGGCGCTACAATCGAGCTCAAGTAAGTTTGGTTTACAGCTAAAAAAAATAAAGCATACGGTATTTTTACCGTATGCTTTTTTTGTTATGTAAGCTTATTTCTGCAGCTCTATCTCCCCTGCTTTTTCAAGGGTAATTTTGGAAATTACAGGGCCTGTAAGTTCATAAATCATTGTTGCGCAAAGAATAATCGCTCTGATTTTATCAGCATATTCAGGCACAACGCTTACAGCCGCAAGTGACAAACCGATTGCAACACCTTCCTGTGGAATGAGCGTGAAGCCAAGATATTTTTTTACGCTTTTGGGCGATTTGCAGATTACCGCACCGAGATATGCGCCTGCGAATTTACCGAGAACACGGGCAATGAGATAAATCACTCCCAGAACGCCGATTGATGTAATGATTCTGACATCAAGCTGGGCACCGGAAACCACAAAGAACAGCAGATATATCGGTGGTGTGATGGAATCGGTAACGGCAAACATCATATCCGACTGCTCGGTGATATTTGCAAGAACTGCGCCGAACATCATACAGGTGAGAAGTGCCGAAGCACCAAAATATTCAGCCAAAGAATTTGCCACGAATATAAAGGCTATTGAAATGCATAATCTGTTTGATTTCTTTTTGAAATATCGCATCGGAACAAGCATCAAAACGGCTGCAGCTGCACCGATTATCAGAGAAAGCAGAACTTCCCATATAGGCTGAAGGATTGAAAGCACAATATTCTGAGAGCCGCCTGTATTTATAACCTTTGCGATTGTTACCGCAAAGCCGAATGCAACAAGTGCTACGGCATCATCAATTGCAGCAACGCTTAAAAGAGTTTCGCTGACAGGGCCTTTAGCGTTGTATTGTCTGATTACCATAATAGTTGAAGCAGGCGCTGTTGCCGCCGCAATTGCGCTGATTACAAGTGCAAACGGAATTGAACAGCCTGCAAGTAAAAATCCGAAAAAGACGAATACTACAGCGAGCATACCTTCTAAAATCGCTATGATTACAGGAGCTATGCCCACACGCTTGAAATATGAAAGTCTGAATTCTGCGCCGATTGACATTGCTATGAATGCAAGCGCCATTTCTGACACAATACTAATATTTTCGACATTTTTTTCGCTGATAACGCCTGTTAAATACGGACCGAGGACAAGTCCTGCAATAAGATATCCCGTAACATTGGGCAGACCCAGCTTTTTAGCTATTCGACCGCAGACAAGGGCGCTTATCAGCATGATGCCTATATAGAACAACACGCTCATTCCTTATACAATCCCTTTCCCCTCGCAAAATCAATCGGAACAGTGAACATAATTCCCGTATCGGGCTTGTCAAAACTCCCAACAACCTCTTCAACGATTTTTGCGGCAACTTCAACCTGCTCATCGGGCATTACAGTAAGAATGGTCTTACTGGTTGAATGGCGCTCTTCCTGAAGATATTTTCTGATATATCCGAAAAACGGAATTTCTTCCTCCTGATGATGCGAACCGTAAAGTTCACGGGCCATACCTATACTTTCAAGAATAGTTGCACCGCAGATTTTTTCCTTTGCAAACGCAGTCATAAGCTCGTCAAGCTTTGATGTGCGATTGAGTACAAGAACAAAAAGCTTCATAATCTCAGCTTCCTTTCAACATTGATATTTCCAAAGTTAAATTTTAGCACTAATTTATGTTTTGTGCAATAGACAAAACCCCGAAAATATCAGCTATTTAGCCGGCAAAATTTTGCAAAACAGAAAGAAAACCGCTTTGTTTGACTTTATACTGTGCTTCTGATATAATCAGCTTATATTACAAAATCGCTCAGAGGAGTAGAAATATGGAGTTTATCAAATCTAAAAGCATTGTAGAATTGTCCAATCCCGGCGTTGTTTCGAGACAGCTTTTAAGCCCCGAAAATTCATCAAGCAAAAGAGTGACCATTACCGAGGTTCATCTTGAAGCAGGCGCTTGTCAGCCGAGGCACACGCACAATGCATCGGAACAAATATGGTATGCCGTGAAGGGCAAGGGTAAATTGCTGCTTGAAAATGACGAAGAAAAAGAATTTTGTGTCGGCGATGTTGCCCGATTTGCCGACAATGACGTTCACGGATTGAAAAATGACGGCGATGAAGAATTTGTATATTTTTCGGTCACAGCGCCGCCGATTGACTTCGGCTATGCATATAAGGATAAAAAATAAAAGCAATATTTTCGGAGGCGTATTATGAATATCATATCCGACAAAGACAGAATATGGAATTATTTTATAGAAAATATATGCCATAAAGATTTTTCGACACTTACCAATCTGCAGAAAGATGCTGTACTTTGCTTTTGGTATGACGCAGAAATGAACAGCGGCGGTCACAGCGGATATTTTGACTGTTATTCCGATACTGACACCGAAGAGCTTGCCTGTGCACTGAAAAGAATTGCAGGCGAGGATTTTGCGGATAATTTCCTTAATGCACTAAAATACGGAGATGACGATGATTATGAAAAAAGCGACGATTCATTTTATTCGTTCACCCCTTCACTGACTGACCGCTTAATTGAATTCATTATCAAACATAAAAATGAAATAATCATCTGAATTGCAAATTATCACATAGCAAATTACTGCACTTTTTTGCTCAAAAATGACATTGACGGCAAAATTTATGAGTGTTATACTTAACCGTAGCACTATAAATAATGCCGTATTTTTTTGGCAAAGGCGGCAGGAAACGAGGAAAATAATGAAATCACCCTTCAAAAGATTACTCTGTATATTCATTTCAATTATGTGTCTGATGGGCTTTTTGGGCAACTATGACGGCGTTTTCAACAGCCAAACAGCTCTCGCTGCTGCATATGATGAATATCCCATATCGCTTGTTCATATAGGCACTTACGACGCAGCAAGCAACATTGCGGCAAGCGGAACAAGCATAGTGACTGAAACAGCAGGCTCCGACGCATCTCAGAGCTGGTATTTTGAATATGTCGGTTCTGATACAAACGGAAATTATTTCCGTATCATCAACGCTTCAAACGGCAAGGCAATTACCGTTTCGGGCACACCCGGTGCAGCTGTTGATTGTGTTCTTTCAGCAGCATCAGACAGCAGCTCGCAGCTTTGGTATGCATCTTCAGTACAAAACGACGCATTGGGCTTCGGTCTGTATTATAAAATAACAAGCCGTGCCGATACAAACTATGTTCTTGCAAATTACAGCGGTTCTGTAAAGCTTTCAACCTATTCGGGTAATTCTTCACAGAAGTGGCTTCTGAACACAGCGGGTCTGCAGGGCTTTGCAGGTTATGCCAAAACTATGGACGGACAAATCAAGGCTTGCAATATCGGCGGTCTTTTAGGCGAGGTTGTAATGGTTGATACCTTTGACGAATTGAAGCAGTATGCAACCTCCGACACGCCCTATACAATTGTTGTGACGGCGAACATCAGCGTGACAAGCTTAACGATGGATTCATCGGGAAGATATTACTGCCCCGACGGAAGAATCTACGTCCACAGCAACAAAACCATTATCGGAAGCTATGCAAAGCACACATTATATAATGTTCAGTTCTGCACATCATCAAGCAAGGGAACAGGCGATAACGTAATCATCAGAAACTTTGAGTTGCAGCACGATTCCGAATCAAACGGAAATGACTCAATTGTTGTATATTTCGGTTCGGGCTATAACCTCTGGGTTGACCACTGTACCTTTACGGGACATTCTGATTACAACACCGCCTCAACAGGGCTTGAAGACTGGGACAAATTCCTTGCCTGCTGTTATGATGCCGATTACTGCACAGTTTCTGACTGCTCGTTCGGACTGCACGAATACGGTCTTATCTTAGGATATCCTGCCGATGATGAGAGCTCGTACAACAATTATAACAATTTCCCCTGTATGTCGATTATCGGCAACCATTTTGACGAAACCTTGACCCGTGCACCGGGACTTATGAGATACGGTTATTTCCATTCGCTCAACAACTATGTCAACGAATTCAGTATGGCATATACCGTTCACACCGCCTGCAAAATCTATGCCGAAAACTGCTATTATGAAAACGGCGGTAATGTTATCTGCGACTGGAATACTGTTACATACCCCGGTTCTTATGCGGAAAGCGGTTCAACCTTTGTAAGCTGCAACCGAACGACAATTCAGGGCTATGCACAGAATTGCTCGTGGAGACCTACCACCAATTACAGCTATGAATCTATTTCGGGCGCCGATACAAAGGCATATACAGCGACAAATTCGGGCGCAAAATCATCTTCTGATCAGATGGTTTATATTAGCCTCGATCACGACCTTTCCATGGAAGTTTCCGCAGAAAGCTATGCTGAGCTTGATACATCAATGCTGTATAAATTCAAAAATGCAAACAGCGGTATGTATCTTGCTGTCGAAGATGGTACTGCGACTGATGGTTCAAATGTTTTGCAAAGCTCTTTTTCAGTCAATACACTGAACAAGGATAATTCTTTGTGGAGTCTTAAGGATGCAGGCGACGGCTATTATAAGCTTTATTCACAAACCGGCGATGGCAATACATATCTTCTCGATCTTTATTACGGCAGTGCCGATAACGGGACAAATATCGGAATCTGGGGCGATACTGCCTGCGACGCACAATCCTTCAAGTTTGTTGATAACGGCGACGGAACCTATATAATCACCACAAAGGTAACAGCTGACGCAAGCTGCCTGGGCGTTGTTTCCGATTCAACAGATGAAGGCGCAAACGTGGTTCAGTGGGAGAGAAATGGAAAAACTGCACAGACCTGGATTATCGAAGCCGTTCACCCGATAATTGACGGCGAAATTATTCAGCGTCTTGAACGCTACGACCATACAGGTGCGGATACTATCGCAATCGAATCCAATCTTGCGATCGGCTCACTTGTTTTCGGCGACAGAACCTTTACCTATACAAGTCTTCCTGACGAGCTTATCGGTGCCGAATTCATAAAAACAGCGTGCGATTCCAAGGCAGTTGAAGCTTCAACACTTGTCTGTATGTTTGATGCAGCCAAGGACTGCACGGTATATGTTGCGATTGATAGCCGAGTCGAAACAACACCTTCGTGGCTCTCTGACTGGACACTTACAGATATGACAGTCGTCAGCTCAAATGATGTCACATTCAATGTTTATTCGCTTGAGGTTGCCGCAGGCGAAAGCGTTGCTCTCGGCGGTAACGGACAGTCAAAATCCTGCATCAACTATACAGTAATGGCTATGGAAAAAGTTGAAGATGCTATCATATGGGGCGATGCAAACGGTGACGGAATCGTCAATTCCATTGACGCAACAATCGTCACAAGAGCCTCGTTGCAGGTTATTACTCTTTCAGAGAGTGCAAAGATATGCTGCGATGTAAACAACGACGGTATTATCAACTCAATTGACGCAACCATCATCACAAGATTTTCGCTGAAAATAATCACAACACTCCCCGTATCTTAAAAAAAGCAATCCCGAAAATGACTTGTAAAAAAGCATTTTCGGGATTTTTAATTTAACGAATATTTTGAATAGATTACAGCTTAAATCTTCTGGGAATTCCGTTTTGCATAATAATGTTCAGCTCACCGCTGATGAGAGGAAGAAAATATCTTACAGCTTCATCTCTCACATTATTTCCCCTCTCGTTTATCCATTCTCGCGGCATAAACTTTTCACGGTTTGCAACCATATCGACATCGGCGCATTCAACATCAACCGTATAAGGCGCATCGCACACACGCTTGAACACCATAACCTTTCCGGTTGCGCCGTTTAAAGCTGCCAAAAGACCCTTTGCACCGATTTCCTCGGCTTCGTCAATATCTGTTTTTGAGCAGATATGTGACGAACAGCGCTGCATTACATTAAGCTCGACCGAACGCACCTTGCAGCCGATTTCCTTCGCAACCAGACTTTCAAGGTATTTTCCGACGCCTGAAAGATACTCATGCCCAAAGTTATCAACGACTCCCGAACGGTATCCGACAGAATTCTGCAGCGAAACACCTTCGGAAACACACACAATAACGGCCTTGTGCTTTGCCATTTCATTTTTTACATCTTCAATAAATTTTTCCTGGGAAAACTCAACCTCGGGCAAGTATATCAGATGAGGTGCCTCATCACCATTGGCGCGCAAAACACTCGCTGACGCAGTCAGCCAACCTGCGTGGCGACCCATGGTTTCAATAATCGTGACCGAGCTTATGCTGTATACAGAGCTGTCGCTTGCAATCTCGCTGACAGCGGTGGCAACATATTTTGCCGCCGAGCCAAAGCCCGGGGTATGGTCAGTACAGCAAAGGTCGTTGTCAATTGTCTTCGGAACACCGATTACCTTGATATCAATTTCGTTGTCGCTAAAATATTTTGAAAGCTTCATAACCGTATCCATCGAATCGTTTCCGCCGATATAGATAAACACACCGATTCTGTGTCTTGTAAGACAATCGGTAATTTTTTTATACACATTACTGTTGTCACAATAATCGGGAAGCTTATATCTGCACGAACCGAGAACGGTTGAAGGCGTCTGACGTAAAATTTCAATATCCTCATTGGTTCGTACTATTGTACGCAAATTTACAAGATTGTCGGAAATTACACCCTCAATTCCATTCAGGGAACCGAATATCGCGTCAATTTCCTTGGTTTTCAGAGCCTGCTTTATCACGCCCAAAAGCGACGCATTTATAGCGCAGGTAGGTCCGCCCGACTGAGCAACAACTATATTCATCATTCACACCTCAATGTAATATTTACCTTGATTATAGCATATTTTACAGCAAAAGTCATTCTTTTTTCTGAAAATCAGTCAAAATCAGCGTTTTGCGCTTGTATAACGTTTTCATTTTTTCAAATTTCAGTCAATATACATATAGTAACCAAAAAAGAAGTTCAAAAGCACTTTTCAACTGAAAAGCAAATATTTTTTTAGTGATTTTGTATAAAATGACAGTTTATTGAGAAAACTAAAAAATGTGAGAAAAAGTTCTTGACATAAATGTTTATTGGTGATATAATATTATCGTTGACTTGAGAAATCAAGTATTTATATGACGCGGAGTAGAGCAGCCTGGTAGCTCGTCGGGCTCATAACCCGGAGGTCGTGAGGTTCAAATCCCACCTCCGCAACCAAAAGGAAAACCATCCATTTCGGATGGTTTTTTTCTTTTTGTTACACAAGGATTTGAACCGAACGACCGACGGAGGAGGGAGTGGGCTTGGAGTGCGACCGCTGCGAAGCGGCAGATGAAGGGAGCACGCACAAGGTCGAAAACAAGAAGCAGTGCGAGCTTTTGGCGAAGCAATGCGACTATGGCTTTCGACTGGGCAATGAAAAATCCCACCTTTTGCAACCAAAAGGAAAACCATCCATTTCGGATATTTTCAATCTGTCGAAAAAGCCCAGCTTTCTCGTGGCTGAATTAGGGAACACTTAATTCAGGATAGTGGATAGCAGAAATGCTATCCACTTTTCTTTTGTGCGGATTACTTCACAGCACCGATGTGCGTGAAGTAAATGTCAATATCCTGATGCTCTTTTCCGAAGCTGTCGATGGTTCTTTCATGAACTTCAATGCGTGATACAAAGGTGTGAAGCACTTCTTGTGTAAGTTCCGTCAGGGTCGTATACTTCTTCGCCAGTGAGATGAACCTTGCCGTATCCGCAGTCTTGCTTTTGGCTTTGGCTATGGTTTCGCTTAATGTGGTAATCTGTTCTTTCAGCTCTGATTGTTCTGTTGCATATCCCTGTGACAGCATCTGGAACTGATCATCATCGATCTTTCCCAACACGTGATCTTCGTACAGCTTCTTGAATATGACCGTCAGTTCTGCCATACGCTTTTCGTACTTGGTCAGCTGTCTCGATGATTCTGCAATGGTTTTGTTGAGCTCTGCATTGACTCTGCGTCCAATAAAATCAGCAAATTGCTCGGGATGCTCTCTTGCAGATTGGGTGATCGCTTGGATTTCATGCAATACCAATCGCTTCAGGTGACTTTCCTTTATGGAATGCATGGTGCAGGTACTGCTTGTATTCTTGCGATAGTTTGCACAGACGAATTTCCAGTTTTCCGGCTTATTATTGCGATGACGATGAAAATACAATTTGCTTTTGCAGTCAGCACAGAACAGAATCCCTGCAAAGATACTCTTTTCACCGAAATTCGTTCGTCTGCGTTTGCTCTTGCGAATCCGCTTTACAATGTCCCATGTGTTCTGATCGATGATCGGTTCCTGTGTATTCTCAATGAGCTTATGCTCTGATTCGGGACGCTTCAGCTTCCGATGATCCTTATAGGATGGTCTGCCATATCGGAAATTGCAGGTGTGTCCCAGATAGCTTACATCCTCCAGCATCTGTGCAATCGTTGTCGGATTCCATGCATATGGTTTGCTTACATCAAAATTCGCAAGGATATTGCCACTGTGGGTATAATCATACATAGCCGGTGTGATGATTTTCTCATCCTCAAGCTGTTTCGCAATCTGCGATGGACCATACCCTTCGGCACACAGATGAAAAATCTTACGGACAACAGGTGCTGTTTCCTCATCGGGAAGCAGCATATTTTTGTCATGCTCTGACTTGCGATAACCATACGGCGGTCTTGACGCAACACGCTGTCCTCGGTCAGATTTGATTTTATTGCTTGCCTTGATCTTCTTGGAAGTATCCTTGACATGCATCTCATTGAAGATATTGCAGAATGTTGCAATGTCCATGCCCGATGAATTTACATCAGCACTATCTACATTATCGTTGATGGCAATAAAACGCACTCCACGCTGCGGGAAATATTCCTCGGTATACAGTCCCACATGAAGATGATTTCGACCAAATCTGGATAAGTCCTTGACGATAATCGTTGACACTTTATCATCTTCAACATCCTCCAGCATTCTTTTGAAAGCAGGACGATTGAAATCGCTGCCTGTATAACCATCGTCAATATAAAATTGATGATTGAGAAATCCGTGTTCAACTGCAAATTTGGTAAGGATATCCTTTTGATTGGTGATACTGTTGCTCTCGCCCTGCAGCATATCCTCATGGGACAGACGGCAGTATAGGGCGGTGATTTTTTGATTGTTTGGCATTCGTTACCTTCCTTTCCGTCCTTGCGGACTATGCCAAACCGATTGTGCTACCAACAAGGATACCACAACCGATCCGACAAGTCCAGTGTTTTACGAAACTTTCTGCATTTGCCGTTCCATGAGATATCTGAGCTTATCCTCGGCGGTTTCCTTTGCCTGTGCATCGAACACATCATGCACATAGTAGATCGTGTTTTCGATTTTCACATAATGTGAATTTTCCTTGTGTTCTCGTTTCTGAAATTCATAAGCCTTAAGATTCGTTTTCTTCAATCGGCATCACACTCCTTTTTCTGATTCCTGTTTGATTCGTGTGATTCATTTTGATCCCTCCTTCATCGATTTTTGAATGGGCATCATCCCATGTGCATCCCCAACGCTTCCTTACGTCGGATTTCTTCTGCCAGCACCTTGCTGTCGCTGTGACGTTCGATGTCCTCATCTTCCTCTGACTCGTCAATTATCGAAGCCACATCTGCAATGCTAGCGACAAGATCAAGAGTATCGACTGTGAAATCACAATCGCCCTGAGCAATTTCAATTGTGTTTTGTGCTTCCATTCTTGACGTAACTGCTTATGACCATTGACAATTATTGCAACTTGTGATATACTGAATTTATAAAGTCATCGGCTGTATCATGAAAGATAGGTGAGACAAATGATTCCGAAGAATACTACTTGTACCAACTGTGGTGCTGATATTGAAGTTAGTACATATCGAAAATTTGTAGTTTGTCCCTACTGTCAAACTAAATTTGATTTCGAAGGGTTTGAGTATTCTAAAATTGATCGTTCATCAAGCAAGTACTCAAAAGTTAAATATGAAATGGATTGTCCTGCTTGTCGAGGAAAGCAAATGTTTCTTTTTACTTCTAAATGGAAATGTGAAGACTGTGGATATTCGATTTCAAGATTTGAAAAGATCTTCAGCGTATTTTGGTTTTGTGATGAATGTGATGTTTTCTTAAATGTTCAAGAGAATTTTTCAACAAAACAAGGAAAATGGAAATGTTCTGAATGTGGGCATATGAACAGCACCACAAAAAGCGATATTCTATAACTATTATGGGACTGTTTCAAGACAGTTCCATTTTTAATACATAAAGTCCGTGCCATTGATGAAATGAATAATCGGCATCGCTACATCCCTCCAATCAGTGCACCGCCTTTGCAATCTCACACAGGACGGATGTTGCACGTTCGTGCTGCTCAACCAGCCGATCAAGATTGACAGCATTCAGCCGTCCCATGTTGCCAAGCACAGCAATCTGATTGAGATTCCGCACGATGGACTTCTGCTCTTTGAGTACATCTGCAAGTCCGTCGGCAGTGACGATTTTCTTACCGAGTGCTGACCGCAGTACGAAGTCACTCAGCGTCAATCCGTGCTGACGAGCCTTGTTGTAGATCCGCTGACGCTCGTCCTCGGTGCAGCGGATTGTGATTGTGACGTTTCTCTTTCTCATGGCATCACACTCCTTTTATTGTAGGGGGTTCGGGGTACGCCCCGACCAGCTGCGTTCGGTGGGCCGCTATGCGGACTGCCGAATGCGATGCTGGCTCTCAAAAGAGAACCCTCCCGAAGTCGCACATCCCTCTATCTGATTCGCAAATTTCAACTGCGGGCATTATCCGCCCACAAATGCCCCACGTTCGCTTGTGTGCCGTTCTGTGCCGATTCCCGATAACCTGTCCCACGGTGATTCCGATGGCACAAATCGCTCACAAAACGCTCAACGGCAATGCAGTCGTTTCGATAAAGTTACCGTCACCCATTTCAAAGTTACCGTCACCCGTTTCGCTGTCGTCACAGCACTGAAACAACGCAGAATCGACATTTTCAGAATTTCGGGTGCCGGTAGACTCTATGACCTCCACCCATAGAATTCTACCGTCACTACTGTCACCCGACTCAATATATTCAAGCTCCAGTATACGACAGCCATGACTTCTTCTGAAGCTGAACAGCACACCATATCGCTGCAGTTCTTCTGTGTGCTGAATCAGATCACGACTCAATCGGTTCGGGTAATACTTCCGATTGAATTTCTGATACAGTAAGTCACACAATGTTGTTGCCGAACCAATGAATGACTGTTGCTCCATCATGAAATCATGAATGGCAAAAGAGAAAATGTCAGGCGGTGTCGGTACAATTTCATCGCATGGAGTCCACCTGTGTTCATGAAACAGCACCCTGTACTCCTGATTTTCAATGTCACGACCGACACAGTACAGTGTCGCTTCACGACTTCCTCGTTTGGATTCCAGCAGCACCATGTTGCCATCCACACAACCGCTGATTCCTGTACTTCCCGAAATCATATTGAACGGATCGCTGTCATAGCACTTGCGAGTGTGATGCACAAGCAGAATTGTAATTGCAAGTTTATCTGCAAGTGCTTTGAGGATTGACAGCTCTTTGTAGTCTGCACCGTAACCACAATCCTTTTCGTTACGCACCATCTGCAGTGTGTCAATGACAATCAGCTTTGTGTCGGGATGATGGGATTTGAATGTTTCAATCTGTGTTTCCAATCCATTGCCGAGGGATTCTGACATAATTGCAAAGTACAGTTTCTCCGTTGGTTCATCGGTCAGCTCATACAGACGATTCTGGATGCGCTGGTAGCTGTCCTCAAGGCAAAGATAGAGTGCCGTGCCGATGTGCGTCTGATGCTTCAGCACATCTTCACCCTTTGCAACCGAAAGACAGATGTCGAGTGCCAACCATGACTTACCGACCTTCGGTGCACCTGCAAGGATATACAAGCCCTGAGTAAGCAAACCGTCAACGCAGTATGCAAGCGGTTTGTACGCTGTACTCATAATTTCTTCGCAGGATTTTGTTTCGAGTTTTTTCATGTTATCACGTCCTTTCTTTCTCATAAACCCTCTCGCACGATCATCTCCCCGAACTTCGAACATCAATCGCATCACAGCATAGACTTCACCTCCGCTTGCTTCTGTTCTGATTCGGGCGATTCACCAAGCGTCCGACAGCGTATCGGACTCATAAAGTGTCTGATGCAGAACACTTCCTGCACGTTCCCATTGCCTGCGACGGTTTTATCACGCTCGGACTGTGGCTGAACGTAAGTATCCATTTCTGACTTTCATCGCCAACTGCATTTGCTAAGTGCAGGTCTGAGATAATCGTATCGCTCACTCCTTCGAGGTCTTGGCGGATTTCGCATGTGGCTGGTACAGCTCATCACCCCACCATCAGAAATAACGTACTTGGTGTATCGGTATTCAATTGTCAAGATGCCGAAACAAAAAGGCTCGTACATATCACACCAAACCAGACACAGTAATCTGTGCCTAGCGAAGAGTATGATATGTACGAGCCTTGTGACTCAATATAAAGAATATGCGTTATGAAATATGTGGGATAATCCCTTCTATAATTATCATAGCATATTTGTCGAATTTTGTCAAGTCCGCAGTACAAAAATCATGTCCCTCTACTTATAGGGAACTGGGAGAGGTGTTTTGAGGGGCCTTTTTCAGAAAGTTTGGAGGAGTGGACAATCGGACTGCTAGTGCGAACTGTCTCATTTGTGTTGTGTGCATAAAGAATCACACCGCACGGAATGAGCTGTACGGTGTGATTAGAATTGATATTTGGTTTGTCATTTTGCGATATTGAATCTGAATTAAGCACCATACTGCCTGTTGCATTCATCAATGACTTCCTGAATGCCGGCCTGCTTCAGCTTCATTTTCAATGCGTTCAGTATCTCATCCAAACTCTGATCGGTTGAAAGCGTAAATGTATCGAGAACCTCAGCAATCGCTTGCGTTTGAGGAATCATCTCCCTGCCGTCAAAGGCAAAACTTATATCCTCCGAAACGGCTGCCGATGCAAAGATCGTATGGTAATCTTCAGCAGAAAAACCATTGCTTTGGTGAGGGTGACAGATCATGTAATTGGCAAAGCGATCAAGACTGACACGATTCTGCACCTGGCTGACAATACCATCCACAAGTTCATAATCCTTGCCCTCTACACCATAGGTCAGCAGATTGTTAAGGTCAGCATCCGTTTGTGTCAGTGCAAGCAGCCGGAATGCCATGTCGGGATGCTGTGATTGTGTGCTGATTCCAGTTGCACAGTAAGCCTGCCGCACGGCAGTATCCTTTGGAAATAACGGGTATGCCTCCACTGTATTTTCGCCGTATGGTACGGAGATCGTTTCGTCTGCCTCCCATACCAATCCTGCTCCGGGACAAAAATTCGTCTGCAGGATGAAGAACGTATCCTGCATTTCGGGTCTTGCAAGGAGCCCTTTCTGTTTCAGTGTATAAAACAGCTTCAGACGATCTGTATATTGGACATGATCCGGTGCAATCTTTGCCCGATGCTCTGTATCATCCCAGTACACAGCGGATGTGATGGTCTGTATATTCGCATAATAAGAGAAACTCGTATAGTTTTCCCAGGCGGCAAACACATCGCATTTCTGCTCAGTGCTTTTTACCTGGTCCAGAATTGCAATCTGTTCTTCCAATGGCGAATGAATATCATATCCATACTTTTCAGCCAGTTCTGCGTTGACATAGTATCCATAATCCAGACTCAAAGTCTGCATGGAGCCATCCACACCATAGATATGATCATTCACACGGAGTGCTTCCCAATGATTCTCCGGCATCAGTTCATAGAGAATCTTTCCCTCTGCGGTATCAAAATAGGGATCCAGCGGCGCAAACAGCCCGTTGTAAATGTATTTGTGATACGAATTACTGCCCGCCTCACCGCTTGTGGTGAAGGAAGCATAGATGATATCTACCTGTTCACCGGCATTGATCATGTCGGTTACCTGTGCTGTATAGGTTTGTTCATCTCCACGGATCGGCACAAAGCAGACCGCAAAATCATAGCCCTTTTCATCCAGATAAGCGTTGACTTCTGCCGTACGGAACGGGTAATTACGCTCATAAAGTGTTTCCTCGATGACCCACACCAGAACAGTCTTGTCGGGATATTCACTCTGTATTTCTTCATAGGACGGAAAATTCAATTCCTTTTGCGATGGTGTATTTTCGGCAGACGATATCGTTGTAGTTTCTGCAACCGATGTGGTTTCAGTGGATTCCGATGCAATAGAATCGCTCTGCGGCTGACATCCGCAAAGCAGAACGGACAGCGTACAAAAGCATAAGATTGATTTGATTTTCATAGGTTCTCCTTATAGAATCAATGGGTTCCAAAGCAGATGCTGCATCCCGGGAATACCGAGCCACACAAGCAGCAGCGGCAAAAGGAACAGCACACCTGCAGCGGCAATGAGTGCCGATGTGTTCGGCAATTTATGGGATAACAGCCACAGCGTCACTGCCTGCAGCAGAAAGCCCGCAAATCGTTTCAGACTCAACAGAATCAGATAGCCGCCGACCGAACAGTTCCATCCCTGCAGATGTTCCATGGATGCGGCGGGAGCATCTGCCCCAACCATGCCATAGGCGGATAAGACCTGCATGAAATACGGCACATACACCGCAAGATATACCATCAACACGATGAAAAACGCAATACACAGTTTACAGATCAGCACAGGCTTTTGCCCTTTGTAGGAGGAATGCAGCAGCAGGTGCATCTGCATGTGGTATTCTCTTGTGAATATCCCTGATATACAGCACAGGAGCAGCGCACTCATCAGCATGGCAAGCAGAATATGGGTTTTGTTTTCTGCGCCCGATGTCAGCAGCCGATACCCTCGGTCATAGAAAAATGCGCCGTCGGGAACAGATTGCAGGTGTTCGGCATGACGGATGGTTTCTTCCAATGCGGCTTTTGGTGCAAGGATACTCTGATACTTTGTTACAACAAGCAGGGTGTTCTCTCCCGCAGCCTGCAATGCAGCCATATATTCTGATTGTGCTGCATCCACTGATGCTTTTTCTTCCATTAGCCATGCTTCTTTTTCGGCTGTGTATTCACCCGCAAGCTCCGTCATATACTGCCGATAATAGATCTCATCGGGGGTATAGGATACCTGAAGCGGTGCATAGATCACTGTTCGAAGCAACAGTACTGCCGCTATGATCCACAGTACCTTGCCGCCGATGAACACCTTATAGCATTCATGGCTGAACAGATGCAGATGCGTATGCCGGATCCATCGCAGATGCGGACGTTTTGTCTGATTTCGGATCACGGACATTCGTGCAAACAGCTTCACAGAGAACAGCGATATGACTGTCAGCATGATGCAGACGGACACCGCAAACACAGTCATCTGCCCAACGGGGAAGCCGAATACATTGCGGTTCTGATAGACGGCAAACAGCGTTTGCGTATCCAGAAACGCCAGCAGATTCACATATTTGAGCAGACAGAATATGCTTTCACTCGGGATTATCATCCACAGTGCCGCCGAAATTCCGCCAACGATCGTAAGCGTTCCGAAACATTGGGGTGCGGATTTTGCAAATACCGCCGTCAGATACATGACCGCTGCAAGCAGACAATACGCCGCTGATTTTGCAAGCAAAAACAATCCGAGATATGCCCCCACTGTCAGCTGAAAGCAGCTGCCGTTCATTGCGTGAACGGACTGGATCGGTCGGCTCAGATCACCAAGTCCATAGATACTGCCGCAGATCAGAAGATTACAGCCATACAACAGCACTGCCGCAGCAATTCCAATGGTGAAACACGCACACAGCTTTGCAAGTCCCAGCCGTCCACGTCCGTGGAATGTGGTGTGATACAGTAAAAGCTGATTCTGTTCCTTTTCCCGCATGACCAGTGTCAATATCGTGAGCAGCAGTATGCAGGCGGCAATGCCGTCGGTTACAGGAAAATCAGTGGCAAGTTCGATTCCTTTGGATGGGGAGAGGTTGAGTTCTATGCCCTTGAGATGTGCAAAATCCGAAGGCGTTTTCCGGATATTGCGGTAGCTGAAGGAATCGGGTTTGCCGAACAAGCTGCTTTGCTGCATCCGTGCTGCTGCTTCGTCAATGCCTGTCAGATAGTCATCATATGAAGTGATCGCCGTGATCTCATCCAGAATCACAGCATACAACTCCATCTCATCCCAGCACGCACCCTCTGCAAGCTTCCACTGTTCCCGCAGTTTTTCGTATTGCTGCAATACCTCTGCCTGTGCCTGATCGTTGGATTTACCTTGCAGTTGTGCATAGATCGCTTTGTAGTCTTCTGCCGGAATCGGATCTCGTCCGATCTGCAGACACAGCAACACTACATTTGCAATCAAAAGGCCTATGACGGACAGCAGAACAGAACGTGTACAGAACAGTTTCCGTAATTCGTTTCCTATCATATGCTGCTCCTATTCAAAATTTCGGAGGTACACATCCTCCAAATCGGGCTTGCAGGTGACAGCATTCGGCGGTGGTGCATCACAGAGTATCCGCACGGAGATACCATTTTCTTCTCTGGTGATATTGCAGATCTTCCCTTGCTCTGCAAGTGCAGAAAGATCTTCTTCTGCACAGTTTACCAGAAACACTTTTCCCTCCAGCTTTTTACATAGGATGGGTGGTGTACCGCTGTCAAGAATCGTGCCTTGCTTCAGAAGCAGGATCTCCTTTGCGATGTATGCCACATCCGTCACCACATGAGTGGCAATCAGAACAATGCGGTCAAATGCCGCCTCTGCGATCAGATTGCGGATGCGGATACGTTCTTTGGGGTCAAGACCGGCAGTGGGTTCATCCAGGATCAGAATGTCGGGCTTTCCGAGCATGGCTTGTGCGATCAGCGCACGCTGTTTCATACCGCCCGAAAACCCACCAAGCCGTTTATGTTTCTGTCCATTCAGATTGACAAGCTGTATGAGATGTGGGATTTCCTCTTTCGCTTGTTTCTTGCTGAGTCCCTTGAGAGATGCCATATACCAGAGAAAGTGTTCCAGCGTAAATTCAGGATAAAGCCCCTGCTGTTGGGGCATAAAACCGATCCGTTTCCGAAATGCCGCACCCAGTTCCTGCACGGGTGTACCATCCAGCAGAATGCGTCCCGCAGTTGCTTGCAGATTGCCGGTGAGAATGTTCATCAGTGTGGATTTTCCTGCACCGTTTGGGCCAAGCAATCCGTATACGCCGGGTGTGAAGGTGTAGGAAAAATCCTCCAATGCGGTGAAGCTGCCATATTGTTTTGTCAGATGTGCAAAGGTCAGCTTCATGACAGAATCTCCTCCACAGGTACAGAGTGGTACATGGATGTGCCATTACCGCTCGTCTGAATCACAGCATACTCACCGCAAATATCGCAAAGATATTGATTTTCCGAAAGAGAAAGTGCGTATAGCGTCTGTGTCTCCTCACTCCAGAGCTTCATCCCCTCATTGGTGTGCAGCCAGCAGTAGTCCCCATACATTTCTGTGGAGATCACATCATTATCATAGATGGAAAAACGTTTGCCGTTGTGATCTTCTGCATAAAACCCATTTTCGTCCTGATTATACCAAAAACGTGCAGATAACAGCATCGGCACATCCTGCACTTCTGTCCATTCTCCTGTGGAAAGGTTCAGTGTCAGATGCTTTTCTATATAGCGATCCTCCTGCATAAACAGTGTCATCGCCTCATCCTGCGTCAGATTGTTTTCTTCCGCATAGGCAAGTAACCGATCAAGATAGGGCAGATTGACTTCTGCCGCCGATGCAGTAGCATACAGATTCTTCTCCCAGATGCCCAGCGTCCACATGCCGCAGCTGTACCCCTTGACCACTTCACCATACTGCACAGTTTCTTCTGTTTTGAAGTTGTATGCATGGAACGAGATGCTTGGTTCATTTTCCTGAAATTCCATATCATAGGTCTGGCGTGTAACGAAGTAATAGAGCACATCTCCATCCAGTACAAAACGCTCTGCACCCATGCAGGATGCACCCTTTTCCACAAGCAGCATTTCGGCATTGCTGCCGTTCGCATCACTCTGCCACAGTTGTACATCCGCCTGATAGCCGCTGTCTGTTTCATAATATTCCGTCATCGTAAACCAGCACAGCTTGTCGCTATAGAAAAAGGGATGATTGGATTTACCATAGGCGGTGCAGTCGCTTTCCGAACTATGAGTACAGGACGGCTCATCGCAAAGGGGAATGCTTGTGTTTGCCTGTACATCCAGAAAATCCAGTCTGCTGTCGTTCATGATGAATGCGCCGTTTTTTTGCGGCTCTGCAAGCTGATACATGGATATGATCCGCCAGTCATTCGCAGCAGATGTTTGCCCGCTGCATCCTGTCAGAAGAAGTGCAAATGCTGCAGCAATGCAGCCATATACTCTTTTCATGTGATTCCTCCAAAAAAGAAGGAGTCTGTTTGACAGACTCCGAAAATCTCTTTTAAAAGTAATCCATTTCAAAAGCAAAAGGATGCAAGGCTCAATCAAATTCTACTTTTTGTACAGATTCCGCTACTTTCATTAGTGCATCCTGATCAATGTTCGTGCGGATCCAGAAAATATATTCCCCATCATCCCAGCACAGCCAGCGGCAATACTCCTGACACAGCACTACCAGAAAGCCATCGCAGCCGTTGACCTGTACGGGGATCACATCGTTTTGTTCCGATACATTCCAGCAGACCTGAAACTCCGATTTAATATACTGCCGATAGTACAGAAATAAATAGTTGTCATCCATCAATTCCCCAAAATGATACTCCAGATGATAGATACTGTCCTCATTTGCATATACATCCGTATTGGTTTGCACCAGAGGTTCGGGAATATAGGAAGGTGCATAGTAGGTGTGGATTTCTGTTTGTGCGTTCTCATCATATGCAGCATTCACAATGGTTTCTGTTTCCAGATGTTCCCATGTGAATCCACCTACATAGGCAGCCACAGTCATTGTCATCATGGAAAGCAGAATGATGATCATTGTCATAAATGCAATGCGTTTCCGCAGGGGCATTCCGTGCAGATCGGGAAGCGTAAGTGCTGACTGTCTGCTCATGCGCTTTATTTTTCGTTCAAATCCTTTGGAGAAGCGGTGTGACACTGTATACTGCGGCACGTCCACATAAGAGTCGCCATGCTCTTCAATGGATTCACGCAGGAACTGTTCAAATTCTCTGTTTGTCATGGCATCTCCTCCTTGATTTTCTCTGCCATCAGACGCTTTCCTCTTGCAAGGCGGCTTTTCACCGCAGTCAAAGATACCCCCAGCGATCGGGCAATTTCTCTGTCCCTCAGCTGATAGTAATATTTCAGCACCAGCACGTCGGCGTATTTTTCATCCAGCGACTGCACCAGGCGGAACAGGTCTGCCTTTGCTTCTCTTGCATGAATATCCATCTGAATACTTGTCAGATCTGGCAGTTCCTGTGGTGCAGTGATGACTTCGTGCTTTCTGCTGCGGCTGATTTTGCGTGCGGCATTGCGTACAATGATCACCAGATAGCTGCGTGTCCGTTCGGTGTCATTGCCGGCAATCTTGTTCATGTTTTTGATCAGTGCAAGAAATGCCTCGCTGACAGCGTCTTCGGACAACTGCACATCACCCAGAATGCTGTAAGCACAGTAGTATAGGAGGTTCCTGTTCTCATAATATATTTGTTCAAACCTGCTTTCTTCCTCTTTGGAAGCAAGCAGGGGAAGATACATTTCCAAAACCATATGCCGGCTCCTTTTGCGTGTAAGACGATGGAATGTTATATTTTTATTATACAGGATATTACGGGGTTTTTCAAGTGAATTCGGAAAAGAACTTTCTGAGAATAATAAAACTTACGATGTCGCTTTATCTACAAACTGAGGGGAGTAGCTTTATACATAAAAAGAAACCTCGGAAACAACGTATTTCCGAGGTTTTTCTTTGGAGCTTGTGACAGGATTCGAACCTGCGACCATAGGTTGTATCCGTGAGGCATCCTAAAAGGCAGTTATCATAATAGTAACAATAACCGAAGGCAAGTACCATTCCGATTAAACACAAAGTAGAAGTACGCTATTTTATAATGTGCTCCTACTTTTTTCATATAACTGCACTGAAATCACGTTTCAGAAGATCGTCCGACTTGTGTGCTTCACGGTCAGCTTTGGTTATACCGTTCGGCTTTCTCCGTGGTTTATGGATAAGCCCTATTTGAGCCATGACCTTGCGGACTGTGCCCTCGCAAGGGATCCCCAGTTCTTCTACAGCCGTCTTAGTTCCCACCTCTTTAGCCGATTTTATGGCTTGCCTTTTTTATTCTTCATCGTATTTTCTGTCTGTATTCATGTATGACACACTCCTTTGTTTTTTATTATACTTTGGCTTTATTAAATGTGGCAAGTTTTATTATACAGCATTAGTCATGAACTCTTTAATGATCCCGACAGTACTCATAACCAGCCCTGAATAGCTCATCGACTTCTACTGCGGTGACGGATATAAACGAACAGCGGCGGGATCAGCTCACGTCGCTGTTGTGCTTTTTCATTGAATACCGCTTAGGCTTTTCATCGGAAATCTCATTTTGCACTATTTTATATTGTAATCATACGGTCTTATCACAAATACCGTTCTAGCAGTCTCTTGGTCGAGAGCTTATCCAGCTTATGCCTTACTGTGATGCGGTCGGCATAAGCGACGAAGGCTTCGTACATGGCAGGATGAGAGATCAAAAACGTGACTTGTGGAGCGTTCAGTCGGCTTACCGTCACGAGATCGTTGGAAATGACGATCTGCGTATTGGCAAAGGGTGCGTCCGGCAAAGCGTAAAAACGATATTGTGGATTTTCATCCGACAACACCATGATGTTCCTTATATGTTCCGCATATTCATTCGGCGTGTACGTGACAGTGAGACCGGGAATATCCGCAAATACTCTGTTTCCGAACAGGCTTTCTTCGTCCGCCAGAGGAATGCACTCGTGAACGAATGAATTGTGCAGAGTATCGGAGAGCAGCTTCTTTCTGCTTTCCCAAACGGAAAGCGCCCTGTTCTTCACGGTTTCGTCAGCGCCGCAGCGTACAAGAATCGAAACAAGCGTTTCTTTCGGCATAGTGGCAAGCGGCAGTGTGGTTCCGAGCACCGTCATTCCAGAATTGCCCGTGTGAATGAGCCCTTCGCTTTCGAGATTACCGTATATTCTCACAAGCTGCTTTGCATCGGCAAGCAGGCCGTTAAACGCCGCTTGGTGTATCTCTAATATTTTCGGATCGGTATCGTAACGGTATTCGCCGCTCTGGTCTTCCGTTCCAATCACGTTACTTCCCTTGATACATGCCACGCCGGGACACAAAAAGAACGTGTTGGAAAACCGGGAGTTCTTCTGTTTTTTGCAGTAATAAGAACGGATCATTCCGGACATATAGAGCGGCAGCCAGCTGATGATCGCCTCGATCATTTCGGAAACGTCACGATCAACGTAATGAATGATATGGATCCTGATCCCCTTTTGTACACACCCAAGCATCAGCGCCGCCCATTTCAGACGAAACACAGGATCGGTCAACCAGCTCACATTCTGGTCGGAATATAAATACAGTTCTTTGCCTCCGTCCGAAATCACGCTCCCGAGAAACCGTATCACCGCGTTTTGCAAGCCGGTCGAGCCGAAATATACAGTGTCTTCACATTTGACCGTTCGTTCAACTGCGACCTCCTCAAAAGAAGGCAGCGGTGTTTTTGCGTCTATAGAAAAAGTGTCGATGTTTTCAAGCAGCTTCTCGATCACGGAACTGCTGTCGGCCTTTTCGGCGTGATACAGCCAATCGTGGAAGAGGGCAAACGCTTCTTCTTTATCCGTCATGGCGTCGGGGTCGACTTTCATAAGAACAGCAAGCTGTTTTATTTTGTTCTGTTCACCGAGCCTGTGCAGCAGAACGTTGCATAGGGCGTCCATCATGCGGGGATTGGATTTCGGAGAGCGCAGACCGTTGCGGAATCGGCTGATGTAGGAGGTGTCGATATTGACCAGTTTTCCCAGGCGTATATTGGAGATCTCCGCAAGCTCCATCACGGCGTTCAACTTTTCACCGAACGCGCGGTAGGACACCTTCTCCTTGGGCTGTTCAGCTCGCTTGCCGACGGCTTTTTCTCCATCGTAGAGCCAGACCATGATCTGCGCCTTGATCCCGTTGGCAGAGCTTTTATCCCTGCAGGAGATCAGTTCGCAAAGCTCGTCGGTTTTGCCTTTTTCGTCGGCGAAGAGGTATATTCCGTTTACGAGCCGCCATGCGCCCGCACCGCCGTTTTTTGGCACCCTTGCGCCGCTTGCCAAGCGACTGATATAGGATTTGTCGCATCCGGCAAAGTTCGCAAAATCTCCCGAAGTGACACCGAGCAAAGTTAGTATTTTATTTAGTCTCTCGCTAAACATAGGCCTGTCCTCCAATATGATCTCATAATCATTTTAGCACAAATCAGGCTTAAAATCAATGAGTTGACCGAAAATTTGTCAATGACAACTCGCTGTCAACTCTTGAAATGGTATCTGTTGTTGTAGTATAATGTAATCGGAATAATGTAAAAAACTCTTGAGGAGAGCACTCTGTCGGCTGCCCGACGCATAACCGCCCGGTGAAAAAAGACGGTCTGCTCTTGCTGAAATGAGGATGCAATCATGAAACGAGGTATTTTCACCATATTCGTGCTGATGGTCTGCTTTGGCACAATGGCGGTGTTTTCTGCCTGCGGTGGCAATGATCTTCCGCCCGATGATGGAACGCTCGATACATTTTCGATTTACGGAGAATACCTGGCCGAGTACAGCAGGTTGACTTTTCTTACGGATCATGAGATACGCCTGGACATTTCCGAGGAATTCGCAGAAAAATCAGGTCTGCCCACAGGAAGGAGCGAGGGAACATACGTATTTCTGTTCCGTAACGAAGAATGGCAATATGACCATGCGGAAACGCTCCGCATCACGGTCAATGGTATTGATTATACATTCCAAAACGCTGTCGGCACCACGAACGGCAAAACACTTGCCTTTTACCTGCCGGATGGCAGCATGATATCATTTGATAAAATCGAAGAATAAGGGAGTAAGGCTGTGACAAAGCAAATGATGGCGTATGACGAAAAAAGCAGTGAGAACATCATGCTCGGCGAAGACGGAAAATATCGCTGGGTATATGAAATGAATCTGTTCAAAAATCCTACGATATTTATGCTGATCTGGAAGATATTTTTCTTCATCATTCTCGGAATATTTGCATTTATGGTGCTGATTCAATCCGGCAACAGTCGTTTTTGGTGGGTCGGATTTTTGAACGTTGCGAAGGTGTTCGGGTATATCCTCATCGGTATGACGGTGCTCTCGGCGCTCGGCTATCTTCTCTATGCCGCCATCATGGGCGGAAGCTATATCGTCGAGTTTGAGATGGACGAAAAAGGCGTAACTCATAAACAAATCGCCTCACAGACGAAAAATGCGAAAAAACTTGGGGCGGCAACGATGATCGCAGGTGCGGCGTCCGGCAGGATCGGCACGGTCGGCGTCGGCTTGAATGCCCAGCGCACGGAGATGTACACCGAGTTTGCAAAAGTCCGAAAGGTCAAAGCCTATCCCCGCCGCCATCTGATCAAGGTGAACGAACGCCTCGAACATAATCAGGTTTATGCGGCAAAGGAGGATTTTGCGTTCGTTAAGGATTACATTGTCTCCCATTGCCCGAATATCAAACAATAACGACTATAAACTGATAAAGGAGGAATTAAAAATGGAAAAATTCTGTCAGAACTGCGGTTCAGCGCTGACTGAGGGAACAAAGTTCTGCCCCTCGTGCGGCACGCCCGTTGCGCAATCGGCTCAACCAACACAGCAACAACCATCTCAGCAGCCGCAACAGCAGCCGAAGCCATACACCCCGAAACCTCAGGTGAAAATACCGGAGGAGTTCGCCCAGCGGAATGCGGCGAGAACACAGCAGAAGGCAGCGCCTGTAAAAAAGCAAAAAGGCAAAGGCGGCTTTGCCAAATTGGTCGCGGTGATACTGGTACTTTGCATCGTTGTGACCGGATTTGTAAAACCGGGCTTCTTCCTGAAGAGTCTAAAAGGGAAGAATGATCAGGGAAATTCATCTGCCGCACCCGGGCAGGTTATGTCCTCTGAATCGGCAAGCGTCAATCTGGATGCCCCCGCCGTCACCCTGTGCGGAGTGACTGTGGATGTAGATGAACTCATGTTGAAAGACGGACCACGGAATGTCAGCGTGTCTGTTTTGGAAGACGGAACTGACAGAGACGGCTCCCGCTATGAGTTATACGAATTGAGCATGGACGGATCTGAGGACTTTTATGTCCCTGTAGAGGTCACGTTTCCCTGCACCGTATCTGCAGATACGGATGTAGTGGTGGAGCACTATGTCGATGGTTCGTGGATGCCGCTGATCTCCTATGTGGACAAGCAGGCCGGGACGGTGACGGCGTATTTCGGCAGCTTTTCTCCCGCGCGGGTGAGTTACCGACCTGTCGGCGTCAACCCCTCGCTTTTCTATGTGATAACCGACGAGGAGAATCCCTATTACCAGACGGTTGAGGTGCGATCCAATTACTGGTATATTTTACAGCGTACAAATCCTGCCGAGTATTCTGACGAAGTCACCCGCTATATCGATGATCCGGAGAATTACGCAGTAGAAGTGCCGAAGCTTGACCCGAACATGGATTTAAAGGCCGCATATGAAGGCTTCACCAAAGCAAATACCCTTTGGGGGTTCTGCGATCCGCTCATCAATATTGGCATGGAAGGGCTGCCAATGTCCAGCCAGAGCCGGGTGATAAACTTCTTGAGCGACCATGCGTCAGACCTGGGCAACGCCATGAACCTTATCCCGATTCTGACTATGACGGCACAGGTGGCCTATGACATGCGGGATATGGATCTGAAACAGATCGATACCGCCGGAATCAATCTATATAAGAACCTCATAAACAGTAGCGGAACGATCTATTCCATGGTGACGGGATATTCCCACATTGGCTTTACCCTGACATTCTTTGGTGTGGCTCTGTTCGGTATGGAGCTTGATTACTTTGTCGATGCTGCAAAGGCGGAACAGGCGGAGAATGTCAAAGCTGTTTTTGAGGCGTATTACAACGAGATAGAGTTCTTTGACAGCGACCACTGGTTCCAGGTTTTTTACGATGCTTACTGGGAAACCGACGGCAACCCCGACGCGGCTATGGCTGTGGTCAAGACAGCGGTAGACGACTACTGCGGGAAATTCTGGAACGAGGTTTACGATGAGACCAACGAAGATATCCTCTTTGCCGCAGATGCCGCCGGATATAAAAACGTCTTCTTCAATGCCTCCGATGAGCTGAAAGCATCCTTGACCGAGCAGCAGAAGGCCAAGGTGTGGCAACTGATTGAAACCAAGTCCATGGAGAAGATTCAGCGCTTCTTACTGGAACAGCTACAGATAAACACGCTGAAAGAGCTGGCAAAGATAGCGGAACCCTATAACCGCACGCTCCATTTCCAGATCACCGAGACAGTCAATTTAGAATCAACTGACGTGGCGAAGTACAAGGGTTGTACCGTGGCGTTCGGCTCCGACGGCGTACCCGTTCCGGGCTGGCATCAGAGCATTCCCGATAGTGAGGAATACGACGACGGCTGGTCCACGGACTTTGACTGCACTATGTACGGCTATCTGAACATGGGGATGCCCAATCAAGTGTTGGTCTACGCCAGTGAGGAGGACTTCGCAAACGGTGCAGCTCCCATCTTCACCAAGAATTTCACCCCGCAAATGACAGGCAACCGCTCCACCGAGATCGAACTGGGCAGTCCCACCGTCATAGAAGAGGACGAGAATCAGCCGGAAGATAACTCGCAGCAAACAGAAGATGACAATAATGCAGAGTCTGAAAATCAGGAATCCGGAACAGATGAACCAAAGGAAGGGTACTGGCAGCTTAAGGAGACAAATGTTACTCCAGGTGAGGACGAGATCGGGACAGATGGTTATGCATCCTACTACTACTCGGCTTCTGAACTCAGCCTTACAACGAGAGTCAGTCTGCCCGAGACCGATTATCACGGAGCCGGAAGCGCAACGTTAACCGTGAACTGTTCCGCTCCCCCGCAGATCATCCGGCCTTCGGAAGATGTGGTGATGCACCTGTCGGTCGATGGAAGCTACAGCGGAGATTATATGCTATGGCCGGCAAGTGGATCTGTTCGGTATGGAGCACCGAATGATGAAAGGAACGCCATCATGTACAATAACGGGACCAGATTTGCTGCCTTGGAGGAAGGCGGGAAAGAATATGTTTATCTGGATCCCTTCGGAAATGATCCTAGCCCCGAAACGACCGTAGTTCATGTTTTTGATAAGGGCACCCGTGCGGGATCCGAGATGGCAATTCTCTTCTCAGACGGCTATTCAAATACTCTTTGGATCTACGAATGGGTGGAGGAAAGCTCCGGTGAAGATCCGACGGAAGATGATAAGCCGGAAGATGATAAGCCGAAAGAAGAAAACGGTTATTGGCAGCTTAAGGAGACAAATGTTACTCCACGTGAGGACGAGATCGGGACAGATGGTTATGCATCCTTCTACTACTCGGCTTCTGAACTCAGCCATACAACGAGAGTCAGTATACCCGAGACCGATTATCACGATGCCGGAAGTGCGACGATGTCCGTATCCTGTTCAGCACCGCCGCAGATCATCCGGCCGGATGAAGATGTCATCATGCATTTGTCGGTAGAACTGAGCTGCGAAGGATATTATCTGCTGTGGTCAATGTATGGAGATGTTGGTTGCGGCGAGCCAAACGATGAGCGTAATGGCATCATGTATAATGACCCGATATATTTTGCGGCCACCGAGGAGGGAGCAAAATACAGGGTTTACCTGGATACCATAGGTAATACCCCGTGTCCGGAGGCGACCGTTCACCATGTCTTCGGGAATGGGTACCAAAGCGGCGACGAAATGGCGATCATTTTCTCTTCCAGCGCAGGAAATACACTGTGGATCTATGAATGGGTGGAATGAAGAATTTTAAGAGATGCGAATGCTGCCAGTAAATATCGGCACGCGGCGGGGTAAAAGCCCCGCCGTGCGCTTATGGTCTTATGCTCTTGTCAACCCGTAAAAAAATGTGAAGTGATCTCGTAAAATAGAATACTTGCGGAATCTCCTGCACTGACGACGGGGCGATGCGGCAGGTCGTTGTCAGAATATTAAAACAGTAGTGATACGGCATAGAGAACATTAAGCGTTCCCTGTGCCTCTTTCTTTTAAGCGAATAAGTTTCCCCATTACCGTCACAGACGACTCTGAGGGGCGTTTCCATTCGCCAGAGTGCCTATCATCATTCAAGGTCATTCCGTTTACGTTTCTTCTGCTGACCTCGGTTCTGCTCATGGCGGAGGTATTCCTCTATTGTCCTCGTAGCTTCGGACAATTCACGGGACTTTTTATCCGCCTGACGGTATTCCGCATCCTTCTGTGACCGCTTTTCTTGAAGTGACTTAATATGCTTTTCAAGATTTTCAACTTTCGGTATCGTGCCTGACGGGTAAAGCTCCAAAACCTGTTTACAGGTTTCGTGGTATTCGGCAATATCGCCGCCGTGTTCCTGCGGTGTCCTGCTCGGCAAGTATGAAACTGAGCTGAAAGCATTGCAGGAGGAACAGGCAAAGCTGACAGCAAGGCTCGATACTGAAAAGCAGAATGCCGAAGATGTAGACAAATTCATTGAGCGTGTCAAGAAGTATGCTGATGTTCAGAAGCTCACCCGTGAGATGTGTCTGGAGCTTATTGAATATGTCACAATAGACAAACATCCCTCTGACCGCAAGGCGGAGAGGGACATTCACATCTATTATAAGTTCCTTGACAAGCCCGTTGAACATAGCTTACATAATTTGTATGAATAACTGTGTTGCTATTTTGATATATGCGTAAACGAAAAGCCATGCAGTCAATGTAACTGCATGGCTTTCGTTTGCTCAATCGGTTTGGAGTGGATGTTCCCTATCACAAACACGATTTTGCTGGGCTTTTTCACATAAATGCGACATTATGAAATAGAGTGATAAAAAATGCTACAAAGGAAAAAATAGAAAGAAGCCAGCTTGAATTTGTAAGTATAGAGACATTAATGCCGAAAGAACACATATTGAGAAAAATAGATAGTGCAATATATTTTACAAGGGATTCTTTTATCGGGAGTAAAAATACAGAAAAATGATGTTTTTTATACTTCCATTATCGGTTTATTTGTGATATTATTTATATGTATGACTTTTCAGGAAAGGAGTATAACATGGAGAAGGTCATAGAGTATATTGTTGGAGTGACAATGCTGATTATATTGTTTATCGTTGCTTTGATAAGTTCTGATTATGATAGTGCAATAACCGTTATGTTCTTTCTGCTTATTATGCTTCTTACCTTGCGGAGTATCAATGATACTTTCAGCCTTTCTGAGATGCTTTTACATCTTGTGTCGGCAGCTGCAATGGCAGCTCTCTCCGGCAATTCCTTCTGTTTCATTCTTCTTTGTCAGGTAAGAAGGGAAAAGTATAGCTCTCTGAGAATTTTTATGCCTGCCGTTTGGTTGTGTATGATTTCTTTGATAAAAGGTTCTGTATTTTACACAACGCTTATGTATGCAATGATTATTACAGGCATATCGGCTTTAATCTGCGCGGCAGAGAAATGTTTTGTGAAACACTTTGATACAAAAGATAAGCTGAAGCGCTCGATAAGCATTTGTGCTTTGGGCGAGCTTAGTGAGAAAAAACTCAATGACGAGCTGAGAATTAAAAACTATCTTTCCGACAGAAACGCAAGACTTGAGGAACGGGAAAATATCAGCCGAAGTATACACAATAGTGTAGGACATTCAATAACAGCGGCAATAATGACTCTTGATGCGGCGGATATGCTTTTTGATACTTCTCCCGATAAGGCAAGGAAAAAGGTATGTACTGCCAACGAGCGAATGAGGGACAGTCTTGCTTCAATCAGGCGGGCAGTGCGTGTGCTTGACAGCGAGGATAAACCCATTCCCATAAGCGACATTTGTGATAGCGTTGAAGCTATATGCAAAAGCTTTGCTATGGATACAAAAACAAATATAAGGATAAACTTTTCAAAATGTTCTTTAGAAAGACTTATTCCGTCAGTTCATGCAGAATTTTTCTGTTCTGCCACAAGTGAGGTTCTTTCAAACGGTGTAAAACACGGAAAAGCTGATATGTTTATATTATCTCTTGCTTCTGACAGCAAGCATCTTCAGCTTACTGTTACAGATAACGGAGAAAGTGATTTTTGCAGCGAAAACAGCCGTTTAAAAATAAAAAACGGCTTCGGACTGAAAAAAATTATTTCATATTGTGAGAAAAATGGCGGAAAGGCAGAATTTTCAAATTCTGCGGGATTTAAAAGCGTTGTTACTTTGCCTATAATCGAGGAGGAAAGTTGATGAAAAAGCTTAAAGTTTTACTTGTTGATGACGAGCCGCTTTTGCTTGAAAGCCTTGAAATTATACTAACAATAAGCGATATGGAGGTTGTTGGTTCGGCAAAGGATGGCAACGAGGCACTTTCTGTGCTGGAAAAGGTCGGGTGCGATATCGCTCTTGTTGATATAAATATGCAGGGTATGGGCGGAATTGAGCTTATCAGTCATCTAAAAAAGAACTATCCCCATATAAAAATACTTGTGCTTACAACCTTTTACGATGATGCAACAATAACTAAAGCCATTGCAGGCGGTGCGGATGGCTATCTGCTTAAAGACAGCGGCAAGGATGCTATTCTCGGTGCGATTTTGCAGATTATAAATGGACGAAACGTTATCGATTCTAAGGTTATGCAAAGACTTGCCGCTCTCATGTCAGGTCAGAAAAGCGAGCCTGATATCCTTAAGGAAATGACTGCAAGAGAAAAGGAAATAGCTACGCTTCTTGCAAGAGGTTTTTCAAACAAACAAATTTCACAGGAGCTTTATATTTCGGAAGGTACTGTGAAAAACTATATAAGCACAATTTATGATAAAACAGGTATTCACGACAGGGCAAAGCTTATTGTAGCAATAAATTCATAATATGTGACTGCGGTATATCAAAAAAAGTGACTGCGGTCACTTTTTTATTCTGCAAAAATGTGGTAAAATACTGTTGCGGAAAAATCTGACAGGAGAGTATTGAAAATGTCACAAAAGCTTTATGCAAGGACATATCTGAAAAATAACAAAAAACGTGTTGCAACACTTATTGTCAGTCTAACACTTTGTGCTGTGCTTAATTACCTTACTTCCTTTTTGCTGGGAGTATCAACCGAAACGGTAAAGCCTTTGTGTTATGATGTAACAAGGGTTATGCAGTATGTTTACTTCACCGATATGAATAAGCTGGTGGAAGATGACACTGAATATGAATCTTTTGAAGAGGCAATGGGTTTGTATAACGCAGAGCTTGAGAAGTTGGGGCAGGAAATTGAAAACAAATGCGATAAGGCGGAAAAGGTTTTTGCCGCACAATGTATCGACGCAGAACTTCGTGCACTTTTTGCCAGCTGGTTTTTTGAGGGCGCTCTGATGGATAGCAAGGATGTTGAGACGTATCTTAGCTTTTACGACGCAAAGCTTGTAGACGGAAGGCTTCCGCAAGGTGAAGGTGAGGTTGTGCTTGACAGCGTTACAATGAAAAATAACGGCTACAATATTGGCGACCCTGTTGAGTACTACACTCTTTATACCATAGTGGGCGTTGTGGAAAGTGACCTTAACCTTATCTGCGGCACTCCTCATCCTGATGATAATTCGGAAAAACGCTTGTTTATATTCTCACATGATATTAAGAATCTTAAGGATGAATTGGATAAAATAGGCATTACTATTGATTCTGAATATACCTACTGGACAGACTATGAAAGTCAGACTGAGGACTTTCAGAAAAATATGGTTGACGCAATTGAAGGCTCAACACAGATTGTCTACGTGGGAATTGTTATTCTTATGTGTATCGCTTTAACCGTAATTTACATAACCTTTCTTCGTGACAGACACAGCGAATGGTGTTTGTATGCATCAATAGGCTATTCAAGAAAGGCTGTATACTTTTCGATTATGCGAGAGCTTGCGTTTACATTTGCTCTTTCGATTGTTATAGGAGTTGCTGTTACAGCGTTGTCGGTTGTGCTGATTGACGTTCTATATCTGACTCCTCACGGTCTTAATTGTCAGTATTTAAACATAGAAGCTATAAAGGATGTGCTTCTGGACTTTCTTGTTTTCTTTGCTATATTACAGCTTCCCGTGAGATATGCCCTTTACAGGATAAAGACAATAGATGCTTTGGGTGATGACCTTTATTGATTTTTTGTGAGGTATAAACTATGTTTGATATAAAGAATATTACTATGATTTATGATATGGATAAGGCAGAAAAGGTTTATGCGTTAAGAGGCTTTGACCTTACTCTGCCCGATAAGGGCCTTGTCGGTATTATCGGTCCTTCGGGTTCCGGCAAATCAACCCTTATGTACTGTCTTTCCACACTGAAAAAGCCTACAAGCGGAAGCATTCTATACAACGGCAGGGAAATAACAAATCTGCGTGATTCTGAGCGTGAAACTATAAGACGTGATGAATTCGGCTTTGTTTTTCAGCGTCACTTCCTTGTGCCTTATATGTCGGCACTTGATAACGTTACTGTTGCGTCGGCAAAAAATGGAGCGCAGACCGTTGAAAATGCAAAAAAACTTCTTTCCTCATTGGGACTTGGAAACACCGAAATAACAAAAAGGCCTTCAAAGCTTTCAGGCGGGCAAAGACAGCGTGCGGCAATTGCAAGAGCAATGATAAACAGTCCGAAGGTGCTTTTTGCCGACGAGCCTACTGCGGCCCTTGATCACGACAACGCTTTTCTTGTTATGGAAATCCTTAAAAAATATTCTGAGGAAAATCTTGTTCTTGTAATTACTCACGACCGTTCAATTCTCAAGGATGCCGACAGTGTTATAGAAATGTGGGACGGCGATATCAGCGCCATCAAGGAGGCAAACGAGATATGAATCCATTCTCACCTCTTTATTACATAAAACAGAATAAGCCGCGCTGCATACTGCTTATGCTTATGCTTATGCTCAGCGCTGTAATCTATGTGGGCGGACTTTATATAACCGCTCCCGTTGCTACCTTTGATTTGTTGAAGGAAACAAACGAAAAGGTTGTGCGTGTTTTCGATTACTCCGTAGTAGATTACACTGAAAGCGATTTTGATGAATTTATTGCGGAAATTGAAAAAGATGAATCGCTTGACTATATTTATGCCGCAAATACGGGTGGTGATTTTCAATGGAATACTGTTATGGAGTTCAGCTGCGGCTCCAATCAGATGACCTTCGGATCGGTTGAGGATTTTAAAAAGCATTGCGAAATGTTCGGCCTTGAAATGGACTGTTCCAATCTGAAATCGGGAAGTCTTATCCTTACTCAAATGCTTGCGGATAATTTAGAGCTTTCGCTTGGAGATAAAATTGATAAAAACACCGGCAACGACCTGATAGAGGTTAACTATGAGAACGGTTTTACTGTGGATTGTATCATCGGCCAACAAGGCTATGCCGCTTATATGATAGTTGATTCTCCCTCGGATGTTTCCGTTTATCTTTACGGAAAAAATATAAGCGGTGCTGAACTTATAAGCAGGATTATGGCTTTAGAGGAAAAATACAACATAATTACGGCATATATGTCCACAGAAGTAATTGATATGCAGTTTGAGTCGTTCTACTTTATATATAGCTTTATAGTAATTCTCGTTTCAATAATTATCGCAATAACAATTAATACAGCCTTTTCCGGCATGTATCAGAAGCGAAATTTTGAGTTTGCCGTATACAGAGCAATCGGTATTTCAAAGACGAAAATACTCAGAAAGCTTGTTGCAGAACTTTTGTTGACTGATGGTTTGGCTCTTGCGGCAGGTACAGCTATAACAGCTGTTTTTCTGTATCTTTTCAATAATATTGTGCTTTATCCTGACGGTCTTTACCTTGAATATTTTCACCCTCTCGCTTTTGCAGGTGTTATCATCTGCAATCTGCTTAGTTTGTTCCCTCTTATTCTTTTCAGAATAAGACAGATAAAGAAAGCAGATATATGCGAATATTAAACAGTATGACCTTTGTGCCGCTTGTCGGACTATCCAGACCGCCCAGCATATTCAACAGTGTACTCTTTCCCGCACCGGAAGGTCCGAGAATAACAACAAACTTCCCTTCATCTAAAGTAAAGTTTACGCCATCAAGCGCTCTCAGCACATGATCCCCGCTTGTGTAAACACGGGTTACATCCTTAAATTCTACGATTGACATACTGTCTCCTCCTATACTATGAGTTAGCATTAACTAACCCTTATCTCTTAATGTAGCGACAGCCACGATTAGCCGTCGCTAATTTAATAAACAAGTATACACCCTTTTTATTGAAATGTCAATCATCTCAGAACATTTATGTAAAATTCTTCTTTGCGTGATATAGCTTGCGCCCACACCGCCAAAGCCCATTTCGCTCGTGGCAATCGTCATAATGGTGCCGAAGATTTCTTCGCACATAGCTGAATGCGTGTAAAATGCCACGAAGAATTTCAACAAGATAACAAAACAGCCTTGACACTCAGGTAAGAGTCAAGGCCGTGATTATCATATTATGCTGAATCAGGTATTCTTCATAACGATTGAACCGACACATTCACTGACATGTTCGCAGGCATCGGCACAAGCCTCAAGGCAATCGTAAACCTTATACCAGCAGATCTTATCAAATGCATCGCCGTCGCGCTTGGTCATCTGACGGACAGAAGACAAATAAAGCTTATCACATATTTCTTCAACATCATTGCACTCCACGATCAAAGAATGGATCTTCTTGGACTTCTTAAAGTTTTCAAACTCGCTCATAATAGCGCCAAGCAATTCGCATGCCTTTACCAGGTTCTGAGCATATTCAATTGCAGCGGGCTCAATCTCCTGCACATCAAATATGTACAGCTTCTGCAATACCTCTTCCAAAAGGTCCAGTACATTATCCATCTGATGGCTAAGCAGATCCAGGTCTTCGCGGTCAACGGGAGTTACAAATGCCTTTGCCAACGCTTCGTTCATCTCATGCTTCTTAATATCGGCACTATGCTCAAATTCGTGCATCTTAGCAAGCATTGCTTCAAGCTGAGCCGCATCATAATGCTCGAGACATTCTACCAGATATGCAGCCGCTTTCTTGGCAAGCACTGCACATGCCGTAAAATTCTCAAAATAGAACTTATCACCTTTTGCCATAATTATCAATTCCTTTCTATGAACAATTACATTATGCAAATATAAACATAAACAGCTTCGTCATCAGATAGCCGACAAGGCCGCAACCGGGAAAGGTCAGAATCCAAGTCAGAACCATTTCTTTTACTACGCCAAAATTGATCGCAGATACTCTTTTCACTGCACCCACGCCCATGATTGAAGTGGTTTTTGCGTGCGTGGTTGAAACAGGAAGACTGAAAACTGAGCAGAACAACAGAGAAAGCGCTGCTGCAATATCGGCGGAAAAGCCTTGATACTTTTCCAGCTTTACCATATCCATACCAACAGATTTGATGATTTTCTTGCCGCCCATCGCTGTACCCAGTGCCATAACCACCGAGCATACTATCATCAACCAGATCGGAATGCTGATATCAGAGGGTAATGACTGTCCTTGTGACATATAAACGCACAGCAAAATAACGCCCATAAATTTCTGTCCATCCTGAGCGCCGTGCATAAACGCCATAGAAGCGGCACCGGCAATCTGCGCACCTCGGAAGAACGGTTCGGTTTTTGGTCTGTTAGCCTTTGCAAACAATTTGGTAACAAGCTTGCAAACGCACCAGCCAAGGCCAAAGCCAAGTACAACGGAAATAACGATGCCGTAAAGAACCTTGACCCATTCACTGCCATTAACACCTTCAAAACTGTTGTGAATTGCAATGGCACTGCCTGTAAGACCTGCAATCAACGCATGACTTTCGCTTGTGGGAATACCAAACACCCAGGCAAGTGTCGCCCAAAGAACAATTGCAAACAAGGCGGCACTCAATGCAATGATTGCCAGATCCGGGTCAGTGCCGAAATCCACCATTTTTGTAATAGTCTCCGCAACGGTTGCATTCACCATTGTCATAATAAATACACCGAGGAAGTTAAATACCGCCGCCATTAAAATGGCAGCCTTTGGCGGCATGCACCTTGTCACAACACAGGTGGCAATCGCATTCGGAGCATCTGTCCAGCCATTGACCAGAATCACACCCAGTGTTAACACGACCGCAATAAACAGCAACGGATTTGCCGTCATCTGTTCCCAAAAAGATAGAATATCCATATACACCTTTCCTTATGTTTCGAACTATCATCGGGCAAAGCAAACAGCTTATTCCATGTGGATTATATCATTCTCACAGAAAAATCGAAAGCACATCTTTGTAAAATATATGTAAAGCCTATGTAAAACCAATTACGCATTCCCCTGCTATCAGATTTTGTATTATAACTCAACCAAGTTGAAATGCCAACTTGTTATAACGCTTTTTATATTGACAATCACGCTTTTTGTGTGATATATTTTACTTAGAAAAAATCAAGGAGGCGGTTTTGTGAAGCTGCTTAATATCGACTATAATTACTGCTATTATCCCGAAAATATATCTTCGCTTGAGGAATTATGCACCTATCTTTCAGAGAATTACAACTCATTTATGCAACTTGAGGTTTTAAGCACCGAGAACTGTGTTGAACCGTATTTTATTGGAGAAGATTCAGAAAAAGCATTAATAAATATCGGAAAAATCAGAAAGATTAAAGAAATTGAAGCATATGTGCTTTCACGGGATGAATATGACAAAAGGCTTAAAAAAGTTATTGATTCAGTCTGTGTAAACTGCGCAAATTTTGAAAACGATGATACTCCCAACACACACCGCGAAAAAATTTGTCTTGACGGCAAATGCTGGGGATTCGAAAAGAAAAGTGACTGATATATACCGTATTTCTAATTCAAGGAAGTTAAAACATTAAAAGATCCAAAGTGAGGTGAGGAAATGCATTACATTCAAAACAGGTGGAAGCTTGAAAACGACAGACTGCACTATTACGGGTTGCGCAACGCCCCCGATATGTTCAAAAATGATATTGCTCTTTCAAAAAAGCAGGCAGATATTATCTCCACATTACCCCGACAGCTCAACGATAAAGAATTATCAACTGTAAAAGCTTTGCTCGGCAAGCAAATTGTATGTCGGGATGAATTGAATACAATTCCTAAAAACCTTTCCGAAGCTAACTTTTGCACTTCGTGCTGTGCAAATGATTTTATTATTCCCGGGCTTGAGTTTGACAGCGAAGGCAGGTGCCCGATGTGCCAGACTGCGGACAAGGTTGAAAATTTTAAAAGTGTAGTTCCATTGATAGATGATCTGCCACGCAGTAAAAAATCAAGGTTTGATATTGCACTTTTCTATACGGGCGGCAAGGATTCTACCTATATGCTCTATTATCTTTCCAAAGTCAAAGGTTTTCGCGTGTTGGCCCTGACGTGGGAAATACCGTTTATGTCCGATTCTGCCAGAAAGAGTATAGAAAATGCAAAGAGAATATTGAACAATGTCGAGTTTATCACACGTTCAGTCAACCAAAATGATTTGAGAAAAATCTACAAAAAGCTCTACTCCTTAAGCGGAAACACCTGTGCCTGTCCTTCTCTCGCATACCTGCTGTTTTATCCCGAGCTTGTAGCAAACAAGGTGCCGTATTTTGCGGCAGGGAATGAACCTGTGCAGGCGCTCGGACTTTACTATAATCATATGGCGCCGAAATTTGCATATTCATTTGCCGACAGCCGCATTCTGACATTTCTTATGAATCTCGGCAGAATTCTGACTCTGCATCCGCCGCTGAAACAAGGACAGTTTCAAACGCTTATGACAATGAAGCAGCTGGCATACGGCGACAACCCTATCAAGAATCTGGTCGGCTATCATAGCGAACTGGTTTCAAATGTTGTCGAGGCAATTCACGAAGTACCCGAATTGCTTAAACCCTTCAAAAGAAGTATTCGCCACTCGTCCTTTTCCGGAAATGTACCCGCATTTATCAATTTCGATTTTGATAAAATATGCGGCGGCAAATACGATTGGAATAAGGTAAAAGATATCCTGGTCAACGAATGCGGCTGGGTTGCGCCCGATGATGAGAACAAAGCCCTGCATACAAGCTGTAAAATCGAAAAATGTAAAGATTACACGCAGTTTTTGCGCTTTTACAATTGTGAAAGCAAAATGATACCTTTCAGCGCTCTTGAATTCTCGCTTGCAAGCAGAAAATGCGCAAGAACAAAGGAAGAGAGCCTTTACGAAATGGAGCATCTCCTCGGCTTTTCGCTTGAAGAACCTTGCGAATGCGAAATTATGCGTAACTTTCTTGGTGATGAAATATGACGGCGGTTTATTGCTTTTCGGGCAGTGGCCACAGCCTTGCCGTTGCGAATTTTTTTGCCAAGCAGCTATGCTGTAATATCAACGAAATCAGCACCGAAACTAAAACGCAGTCTTCAAAAGAAACAGCAATCGTTGTTTTTCCCGTTTACTGCCAGAACATTCCCGAACCGGTAAAGCTCTTTTTACAAAAAATGACTTCGGAATATGTTGTACTGATTGCAACCTACGGAAAAATATCTTACGGAAATGTTCTTTATGAAGCCAAAAAAATGGTGCAAAGCCAGGTCATTGCAGGAGCTTATGTCCCGATAGGTCATACATTTTTAAACGGCAGCTCGGATTTTGACACAAATGCGCTGATGCCGATTATGCAGCGAATAAAAGCGCCGCAAAAAGCATACATACCCAAAACCCGAAAAAACCTGCTTGCCGATATCTCCCCTGCTTGGCGTAGCCGTATCGGCGTAAAGTTAATCAGAACAAATGCCTGCCGCTTGTGCAATGTATGTAAAATGAACTGTCCGATGAACGCAATTGAAAACGGAAAAACAAACTCTGAATGCATCCGTTGCCTGCGCTGCGTCGCAAATTGTCCGCACAAGGCACTGCAATTCAAAAACAGGTGGATTCTTCAAAAATACTTAAAATGTCAGAACAAGGACGAATTCAAGCTGTACTTGTAACCACAAAAAGGACGCTTTGGCAGCGTCCTTTGCTTAGGGATAATTCAAACCGTATATTCGCGACATATATTTATTCTATACTATTTCGCAATATGGTAGTAATAGCAAAGAGAAAACAGTAAAGCACTATTTTTTTAGACATTATCTTGAAGTTTTATCTTTTATATGATATAATCAGACAAAAGAGCGACACAGAATTTTTGTCAGGAGGATTCAAATGAAAAAATCAGTGACGTTATTTGTTATTATAATAGCTGTGCTTGTCCTTTTTTTCTCATTTTACTTTATCTTAACCAAACCTTATGATAAAGGTGAATTTTCTGTTAGTGATTACTCCGAAGAAATTGAAAATGTTAATTTCCAAATAGAAAAAACTTATGGTAATATAACTGACTATAAATCAGCAGCCAAGGTAGGAAAGGCTGCAATTTCTGAACGCTTTAACATTTCAGATAGCAGTATTTTTGAATGGATAGGCTGTGATGTAAAATACGACGAAGAAAACGATGCCTATTATGTCCACACATACCATATATCTCCCGTACCAATGTTCGGCGGTGAACATTATTTAATTATAAAATCAGACGGAACAGTTCTGTCAATTTGGGGTGAAAAATAGCCATCCTAATTAGATACATAAGTTAACAACAAAGGACGCTGTCAAAGCGTCCTTTGTTTTATGCAGATTAACATTGTGCTCAAATAATAAATTGTCCTGCTCAATCAATTCCCTGCGCTCAAGCCCGATCATTAAAGAAACAGGCACACGGAGAAAATTTTCCGTGTGCCTGCTTGCATTCGGGCTCTGTGGTATTCTATTTATCAGAAAACAATTTCAGCGGTAAAGATTTTTTCGCTGCAGTCAACCAAAAGCTTGAATCCATTCGCAGCGGCGGCGCTTTTTGCAATCGAAAGCCCAAGACCGCTTCCCTTCTTGCCGCTGCGTGCTTTATCGCCCTTGACAAACGGCATCATTATGTTCTTCACATCAATCGCCTCAACGACCTCGTTGAACATCTTAAGGCGCTTGTCGTCTATCTCTATATTTATGAAGCCGCCGTCCGGAGTATATTTCACAGCATTGGAAACAAGGTTTTCAACAGCTGTCAGGAACGTGTCGCTGTCAGCATTGACCGCCGCATTTCCGCTGATATTCAGCGAAATCCCCTTTCCTTCAAGCAAAAGCTTATATTTTGAAACACATTCGTTTACGGCTTTATTCACATCAATTTGCATTTTATTGACTTTAGTAATTTCGCTGATACGATTAAGCTCTAAGGTTTTGTTGACAATCGAATCGGTGTAGGCAACGTTTTCCATAATCGCATTCAGATAATCTTCAGTCTTTTCATCGTCACCGCTTTGATGCAAACGAATAAGGTTTTCCGCATATCCGCCGATTGCCGTCAGCGGTGTTTTGATGTCATGGGCAAGGTTGTTAATCAGATTTTTCTGATAATCCTCAAATGCATAATTCGCTTTGTTTGCAACATTTTTACGCCAGCTCCACAGCAGAGCTATCAGCATCGAAATTGCAGAAAATGTTATTATAACCGCTAAGTATAATGTCCTGATTTTCGGTGTTGTATAATCGACCTCTAAACCGATGCTGAGCACTAATTCTTCGCCGCCATAATATACGGGCTGTTCAAGATAGTAATTGACTCCCGCAAATTCATATCCGCTGCTTCCAAAACTGATTGATTGCGATTCGTAAAACTCCATTACATTCGGCACCAGCTTCGGAAACTGCTCATCAAAAAACTTAGCATCGGTTCCCCAGAAGTTGTACATTGAAACACGTGGATATTGAAATTCGTCAGTCACAGATACAAATTCTACAATTTCAAATGAGCTGTCATCAATTTGAACGTGAATCTCTGCGGTTTCCAGCAATTCGCTATTTCCTGCATATTCAACACAGTACAGCTCTATTTTACCGTTCTTCGGGATAAAAAGATAATTCTCCTTATCAACATATGCGCTGTCTATATGAATTTCATAGTACCAATCGTCATTGCCAACAGTATTCTGAGAGAATTCATTAAACACAGAATACAGCTGTTCGACTTCAGGAAAATTCAGTTTATCTCTGTCGCAGATATAGAAACCGTTATATTCGTCATCCTCAGCAAACTTGATGTATGACATTATCTTTTGTTTGCTTGATGCAATAACATTTCCGTCGCTGTCAAACAAAGCCGCCGAACCATTACAGCCTTCGTCATAGCCTGAATTTATTTCACATAATTCAAACAGATTCAATGTAAAGATTGCAAAAGAAAACGAAACATCCATATTTATTTCTTTTTGCTTTGCACTCATTGTATTATCATTATCAAGACTGTTGATTTTTGAAGCCAATGTTGCACCGCATTCGCTGATTACATTTTTTACAAGCGAATCAAGATAAACCACTCCAAACTCAAACACCGCATATGAAAACACAAGCGAAATTGCCAGCGCAATAGCGCCCGATTTTGCAAAAAGCCTTGCAAAGGTTGTGCGTTTCTGCCTTTTGTTTGCTTTTTTTCTTTTTTTCATAAAATCACCCCGTATTTGTAAGTTTATATCCTCGTGAAACAACCGTTTTAATCTGGCTACCTGCGCTTCCCAAAGCGCGGCGCAGCTTTTTGATATGATTATCAACCACACGGTCGCTGCCGAAATAATCATATCCCCACACACAGTTTAAAAGTGTGTTTCGGTCAACCACCCAGTTCTGATGCTCCATAAGATATCTGAGAATGGCAAACTCTTTGGGCGGCAGGTCAATTTCAATGCCGCCTGTAAAACACCTGAGCATCCGTGTATCCAGCCTGATAGCTCCGCATTCGAGCATTGTGTTGATTACAAGACCGCCGCTGCGCTTTATGAGTGCCTCACATTTTGCATAAAGCATTGCAAGTGAAAACGGCTTCACAATATAATCATCACACCCAAGGTCATATCCGTAGAGCACATCCTCCTCGCGTCCCCTTGCAGTTATGAATACAATCGGAATATCGCTGATTCTGCGTATCAGGCGGCATATTGAAAAGCCGTCGATTCCCGGAAGCATAATATCAAGAAGAACAATGTCAAAGCCTTCAAGCCCTTCGCTGATATACTCACAGGCATCGCTGCCGTTATTAATTATCTTTATGTCGGCACCCTTGGCAGTAAAGTATGCCTCAATTACCCTGCAGATGTGCTCGTCATCCTCAATTATCAGAATTTTGTTCATTATATAAAGAAGCTCCTCTAACTTATGTATGTATAATAACACTGCTGTGTGTTCTTTTTATATCCTTTTGCAGTCCGTTTTAAGTTTCCTCACTCAAATTATACTACAAATAACAAATTGGTGCAATAATTTTATAAAAAGCAAAACAGTCATCACAAAAAAGAGCGATGACTGTTTTAAAATAAAGTATAAAGCTGTTTTATGACAAATCGGAAACATCCACGTCGGAATCAGCAATTTCAAAGCTGATGCTGTGCATTTTCAAGCCGCTTTGCGCAAAATACAGCCTGATGGTTGTGAAACGTGAGAATATCGGTATCTTTGTTGAAAAGCTTTTTGGCTTGCCGCCGGTTCCGTTCCATGTAAAGGTGCCGCTTGCAGAGCCCATGCTGAACATCGTCACGGGAATCTGAGCAAGTTCGCTTTGCTCGGAGCTTGCTGTAAGCGTTATCCTGTAATGACCGAGCACGGAAACTTTAAGAGCAAAACTGTGTACACTGCCTTTATCAGTGCAGATATCATCTAAGTCTATCACGGCCTCATTATCAAGGTCATAGAAAACAACTATAGCGTCACTTATGGCTTCTTCACTCGGACGGTTGATGATTTCAATTTCAGCCGCTTCACCAACAAGACGCTTCATTGCATTTGTATGCATCAGAAATGCGCAGATATTTGCAGCATTACGCTGCAGCTCACAGCGCATCAGACTGCCGTTTTCAAGAGCATACAATGTGTTGTCGTCATTATCACAGCTATCAGCACATACCATATACACATCATTCTGAGCCCTTGCCATTGCCGCAAAGTTGTTACGTGAAACAGCCTCGCTTCGGCTGTTTATGTTTGCCCACCAGTCCGTCATTGTAAAGCCTTTAAATCCCCATTCTTCACGCAGAATCACGGTATTGAGGTCAAAGTTTCCCGCAGTCCACAAGCCGTTTACACACCCATAGGTTGTCATAATGGAATCAGCGTTTCCTTCTCTTACAGCGATTTCAAATCCTTTGAGATATATTTCACGAAGTGCACGCTCGGAAACAACCGATTCAAGGTAATGACGGTTTGTTTCCTGATTATTACCGCAAAAATGTTTGACAGTGCCCGTGACCTCTGCCGAATGAAGACCGCGTAGCTGAGCAGCGGCAATCGTTCCCGTAAGGTAGGGGTCCTCGGAAAAATATTCAAAATTTCGTCCGTTAAGGGGGTGACGGTGAATATTCATACCCGGGCCGAGCAGACAATCAACCTTATTCGCTGTCATTTCAAGCCCGCAAAGCGAAAACAGCTCTTCGGCGAGCGCTTTGTTAAACGTGCAGGCAAGCAAAGTGCCATTAGGCAGGCTGAAAGCGTGTGTTCCGCAGTCAAGGCGCATACCCGACGGGCCGTCCGAACAGCACGCACAGGGAATCCCGAAATTTTCAAGCGAGGGCGAAACACCGCCGAATGCAGACGCAGTTCCCGCTGTAACCTTCGGACTGCCCATACCCTCGCCTCTTATAATACACGACAAATCATAATCGGACAGCTGTGCGATAAAATCATCCATAGAAGCCCTACCGGAGCTGACATCGGCAAGCTTTATGCCCATATCACCTGTAAGACTAAGCTCTTGCGGAAGCTTTGATATTCTGCGCTGCTGCTCATCAATTTCATTAAGAGGTACATCCTCTTCAATTGCGCAGATACCGTTTTCATCACACAAGGGACGGATTCTTTTGAATCCGTCAACAGGTGCCATTGCCTGAACACAGCGTTTTACAACACAGGTTTCGGGGATTTTTACCGTAAAGACGCATTCTGCGCTGCGGACACAGCTTCCCATATAGAAATTGTATTCACCCGATTCAAGCACATAGCAGAATCGGTAGCCTGTTTTTCCGCTGTCATCATATGAAGCAAGGTCGGACATTTTTATTGATATGGTAATAATCTGTGTTTCACAAGGTCTCAGCAAGTCTGTTTTTTCATATCCGCAAAGAGCACGAAGCGGTTTGCCAAGCTCACCCTGCGGCGCCTCGTAATATACCTGAACAACTTCCTTTCCGCTATATGCACCTGTATTTGTCACAGCGATTCTGAGCGTCACAATACCGTTTTTTTCATCGGCAGAAACCGGATCCATCTTAAAGGTTGTATACGAAAGACCGAAGCCGAACGGATAAAGTACCCTGTCCTTTGCAAAGGTTTCAAAATAGCGGTATCCGACGTATATATCCTCACAATAGAAATTCCTGTTCACATCTCCGAAGCAGCAGTCAGAAGGGTAATCGTGCACTGATTTTGCAATCGTGTCAGAAAGCTTGCCCGAAGGGCTTACCTTACCTGTCAGGACGTCAGCTGTACCTGTACCGCCCGTCATTCCGCCCTGCCATACATACAGCAAAGCGTCGGGAACGCATTCGTCAAAAAACGACATATCAATGATATTGCCCGTATTGAGCAACACAACAACCTTTTCAAATGCATTGCGGACAGATAAAAGCATTGCTCTTTCATCACGGCTGAGAAGATATGAGCCCTCTTCAAGCCGATTGTCCTGCTCCTCACCTGCTGTTCTGCCGATGATTACAATTGCGGTTCTGCAGCATGCCGCGGCATTGCAGACAATATCATCGGACAAAGGCATTTCCTGCTGTGACCATGGCTCACCGCCCCAGCCGTCGCCCAGATCAATCGGATGTGCTAAATCCCATTCTCTGTATATATCAAGCAAATCGGAATTCACCTTAACGCCGCTTTCAAGCAGTCCATCAAGAATAGTGGTGACCTTAGCAACGTTCACCATTCCGCCGGAGCCCGTACCGCTTTTATAATAATGAAGCTGCATACGTCCGAACACAGCAATCTCCTCATCGGGCAAAAGAGGAAGCGCGTTGCAATCATTTTTAAGCATAACAATGCCTTCAGAAACAGCCTTTGCAGCAGTTTCAAGATATTTATTCCAGTCCAGTATTCTTTTCATATCCAAATCCCCCATTTTGCTTTGTATTTTAATTATAGCATATTCTTGAATAAAGATATATCATATTTGTTGCATTTTTATCATTTTTCCGCTAAAAAGCAAACAGATTGCAGAAATTAAAGCTTTTAGGAATTGCAAAATATCGCCTCGGATGCTATAATCAGATAAAAAGAATTTTTTTAAAAATCAATGCAACCTTTTTTTGAAATGCAAAGTGTTATGTACAGGATGAAAAAAGGTTTTTGGCAGGAGGACCGGATTTGAGCGAAAATTTTAAAAACGAGCTTTCGGGAAGAGAGCTTGTGGAAAAGTATTCTGCAATGATTTATCGTCTTGCATATGCAAGGCTGCAGAACATAAGCGACGCCGAGGATGTAACGCAGGAGGTTCTGTTAAAATACATACGAAGCGGAAAAACCTTCAACGACGAGGAACACCGCAAGGCGTGGATATTAAAAGTAACGGTGAATACTATAAAAACTATGGCGACTTTAGCATTTCGCAGACATGACGTTGCCCTTGAGGAGGCTTCCGATATGTCATATTCACCGCAGGAGCCAAGCGGCGTGAAAGAAGCCGTACGGCAATTGCCCGAAAAATACCGAACGGTAATACACCTGTTTTATTTTGAAGATTTATCTGTGAATGAGATTGCAAAAATTACGGGCAAAACTGCGGGCACTGTAAAATCGCAATTATCACGTGCAAGAGAAAAGCTAAAAGAATTACTATCGGAGGACGAACAGTATGTCTGACAAAATTAAGAATCAATATAAAAACGAATATTCTCAGATTGAGCCGAGAGCAGAGTTTTTGGAAAATCTCACTATAACTCTTGAAAAGGAGCAGGCAACTCAAAAGCGCAGCAGAATCAAAATGGTAAAATCAGCCATTTCGGCTGCGGCTTGCTTTGCAATTGTTGCTATTGCTACTCTGCTTGTTTCAAATTCGGGTGTTCTTAAAAATAATGACAGCAGCAAAGAACAGCCTTCCACATCAGATTCTGTGCAAAGCAATATTGATAATTACGGCGAGTCGCTTTCAATTTCAGGCTTGCCGATAAAAATAGATGATTGGGATGCCAAAAGTATGTCGGCAGACGAATGTGCGGAGTTTATGGAAAATATACTTTGCAGTGATGCGCTTTCATATATACTGGTTAGCGACTCAAACATTTTTACAGATGCTGAAAATGCAGATGAAGATGAAATTGCCGGGCTTTGCGAAATGTTTTCAGATTGCAAAAGCACCGACAAAGCGGCTGATGATGAAGAAAGAACATATTATATGGCGGTTTTTGAAGACGGACTTATCATAAAATTCAACGTAATAGATGATGAATACATTGAAATTCCGATGAAGGAAATCTATCTTGTGATACAGTAAAAAATTTTTTTTAAAAAAATGCAACCTTTTGTCAAGATGCAAAGTGTATATGGTGTAAAACGCAAAACACAAGAAAAAAACATATACATTTATACGGAGGAATTGACATGAAAAAATTCACAAAGACAACAGCGTTTTTAATGGCACTTACAATGCTGATGGGAGGCTGCTCATCAAATACGGTCAAGGAGAATTCGCAAGCAAAGGAAACCGTATCGGGAAATATGAGCTACAGCGGTTCGACTGTTACGGTAGAGGAAATCAAAAAAGCATATGCAGTTGAAGACAAAACAGAAATTATGCCGCTTTACAACGTTGCTGAAACAGAAAGCTTTACATTTGATTTTAATTTCAGCTTCTATGAAAGCGACCTTGACCTTTATGACTTGGTAAGTATTCACACTCAAAGCGATTGTCTTGAAGAAAGCATGATATATTATAATGCCGAAATTGTTGACAACAACGACGGCACCTCAACATTGACTGTTGCGCCGATGTCACCCGTAATGGCTTCGGAATATCAGGAAGAAAATTACATCTATGAAGAAATTGACAACTGGGGCAACGCTCCGATGTATTACATTGCCGTGCATTATGATATGGAAACCGAGCAGGTTGAAAAGCTTGAAAATCCCACGGTTATCCCCTTTACTGTAAGACACGATATAAACGCTCCCAACGCAAAGGGCGTTGTTAACGCACAGGGCAGACTCAAGCTTGAGTGGGAGCCTGTTGAAAATGCAGAAAAATATAACATTTACAAGCTGTCAAACGGCGAGCTTTATACAGGCGAAAACAACGGTGCTATCGACGGTGCTGCACAGGGATATGATGGTGGCAATGCATATCTGCACCTTTTATATGACGGCGAAACAACCGAATGCTATTTTGACAACTTTGCAGGCGAAGGCCACGGATTGGCCGAGGTTTACAGAGAAAACGGAAGATATTGGTGCAGCGGTCAGAACTACTGCGTAAACGGCGAATATTATGTAACCGCAGTTGTTGACGGAAAAGAAAGCGGACTCAGCGCTGCAATTCCCACATGCGACCTTATTCTGCCCTATAAAATGACAGAAGAAAGCGATATTCTTTTTGCAAACTATCCGAGTGCTGCTGATTTTCCCGCAACCGTTGAAGTTCTGAATATTGACGGTAGCACATCAACCAGAAACGTTATTTATGACGGACCCTATATCGTTGATGTTTACGGATATGAAGTTATTCAATACAACTATGTTATTGAAGGCACAGCTCTTGCAGGATATGTTATTCCCGATGATGAAAATGCCGAGCACGTTACTCTTAATATTATGGAAAGCAATGACACCGGCAACGCCGCACCACAGGATAATATTGATATGGTTCCCGATAAAGATGTTGACACAATAATCCCTGTTGAGCCTGAAAATACAGATGACGATGAAATCATCCCCGAAGAATCTCAGAGCGAAATCGGCGATGATTCAATCGTAGACGAAAACGCACCTTCCGATGACCTTATCAACGAGCAGATTGACAACACACAGGAACACATTGAAAACGCAAACGATGACACTGTAAGCGTTGCGCCTGAGGGTGTTTATGTAAATGCCGACAGCGCCGAAGAAGAATGGCTTGCTCTTAATATGATTGAGGGCAACACTGAAATCTCACTTGAAGCATTCCCCGCACTGCAGGACCCCTATCACCTCGTTGACGTTTTCAACAAGGTGTATTATCAGAATCCTTACATCCTTGGCGTTGTATCATATGAATATGATTATCAGACAATGATATTCAAGGTGAATTATGTTTATGACAAGGAAGAAATCGCAGCCAAACAGCAGGAAATTATGAACAAAGCTGACGAAATCATCGCAGAATATATTACCGATGATATGAGCGATGAAGAAAAGGTTAAGGCTATTTATGATTATCTTGTAAACAACTGTGTTTATGATGACGAGGCTCTGGCTGCTGCCGAAGAAAGCAATTTCAAAAAGACAGATTCCGATGAATTTGAGGATGCATTCAACACATACGGAACGCTTGTCAACGGCAAGGGCGTGTGTATGTCATATGCATATACCTTCAGACTGCTTTGCGACCTGTCATCTGTTGAATGTGTTGTAACAACAGGATATCTTGATGGCAACTTGCCCCACGCATGGAATATGGTAAAAATCGGCGAGCAGTGGTATGAGGTTGACGCTACAAACAATGCCGTTACAATGGGTATCCCCTATTTTCTCTTCCAGGCAGACAGCGAGTTGGCCGCTGCAACAGGATATACTAAGGACGAAAAGTTTGAAATTGATGACCAGGTCGATGATTTCAGCGGCGATGACGAAAGCCTTGAATATTATAACAGCAATGAATTGACAGCAGACAGCTTTGACAAGCTCAAAAGCACCATTACAGAAAATGTTGATGACACAACAGAGATTTTTGCAATCCGCTGGTACGGCGAAGAAATTGATGAAGAAGAACTTTACGACGCTGTAAACCTTGCATTCAACGAGCTTGGACTTGAATCCAAGCTTGCAACCACAGGCTATGTCATAACAAACGGATTTATTGTTCTTGTAATCAAGTAAATACAAAAAATATATTTTGGCAAAACAGACCGCCCCTTTATTGCGTGAACAACACAATAAAGGGGCGGTCTTAAATACTTATAAATACATTTTTAATTCTTTCAGATATATTCTTTTATTACGCTCCACGCTTCAATAAGCCTGTCAATGCTCCAGGCGGCATTTGCAGGTGAGGTTGAAGGAAGACAAACCGCCTTTTGATTGGTAGCGCCAAGGATATATCTGTTGTAATATTTTTCGGCTGTCTTTCCGTTGACAAATATCTGTCTGATATCGGCATTATCAAGAATCACAGACAAATCATTTGCCACAACATTTTTTATTGAGCTGTCAGAACTGCCCGCAATATCACACGATGCAATAACGTCCCACAAGGCGATATTATTGGAATACAAAAGGGTGCGTTTTTCTTCAATTGTCTGCGGTGTATCTGAAAGCATAAGTGCAGAAACAACCTTCCAGAATCTGTTCTGAGGATGTCCGTAAAAAAACATCTGCTCACGGGACTTCACCGAAGGAAACGAACCGAGAATGAGTATTCTTGAGCTTTTATCATATAAAGGTTCAAACGGGTGCTGAATCATTCTGCATTCTCCTGTAAATTTTCATCAGTTTTCTATCAGCATTCTTTTCATCAGAACAAGGTCAACGCTGTTTATAACTTCGTCGCCGGACAAATCTCCTGCCTGCCAATCTGTAAGATTGCCGCTGCGGTTGATATAATGCTGCAGCATAGTCACATCAAGCACATCAAATTTGCCGTCTGCATTCACATCGCCGATAACTTCTTCCTGCGCAATTTCAGTTTCATTCAGTGCAATAAGATATGTCAGCGGAGAATTCCAGTAAATGGTTATCTCATTTGTTGAATAGCTTTCGGAATTATCAACATAGCATTTTGCCGCAGGTGTGTTTGCAAGATAAGCCAGTGCTGCACTGTCCTCAAGATTTGAGTTTACACCGCCAACGAGCATACCTGCCATAGCCTGACCCTTTGCCATTGAGGGTCTGTGATGAGGGTTCTGCGGCGCTACTGTACCGTATCCGGTAACATAACAAACACCGTTAGGATTCTTTCCGAGCAGATAATTCAGGTTATCCTGAGCACAAAGATTGTAGGATTCATCACCCGTAAGCTTATATGTAAGACCAAGAATAATACCTGCATTGGCAACCGTCATATTGCTGCCCCAGTTGAATTTTGATATTGCAACGCCATAGGGGCTGTTGTTTGTTGCGGTAACAAATTTATCAGCCTGCTTTTTAACTGCGCTGAGTGCGTTTGTATATACGGTTGAGCTTGTATCGATTCCTTCCATAGTCAGCAAAGCAATATTGCCGTAATCTCCAACTGTTGACCAATCAAGTCCTGTGCGCGCATAGGTGTTCTGCAAGTAAGTAAAATACTTGCTTTCACCCGTAGCTCTGTACATCTGTGCTGCTGCCCAATAACGCTCGTCGTTATCGTTCGTATCACCGTACTCACCCGTTGATATACCTGAAGGATTACTGAAAATCAGGCCTGTATTCTGCTCAAGGAATGACCATGCATTTTTGGCCGCATTAAGGCAAGTGTTGGCAAAATTCGCATCGATATCATAATAGAATTCATAAGCCAGAGCCATTGCCGCACAGAAATCAGCGGTTGCCGTTGTTGAAACAGGTGTAACTATAAGCTGTGCAGTTTCGTTTTCGGGCATAATATATCCGGGGAAATCAGCACAGGTAACCTTGTGGTAAACGCCGCCTGAACTGCTCTGCATTTTAAGCATCCATTCCAGCTCATAACGCACCTCGTCGAGAATATCGGGAGTGCCGTTTCCGCTTTCGGGAATGCCGATATTATCGCTGTAAAGCGAGGGGTTTTCCTGATATGCATAAAGCAAATCGGCAACGGATTTTGCGGCGGGAACAATATATCTGCCGTAGTCGCCCGCATCGTGCCAGCCTCCGCTTACGTCAATAGTCTGGTTTGTTCCGTATATGGTTGCTCTGCTTGTGTGGCAGGCGCTGTGACCGAATACAGAATCCTGAACAGAGCATCCGCAGCGCTGAAGATAAAGCATTCTTACAGAATCATCAAAAAGATTATCATATACATCATCAGAAATTTCAAAAGTGTAAGAATCATCAAGATTTCCGCAGGTTATATAATAGCTGCCTTCTTCAGTAACAGCGGAAAAATCGCCGAGCCAGTCAGTTTCGTCGGCGCTTGAGTTTGTTGTTTGTCCGTAAAGACTGCCTGTATATACAACAGCATTTGTATCTGCATTCACAACAGAAAACTGAGTTTCGTTTGTCACATCACGAAATACTGCAATTTTTTCGGCATCGGACTTATATCCCACCTGATTTGTCATTATCGAAGGTTCATACGGGCCTATATCGCCATAATCAACATTGCTGTCATCAACAAGCTCAAGCACAACATTATCAAGATATATAGTGTGCGAAGAAAGGCTTGTTCCCTGTGTACCGCAATTGAACACAAGTCTTGCCATAATGTCGGTTTCATCAGTCATTGTAAAGGTATAATCAATTGTCTGTGACGAGGTAGTAAGGTTCAGCCCTTTCCATGTGTAAGCGGTATAATCGTCACCGTTTTCCTGAATCATTCCTTCAATATAACGGTTTGTAGAGCAGGAAATATCATAACTGAGGCGATAAACTCCGTTCTGGTACAGAGGCACGATATCATAGTACATCTGCACGGCATAGTTTACGCTGCCGAGAGATGTAACATTAAGCGCAAGCCTTCCGTTATTGGTCGAAAGCGAGCAGGCGCCGCCGCTTTGCTTGTAGGTGTACCAGCCTGAGGTTCCGCTGTCAAAGGTCGAATTCTGAATAATGTTCGTTGCAGCGACCGATGGAATCACCGCACTCGGCATACCGGCGGTCATAACAATGCAGGCAGTAAGTGCTGCAAAGCATTTTTTCAAAAAATTGTGTTTCATAATTTTCCTCCCTATGTTTTAAAATTTTATCACGTTTTATGAATACGCCAAAAAGCACGGCGATAGTTTTTAGGCGTATAGCCCGTATGTTTCTTAAACACCTGAATAAAATGACTCTCTGAACAAAAGCACAGATACTCCGAAATTTCAAGACAGGAATATTCAAAATATTTCAGCATATTTTCAGCAGCTTCAATGCGCTTTCCGGTTATATATTCGGAAACGGTAAAGCCGACCTCTTTGTGAAACAGCCTGGAAAGATATGCAGGGCTGAGCTCTGATATTTCAGCCAGTTTTTCAAGAGTAATTTTCGTATGAAGATTATTGTAGATATAATCAAGGCAAACTGTCAATGACTTCGGATAGCGCTTTTTATTGTGTATTATGTTCATCCTCTGCGCATAATCATCAACCACCTCACGGTGAAGAAGATTTATTTCATTTTCAGAACGGCATTTGTCTATGCTTCGGATATAGATATCGCTGAGGTTATATGCCGCTTCCATTTCCATTCCGCCTTCGATGCAATATCTGGTGATGAAAGCTACGGTTATGACAAGATGATATTTCATATTACGCAGGTCATCATCGCTGAGTCTTCCCATTTCTTTACAATCAAGGGGTTTGAACAAGCGTTTTGCCTCTGAAACATTACCCTCTTTTATGCTTTGAAAAAAAGCCATTTCACGCTCATATGATAAATGAGAAATGCTGTATTCCCTGTTTATAAATTCTGTATGCGACAAATTCTTTTCAACATTCATATCATCACCTCTGAAAACATTTTACACTATTCCAATGCAAAACACAACAAAAAAATGACACAAACACAGCAAAAAGAATAAAATGTCTGAAAACGAACCGATTATATTCATCATTATTATATCATTATGAAATCTTTCAAAATATAATTTATTTGTCAATTATATCATATATTTATCTTCAAATTATGTTTTATATAATTTCAAGCCTGTGTGATTACAAACGGTTCAAGAAAAGAATGCAGAAATCATTTACACATCAATATTCAATCAGACATCAAAAACGAGGTTACAGCTTTCAAAAGCTGTAACCTCTAAAACTTTGACGTTTATATTCACATCAACCATTCTCAATCACATAAGAAAGATCACAAAGAGATGACACTCCAAATTCCTCTCCTTCGGCAAGTCTGTAATCCTTAACCGTAACATAAGGAATTCTCAGAATTTCAGGCGAAACCCGACCATCTATGATATAATGTGACGGAACAACATAAAAGTTTTCATCGATTGTGAAAACATAAGTCTGCGAAGCCTCTATTTCATCGGCAATTGACTCATCCATTCTGACAAGGAACATTTCGCCCTGAAAGTGCTGGACCACAGCAAGTGAATTTTCCTCGGGATTGTTTCCGTAAAACGGCACAAAATCACACACATAAACCGCAAATTCGCCCGACACATGAATATTGACACGCTCTTCATTTGAATAAATTCCGTTATTGACATCCTCAACCGCTGCCGTGTATCCCTCATCATAACCTACGTCATAAGCCGCCGAATATCCTGCATCATAGCCTATGCTATATGCTGACGAATATCCGTCATCATAACCTTGTTGATAGGAATTCTTGGTTTCCGTTCCATCCGTTTCATTCTCTAATTCAGATGTTGAGTTTATCATCATATCAACAAGTATGCCGTCATTTATAAACACGCTGACAAACCCGTCTTCATAATAATAATTGCGAATCACACCATTTTGTAAACATTGCGTGCCAAGCTTTTCTTCGACTTCTTCCTCTGTGGTTTCACCGCATACAAAGACTTCATCTTTATAAGTCAACGCCGACCCTTCCATAAGACTGATTGAATATACCGTTCCGTTTTGATAATCACTGCCTTCCGGATATGCGCTGAACAGATAATAAAGATTCTCCGATGTCTCGCTTACTTTAAAGCAGATCTGCTGGTCATACATATCGATATTGTAATGAGATTCTTGCGGAGCTACCCACTTTGATTCATCATAGGCAGGATAAATCTGCAAATCGGAATATGCACAAGGGAGCTGAATCTCCATTCCCTCAATCGTAACCGTACCCAGCGGCTCATCAATCACGTTGATTTCACCGGATTGTTGCGTATCGCTTTTCGATTCGGAGATTGACGATGCGCTGCTGTTTTCTGTCAAATCATCCTTATCCTTGCGCATTGTTATAAAAATCAAAACGCCAACGCACAACACCACCGATGCCGCAACGGCAATAATCGGCTGAATTTTCTTTCTGATATACTTTTTACTGTCCATAATTCCCACCTCATTCGACTCGCAGGTATCATCCAGACTGATTCTTTTCTGCGCGTTTCTGTCAGCACGTTCTTTGGCTTCCGCAATATATTTTGCATCAACATTTCCAAGCAAAGCCAACAAATCTATTTTTTTCATAACCAGCCCTCCTGTTTTAAGTATTTACGCAATTTTCTGCGTGTACGCATCAGCGATGATTTAACCTTGCTTTGCGAAAAACCATATTGCTCTGCAATTTCATCGATTGACAGCATAACGATATATCGCTGCACAAAAATCGTACGCGAATCATACGAAAGCTGCTCTAAAAAAACATCCAGCGTTTGAGTCAGCAATTTTTCATCAATGATTTCATCGATATCCTCAGATGAATGCACGCAGTCCGAAAGCTCGCTCAGCAGCTGCTCAACCTTGCCGCCGCCGCGCTTGTAACGGTTATTATGCCGCCATTTATCCAACGCAATATTGCGTGTGATTGCAGTAAGATATGCACTAAAGCTTAATGGATTATCGGGTGGAATTGAATTCCACGTCTTAAAATACACATCACTCACGCATTCGTCAATATCCTGACTGCTGCTCAATATATTTCCTGCTGTTCTTCGGCAAAGTACATCGTAAATTCTTGAGGTTTCTGCAATAGCGTTTTCATTGCGTTGCTGATACAGCTGAATAATCTGTTCATCATTCATTACACATCCCCCTTTATTATAAGTGACGTCAATCGTATGAAATTGGTCGCGCAAATTTGAAGTTTTTTTATATTATAGCATATTTTTCATAAAAAGCGAGCTGTTTGTGCGTTATCAGCTTACCTGCGTTGCAAATATCGAAAAAATAAAATGCCGAATCAATCGAGAAGAAATCCCAACCGATTCGGCAATGTATTTTATATTTTCATTGTAAGCGAAATTCTTTTGCGTTTTACATCAACATCAAGAACCTTTACTTTTACAATATCCCCTACCTTGACAACCTCCATAGGATGTTTTATGTAGCGGTTTGTCATCTGAGAAATATGAACAAGTCCGTCCTCATGTACGCCGATATCAACAAAGGCACCAAAGTCAATGACATTTCTCACCGTTCCCACAAGCTCCATACCGATTGTCAGGTCTTTAAGCTCCATAACATCTCCGCTGCGCATAATCGGCTTAGGAAGCTCATCACGCGGGTCACGTCCGGGCTTCTGCAATTCCTTTATGATATCATTCAACGTGGGCACGCCGACTCCGATTTCATCGGCAAGCTGTGAGATTCCGTAGCTTTTAGCCTTGTCAAAAAGGTCGGAAAGATTATTTGAATTTATATCAGCAAGTGTATAACCGCATTTTTCAAGAAGCATTTTTGCGGCCACATAGCTTTCAGGATGAACAGATGTATTGTCAAGCGGATTCTTTCCGTCACGCACTCTCAAAAATCCCGCACACTGCTCATAAGCCTTTGCACCTAGCTTTGAAACTTTCAGAAGCTGTTTTCTGTCATCGAAAGCACCGTTTTCCTCACGATACTTTACAATATTCTTTGCAACAGTTGCATTGATTCCGGAAATATATGAAAGCAGGCTATGGCTTGCCGTGTTAAGGTCAACACCAACGTTGTTTACACAGTCTTCGACAACGCCGCAAAGTGCCTCATCCATTCGCTTTTTCGGCATATCATGCTGATACTGACCAACGCCGATAGCCTTGGGGTCAATTTTAACAAGCTCAGCAAGCGGGTCTTGCAAACGTCTTGCGATGGAAACCGCACTTCTTAACGAAACGTCATATTCAGGAAATTCTTCAGCAGCAAGCTTTGAAGCTGAGTAAACGGAAGCACCAGCCTCAGAAACTACCGCATAGCTGACATTTTCAGGGATTTCCTTGAGCATTTGCGCAACAAAGCTTTCAGACTCACGGCTTGCTGTTCCGTTGCCTATTGAAATAGTTGTTACATTATGCTTTTTTATCAGAGCGACAAGCTTTTTCTTTGCATCCTCGGTTTTGTTCTGCGGTGGAGTCGGGTAAACAACTGTTGTATCCAGCACCTTTCCCGTGCCATCAACAACAGCGATTTTACAGCCCGTTCTGTAAGCAGGGTCAAGTCCGAGAGTAACGCTATTTTTAATCGGCGGCTGCATTAAAAGCTGCTTTAAGTTTTCGCCGAACACCTTGATTGCGCCTTCGCAGGCGTTTGCGGTAAGGTCGCTTCTGATTTCTCTTTCTATTGAAGGATAAATAAGCCTCTTATAGCTGTCCTCACAGGCAAGCTTTACAAGCTGACCGCACGGCGAATCATTTTTGACATATTTGCCGCAGCAGGCTCTTTCGCCGGCGCCCTCGTTTATATCCACGCAAACCTTTAAAGCGCCTTCCTTTTCACCTCTATCAAGTGCGAGCACCCTATGCCCTGCAATTTTTCTAACGCCCTCGCTGTAATCATAATATGTTTTATAAACGGTTTCCGCTTCTTCATCGGTAGCCTTTGATGAGATTTTCCCAATTTCAGAAAACATTTCTCTGATATATTTTCGCAGTGTGGCATTATCAGAAGCATCCTCGGCAATGATATCCATTGCGCCTTGCAGCGCTTCCTGTACTGTCGAAACAGACTTGTCTGCCTCCTCGCTTTCTACAAGAAAACTCTCTGCTTCCTTTTCGGGAACAGTATCTTCGTTTTGTGCAAGAAGAATTTCCGCAAGCGGTTCAAGTCCTTTAGCCCTTGCAACAGATCCTCTTGTTTTTCTCTTCTGTTTATAAGGTCTGTAAATATCTTCAACTTCAACAAGAGTAACAGCCTTGTCAATTGCCTTCTGGATTTCTTCCGTTATTTTGCCCTGCTCTGTAATCGAATTTATAATTTCCTCCTTGCGCTTTGCAAGGTTTCGCAGATAGTTTAATCTGTCAAATATTTCTCTTAAAATCTGATCATCAAGAGAGCCTGTCATTTCTTTTCTGTAACGTGCGATAAAGGGTATAGTCTTTCCGTCATCGATAAGAGCAACGGTGTTGTCAATCTGTTCTTGTTTCAGCTTGAATTCCTGCGCAAGCATTTCGTTAATATTCAAAATAATACCTCCAACATTTTTAATGCCACAGAATATTTTATCATATTTTTTAAAAAAAGTAAAGAAATTTACTGCGGATAAGTGCATAAAAAGCCGTATGTGATTTTGCTCACAAACGGCTGTGTAATATATTCAGTTATAAATTGGTTTATTGCTTCATACTTCTGGATTCATAAATATTTTGCAACAAAATACCGCCGATAATAAATAGTAATGCAATAAGCGCCCTCAGCTGCACCTTTTCTTTCAAAAAGACTGCAGATACAACCAATGATAAAAACGGTGTCAAGTATGCAAAATTTGCTATTTTTGCAGTATTTTCCACCCCTTTTAACGCCAAAGCCCAAAGCAGATATGCCACCGCATCAGTAGCAATTCCTATCCACAATATTCCAAGCCACTGAACCCCTTTTATCGGTACCCAGTTTTCCGTAAGCAAGCCTGATATCATTGCGCAAACCGCAACAACAAGCCATATAACCATCATCGAAATATTCTGATTATAATCTTTCTTTTTATTTAATACCGAAAATAAACCATAGCAAGCTGCTGCAATAATGCAGCTTATAATTCCAAACGTAGTATTTCCTGTTGAAAAACTTGCCTTCCCCGAAGAAAGAATGATAATTCCCACGAAGGAACAGAGCATTGCGATTCCTTTTGTAAATGTCAGTTTTTCTTTTAAAATTATACACGAAAAGATAACTAACATAATGGGCCATAGATAATTCAATATACACGCTTCCTGAGAAGTTAATTTTGCCAGTCCATAATAATACAGCGCAGAATATAAAAATAATCCGATAAATCCCAATCCACTCATAACCCCATAATCTTTAACAGAGTATTTTCTCATTTCCTTAACTGCTCCGTTTATAAGATTGATAATCAGAAGAAATAAAAAAGCAAAAATACTGCTGATTGATAGTGCCTCTAAATTCGGAATATCATACAACATTTTCTTGACCGTAGCCGCCATTGTTGACCAGATGAGTACCGTTACTACTGCATATATGTAATTTTTCTTCATAGTAATACTCCCTGCACTTTTGGTTATATAAATTCTTAATTTTCCGAACAGTACGATTTCCTATATTATACCACACACAGCCGCCCTTTTCAAGAGAAAAGAGGTTACAGGTGTTAGTAGTATGCTGGATCACACTATTTTTTTCAAACGGTATTGACACAAGGAAAATTATGTGATATAATGCAAGCATATTTTTTGAAAGGAGGCTTCACAATGAACAATTACAGAAATTCAATCAGCAAAAATATATATGGAAAAGTGAAGTCTGCCTTGCACAGAGCAATTCAAAGCTGACTAATATGTCTTCAGCTTTGGTTCATATTGTCACGCATCGGCCGTCGGAGCTTTTCCGACGGCTTTTTTGTTTGTTTTTTAAGGAGGATGAAATGAAAACATATTTTTACATAGCAAAGCTGCGTATGCAGACAATGCTCGCTTACCGAGTGGAGATATTTACATATATGATTATGCAATGTCTTATGATGGTTGCTATCGGATTTTTCTGGATAGCTGCCTACGGTGACAATGAGGTTTCTCACAATGTCACGGTAGATTCTATGATGACCTACAATGTTATCGCAACACTGATGAATTCTATGTACTATATGGGCGTTGAGGACAGAATTGCAGATTCTGTAAAAAGCGGCAGTATAGCTACGGATATGATAAAACCTGTAAGCCTTTTTGGAATGTATCTTGCAGAGGATATAGGAAATCTGATTATTTGCTTTTTCCGCAGCACAATACCGCTTTTGGCTGTCGGCGCACTTATTTTCGGAATCCCTGCGCCCGCTTCACCGAAGCATTTCGTACTGTTTTTGTCAAGCTTTGTTTTAGGCTATGGAATCAACTGGACATTTTCGGCAATATTTGCAATGATTTCGTTCACAGCAATCAATTTAGGTCCTGCCTTTTCGGTTAAATATCATTTTGTAAATATGCTGTCAGGCTCAATAATCCCGATATGGTTTTTTCCGCAATGGCTGCAAACAACAGTAAACTGCCTGCCTTTTGTATATATGTTTCAGGCACCGCTTTCGATATATATCGGAAAATACAGCATAAACGAAAGCTTAAATGCACTTGCAATTCAGGCAATATGGTTTGTTGCACTCACACTTTTGCTCATATTTGCACAAAGGCGTGCAACAAAACGTGTACTTGTGCAGGGCGGTTAAATCTTAACATAAAGGAATGAAATATATGAAAAAACTAAAACATTATTGTTCGGTTGCAATGCTGTCTGCAAGGCTTTCGATACAATCATGCATTGAATACCCGATAGCCTTCATCGGCTGGCTGATATCAAATCCCATTCAGTTTCTGGTAGGTTTTGCAACCATAAAATTCGTTGTAATGGAATTTGACACCATTGCAGGCTGGGATTTTAAAGAACTCGCTTTTTTATACGGAGTATCTATTTTAAGCCACGGCTTATCAGTAATTTTCTTCACCAAAACCTGGTATATGGGCTGGACGATTATTCACGGAGAAATGGACAGACTGCGTCTGCGCCCGATGAACACTCTGTTCCAGTTTCTTGTGGGAGAGCTGAATTTTGTCGGATTTACCGACCTAATACCAGGAATTATTCTGTTTGTTTACGGCTGCATCTCTGTCGATTTTAAATGGACATTATACAATACCGTAGCAATGATATGCACAATAATCGGCGCAACACTTCTGCGTGGGGCAATGTATCTCGGGCTCGGTTCAATTACCTTTTGGTCAAAAAGCCCGATGAATATTTCCGGATTCTTGCAAGAGCTTTTCAACCGAACAAATATGTATCCCCTTTCAATGTATCCGAGAGCCGTACAGTTTGTATTCTCGTTCATCCTCCCATTCAGCTGGATATGCTTTTATCCCGCATCAGAATTTCTGGGAAAGGATTCGCTTATAAAACTGCCATTCGGAATGGCATTCATAACACTTGCACTCGGAATTGTGATGTTTATGATTGCCTGCAGAATTTTCAGCGCAGGCTTCAAACAGTACGAAAGTGCAGGCTCGTAAGTTTATCACAACAATCATACATAGTTTTAAGGAGGCTAATTTATGCCGGTAATAGAAGTAAAACATCTTGTAAAGCAGTTTAAAACAGTAAAAAAAGAAAAGGGGCTGAAAGGCTCGATAAAAGGACTTTTCAAACCCGAAAAGAAAATAGTGACAGCAGTTAACGATATAAGTTTTTCTATCGAAAAAGGTGAAATTGTAGGATATATCGGCCCAAACGGTGCAGGAAAAAGTACCACGGTTAAAATGATGTCGGGAATTTTAGCTCCGACCTCGGGTGAAATTCTCATCAACGGGGTTTCGCCTGCAAAGGACAGAAAATCGGTAGTAAGGCAGCTTGGCGTAGTTTTCGGACAGCGCACGCAGCTTTACTGGGATTTAAGACTGGGTGAAAGCTTTGAATTATTACGCAGAATATATGCTGTTGATGATGCGACCTTCAACAGCAATATGAAAATGATGGACGATATTTTGGGTATCAACAGCATTATAGACACACCTGTCCGCCAGCTTTCGCTCGGTCAGAGAATGAGAGGAGATCTGGCGGCGGCAATGCTTCACTCACCCGATGTGCTATTCCTTGACGAGCCTACAATCGGTCTTGATGTTGATGCAAAGCACGCAATCAGACACTTTATCAAAGAAATCAACAGTACCCGTAAAACAACTGTAATTTTAACAACACATGACCTTGGTGATATCCAGGAGCTTTGCAAGCGTCTTATTATCATCAACAACGGCGTGATTATCGAGGACGGATCGCTTGATGAGCTTGTTGACAGAATTGCACCTTTCCGCCAGCTTATCGTTGATTTTTACTCGCCGCAGCACATCGAACATCCAAAGGCTGCAATCGACAAAATCGAGGGCGCACGCACAGTTTATCGTTTTGAGAAAAGTCAGATTACCGCTGCCGAACTCATTGATGATATCGGCAAGCAGGCAAAAATCAAGGATATCCGCCTTGAAGAAGCAAGCATTGATGATATCATCCGCATAGCATACAATGAAAAGAGTGAACACAGAGCATAATCGGCGTGAATAACAAAATCAAAAGGCAGACATAATATGTCTGCCTTTTGCATAAATTCAGTTATAGTAAATCTGCAAGATCAATCTCTACCATAAACTGTTAAAATGATCAGTAATAGTTCTTGAACGAGAACCTGTTGGTATGCTTTCGTAGTAATTATAAATCTCTACATTCGTCATCTTCTGTCTCCCTTAAACTATATTTAACAACTTTTTTATAACTTTATTCATATTATCGTATTCACGCATTTTTCCATGATTATGTCTGACTATCTTGCCTGTTTTCTTAGAAAAGCAAAGAAATTCGCCATCACCGATTAGTGTACCAATAATCACTAAATCATCTGATACAAATTCATTACCCACAACAAGATGATTCAAATCATTAAATCTTGCCAAATCAAATAATAATTGCGAACCATTAGAAAACCTCAACCAATCCTTATATGTTTCAGGAATGGTTATTTCGTGTTCATTTTCCCATGCGATAATTTCTTCTTCTGTTGCAGGTGGATTGAAATATGTTGCCTTTTTGCCGTAACGTGGCTCAAGCTGTTGGCATAAACTGACAATTTCCTTAATTTCTTCTGTCAAGCTGTTGTTGGGGATGTTTGGTACTACCATAATACATTTCTCCTTTAAATGTTATTTTGTTTTCTTTGCTTTTTCCCTTTGCGGCACGGCGATTAACAAAGCCGTTGAGATAAGGCTCGACAAGCTGTGTAAGAAGTACAACAGACCCCTGCAAAACAAATACGGATGCCGCCGCAAGCGTCACACCCCACCCCAACGTCGAGGCAAGTATAATTGCTGAAATAAAGTCAAGAATCGCTTTGGTGTACTGAGTTTCGTGATTTCCACTAAGCCCCGATTGAAGCGCTCCCACAATCGCCATAGCCCCAACACAGAATAGAAGAGTTGCGCTTATAAAGCCTTCCGCTATCCTTGTATCTTCTGACCACTTTTTTGTCTGTCTTGCTCAAAATAGATGACATTGAGAACGGATATGTAATATGTTCAGCTCGATAGATTGGAAATTAACGATTCATCTCCATCTCTATGCTTTTCCACTTTTCATTACACAAATTATAAATTGTAATATTACCATTTTCTTTGAACCCAATTGATTTATAACAATAATAAGCATTTGGATTGTTTTCAAAAACTTCCAACAGTACTTTTGCAGCTCCATATAACTCAAACGCAAATTTTATACCCAACTTTAACATTTGCTTTCCATAACCTTTTCCCCTTGCATGAGGACTTAAAATCACATAGCCAAAGCTTAATTCATTAACTTTATCATTAGGTTGACGAAGAGTAAAGAATCCTACAACACCAGTTTCATCGAATGCAATAAATGGAAAATATTTTTCATTATCTATTCTTCCAGAAACAGCCTGTTCAATTCGCTCAGGCAAAACAGGAAATTCTCCTAACCGTCCCTCACTCCATTTATAAAATGTTATCTTATCCTGGCACCAATTTGCTATTTTTTTGCTATCATTTCTTCGATATGGTCTTATATTAAGCATAGCTCTTCCTCATGATATACTTTTCTTGTTTATGATAATTCTTATCGGTCAGTCCAACCTCCTATATTATACCATAACACGCATACTATTGCAACAAAAAACCTCCGATGAAACATCGGAGGGGAATTGTGCTATCTTCACGGAATAGATAACTGAAAAATACAGCACTTTCTACATAATTCTCTCTGTAATATCCGCATCAAGAATCAAATCACGGATTTTTACACCGTCAAGTTCAAAATTCATAACATCTTCCAATGTTATGTCATCCGCAAGGATATCGCCATCGCAAATCCATATAGAAAAACCTTCTCCGATCTTTTCTACGCCATATTCAATACCATGAAATTCAAATGCAACATTCGCACCGCAGGAAAGATAAAACTCGAATTCTCCAAGTGTTTCAAATTTGTGGTCGTCGGGGTTGTAGTTTGCGCTTTTAGTCATTATTTCACCTCGTCAACATATTTCGGAACAGGAAACTCCGGTAGGATTATTTCATTATTTGTCTTATAGGCAATACCACTAATAATGTTGGTATAATGATAAGTTGTAATTACTTCTTTTATTAATTCAAACATTTCATCTTGTTGTGATTCAAACTCTTTAGGTGCAAGAATACGTTTAACTCTATATAAACATCTAAAGTGCCTTGGATTATCTGGAGTAGGTGCTTTACTTACACCTATTTCCATAAATATAGCAATCTTTTTTCCTTGCCACACAAGATCAAATTGATCGTAGTGATCATAAGAAGAACTTATGCTTGCGCGTGTAAAATAAATTTTCTGTTCCTTATCAGCTACCCAATTAGTTAACATACCAAAAGTACGAATTTTTTGACAATCATAGTCATACATTTCAAATGAATTCAATAACTGTATATCTGATTCTGATACTCTTTCTTTTACAAATGCCATAATACATTTCTCCTTTTTTAGTTATTCTTAAAATTGTATCAAGCCGCCTGTGCAGCAGGATTCATCGGTGTCGGGATTAGTCGGGTCAGTTGTTAAAGGCACCCGCCCCGCTGTTTAGCAAGGCGGATCTTGACATTGCAGAATATATTAGGAATCCAAGCCTCCTATCACATAAGACCTTACGTCCTCGCGATAATCCGTATCGGTTATATCAAAAATCTCAATATATATAATTCCTACATAATCGGGCTTTTCTTCATAAACTGTATAGGCCCTAAAAACGATATCATATTTTTTTCCCGAATCAGTTTCTAAATCATCAATCTGAGGAAATATATCACTTCTTACAAGTTTCCCATCTCTTACGGATGAACCAGCTTCAAACATTCCGCGCCATTCACCCTCGTTGACAAAATTTCCATCAATAAATGTATCCATTGCATATTCAATCTCACTTTCAAGGTCATGTTTTTCGGAAACCGCGTCGCAAAACAGCGCCTCAAGCTCAGAAATTTCT
>JAFSEU010000033.1 GCA_017435565.1 Oscillospiraceae bacterium | reverse complement strand
CAGTTATCTCTGCGGGACTCTTGCGGTGCCCGAAATTATTTGCTCGCAGTCGCTCACATAATTTCGACCGCTGCGCCTTTGCTCACTTCGCTGTATCTGCATACTATGCAGCGCTCAGCCGCAAAGCTGCCAGTTCCGCCACACCCGCATATTTAGTTTTGCTCTTGATTATTACCTGCCAAAGCTTGCAGGGAATAAATGCACAGTTATCTCTGCGGGACTCTTGCGGTGCCCGAAATTATTTGCTCGCAGTCGCTCACATAATTTCGACCGCTGCGCCTTTGCTCACTTCGCTGTATCTGCATACTATGCAGCGCTCAGCCGCAAAGCAGCTGAAACCATATACAAACAAGTCTGATATCAGACTAAAATATAATATCACATTTATTCATTTGTGTCAAGTAATTAAGACTCATAATTTTGACTGTGTTGATGATATCATTATATTTGCTATTGACAATTTGAAAGTAATATGGTAAACTATTGAAAGAGTTTAAGTTTTATGAATCGCTCAAAATTATATCAAAAAGGGGTTTTTTCCAATGAAGAGAATTAAAACTATTGAAACTAAGAACGTCACAAAAACTGTTAAGACAGGCGGCTGCGGCGAATGCCAGACTTCCTGCCAGTCTGCTTGCAAAACATCATGCGGCGTTGCAAACCAGAAGTGTGAAAATCAGAATAACAGATAACTCTTTCTGAAAATTCAAAAAAACGCTGTCTTTTATATAAAGACGGCGTTTTAATTTTGTATATATAAAGCGAGGAAATCAATGGTACATCAGTATAAACTAAACGGATACAATATTGTTCTTGACACCTGCAGCGGCTCTGTGCACAGCGTTGATGAAGTGGCTTACGACATTATATCTCTTTTCAAAAACACCGATGAAAACGAAATCGTTTCAACAATACTTGAAAAATATAAAGATTTGCCCGACGTCAATGAGGAAGAAATCAGAGAATGCATTGAAGATATCAAATCGCTTGAAAACGGCGGAATGCTTTTTTCCGAAGATGAATTTGAAAAGCTTGCATATGACTATAAAAACAACAGCCAAGTTGTCAAAGCGCTTTGCCTGCACATTGCCCACACCTGCAACCTCAATTGCTCATATTGCTTTGCAAGCCAGGGCAAATATCAGGGCGAGCGTGCACTGATGTCGTTTGAAGTCGGAAAACGTGCTTTTGATTTTCTCATAGAAAATTCTGGAACAAGACGCAACCTTGAGGTTGACTTTTTCGGTGGAGAGCCTTTGATGAACTGGGAAGTCGTAAAGCAGCTTGTTGCCTATGCACGAAGCATTGAAAAGGAGCACAACAAGAATTTCCGCTTTACGCTGACAACAAACGGCGTTCTTCTCAATGATGAAATCATCGATTTTCTCAATAAGGAAATGAGCAATGTCGTATTAAGCCTTGACGGAAGAAAGGAAATTAACGACCATTTCCGTATTGATTACAGCGGCAAGGGAAGCTATGACACAATCGTTCCGAAATTCAAGCGCCTTGTCGAAAAACGCCGGGGCAAGGACTACTATATGCGCGGAACCTTTACACATAATAATGTCGATTTCACAAACGATTTGTTCCATATGGCTGATTTAGGCTTCAAGGAGCTTAGTATGGAGCCCGTCGTATGTCCGCCAAGCGACCCTTATGCTCTGACCGAAGAAGATAAGCCAAAGCTTTTTGAACAGTATGAAATCCTTGCAAAGGAAATGCTGAAGCGCAAAAAGCAAGGTAACCCCTTCACCTTCTATCATTATATGCTTGATTTGAAGAACGGCCCCTGCATTTATAAACGCATTACGGGCTGCGGCTCGGGAACGGAATATATGGCAGTCACCCCCTGGGGCGAGCTTTTCCCCTGCCACCAGTTTGTCGGCGATGAAAAATACAGCCTCGGAAATATCTGGGATGGCGTTACAAACACCTCCGTTCAGGATGAATTCAGAATGTGCAACGCTTATGCAAAGGAAGAATGCAAAAACTGCTGGGCAAAGCTTTACTGCTCCGGCGGATGCGCCGCAAACGCTTATCACGCAACAGGCAAGGTAAACGGAATTTACGAATACGGCTGCGAGCTTTTCAAAAAGCGAATTGAATGTGCCGTAATGATTCAGGTTGCACAGTCGGAAGAAGAATGAATACACCGATTGTTGATTTTGTAAAAAAATATGCGGACGCAGAGCTTGTGCGAATGCATATGCCCGGTCACAAGGGAAAAAGCTTTTTGGGCTACGAAGGCTTTGACATAACCGAAATTGAAGGTGCCGATGTGCTGTATTCACCGAACGGAATCATCGAGCAGAGTGAAAACAATGCATCAAAGCTTTTCAATACGGCGCACACCTACTATTCAACGCAAGGGTCTTCGCTTTGCATAAACGCTATGCTTGCCATAATCGCAATGAACAAACCCTTGCAGAAAACACATATACTCGCGGCAAGAAATGTTCACAGGGCATTTGTGCATGCAGCGGCACTCCTTGATTTGGATGTGAGCTGGGTCTATCCGCACAATGTCAGCCACATATGCTCGGCTGACATTACCGCTGACGATATTGAAAAGGCAATAGCCGAATCTGACAAAGCCATTGACGCCGTGTACATAACCTCTCCCGATTATCTCGGACAAACGCTTGATATCAGGAATATTTCGGATATATGCAGAAAGCACGGCATTCCCCTTCTTGTTGACAATGCGCACGGTGCATATCTTGCTTTTTCTAAATCCAACGAACACCCGATAAATCTCGGTGCTGATATGTGCTGCGACTCGGCACATAAAACGCTGCCTGTTTTAACCAGCGGTGCATATCTGCATATTTCAAAAAAATCGGCGCATTACTGCAAAAACGCACGCAGAGCACTTTCGCTTTTTGCATCAACAAGCCCTTCATACCTGATTTTGCAATCGCTTGATTTGTGCAACGATTATCTTGAAAAGCATTTCAGAGCGCAGCTTGCCGAATGCATTGCCAAAACAGACAGGCTGAAAGAACAAATCAATTCCTGCAATTTTTACGTCCTTGACAGCGAAAGGCTTAAAATTGTTGTTGACGCAAAAAAATCGGGATATACAGGAACGCAGTTCGGCAATTTGCTCAGACACAGCGGAATTGAATGCGAATTTTGCGACGATGATTTTCTTGTTCTGATGACATCACCGCAAAACAACGATAATGACTACATAAAAGTATATAACGCATTTTCACAGCTAAAGCCGAAAGCAGCGATAGAAAATAACATATTGCCTCATAATCTGCCGCATAAATGCGCACTTTCAATCAGGCAGGCTGTATTTTCAAAACATGAAACTGCAGATGTTGAAAATGCGTGCGGCGAAATTTGTGCACTGCCGCTTGTTTCGTGCCCGCCCGCTGTTCCGATTGTAATCAGCGGAGAAGTAATTACGCACAATGATATTGTGCTTTTAAAAAAATACAGAATTGATAAAATCGAAATCGTCAGTAAAGGATAAATTTTATGAAATGGTTGATTGCATCTGACATTCACGGTTCGGCATATTACTGCCAAAAGCTGGTTGAAGTGTACAAAAACGAAAAGGCTGATAAATTGCTTTTGCTTGGTGATTTGCTTTATCACGGGCCGAGGAATGATTTGCCGCAAGCGTATGACCCGAAAAAGGTTTTGAAAATGCTCAATGACATAAAATGCGAAATTTTGTGTGTCAAGGGCAACTGCGACGGTGACGTTGACCAGATGGTGCTTGAATTTCCCATTCTTGCCGAATACGCAATTATAAGCAATGATAAAAATATTATTTTTGCAACACACGGCCACAAAATCAATGTAGAACATCCACCTGCGCTGAAAAAGGGGGATATTCTGCTTTACGGACACACTCACATCCCAAAATGTGAAAAATATGATGAATTCACTTATCTCAACCCCGGCTCGGTTTCAATTCCGAAAGAGGATTCTGTGCACAGCTATATGACCTTTGACGGCAAGATGTTTGAGTGGAAAAAACTGCTTGACGGTAATACATATATGAGGCATACATTGTAAAATATTAAAGACCCGACAGAAAATTGTCGGGTCTTTGATGTTTACACAATTCATCCTGCAAGAAGCTGCGTGTGAATTTCATCAAAAAATGTGTCGCACAAACGCTGATTTCACTTTTTGTTTTCATACATAAGGAGCGCCTTCACATCAACATCCTTATACACAAGTGAATATGTCACATACACAACAGCAATCGAAACAGCGCATATTGCAAAAATTGCAATATAGCTTGCTGTTGACAAAACCGAATTTTCGTCCGACTGAATCGCATAAATCAGCGGCACAAAATTTATGTTTATTATTTTGTAGAAGGGAAGAAACTTTGTAACGCCGCAAAGCTGCAAAACAAGCTGCAACAGGGTTGTAAAAATCGGGATTAAATTTGCAAAAACCGAAAGCAAAAGCGCCCATTTGGCAGAAAAGCTCTCCACTCCGGAGATTTTCAGCCTGTCGTATTTGGCGCTGCGCTGACCGCAATTGTACATCATACCGAGAAAGAACGAAAGCTGTGCAATTATAATCAGAACAAGAATCGGTCCGTACGAGTAAAACCCAAGAGTCATTATCGAAAAAAAGAAACCCAGAAATGCCGCAGCAAACCAGTCTATCCAGCTTCTGAAAAGCTTTTGGGCATTCGTCCTTCTTATAACCGTATTCATTTTAATTCAAAGTCCCCTTTTTTGGAAAAAATTACATTCGACAAAATCCGCATATTGTGTTGATTATACCATAAAATATATTTCTTTACAAGATATAAAGCACAAATTTTTGCGCATACTATAAATACAAACCAAAAAAGAAAGGTGAGATTTATGAAAAAGGAACATTTAAGCGTTATGGACGCAATTTACCGCAATGCGGATATGGGTCAGTCGTCAACAAAAAATATTATGAAAAAGGTGTGCGACTCACATTTGAAGCAGGAGCTTGAAAAACAGCTTGAGTACTACGGAAATTCGCTTGACGCAATTGAAAAGGATTTTGAAATGAAAAACGACGAGCCCGACAAGCTTAACCCGATGGTAAAGGCATGGGCACGAATCGACCTTGAAATGCAGACCATGATGGACTGTGATTCAAGCAAGATTGCCGAGCTGATGATTGAGGGAACAAATATGGGGATTATCGAAATCGAAAAAGCGCTTAACGCAAACGAAAATATTCCCCACGATGTCCATACTCATGCACAAAGCGTAATCGAACACGAGAAGAAATATATTGAACGACTCAAGTCATATCTTTGACATCACATAACATAATTGTGAAAGAGAGGCGAGCATTATGGCAAAGGTCAGCGTCCAGAAGGCAAAAATCTACCACCCGAAAAAGGCTGTTGTAAAGCCTGTTTCGGTCAAGAACAAAAACATTAATAATGTATAATGCAACAATATCAGTCCGAATCGTTCACAGGGTTCGGGCTGATTTTTTCTGACGAATCAAAAAAACAGCAATCACTCAGCGGTGACAGCACCTTCTTTGCACCTTCAAGCGTGCACCATCCGTCAAACTGATGAATACAATTTTCAGAGCACTTTATCATACTCATTGCTTTTTCCTCCGATTCCTGTAATATGTAAAGCTATTGTATTCGGTACATAAAAAAATATACACAGGTAAATATATCAAGTTATAAAACGGAAAATAACGTCAAATAATTATACAGATATCAAACGCACAAAAAGGATGGTACAGCAATGAACAAAAGATTTTTTCTGGTTTCTCTTTCAATATTTTCGTTATGTGCAGCACTTTGCACTCCCAAGCTCTATATTTCGACCCTACCGAGCGCATATACAACGCAGATGAAGCAAATCAAATATACAGAATATGTAAATGCAGTCGGTGAAATTGTAAGCGCCGACAGCATCGATGTGACAACGGAGCTTCCCGTTGTTATCGGCAGTGTACACAAACAAACCGGTGATGCGGTTTCAAAGGGTGAGCTTCTCGCTGAAATCGACAAAGAAAAAAGCGCAAAAAACATTATCGAGCTTGGTGAATATGCATCGCTTGCCAATATTGCGGATTTTTCCACATCACCTGATTATGTAAATATTATTCAGACAATTCCGCAGGCAATCTACAGTGAATTTGACGGTATTGTTTCATCGGTCAGCGCTTCAAACGGCGGTTTCATCGCTGCAGGCGGAACGGTGATGACCATAAGCGGCACTCAGCCTCTGAGTGTTAAAGCAAACATTAACGAAAACAGAATTTCCAAAGTAAATACAGGGCAGAAAGTAATCATAAGTGCAGGTGCCTTCGGAGACAGAATCTATGAAGGATATGTTGAGAGCATAGCAGACAGTGCCACAAAGGAATACAGCGCAGCCTCTTCGCAAACTGTTGTCGAAGTGAACATTGTTATTGAAAACGCAGATGAATATGTAAAAAGCGGATATACTGCGGATGTTAAAATCTGCGTTTCAGAGGAAAGAGAATTAAATATTGTTCCTTACGAGGCAGTGACAAACAGCGGCAAAAGCAGCTTTGTTTATGTATTCAGCGATGGCACAGCAAAGCGAAAGCAAATCACAACAGGAACGGAAACCACCGAGGGTATTGAAGTGACAAGCGGAATTGCATCTGACGACATACTTATCTATTCGGATGAAGAACTGACAAACGGCGGCTACGTTGCAATCAAAACCATTGAATGACAAAAGTTTATTGAGGTAAAAATGATGCTTGGATATGTAAACAATGCTTTAAAATCGCTGAAAAAGTGTAGAATCAGGGCGGCTCTGACATCGCTTTCGGTTGCAATCGGCGTATTCAGCGTAGTAATAATATCAATAATCAGTGATATGGGCATAAGCTCAGTCGAAACCACACTCACCGAAATGGGAATGGACAATCTGGTCATTTCGGGAAGCCGCACAAATGAAAGCGGACTCGACGGAAACGACCTTGAAATCATCAAAGCGCAAAATGGCGTCATCAACGCTATGCCGCTGATGTATAAGGTGACAACGTGCGAAAGTAACACAGCCTCGCACGAATGCATGGTGTGGGGAGTAAATGAAGACGCAAACGAAGTAATTGAGCTCAAAGCCATATATGGCAGGCTGCTGAATCTCGGGGATGTTTCACAATCTGCTCGGGTGTGCATCATCGACAAGGAGCTTGCACAGATGAGCTTCGGAAGAAAGAACGTCATCGGCAAAACGATTACCGTCAAGCTCTCAGGAAGCTATATAAAATATGAAATCGTGGGAGTTGTGGAAAATGGAGTCAATATGCTTCAATCAATGCTCGGAAACATCATTCCCAATTTTATCTATATTCCGTATAAATCAATGCAGGCGGTAACCAACCAGCAGTATTTCAACGAAATTGCCGTGAAAATCAACGGTGATTCACAAAGAAGCGCACTTGCGATTGAAAGCGCACTAAGCACAGTAAAACCCGATGAAGGTGCTGTCAGCGTTGAAAACCTTGTAGCGCAAAAGGATATGCTCAGCTCGCTGTTCGACGCCATATCAGGAGTTTTATCGGTAATTGCGGGAGTTTCACTGATAGTTTCGGGTATGTCGATAATGACGATTATGACCGTTTCGGTAAACGAGCGCACCAAGGAAATCGGCATTAAAAAATCAATCGGTGCGAAAAATTCGGACATACTCTTTGAATTTATTTTTGAATCGGCAATAATCTCGCTTGGCGGTGCGCTTGCAGGAGCCTTGCTCGGATGTACAATGGCAGCATTGGGCTGTATTTTGCTTGAAACAAAAATATCAATTGACATTGGTGCAATCATTGCGACAATGGCAGTTTCTGTAATAATCGGGCTCTTATTCTCGGTATTTCCTGCGCTGAAGGCGGCACGCTTAAAACCCGTCGAGGCTTTGCGGCGCGACTGAGCAAAAAAAAGACTTTCGGAAGCAAAGTGTCCGAAAGTCTTATTTTTTTCAATATCAGATTATACTCTTTGTGCCTTGTGGAAAACCTTTTTGCCCTTTTTGATAATTACGCTGTCGGCTATTTCAATTTGTGCAAACGGGTCGGTGATTTTAACATCATCAACAGAAATTCCGCCCTGCTGAATAAGGCGCTTGCCCTCGCCTCTTGTGGGTGCAAGCTTGCAGATTGTGAGAAGGTCGAGAATGCCGATTTTGCCGTCTTCAAAGCTATCTGCGCCGATTTCGGTTGTGGGCATATTTTCATCAACGCCACCGCCTGCAAATACAGCTCTTGCGGCATTAAGTGCCTTGTCGGCTTCCTCGTCGCCGTGAACAAGTTTTGTAAGCTCGAATGCAAGAAGCTCTTTTGCCTTGTTGAACTGTGCGCCTTCCATTGTCTTTTCCATTTCCTCAATTTCCTCAATGGGGACAAATGTTAGCATTTTAAGGCACTTGATAACATCGGCGTCGCTGACGTTTCTCCAGTACTGGAAGAATTCGTAAGGTGTGGTTTTTGCAGCGTCAAGCCATACGGCACCCTTTTCGGTCTTGCCCATTTTCTTGCCCTCGGAATTGAGAAGCAATGTTATTGTCATTGCGTGAGCATCCTTACCGAGCTTGCGCCTGATAAGCTCTGTTCCGCCAAGCATATTGCTCCATTGGTCATCGCCGCCGAATTCAAGATTGCAGTTGTATCTTGTGAAAAGCTCCAAAAAGTCATATGACTGCATAATCATATAGTTGAATTCAAGGAATGTCAGACCCTTTTCCATACGCTGCTTATAGCACTCGGCAGTAAGCATTCGGTTTACGGAAAAATGTGCGCCGACTTCACGCAGAAAATCAATATAATTCTTGCCGCAAAGCCAATCTGCGTTATTTACAAGCAAAGCTTTATCTTCGCCGAATTCGATAAATCTTGCCATCTGCTTTTTAAAGCATTCAACATTGTGATTGATATCATCAATAGTGAGCATTTTTCTCATATCGGTCTTGCCCGAAGGGTCGCCGATTAAAGCAGTCGCACCGCCGATAAGTGCAATGGGGCGGTTGCCGTTCTGCTGCAGTCTTTTCATAAGGCAGAGTGCCATAAAGTGGCCGACGTGCAGTGAATCTGCTGTCGGGTCAAAGCCGATGTAGAAGGTTGCCTTGCCGTTGTTGATAAGCTCGGAAATTTCCTTCTCATTTGTTGTCTGTGCAATAAGTCCTCTGCGGACAAGCTCTTCATAAAGTGTCATTTTTTTATCCTCCGTAATATTATATTTTCATTGACATTTTGTACATTCTCGGTACAAACCCCATAGATGCGTAAAAATCAACAGCATCATAGTTATCATACCAAACACCAAGTTCAATGGCGGTGCATAAATTTTCATCTGCCAAATGTTTTATATGCTCAATCAGCTCTCTTCCGAAACCGTTTCCGCGGTTCTTTTCACAGACTGCAAATTTTTCAATCATACATTTTCTGCAATGCTTTTTGAGAATTGATTCTTTACAGTCCTCAATGCGATATTCGGCAAAAGCTACAATCATTCCTTCAGATTCAACAACAAGATATTCTGTATCTTTGTTATTTTCAAAATCATTTTTTAAAATTTTCAAAAAAATATCTGCATTACTTCTCTGAAAATAATTATCATTTATCTCAACATGATGCATATGCAATTGATTGCATATTTCTGCAATCACAGGTAAATCTTCAAATTCTGCTTTTCGTACCATAATTCATCCGTTCCTTTCTTAGTTTTATAAGGAACAGAACCCATAAACGATGAAATCCACAACAGATTTCACTGATATCACCGCCTTTCATAAAAATAAAAAACCCTACGGCGCACAAAATGCGCCGAGGGCAAATAATTTGCGGTACCACCTCGGTAAAATACTCATCATTGCGTTAACGCCGCAGCTACGCACAAAGCTACGCACCGCAACTTTTGCAGCTTCACCCTGTGGGCTGATAGGATGTATTTGCATTTTCCCGTTTTAACGCTTTTTTACACCGACCAAAAGCTCTCTTTGCATAAAACACGGACGCTACTTCTTCCCGTCTTAGCCTTTATTATATATCTAAGATTTTAACACATCACCAAATAAATGTCAAGCAAAATTATTGATATATCTGTAAAGAAAATACATAAGCACCGATAATATTGTCGATGACACAACGCCTAAGTATATCGTAATTCTTGTCAGCTTATCTATTGCAAGTGACAAACGCTTTATTATTCTGATTTGCACCTCAGCATCTTGAACATAAACCTTTTCCTTCATAATAATCTGCGCAGGAAAAATATTGCGGTAAAATTTGCCGTTATGCTCATAATAGGCATATTTCTGATAAGAATCACGATAATCGGATATTCTTTCAAATTTTGCGTTAACGCTTTTTGAAAACAAAAGCAAGGCAAACGAAAACGCAAAAATAATATCCATAAACAAAACGAACAGGCACATCAGAACAACAAGCCAGAACAAAGCATTTTCCATAATCTCAATCCATATATTTTGCAAGCTCGCTTCTTGCGTTTTCAAGCATCAGCTCGCTGGGATTCTCACCGCCCATAATTCTTGCAATTTCGGCAGTTCTCTCCTCAAAATCAAGTGATTTTACGCTTGTCTGTGTTCTGCCGTCAACAAGCGACTTTTCAATAAGTATATGCTCATTTGCCATCACAGCAATCTGTGCTAAATGTGTAACGCAGATAACCTGACGCAGCCTTGATATTTCCTTCAGCTTGATTCCGATTTTCTGTGCCGCCTTGCCGCTTACGCCTGCATCGACCTCATCAAAAATCAAGGTGGGAATGCTGTCCTTATCGGCAATTACGTTTTTAAGCGCAAGCATAATTCTTGAAAGCTCGCCGCCCGAGGCAATCTTGGAAATTGGCTTAGGGCATTCGCCGACATTGGCGCTGATTAAAAGCTCAAAGCTGTCCATACCGTTTAAAGTAAGCTTACCCTGTTCAAAATAAGGAACAATTTTTACACCCGGCATATTCAGAAACTCAAGCTCCAAAGCGACTCTGTTGCAAAAATCATCTGCAATTTTTGCCCTGAAGGCTGAAAGTTCCTTCGCCTTTTTGGTAGCTTGTTCAAGAAGCAGACCACGCTTTTCGTTGAGCTTTTCAATTTCCCTGTCGCTTGACTCAAGCGTATCCCTCTCTGACTTATAGCCCTCATACACTGCAATAAGCTCATCAATTTCCATATTATAAAGCTTTTTTATTCTCTCAAGCTTTTCAAAACGCTTTACAACATAATCAATATGCTCTTCATCAAGCGAAAGACTGCTGCCAAGAGCTGTGAGTGCCTGCGATATATCCTGAATTTCAAGACGTGTCTGTGAAAGACGTTCAAGCAACTCACTGAGCGAGCTCAGCGAATCAGATACATCCTCAAGCGCAGCTTCTGCCGCATATACATTTGACACAGCACAGATATCCTCATCATTCAAAAGCGAGGTTGCCGTCTGCAACGCTAAATTTATAGCCTCTGCATCCTTTGCAAGTGCATACTGAGCCGACAGCTCGTCATACTCGCCCGCTTTCAGATTATACTTTTCAATATCCTCAATCTGCCTATCCAAAAATGCGATGCGCTGCTGCTTTTCACTTTCAGCAGCTTTAAGGCTTTTAAGCTGTTTTGCAACGGACTGCAACTCCCTGAAGGATGATTTATAGCTTTCGAGCAGCGAAAAATCACCGTTGAAATTTTCGACAATGGCAAGATGAAGCGTGCTGTTGAGCAGCACCTGGCTGTCATGCTGACCGTGAATATTCACAAGCAGATTTCCGATATCACGAAGCAGAGAAACGGGCGCGGTGCGTGAGTTTATGCGTGCAACACTTCCGCCGTCCGCTCTGATTTCTCTTGTAATCACAAGGTCGTTTTCTTCTATGTCAAACCCCGATTCGGAAAGAACGCTTTTCACAGACTCGTCTATATCAGTAAAAAGCGCACTGACTACTGCCTTTTCGCAGCCGCTTCTGACGATATCCTTTGTAATTCGCTGTCCCAGAACCGCATTAATTCCGCCTATGAGTATCGACTTTCCCGCACCGGTTTCACCCGTAAAAGCATTGAATCCGCTTTTAAAGGAAATGCAGGCTTTTTTTATGACAGCAAGATTTTCAATATAGATTTCACTAAGCATTGTATATAATGTGTTAAATCTCCTTATTGATTTATGTAAGGTTCAAGCTTTTTTTTACAAAAATCCCTTCGGAAAGAATACTGCAAAGGTTCTGAGCAGCATTCTCGGTTTTTGCAAGTGCAAAAATCGTGTCATCACCTGCAATTGTACCGACCACATCGGGAAAACCAAATGAATCAAACGCGGCACAGGCTGCCTGTGCCATTCCTGTATGGCATTTGAGAACGACAATGTTCATAGCGCTGTCAACACTTGTCACCGAATTTATGATTATATCCTGAAAAGCTGTTTTTTGCGGTGCGCTGTCGGGTGCCGCATATTTATAGGTACCGTTTGAAGAAACCTTTACAAGCTTCATTTCTCTTATATCTCTCGAAATTGTCGCCTGTGTTGCGTCAATGCCCTCATCTTTTAAAAGGTCAAGCAGACCCTCCTGCGTGTTTACATCATATTTCTGTATAATTTCCAGAATCTTTGTTTGTCTTTTCCTTTTCATTTTCTTTTGTCAGTCTCCGTTCATTTCTCGTAGGTTTTAAGTGGTTTTATAAGTTTTTTATTCACCGAATCAAAAAATGAATCATTTTTGATTTCGACAAAGCGGATTTTTTTGTCGCTCATCTGCACGGTAACATAATCGTTATGCATAAGAGCAACAGGTTTTTTTCCGTCACAGCTGATTTCGATTTTATCATACCTCGAATAATCAGGCATAATCTTAATACATCTGTGCGGCGAAAGAAGCATGGGGCGGGAAAAAAGTGAATGTGAGCAAATCGGAATAAACTCAATGCACTCGAGGTACGGCTCTATCAAAGGGCCGCCTGCGGAAAGTGCATATGCGGTTGAACCCGTCGGAGTAGAAAGCATAACCCCGTCGGCACGTGTTTCACTCACCAATGTATCATCCACCCATATTTTAAAATCACACATATGCGAAGCGGCACGCGAAACAACAACCTCATTGAGCACGCTGTCGCTGAGCTTTACAGTATCACTTGAGCACAGCTTGACATCCAGCATCATATGCTCATTCACGGCATACTCACCGAGCGCAAGTTTTTCGAGCATAAAGAGCTCGCTCTGTTCAAGCGAAGCAAGAAAACCCAATCGACCCGTGTTGATACCCAGCATAAGCACCCTGGAGCTGCCAAGGCTTTTTGCACATCGCATCATCGTACCGTCACCGCCTGCGGCAATAACGACATCGGCGGTTTTCAAAAGCTCATCATACTTGCCGTAAATCGCCTTTTCGATTGAAGCAAAAGCCGCAATGCAACTTTCGTCAAACATAATTTCAACGCCGCAGCCGGAAAGAATCTCAGCCGCCTGCTTTATACACTCATACGCATTATTCTTATGTAAATCGTGATAAAATAACGCTTTCAAAAAAACTCCTCCGTTTTTGTCTCATCAAATGCCTGATTTACAATATTTTTATATTCAAATATAACTTCGGATGAAAACCGGCATTTCAGATGCATAAGATATTCTACATTGCCGTTTGACCCTTTTATCGGCGAAGCACATATATTCAAAACATCAAAGTCAGCATCATTTGCAAGCTTTATACACTTTTGCAATACCTCACAGTGAACCTTTTTGTCCTTTACCACGCCGTTTTTTCCGATATTGCTTCTTCCTGCCTCAAACTGCGGCTTTATAAGCACGACAGCCTGTGCATCGTCGGAAAGAAGTCTGCGCATATGCACAAGAATATGCCCGATTGAAATAAACGACACATCACACGCCGCAAAGCTGACGATACGCTGAAAATCGTCCGCATCAAGCGACCTTATGTCAGTCTGCTCCAATGATTTCACTTTTTCATTATTCCGAAGCGCTTTGGCAAGCTGGTCCTTGCCGACATCTATTGCATAAACATATTCTGCACCGTTTTGAAGCATACAGTCGGTAAAGCCTCCCGTTGACGCTCCGATATCGGCACAAACACAGCCGTCAAGCTTAATATTAAACTGAGAAAGCGCCTTTTCGAGCTTATAGCCTCCCCTGCCGACATATTTTGGCATATCACCGACGATTTCAACAAGAGAATCCGACCCGAATACAGCGGACGGTTTTGTGCAGATTCTGCCGTCAACAGCAACAGAGCCGCTGCAAATCAGCTTTTTGGCAACGTTGCGGCTTTGCGCTTTGCCGCTTTCAAATAGAAGAACATCAAGTCTTTTCATAAATTATACCGACTCAGCCCCGATAATTGTCTTTGCCATTTTCTCGGGAGTAAAGCCGAACCTGTCAAGAATCGATTCAACACTTGCCTGCTTAATAAACCCGTTTATAGCATGTATTTCATATTTTCCTTTAAAGCCGCATTTATGCAGCATTGAGCCGAAATGCTCAGCTATTGAGCCGTTTTCAATACCCTCTTCAAAGAAAACTACCCGTTCATAACTGAGTGCTTCAGAAACAACCTCATTACTTATGGGGAAGATTTTTGTCATTTTCAAAACTGCGCATTCAGCTCCGCTTAAAGCCGCAATTTTCGACGCTTCAAGCAGTCTTCCCGCAATCCTTCCGTAGCTGATTGCAAGAACCTTTTTATCACTCGAATGAATGATTCGATAGTCCGTGGAAGCATATTCACTATCAGAGAACGATTCTTCCCTGCCTCTGGGATAACGCACGGCACACAAGCCGCTGTCTGTGAAAAGTGCCGCACTGAGGCACATTTTAAGCTCGCTGTAGCAATACGGAGAATATATTGTTATATCCGGCAAAGTGGTCAGCATCGGGATGTCAAACACACCCTGATGAGTTTCACCGTCATCACCGACAATTCCTGCACGGTCAATCCCGAGAACAAAGTGCACGCCGCTTAGTGCGGCATCGTGCAGCAATTGGTCGTAAGCACGCTGCAAAAACGTTGAATACACGGCAAAAACAGGAGTAAATCCCGACTTTGCAAGTGCGCAGGAAAATGTCACCGCATGCTGCTCGGCAATGCCGACATCGTAAAATCTGTCAGGTATCTTTTTTGCAAAATACTGCAAACCCGTTCCGTATTTCATAGCTGCCGTTACAGCACAGATTTTGTCGTCAAATTCAGCAATTCGTGCAAGCTCGCTTCCGAAGCAGGTTGAAAAATTATCGCCTGTTGAAATCTCGGGGTTTCCGCTTTCAATATCAAAATGAGAAATGCCGTGGAATTCACCTGGGTTATCCTCAGCCGGGCGATAGCCCTTTCCCTTTGTGGTATTGACCTGCACAACAACGGGACGATGATAGGTTTTTGCGGCGTAAAGTGCATCCTCAATATCGGTAATGTCGTGCCCGTTTACAGGCCCTAAATATATAAACCCAAGCTCGTCAAATATGGTCGGCTTTATGACAACACGCTTGATTGCAGCCTTTGATGAACGAATCGCCTTGGAAAGCGGCTGACCTACGGCTTCGGGCATTTTATTGATCTTACGCTCAACAGCAAATTTTGTTTTAACATAATCGTTTGACGAACGGATCGATGAAAAATACTTTGCAAGTGAGCCGACATTTTTCGATATGGACATATTATTGTGATTGAGTACAACAATAACATTGTTCATTGTTTTTCCCGCATTATTGAGCGCTTCGTAAACCATTCCGCCCGTAAATGCGCCATCCCCGATTATTGCAACTGCGTAATTCTCATCATTTTTTTCAAGTCGCATTGCCTCGGCAAATCCGCAGGCAAGCGAAACAGACGTGCTGCTGTGACCGCTGACAAAGCTATCGTGCTCCGATTCTTCCGGCTTGGGAAAACCCGAAATGCCGTTTTCAAGCCGAAGCGTCGAAAAGCTGTTGAACCTTCCCGTCAAAAGCTTATGGGTATAGGACTGATGCCCGACATCCCACACAAGCTTATCAGCGGGCGAATCAAAAACCCTGTGCAGCGCAAGCGTCAGCTCGACAACGCCCAGATTTGAAGCCAGATGTCCGCCGTTTTTCGAAACCGTATCGATAAGCACACTGCGAATTTCCTTGCACAGTGCCTCGCACTGAGGCATATTCAGCGTTTTCAGCTTTGAAACATCGTCAATATCCTTAAGAAATATTCTTTTTACTTTTTCTGTGTTTTTTTCTTCTTTTGGCATTATTAAATTATCCTAACTGTTTCGTTCAAGAAGATACTTTGTAAGCTGCTTTAAAAAATCGCAGTCATCAAAATTATCAAGTATAGTGGTTGCTTTTTGAGTAAGCTCAAAGGCTTTTTTTCTTGCGTTTTCGACACCGACAAGAGTGGCATATGTTGTCTTATCGGACTGCGCATCGCTGCCGACAGGCTTTCCGAGGGATTTCTCATCGCCGATGATATCCAGTATATCATCTATTATCTGGAAAGCAAGCCCAAGATATTCAGCATATTCTTCAAACAATGCAACCGTATTTTCGTCAGCTCCCGCACATACAGCGCCCATCTTGCAGCACGCTCTTAAAAGACCGCACGTCTTCTTGGAATGAAGCTCAAGCAGTATTTCCTCGGAAATTGCCTTGCCTTCGTTTTCGACATCGATTATCTGTCCGGCAATCATATTCATCGTTTCGCTCGAAAGTATCGAAACAAGCTTTGCCTTGCAGTTATCACTGAGCTTGTCATCGTTTGCTATGACAAGATACGGCAAGGTAGAAAGTGCATCACCGGCAAGAATCGCAACGGCTTCGTCAAATGCTTTGTGGCACGAGGGCTTGCCTCGGCGCAAATCATCGTCGTCCATTGCGGGCAGATCGTCATGTATAAGCGAAAAGGTATGAATCATCTCGATTGCACAGGCAGCAGGCTTTGCAGCCTCATAGCTTCCCGATAAAAGTCTGCATATTTCAAGCGCAAGCACAGGTCTGATGCGCTTTCCGCCTGCCTCGAGTGAGTACAGCATAGCCTTAGGCAGGCATTCTGCCAGATTATAATTGCAATATAGCCCGACATATTCCTCAAGACTTTTTTCTATGTACGGGCAATAAAGTCCGAGGCGTTCATTCAACAAAGCTTCCATAATCAATTTCCTTTCCGCAAAACTGCAAATATTATAAAGCCAAAACCTGTTTATTCTTCACTCATAACAGTCTTCGCGTCACATATTTTAAGATTTGCCTCATCAAGAGATTTGCGGCACTGTGCGCTCAGCTTTACGCCTTTTGTATAAAGCTCAACGGACTCATCAAGCGACAGCTCTGAGCTTTCAAGCTTTGAAACGATCTCTTCAAGCATTTTCAGATTCTGCTCAAACCCGTTTTCCACAAAACAACCCTCCCAAATGATGTATATTTATTCGTTATCATATCATAATTATTCACACAAATCAACCGTAGCAGATATTTTGCCTTTAGAAAGCCTGATGTCGATTCTGCTTCCGACACAGGTTTCATCCGAAGATGTGATAATCCTGCCGTTTTAATCTGAAACAACGGCAAATCCCCTTGTAAGAACCTGCATCGGATTAAGATTTTCAAGCAGGCAAAATGTTTTTATAAACGAATTCTCACTATCTTCAAATTTTCGGCGCATTGCTTCGCTAAGTCGCATATTCAGCAGCTCCAGGGACTTTTCGCCCCTCTGGAGCTTTGCTTCAACGCTGTGCAAAGCAAGCATATTTTCAAGGTGTTTCAGCCTGTCGGAGCCTGCTGTCAGTTTTTTTGAAATCGCACCCTCAAGCGCACAATTGAGCATATAAATGCTGTCGCTTATCGAATCCTTATCGCAGGAAACAAGCTCGGCAGCAGCCGAAGGCGTGGGTGCACGCAGGTCTGCGGCAAAATCACAGAGCGTAAAGTCAGTTTCGTGACCGATTGCCGAAATCACAGGCATTGAGCATGCATAAACCGCCCTGACTAAGCTTTCGTCATTAAAGCAGTTCAAATCCTCAAAAGAGCCGCCGCCCCTTGCGATAATCAGCACATCGCAGTTGATTTTATGCGCCGTAACAATTGCACGGCAGACAGATTGCGGAGCGTTTTCTCCCTGAACAATCGCAGGAATGACTGCAAGCTCACCAAGTGGATACCGACGCGAAAGAATGTTTATAACATCCTGCAAGGCAGCGCCCTCTTTTGAAGCAACAACGCCGATTCTTTTCGGAAATTTCGGAAGTGTTCTTTTATGTGCTTCATCAAAAACCCCTTCGGATGAGAGCTTTTCTTTAAGCTTTTCAAACTGCGCAAGCAAATTTCCGCTGCCATCGTTTTCAATTCCCGTGACATAAAGCTGAAAGGCGCCGTCACGCTCATAAAGCGAGGCAGAAGCGCTGACAACAACGCTCATACCGTTTTCGACCGCAAATCTGAGGTTGTGCGCATAGCTGTTGAACATAACAGCCCTTACGCTTGCACCTGCATCCTTCAGGGTGAAATAGCAATGCCCTGAATTACTGTTTCTGACGAAATTTGAAATTTCGCCCCTTACCTTGATATTCTGTATATTACTGTCCTCTTTCAGAACAAAGGAAACATATTTATTCAGCTGTGAAACAGAAACCGTCATATTCCACCTCGTTTGCTGTGCTTGAGATAAGCGAAAACTGCACACCCGACAGCATTGTCGCATGAAAATTCGGGCTTCGCAAAAAAGCAGCCGGAGATTTTATTTTCAATCTGACTGCGGATTATGCTGTTTGACATAACACCTCCGGCAAAAACTATCGGATAAGCATTAAGAGAAAGAGCATTCTCAACGGTAAGCAGAATCGCTTTTCCGATTATATCAAGGCAAAAGCGTGCAACATCGCACTTTTTTTCACCGGAAGAAAGCATTCTGATGCATTTGTTTTCAACACCCGAAAGCGAGCATTCAGTCCCGTTTACACTAACCTTCGGATTATAGGTACACTCAGACTCAAGCGCAATTTTTTCAAGCTCGACCCCTGCGGGAAAGCCAAGACCCATTGCAACACCGATTCTATCAACAGCCTGACCCGCATTAAGGTCATTACTGCCACCGATTCGCTCAATATTAATAATATTTTCATCATCAGGAGTGCACAGAAGCAAATCAGTCGTACCGCCGCTTATGTGATATGCATAAAACGGCTTGTCTATAAGATAAAGTGCCTGCGCCGAATAAAGCGCGGCAATAATATGCCCCGTCTGGTGGCTTGTTTCATAAATCGGAATATCTGCGGCAAGTGCGGCAGATACGGCGGCCGATTTTCCGCACAAAAAACACGGCATATACGATTTTTCGGCATTTCTGGGCTTTGTTGAAACACCGACGGCAGAAAAACCTCTTTGTGATACGCCGAAAAGCCCCCTTAAAACTTCAGGGAGCTGTTTTGTGTGATGAAAAACCGCATCACTCTGGCGCAGGCCCAATTCACCGCTTTTTACGGGCAAAAGTTTTTTTGACTGACAGACCTTGTTTTCGTCTGCCGAAAAAATTGCGGCAGAGGTCGTGTAATTGCTTGTGTCAATTCCGAGAAAATCAGTCATCGCCCTGTGCTGCTGCATTATCCTTGGCGTATGCGCCGAGAACACCGTTAATAAAGTTTACATCATTCTGATATGTATAATTCTGTGCAAGCAGAACCGCTTCGCTGATTGCGGCATTCTGCGGAGTCTTATCATCATAGAGAATCTCATAAAATGCTATTCTCAGAATTGCAAGCGAAAGCTTGGGAATTCTGGATATAACCCTTTTGGTTGAATATTGCGAAATAATCTCATCAATGCGGTCAGAATGCTCAAATGCACCTTCAGCAAGCTCCTTTACAGCGTCATTAACTGTAATTTCGTCGATTTCATCGCAAATCGAATAAAGCTCCTCAAAGGAGTCATCACGCAAAAGCTTTTCAAAAACAAGCTTGAATGCGCTGTCTCTTATTTCACGTCTTGTCATTTTTTATCACCATAAACACCGGCAAAACCGATGTGCCTTAAATTTTATTCAGCAAAAGAAACCGCAGCAACAACTACGTTCACTCTGGAAACCGTAATTCCGGTCATTCCCTGAACGCTTTCCTTGACATTATGCTGCAGCGCCTCGCAGACCTTAGCAATTTTATAACCGTTCTTCACAACGATTCCGATTGTAATTTCAACAACATCACCCATAGGAGAAATGATAATATAACCCTGCTTAGGCTTGATGAAAACATTCTTCAAGCTTGACTTTGCGGGAGCAAGCTCCTCAACGCCGTCAATTTCAACAGCAGCTGACTGGGCAATAGTTGCAATAACCTCCTCCGAAATCTTCAAAGAGCCTCTTTTAGAGCTTTTCTGTCTGTCCATTTGTGTAAACCTTCCTTTCAAGGGTGGGTAGAATACTGCTTTGAAGTGCAGATGCGTTATGCAAAATCAAACCGCATCTGCACAAGCTATGTATATATTATACCACAAAATTTCAAAAGCTCAACTGTTTATTTCAAAAATTCTTATATTTTCTGCATCAATTTCAATTTCGCTTAAAATAATGTCTTTAATTGCAGCCGCACCCGCAGCATCAAGTCCGTCGGTTTTGACAACGACCTTTGCAGTAGTACCGTCAAGGTAGACAATGCAGTTTTCAAATCCCTGTGCCATAATCAGGGTTTCGATTGTATTTTCGCTCTCAATCAGCTGTGACATTGTTACAGCTTCAAGCGCCTGTGTCACCATTTCATCCTGAGTGATATCACCGCCGCCTAAGATTGTCTGCAAAGTTTCGACTGCTTCGTCCCTTGAATTCATTTTCTCAATTCGCGCCTGAGCAAAATATCCGTCCGCATCGGTCTGCGCCGATTCGACATCGGCCATTGTTTCGTCGGTTTCAAGCTCAACTCCTAAGTTATTTGATACAAACTCCGCCTCGCCGTAATTTGCCTGCGACTGCGCAGTATCAGTCAGCTCACCAGACTGTGCAAGCACATAATTTACATAAACCGCCGCACCGAGCATGAGCGTAAGGCAGGCAAATATAACCTGCTTTTTTCCGATAATCAATGATGGTTTTTTGAATTTCATAAAAATTCACCGTTCCTCTCTTAAAATAATTTTGTTTTTTGAAAATTGCTCTTTAAAAAGCAATTCGGGACACAAAGTACAATTCACGAAAGCTTAGCCACATAAATGTCCGAGACGGAGATTCCCAGTGCCGCCGAAACGGTCATATAGACCTCTTCGCGCACTGTCGCACTGGCAGCACCCTCGCACGCAACCACGCATGAGCTTATTTTCGGGCTTAAAACCTTGGTCATAAGCGGAGCACAGTCCCCTTGCGATTCATAGGTGAAGTATTCATAGGAATACTGGCTCTCTGTTGAATCGGGCGATATATTCTCAGAACCAGATTCAAAAACCGCATACACATATTCTTCGCTGCAGCTTACATTCACCATCACTCTGACATTTCCGACACCTGCAACACTGCCAAGCAATGCCTCAAGCTCTTTTTCCTTTTCCCGACCGTATTCGCAGGAAATATCCTGAAGCATTAAAACTTCATCTTCCTGCGGCTGTGCAGCCGGTTCATCCTCCGAACCGGTCGAAAAGGATGAAAACCCTATCAGAACAATTCCGCACAGGCCCAGCACAAACGCCATATTTGTCATTTTTGCACCCGAAAGCTTTTTGCGAATTTTTTCAATCAACTCAGTCAATCTCAGTCACCTCGATTTCAGCATTATCTCCAAAAAGCTTTTTTAAAGCATATTCCGCAGTAAGAGGTGAATCTGATTTCAAGCTGATATTACTAATTGATATGCTGCCAAAGCTGTCAATATTAACGTCAAATTGCAAATCTTCATACTCAATCTCATAATCGGACAGAATCTGACAAGCACACTCCTCAATATTACACTGTGCCTGAAGCCGCACTGCTTCATCAATCACCTCATCGGCGCTTGCAGGCGAGATTTGCGAATTATCCCCGATTTCAAGCAGTGAAGAAAACGACATTTCACCCGAGGCTATCGGCTTGATAACACAGAGAATTGTTATGCTCACAAATATCACACGAATAGCCTGCGCATATTTTGACGTTGCACAAACACCGCTCAGCGCAGAAAACGCAAGCGAAAGCATACATATGCTCGCTGTTATGCTTTTGAAGGCTTCCATCTCAAATCACCCCTTGACCATAGTCATAACCATTGCCGTGCATATTAGCGCCATCAGAAAAAAGCAGACCAGAACCGCCAAAGCTATCGACAGCACAGAGCTTATATCATTAAACAGAGATTTCAACTCATCAACCCCAAAAATCTCTGCGACAAATCCTGCCGATTTTACCGCTGTATACATCGCAAATGCAGAAATCAGTACAGGAAGTGAAATAAACGCTACACAAATCACACCGAACGCTCCTGTTGAAGAACGAATCACACCAATTCCCGCAACGACGCTTGAATAAGCCTCACCCACCGCCGAGCCGACAATCGGTATTGACGATGAAACGATATACTTTGATGTCCGCATAGACAGACTGTCAGTTGACGAGGCAACTAATGTCTGAAGTGAAAGAAGACCGACAAAAATCACCATTATAAGCAGCAGTGCACCCGTCATCAGCTTTTTGACAGCTCCGATAAGTGCGGCGAGCCGAAGAACAGGCGTTGCCGCATTTACAATCGAAAGCGCAAGAATGCAGGATAAAACAGGCATCAGAATATGCGTAGCTATTGATGTTGCAACTGCACAGAACGAGAGCATTGCCGAAGAATAAACGCCAGAAACTCCCGGAGAACCCGAAAACAAAGTGATTGCGGAGAAAACAGGAACAAATCCGCTTAAAAAGTCTGCACCCTCACAAACGGCGGTGCAGGTCGTTTCAATGCATTCTGCAAAATACGGGCAAAGGCCTGCCGCACAAACCAGCACGGCAATGCTACGACAATTCAGCGAGCTGTCTGCTTCACATTCCTTTAATGCCGCTGTGATAAATATCACACCAACCGATATCGCCAGAAGTCTTAAGGGCATTTGCACTTTTTCGATAAAAATATTTATCACGGCACTAAGAACCGTCTTTATGCTTATATTTCTTATTGAGTCGGCATCATCAATTGCAATTGAGTATTCATCAAGGTATTCCTGCACATATGATGTATCGATTTTATCGGCACCGCTTATCTCAAGTATGTCGTTTTCTATACTGCCATCATCTGTAAAGGCATACGCATTTACACATAAAAATAATGAAAATATAAGAAAAACCACTCCAAAAAGCATCATCCTGCTCACACGTTTCATGCCGTCAGCTCCATTACCGTATCAGCAATATCCGCAAGCAAAGCAACGGACATTGCCGCAAGAGAAATCCTTGCTGCTATCTGCACGATTGTAGAAAGTGCAGTTTCGTTTGCATCTCTGCAGACATCGGCTCCCAACTGCGCTATCAGAGTGACAGCGGCAGATTTGAAGAGAATATTTCTGTACTCATCCGAAGTACCCGACAGATTGAGCATATCCGATATGAACACACAAATCGGATTCAAAAGACCCGACACAAGAAACAGACCGGCTCCGCACGCACAAATTGTTATAAGCGGCTTGTACTCACGAAGCGAGCTTTCAAAAAATCTGCACAGAACAGCGCTGATAATGCACAGCGCCGAAATTACCGCAACCTCGCTCATAATCCAAACACCGACTTTACTGTTTCAAATAGCTTGCTTATCTCCGTAATTATAATCATCAGAACCACGATCAGTCCTGCAAGAGTTGTCATCATCGCCTGCTCTTCCCTCTCTGCACGTTTTAAAACAAGGTTGAGCACCGCGACAATAATGCCGATTCCGGCAACGCGAAAAATCAAATCAACTTCCATTGCTTTAATACCATCCCTTTCTGTCAAATCATCAAAACTGCCAATGCCGCACCGCACAAAACGCCCATGCTCATATAAAGCCGTGCTTTTTCGGGCGTTCTTGCTCTTTCATATTCGAGCATCGATGATATTTTTTCAAGCGCAAGCGAAAGTGCCGCACTCTGCCCCTCAATATCAGTTGCACCGAGCGACACTCCGAGGGGCAAAAGCACCGTTTTTTCATCATCGCAAAGTGCAGTATCATTTTCAATCGAATAACTCCAGAGCTTTTCAAAAGAATCGCATTCATCGGTATCAAGGGTTGATAAAAAGCCAAGATTCAGATAACTCTGCCTTGTTTTCATATCACAGAAAATCTGCAGAAGATTCTTTCTGCAAAACTTAATCTCAGTATTTATTTCCGTCAGCATCAGTTCAATGCTCTGAAGCCGCCTTGTCCGCCGCAGCAGACCTGCTGCTGCCGATGTGCCGCAAAGTGTTCCCGACAGAAAAATCAGCATTATACCTATAAATTTCATCATCAAACCTTTCCACACCTGTTATTTTCCCGATATTTTCGTTATTTCCCAGAACAATTATATATGTAAAGGTGTTCATCTTTACAAGCGTTTCGATACTCTTTCTTGCCATTGCAGCCTCAATTGACGAGGCGTGGGCACTTGCAATAACGCTCAAACCGCATTTCGACGCTTCCAATAGGACATCCGCATCCTCGGGCGAGCCGATTTCGTCACAGATTACCGCCTGAGGCGACATTGCACGCAGAGCGTTCATTACTCCTTTTTTCTTGTCATATCCGTCAAACACATCGGTCATAAGCCCGACATCGTTATTTATATGACCCCTGTACGCACCTGCAATTTCACTGCGCTCATCTATCAGGGCAACCCTGTACTGATTGCCGATTTGCCTTGCCAGGTCACGAAGAACCGTTGTTTTTCCGGACATCGGACTGCCCACCAGCAAAACGCTTTGCAGCTTTTTTTTCATAATCGTGTTGTATATTTCATCTGCACAACCGACCCTTTCACTCGCAATTCTGAAATTGAGAGAAGATATGGACTTTGGCACGGACATTATTCCCGAATCGTCAAGAACCGCCGTTCCCGCAATACCTACTCTATGACCGCCCCTGACGGTTACAAAGCATTGTGAGAGCTCACGCTGATAGCTGTAAACCGAATGCTCGCATACATTCCTTAAAGCATATTCAATATCCGAAACATCGGCGGTAATACCTGCAAGCAGATTTTCCGAAAAGCCGCCGTTTGCTCCTAAAAATTTATTTTTCCCTCCGATTGTAACGCAAACAGGTCGGTTGCTTCTGAGCCTTATTTCCTGAATCTGCCTTAGATTCATAAACGGCGTCATTATAAGGGCTTGTCTGATTTTTTCGCTGAAAAACGCACTGATTTCATTTCCCATCAATACTACATCCTTGTAAAAAATTGCTTATGTTAGAAAATATGTAGCTGTACAAAAAAATAGAACAAGCTGTCCGAATATTTTAGGACAAAAAAAGAGAAGAAAAGCAAATTGCTTTTCTTCTCGAAAAAACTTCTGTTAAATTATAAGGATAAAAGCTTACTTAACAAGCTTCTTTTTCTTTGCAACAACAGCGCAAGCGCCCATCATAGCAGCGAGAGCAGCGGAAACGCCGATAACGCCTGCAGTTGAGCCTGTCTGCTTTACAGCGTGAGTGATTTCAACGATTGTTGCACCGTT
>JAFSEU010000032.1 GCA_017435565.1 Oscillospiraceae bacterium | reverse complement strand
GTTATAAAACCTCCGTTCTTGTGTAATGCGGTCGCCAAACCTTTACACAATTGTACCACGGAGGTTTTATTATGCATATACTAAAGTTTTTTGTCGCCCCCAGTAGAACTGGGGGTTGTTTTCCGCGCCTAAAGGCACCAAAACAAAAATGCTCCAAAACAACACTTTCGTCGTTTTGAAGCATTTGATTATTCCGCACTGATCAGTCTATGCAATTTTCTGTAATCAAGGGGTGTTTCATTCATAATTTCACGGAAGGCTGAAGCAAATTTACTGGCATTGTCATAACCGCATTCATTTGCTATTTCCATAACCGTTTTATCTGTTCTCACTAATTGTAACGCTGCCGCATTCATCTTGCATTATCGATGAGATTTGCATAAATGCTGCATAAATCAAGATTGCTTATCTTGATATCATCGGGCAGTTCAACCGATATCGAGAAATTTATACCGTTTTCTTCGGCTCTTATGTTCTTTTCAAACAAAACGGCGTTAACCGTTGAATTTTTGCAGTAATACGGTAATTCAATATCGCTGTAACGCTCTTCTTATACTTCAGAAAACCGCATTTTGCATTGATAAATTCCCGATAGAATAAAACAATAGGGCCCTGAATCCTTTTGGGTTCAGGGCTCACATTATATATCTGTTTTCAATTTATCGCATTTATCAAATACGCCGTCCTCAATTTTCTGTACAGATTTGGGAACGGTAGCTTCAATCAAGTTTTCGCAACCGTAAAACGCCTGGTAAGCTATATGCTTTACGCTATCGGGAATTATAACTCGCTTCAGGTTATTGCACATAAAGAAACAGCCTTCCCAAATATACTCCACTGTATCAGGAATCTCGAATATTTCTCCTGTTTTGTTTGCAGGATAGCGAATCAATTCCGTCATATTTTTATTAAACAGCACACCGTCAACGCTTTGATAACGCTTGTTGTTTTCCGATACATCAATCGACTCAAAATTGGCACAAAACAAGAATGATGATGCCCCTATTCTTTCGACCTCGGCGGGTATATATATCTGCTTTAAACTTTTGCAACCCAAAAATGAGGAATACCCTAACGAAAAAAGATTTTCCGATAAGCGTATTTTTTCGAGCTCAGTACAAAAAATAAAGGCTTTATCCCATATAACCACAACCGAATCGCTCATGTGAATTTCCTTGATATTCTCACATTGGCTAAAGCATGCCGCACCAATTTCTCTCACATTATCGGGTATAACAACTTTTGTTTCACCGGGTTCTTCGGTGAAATCAAACAATTTGCCACCTTCAATTGAAAAGCTCCTACTATCACTCCGTTTCTATTAAAAATATTATACAATATTATAACATTTTATATTTGACAAATCAAGAACTAAATGTTATTATCAAAGAACCTTAATCTCAGGAGGTTTCCATGAAATATCCGATGCTAAAAAATTGGCTTGAAATCACAACCATTAACGACTATGAGTACGAAGTTTATGATTATGTAAATGATATAACAATGAATGTAGATAGGAACCTTATATCATTTGCAGAAAGGCTCGACGGAAAAACCGATCCTTATACAATATCAAATTTAAGCAAATCTGCTGTAAATATAATGCTTGATATGCTTGACGATCTCGATCTTATCCGGTATAGCCGAACAGTTTTAAAAGACATCGGTTCCGGTTCTCTGGTTTACTCACTGATATTTCCACCTAAGCACGACAAACACATTAAAGCAATAGCTCGCATTTTCAACGTCATCTTATTAATATCATGGCTACCTATTCTGATTTTTGGCATTATTTTTGTATTGCAAAGCGTAGGCTCGATTTCATTAAGCACAGTATCAATCATCGCAGGAATTATTCTTGGAACGCTGATAGGTGCCGGGTTACACGAAGCAAGTCACGCTCTATCCTGCATCGCATACGGCGGTACATGTTACGAAGCAGGTTTGCTTATTCGCCATTTTCTTCCAGGTGCCTATGTTATGATAAATTATGACAATGTCAAATCGCACCTCAACAGAATGCAAATAGACGCTGCCGGCATTCAAATGAATTTCCTGCTAACCGGTATATTTTGCATATTATCAAGATGGACAAGCATCGATGCAATTGGTGATGTGTTTATTGTCACAGCTCTTGCCAATTTGCTTTTCGGACTAATGAATATATTATTTGCTGATATATTGGACGGTTTTAATATGCTCAACGATCTTCTTGGCGTTCAGGATACGGGGATTTTTTATGATATTATAGAAAACAAATCTAAACTTGTTAAAGATAAAGGTATAACAGGACTTGGATTTGTTGTCGCATCCTACATTCTCGCTATATGTCAGTTGGCACTTCCTGTAGTAATCATTATAAACGTTGCAGAGGTGATTTTATGCTTCATATAAAAAAGCGGTCTTTGCTTCTTCTGCTGTTATTATTACCTACCATTATTTCGTCTTTGTCAGTGCTGTTCGATTCCTTGATGCTTGTATTATTTGCAACAGCACTCATCTTAACTATTGCAGTAAGAATTGCAGTATTTCGAAAATACGCAAATCTTTGGGTGTTTATAATGACTTCCATGGCTGCAATACCTGTAAACTTATCTATAATTTTTCGTATAAAAAATTTAGGCATAGTTTTTAATGATTGGCGATTGATAAACTTTTTATACTATGTGTTGGTGTATATGATATGTTTTTCTGCCGAACAAATTTCAATAGGGATTGCCACAAGATTTCTTGTTGCAAAACAAAGTGATATTTCTCTCGATTGACAATACAAGATTAATTAAGATAAAGCCGAACATTAGCAAAAACGCTTTTGTTCGGCTTTTCTTATTTCAATTAATAAAATGTATTGTTGTTATATTCTCTGGGTATTTGCTTAACAATAACGCAACTGCTACCAAAGTCAATATAAAGTTATTTTTTACGCATAAATGTTTTATATTTAATTAAGGAATTTTCACATAAGGGGACAATTTCATGAACATCAAAGTCATCGGATAAGTTTTCATATAGATGTAAACTTATTTCACTTGAAGACAAGGGGGTTGGCAGATTATTTTATCATGTACAATTTTGGCCACATAACATTAGGGAAAAGCAGATTTGATATCGGTGTATTGCTCAATCCCAACAGAGAATACGAAGAACAAATCCAAAAAAACCAACGAAATCCTATCCCGTGGAATCGCAGAAGAAAATTTCAAGAAGTTAAGTATTGTAAAAAGACATGATAAAGATCGCATTGTTCACGCCAACATAAAAATTGATATGAACAAGTATACGCTTTCTATTTCTGAGCAAAAAAGACTAATTGAAGTTTTTAATGCTCATCCATATAAGTCATATAAATATACACATACGCATGAAGCTATCATAAGAGTAGTTTCATTGGCAGATGCAGTTTTAATAAAAATAGAACGACAAAGGAATTTTAGAATCTTATGAACCTAAGCGCACAAAAAACAGATTAATTATATACTTTTCAAAGTGTGAACTGCTTACATTCTAATAAAATAGATGATATTTCAGTAAATGGATATATAAGTTGTTAAAAATCAAGAAAATACATAAATGAATTGGTTAGATTTACGAAAAATGTTTTGCGAGAATGGTAAGAATGGTATGAATGAAGAAGTAGACTTCGTGGAGTTGAATTAGATTTAGAAATCGCTAATTTGTTATTGCTTTTCTAAAAAAGTAGTATTCGCCTTATAAAAATACGGCTGCATCTACAAAGAAAACTGAAGTCAAAATTGATTTTTGCAAATATCGCAGGGTTAAGAAGCCAATCTGAAGTAGAAAGAGATGCCTTTGAAGTTATAGAAGATATCGTTGAAACAAAAGAGCTTTTGACAAATTTATAAACTGCCAAAGAAATCTTTGTATCAATGCCAGCTTATTGCAAAACTTTAATTGATGATTTGTATTCTAACTCTTGTAAAATCACATACGATTATTCAGTTCAAGCATCCATTGAAAAAACAATAAATTATCAGGAATATAATTCGCTTGTACTATATTAGGGGTAGAAAAAATACACTATTTCTTGAAAATGACTATAGGAATGAATTCAACTATATATATGAGCGACTTCTATTGACCAAACAGTTGCTGAAATCAGCAAAACTATTGACACATTTTGTCACAAATATTTCGAATGGCTCTCTAAAGAATTGAGTACGATTGGTATGGTGACAACACAAGATATTTATCAGAAACTTGATGAACTTTTAGATTCTGCAAGCATTGTTTAAAAGTGATATTTAAACAATGCTATAATAAAATAGCAGTGACTCAAATTTTGAATCACTGCTATTTTCTTTTTTTGCTATTCGAACCATACTGTCACAACAAAGTAGTTTTGTAGATAAACTATTGTCTGATAGCACTGCAAATCACTGCTTTTTGATGCAAAAGTTCGTATAAGCTTGCAATGGTGGAGGCGAGGAGAGTCGAACTCCTGTCCGAAAACCTATTCACACAACCTTCTACGAGCGTAGTTTGTCATTAAAATTCCCGTGCAAAAATGCCGACAAACAGGCAAATTTACACAGTAGCCTGCAATGCATCATACGGTTACAGGCATATGCCGTATGACGTTCACCGCTAATCGACGCCCGAGCCGTGACCGCGGTACTTCACGGGCGGACGCAGGCTTAAATTAAGCAGCCTGGAGTTCGTAATTGTTGTTAGCGTTTATATTTAAACGTGCATTTTTTTAAAGGGCTAATGCTCCCCTGCTCGCTTATCATGCTTCAAAATCCCCGTCGAAACCTTTACGCCCCCGTTTATATCAAGTGATATCAAAAAAATCACTCTCTGCCGTTTTGTTTCAAAGTGCGTTCAATTTCACGCTTGGCTGTTTTTTTAGCATCGCTATCACGCTTATCATAAAGCTTTTTACCCTTGCAAAGACCGATTTTAACCTTCACTCTTGAGCCTTTAAGATAAACCGAAAGCGGAACAACGGTTAAACCATCCTGCTTGATTTTTGAAAAAAGCCTTATAATTTCCTTTTTGTGCAAAAGCAGCCTGCGCACACGCAATGGGTCTCTGTTGAATATATTTCCCTTTTCATAGGGAGATATGTGCATACCCAGCACAAACATTTCACCATTTTTAACCGAGCACCATGAATCCTTGAGATTTATCTGACCATGGCGGATTGACTTTACCTCAGTACCGACAAGCTCAATACCTGCTTCAAAATCTTCCAGAACATAGTATTCATGCCGTGCCTGACGGTTTTCGGCAATAATTTTTATGCCGCTTTGTTTTTCGCCCAAGTCATCTCACCTCTTTTTTCATTGTGCCCATATGCTTATATTATATTGCAAATTGCAGTTGATGTCAAGAAAAAATGTATTCCAAAATTACTTGATATCATTCTGAAGCTTGAAATCTTGTTATATAATACCAATTACACCCTTTTTTTCTTAAAAACGTCATATTGCTCGATTTTAATACAAGCGTTTCCGTCAAATGTAAATTCAACTATCCATGGCATTAGTGTTCTTATATTTTCAAACTCCGAATATCCGAATTCTTTGTCATAATAATTTATAATTGTGCTTAATGCTGTACCGTGACTTCCGATAACTATTGTTTTTCCTTTATGAAGCACTAAAACATCATTTAATGCAGCAATATTTCTTTTTTGCACTTCATTCAGACTTTCGCCATCATAAAGCTTGAATTCAAAGTTATCCCACTGCGCTCTTGAAAAAGCATCAAAATCATCTATCCACTTTTCCGATATTTTTCTTTCTCTGAAATCATCAACAATACCTATACTTAAATTTTTTATTTTTGCAAAATCGCTGATTGTATCAATTGCCCGTTTATACGGACTTGAGAGTACAACATCAACATTCTTGTCAGCCAAAAACTGTGTAACAAGCAAGCTATCATTCAACCCTTTTTCCGAAAGCTCTCTTAGAATATCATTATGATTCTGATAATTTGGCTCAGCGTGTCTCACAAAATAAACAGTAGTCATTATATCTCCATATCTGCGTAGCGAGTATATCAAAATCACTTTTGGCACGTTTTGCACCAAAAGTGATTTTTTGTACTTTAAAATTACTTAATCTTTCTGCACTCGATATAAAATCTCTTATCCCATGCATGGCCCATTGAGAAAGTTTTTCTCGGCAAAGCGCCATCCTTGATTACTGTTGGGAAAAGCTCTGATTTATCCATATCGGGCAGAATAAAGCCGATTGAATTTGCATTTTTAGAAAGCTCATCAACAACTTCAATTCCGTGAATATAGTCAATTGAAGCGTTGCTTTCTTTAAGATAAGCATCAAGAAAGCTCTGCAGTGAACCCACAGTAAGGTTTGATGTGGGCTTTGTGACAGAATAAGACTTGTGCTGACCGTTTATAACAACCTCAAAGCTCTGACCATCGGTGCCTTCGCAAAGGCCAAGACTTTCAGTCATTTTTGCCATTATATCATCTGTATCAACATTGGTTACTATTCTGTGAATAGCTTCAAACTGCAACGCATCGCTGTGAAGATTCACTATCTCTACAAGTGCATATCTTGCGCAATTATCGGACAAATCAACACCGGGATTTTCAGCTTTAAGCTGTTCATAGCAGGCCTTTGCCGTTGCAAGAGAATGGTTTCCGTCACCCATAGCATAGGTTAAAACCTCTTCATTTTCAAGACCGTATTTAGCGTTGAATTTTTCCTTATTCTGCAAAGCATCAAGTGCGTTGTATATAGATTCCTTTGCGCTATCATTGCATACATATCCAACGATAGAGCCGCTATTCTGCATCATTTCAAAATCATAAACCTTTTTAAAATCACACTTCATAGAAGTTAAAGGCTCGATAACGCTCATATCGGGGTCGTCAATAAGAATCATAATATGGGGAAGCTCAAGAGAAGCGCCCTTTCTGATTTTAACTCTCGGAGGAATTCTTTCAGCAACGGTAGCCTCTGTTGCACGCACAGGGGATTTGCTGCCCTTGGAATAGTCATATTCTTCGAGGTCAATTACGCCGATAAGACCTTTTCTTACTCTGCCGTCTTCCTGCGTGCGCTCGATATATACAAAGCTGTCCTTATATTCATCAAAAACACTATTTTCTATGTATTCATTCATAGTCTTGTTAATAGAATCAATTCGCTGCTCAACATCGGCATCTTCCAGATAAATTTCAGGCAATGTCAGGCGCAATGTTGAAACAGCATCACCTACAATACTTTCCGTTTTGTTCCAGTACTGCGGTTCGCTTGTGTACTGATCGCAGGCAACAACAGACCATTTTGTCATATCAGTTCCGTTCTTTGGAATAAGAATATCAGCACTTTTGAAAACCATTTTCATAAAATTACAACCTCTCAATTAAAATATCCATAATATCATACCATATTTTACCGGAAAAATCAATACACATATATATTTTTTTACATAGCATATAATCTACTTGTCCCAAATATAAATTTATTGTACGGGCATTGTGTATATTAAATTACATTTTATGATTTTGATTGACAGAAGGTGCCATTTGTTGTAAAATAATAATGTATGCAAAAAATGCGCTTTCTGATAAATGAGGTAGTTATGATTATCAGACTTTCAGGAGCTTTAACTGCGATTTTTGTGTTTATATTCTTTGTTCTTTCAACCCTTTCACCAATCGAACAAAGCATTACTGACAACGCAGCTGTGTTCAGTTCATCTTCACCCATTATACACACCGATTTTTCAGCCCTTGAGGTTCATACACCGATAAATTATGAAGAAGTCAGAGCTATGTGGTTTCCGTATTTTGAATACCGCAATATCCTGCAGGGTAAAACAAGACAGGAATTCGCAGCTAACATCAGAGAGCGTTTTCAAAATGCAAAAGATCTCGGCATAAATACTGTTTATGTTCATGTTCGTGCACATGGCGACGCATATTATTATTCGGGAATTTTTCCGATGGCCGCCAGATGCTCGGGCACTTTGGGAACAAAAATCAGCTTTGACCCTCTCGAAATTATGACCGATACCGCACACAGCCTCGGACTTTCCTTCCACGCATGGGTCAATCCGTTAAGACTTATGAGTGCTGACGATATAAACCTTATGTCCGATGATTATATATTAAAACAATGGTACAACGACCCTGAAAAAAACGGTACATATATTGTTGAATACAGCGGTGTTTATTACCTGAATCCTGCATATTACGAAACACGGCAGCTTGTAACCGACGGAATTGAAGAAATTCTGCATAATTATGATATTGACGGAATACATATTGATGACTATTTTTATCCCACAACAGATATTTCTTTTGACAGTGACGCTTTTGCCTCTTCAGGAAGTACTGACCTGAATCTGTGGCGATATTCCAACACAAATGCCCTTGTATCTGAAATTTTTAGTACAGTAAAAAGCTATGACCAAAATATCCTGTTCGGAATAAGCCCTGCTGCAACTGACAACGCCAACAAGAGCCTTTATGCGGATGTTGATTTATGGTGTGCGCAAAACGGCTACTGTGATTATATCGTTCCGCAGATATATTTCGGATATACAAATGAAACCGCACCGTTTGACAATATGCTCAGCATCTGGAAGCAAAAATGCGCTGATTCCGATATAAAGCTGATTATTGGAATATGTACATACAAATATGCCGAAGATAAAGACGAATGGTCCGACGCAGATTTAAGCGCACGTCAGCTTGAGTCTGTAATTGGCGACAAAGCATTTGACGGTGCGGCAATATACAGCTACTCATCAACTTTTGAACCTGAAAGCAACGCACAGCTTTTATACGATGTGCGCTGTAGCATAAAAACTGTTTTAGCAAAGGAAAACATATGAAAAGACGCTTAACTGCAATCATAATATCAATGATTATGATAATCCCTCTCCTCTCGCTTTCCGGCGTGAACACTACACCGACAGCGGCAGGAGCACCATATGAAAACAAAATTAAAGCCGTGTTACTGAATGCAGGAATCGACTTTACCTCACAGACAACTGAATCCGAATACATAGAGATGCTTGATTATCTCGGCAATGTCGGGCTTGATACTGTTGTCATAAACACCGATAATGATGACGAACGCTTTTACAGCACTGATATTGATACACTGTCAGATGATGTCTACCCTGTTGATTCAATGGTCAGCTATGCAAAGAAATGCGGATTTAAAGTATATCTTATCATCGACTTTGCTCTGGCTATGAGCGAGTGTGAAAGCCTTTATGATGCAGGCGACCATTCAACACACATTGTTTCGGGCATTGTTTCAAGGCATTCTCCCGACGCTGTTATTTTTGATAATCCATATATTGAATCTAACGCCGCTTACTATTCTGAATATCTTTCCTACGGCGGCGGCATCGGTTTTGATTGCTATCTTGATGAAGCCAACCACAAGGCATTTGATTGTGCATTAAAAGCACTTGAGGCTTGTGACGATAGCATTCAAATCGGACTTGACAGAGTTTCTCAAGATAACAAAAATAATTCAGAATTTGATTTCATCTTAAAAAATGACGGTGATTCATCATATTCTGATATTCCCGCAATTTATTTATGCAACAACGGAGTCTTACAGCAGGGAAACGCGCAACAGCTTACCGGAAAGCTTGTGGAAATTGATAATTACGAAAACAGCAACGGTGTTGTATTTTCTTCGTATCAAGCAATGACAAATGATCAGAGCGCAAGCATCGAAACCGTAAAGAGGTATTTTTCCAACAGCCTTGATATGGATTTGCTTGGAAACGAGCTTTCAATTTCGACGCCAACGCAGGACGCCTTTTCAACAAACGAAAGCAGCATTATTTTTTCGGGAAACTGTGACCCCAACTTCGACCTTGTTATTAACGGTGAAGCGATTGAAACTGACGGTGAAGGCTCTTTTTCCGTACAGAAAGATCTTAACGTCGGTCAAAACACATTTACTATCAGCAACAACAATTCCACAAAAGTCTACACCATCACAAGAAACGTCAACATATTCAACACATCATCATTAACACCCAATGCGGATGTTACCGTAGACGGCTCAAATACATTGAATGTCAGCGTATATGCATACCCCGGTGCAAACGTATCGGCAACATTGAATTCAACTACGTTGACTATGCAGCAGACTGATACGACTGACAGCGCAGGCTACAAGCTGTATCAATGCACCTTCACAATGCCGCCTGCAACAATTTCAGCTCAGGGCTTGGGAAGGATTTCACTCTATGGCTCTTTTAACGGATGCAGCGAGTCAATCAGCGGTGCAAACGTGACTGTCGCCGCACAAAGCTCACAAAACAACGACTCACAAAGCAGCAATGACAAACCCATTACCAGCGATGTGATCTCAGCAAATTCAGGAAATTCCGTTACTAACGCAAGCGGCTCTGTAAGCGGTACTGTTGTAAAAATCTCTACCGACAATACAACTGTTTACCCTGATGAATCCACAGACAGAATCCCTGTTCCCACTCAAATGAAGCTTGCAGCCAACACGATTGATTTCCTTTCAAAAACGGTCACTTATGAAGGCGTTGGCTACTATGTCACGAAATCCGGCAGACGTGTCAAAACAGAAAATGCAGTTCTGCTTTCTGAAAACACAATTTCGCAGAACAACATCACCGCAAACAGCTGTTATACAACAGGAAACGACACGGTCATCAAGCTTAATCAGGATTACAAGACACCATACTGCATACTTTATTCGCCTATTACCTTCAACAACAATATTTACGGCGACTGGGGTGATTATTTCCTTAACAGCTTTTCTCCAAGCACAATCAGCATTGTTTTTGATTACTGCACAGCGGCATCGGGCGGATTTGATTTTCCTGAAGGTTCACTGTTTGGCAGTTCATCATGGAGGCTCATCACCGTTGACGGCACACAGAAGGTAGCTCTTGATCTGACACTTTCAAAAAGCGGCAGCTACAGCGGTGTTACTGTAAGCTATGATTCCGAAGGGTGCATTGTGTTCAGCTTCAACGGACCTGAAACCGCTGTTTCAGATATGGTTATTGTCATTGACCCCGGTCACGGCTATATTTCAAGCGGCGAATACGACCCCGGTGCTTTGGGAAGATTCAGCTCAAAAGGCCTTTATTGTGAAGAAGCCTCTGCCAATCTCGGTGTAAGCATTCAGCTTGAACAAAAGCTTGAAGCAATGGGTGCAACAGTTATCAGACTTCAGACAGAGAATACACCATATCCGACCGATGAACGAAGCGATATCGCACGTCAATACGACCCCGACCTATTCATATCACTGCATTGCAACGGATCTACATCATCGTCGGCACAGGGCTCATCCACATATTATTTCCAGCCGTTTGCATATCCGCTTGCAAAAGCAGTCGAGCAATCACTTGGTGCATTTTTCGAGCACAAAATCCACGGAACTAACAAATCTGAAGGTGCAAGGTTTGATTACTTTTACGTCACCACTCAACCTGATTTCCCTTCAATTCTTGTTGAAATGGCATATATTACGAATTATACCGAAGCAAGCGTTCTGACAAATCCGGATTATCAGAGTCAGATTGCACAGGCAATTGCCGACGGAATTGTAAATTATGCGGCAGGTTTTTGAATAATACAAAAATAAAAATGCTTTAAAGCACCCGTTGCTTTAAAGCATTTTTTTGCGTTTATTTTAACAAATTTAGGTTTTCAACATATCATATATCAAAGCATTTTCGTAAGAAAGAAGGTTTTGATTTTGTTGTATAAAGCATTGCTGTCAGCGGCGATAATGCTGTGCATTCCGATTATATCTATATTGACTGAAGTATTGATCAGAAAATTTTTTCACACGCATTCCACTGAAGCAATCTACTGCATTCTTCCGATAAGTGAAAAAACAACCGACATCGAAATCAAGCTGATTTCGATAACAAAATCTCTTGAAACAGTATGCCAAGCAAATTTCACGGTATTCATAGTTGATTTCGGGGCAAACGAAAACACATTAAGTATCTGTGAAAAATACTGCAACGACAACAATTGCTTTGTTCTGATAGAACCGCAGGCATTATCAGTTCTGCTCACCTACGACATTTAGCTTATAAAGATAGCTGTTTTTGTCCTTTCCGACTCTTTGTGCGATATTTGCATCATAAAGAAAATACATAAGGCTTTGAGCGCATGGCAAAGGCATATTACCGCTTTTTGCAACATCGGATGTTGTAAACGGACACGGCAGATTTTCAGGCAAAAATTGCAAAAAATCACTCGGATGATTTATATACAGTTCTTCATTGAGCTTTGTCGGAAAACGGTCACATATACAATTTCTGCGTGCTTTTGATTTATTAAGCTGCATACGGTAATCATCAGCATCAATATGCATAAGACAGATAGAGAAATTCGGGTTTGAAATAAACTTTCGCAGATAATAAATTTCGTGCAAAGCCCAGCTCAAACTTTTCTTTCTGTTTGAGCTGCGACTGATTCTGATCTCGCCTGTTTCTTTATCGGTCCAGATAATGCGTTTAGTGCAGACAATCGGATAAACCACAGTCACCTTGCAGCAGGCAAGAAACGCATCAAGCTTTTTATTCATACCGTGCAAAGAACGCGTCTGAATTTCAACAATTCCGTTTTCGTTGACAATGTCGGCAACAAAGCCGCCGACAGATATTTCGTGACGTGATTCATCAGGCTCAAAATAGCGTTTTAAAACAGCGTGCATACTCTTTTCGGAAAGTGTGCCGATTCCGCTGCTTGCTTTTTCCTTCCGCAAAACAGCATCGCACGCTTGTTGAAACCGTAGTGTGTCCATTGCTTTGCACGCTCCTCTTTAAATTTTTTTCAGTAAAATTATATCACACCACGGAATAATCGTCAATAAATTAAAATGCGGAAAGGTCGAAACCCTTCCGCATTTATTGATTTCAGAAGAATCAGTTGTTGTATGTGGCCAATTCCTCGTCAATTACTGTTTCGTACATTGTTACAAGCTCAGCCCATGTTCCGGGATAGCCGTCAACAGCACTGAATGTGATCAAAGCGCTTGAAAGGTTGTTCATAACGCCCTTGCCCTCGAAGGTGTAGTCACCGTCGGTAGCCATTCTTGTAGAAATACCGAAGCCAAAGTCAAACATAGGTGTTACAACATCAGGGTCCTTCCAGCTCATAATAAAGTCGTACTGTTCTTCTGTCCAGCCGCAGGCTGTTCCGGAAGCGTTGTTTGCATCGGGAAGCATTGCCTTTTCCTTCGCTGCATCAACGAAATCATCGTCAATTGAAGCAAGTCTCTCACACTCAAGGAAGACACCTACTGCATCGCCCTTTGTAGAGTTCTTAACCCACATATAGGAGTGAATGTCAACGGACATATAGTGTTCGTCAGCCTCGTCATACTTAGGCATAGGAACGATAAAGATATCACCCTCGGGGTTCTTGTTGTTGGATTCCTTAAGAGTCCATGTACCCATACCGTAGAACAACGTCAGATTGTCCTCAGGGAAGTATGACTTCCATGAAGGATCATAAAGATTCTGAGAAGCCATATTCTGCAAAAGCAAGCCATACTGCTCAAGCTCGGGTGCGTGAATATTATTTACAAAAGTGCCGTTTTCATTTTCAACAACAGCAACACCGGCAGACTGCATAAGAGCCTGACCGATCCAGCCATTAATACCATATCTGACTTCGCCATCAGCAGCATTATTCTTGAAAGTTTCCATCATACTTTCAAACTTGGACCATGTCCATTCGCCTTTAAGGAAAAGCTCATACGGATCTTCAAGGCCTTCATCAATCATAAGCGAACGGCTGTAGGTGATAATTGAGCTGTCAGCGATATCAAGAGGAACCATATAATGTTCGCCATTTACCTCAAACATTTCAGTAAAGCCTTCAACATCGTCCCAAATTTCGTGTTCAAGGTCGATGATACCGTCAATGGGCTGGTACTGCTCTTTATATACACCGTTCGGAATTGCAAGCCACTGATAATCGAAAAAGTCCACCTGCTCACCACCGAGAATCATAGCGGAAAGCTTATCAAAAAGCTCGGTCGAGCCGACAACAACATCACTGACGGATGCGCCGAACTCATCTTCAAACATAGCCAGAGCATTTGAACGGTCGGGAGAAGATTCAGTAGGATTCATATAATATGAACCAAGCCAGACAATCTCCTGTCCTGTAATGTCCCTTTCCTCATCAAGCATATCACGAACGGATTCGGTTTCGATTGAAACATCATCGGATGTCCATTCATAATCATTTGCGGTTACGGAAGTTCCCGATACTGAGGAAGAACCGTCGCTTTCACCGCTGTCCTCGCTGCATGCGCCGAATGTCGGGAGCATACTTACTGCGAGCAACATTGAAAAAATCTTTTTGTATTTTTTCATAATCAGCCTCCTAACTTAATTATTTAATAAAAATGTAATCGTTGCCATTTGTATGCAAAATATAATGCACCTTGCAGACATCAGGTACACGACTTTATATCATTCTACACCAAATAATCAAAAAAGTCAATCATTTAAAATGACGGATAACAACACAAATATTTGTATATAATCAACAAAAAGGAAGATCGGGCAAAGCTTATTGCAGCTTCGCCCGATACTCTCTCCTCGCAAATAAAACCAAGATTAAAGGATATATGCACAAAAGCACAAAATGATGCAGCTTCATTTTTCGTAGTGCTTCTGTGATACAACAGTATTATATCGGCAAATTGTTAAGCAAACATTAAAACACAAAAATAATTTCAAACATATAAAATAGTCTTGATTTTAGGAGCACTCGTGTGTTATAATATTTATGCAACGATATTCTTTTTGCGAAGGAGTTGAGCTTGTGCGTATACTGATTGCTGAGGACGAAACTGACCTTAACGAAATCATTGTAAAAAGGCTAAAAAATGCCGGATATAGCGTTGACAGCTGCACAAACGGTGATGACGCACTTTACTACGCACAGAGCTGTGACTATGACGCAATCGTAATGGATATTATGATGCCTAAACGCGACGGAATCTCTGCGCTGAAAGCAATACGCAGCAGCAAAATCAATACTCCTGTAATTCTGCTGACCGCAAAGCACGATATCAGGGACAGGGTTGCAGGGCTTGATGCAGGCGCCGATGATTATCTTGTAAAGCCATTTGCTTTTGATGAGCTTTTAGCAAGAATCAGAGTTCTTTTAAGGCGTAACACCGATAATTCCACAAACATTTTCAAGGTTGATGACCTTGTTGTAGATTGCTCAAAAAAAACCGTTACCCGCCAGGGCAACAGAATTGAGCTGTCAAACAAAGAATTTGCTGTTCTTGAATATCTTGTAAGAAACGAAGGCATTATACTCTCTAAGGAAAAAATTGAAGAGCATATCTGCAATTTTGATTTTGAAGGCGATTCCTCTGTTATCAGGGTCTACATTAGATATCTTCGCAAAAAAATTGATGATAACTACGAAAACAAGCTGATACATACTGTAAGAAATTCGGGTTACGTCCTTAAAAGCGAGTGAAAATTATGCTATGAATAAATCCAAAAGCCGTAAAATTTCCATTACCTTCAAGGTAACTATGTGGTACGCGCTGATTCTTGCGGTGATTCTGATTTCATCAGCAATTTTTATCAGCATCTCAGACAAACGCATTTCAAAGCAATATGCCCAGCAAAAGCTTATCAGCACTGTTGAATTGGTATCACACAGTGTTCAATATGAAAACGGCAAAATTAAAATATCGGACACTTCACAGGCTGTATGCCTTGCCGAAAGTGTTGAGGTATCGATTTTCGACCGGAACCGCAAACAGGTTTATGGCGGAACGTCGATACACTCATCGCAGATTGACTTTGAGCATGAGTCGCTTCAATCATTCGGCGAATACGGCGACGATTTTTATGTTTATGATATCATGACCGAAGCCAATGGTTACGGAACTGTCTGGGTACGCGGCATCTTTGCTACAACACCGCTTACATCAACTGCAAACCTCAACGTTGAAGTTTTCTTTTTTATGTTGCCGATTATGCTTCTTATCGTTATCGGTGCAGGTTATCTTACTACCAAAATCGCATTCAACCCAATTAACAAGATTATACAGACCGCAAATAATATAAACAGCGGAAATGACCTTAATCAACGCATAAGCCTTTCTGACAGCGTTTCACCGAATGACGAAATCTTCCAGCTTTCCGAAACATTCGACCTGATGTTTGACAGACTTCAAAAGTCTTTTGAAAGTGAAAAGCGATTTTCCGACAATGCTTCACACGAGCTTCAGACACCGATTGCCATAATTGTTTCGCAGTGCGAATATCTTCTTGAAAGCAAGGACTTATCTGAAGAAAACATTGACAGCCTTGAAAAGATTTTAAAACAGGCAAAAAAAATGTCAGCTTTGATTTCAGAACTGCTGCTGCTTTCGCGAGGCGACGACAACAGACTCAAGCTGTCGTGCGATGAGTTTAATTTAAGCGAAACCGCATTTATGATATGCGAGGATATGGAAGAAAGCGCCCAGCATAAAAACATTGAAATCATCACCAATATTGAAGATGATATTATCATAAATGCAGACCAGACGCTCATAATGAGGCTTTTTATAAACCTTATATCAAATGCTGTCAAATACGGGCGTACAAACGGATTTATAAAGGTCAGCCTCAAAAAAACAGGCAATATCATCAGAGGCGAGGTCGAGGACAACGGAATCGGAATTGCTTCGGACGATATCGACAAAATCTGGCAGAGGTTCTACCAGGTTGACAGAATCAAATCCAGCAGCGCAGGCTACGGATTGGGTCTGCCACTTGCCAAGATGATTGTCGATGCACATAAGGGTGCAATAAGCGTGCGCTCACAATACGGAACAGGAACCGTATTCAGTTTTACGCTTTCACAAAACACTACCGAATAAATTAAATATATATTACCAAAAGAAAGGAAGATTTTATATGAAGTATCTTGTTTTACTCTGCGACGGTATGGCTGATTATCCGGTTGAAGCACTTGGAGGAAAAACTCCGCTTGAAGCTGCAAACAAGCCCAATATGGATAAGCTTGCAAAGACTGCAAAAATCGGTCTGTGCAAGACTGTTGCGGATAATCTGAAGCCCGGCAGCGATGTTGCAAACCTCTCAGTACTCGGATACAATCCCGAAAAATATTACACAGGACGTTCGCCTCTTGAAGCGGGCAGCATCGGCATTGATATGTTTGATACTGATGTTTCGCTTCGCTGCAATCTTGTAACACTCAGTACAGGCGAATGCTTTGAGGATAAAACTCTTGTCGATTACTGTGCAGGTGATATATCCTCATACGAAGCAAGGGAGCTTGTTGAATTTCTTCAGAAAGAACTTGGAAACGAAATTTTCAGGTTCTACAACGGCGTCAGCTACCGCCATTGCCTCATCTGGAAAAACGGAACACTCGATGTCGGTGAGCTTACACCACCCCACGATATCACAGGTCGTTGTGTAAAGGATTATGTTCCCTCGCACGAAAACGCACAGTGCCTTTACGAGCTTATGAAAAAGGCACACGAGCTTTTGCAGAATCACCCTGTTAACCTTGAGCGAATCAGAAAGAACTTGCGTCCCGCAAACGGAATCTGGCTCTGGGGCGAGGGCAAACGTGCAGAGCTTGACTCGTTTGAAGAAAAATACGGCGTAAAGGCTTCAATGATATCCGCTGTAGATTTGCTCAAGGGTATCGGCAAATTTGCTGAGATGAACGTTGTTTTTGTTGACAATGCAACCGGATACATCGACACAAACTTTGAAGGCAAGGCTCAGGCTGCACTTGACGAATTTGCAAACGGACAGGACTTTGTTTATGTACATATTGAAGCTCCTGATGAATGCGGTCACAGAAATGAAGTTCAGAACAAAGTCAGATCCATTGAAATTATCGACGAAAAGGTTTTAGGTCCCATTCTCGATGAGCTTGAAAAGTATAAGAATTACAAGATTCTGATCATGCCTGACCACCCCACACCGCTTTCTCTTATGACTCATACCAACGACGCTGTCCCCTTCCTGATGTACACAAGAAGAGAAACTTTTGACGGTGCTGAAACATTCAACGAAAAGACTGCCAAGGCAAGCGGAATCTATTTTGAAAAGGGCTATACAATAATGGATGATTTTCTTAAAGAAGCTGTTGAAAACAAGAAAAATCTCGAGGCTATCGAGGATATAGACTAAAGTTCGATTAGGGCTGCACTGCACAAGGTTTAAACAACCTCTTGAGCAATGCAGCCCATTTATATTAAAGCGAAAATGCGTTTGCACTCCGCTTCTTTATAATATTTCCAAAGGGATTTTTTTGTGACAAAATTCGATTGTATTAAACCTCTCTGCAAACGAATATATTCTAATGTATTACACCAAAAATATATCCGTAAACGCATAGGGAGGTATAAAATGAGATTTTATCCTGAAGGAAAACTTTTTGAAACGAGCGAAAACCTTGAAATGATTTCGTCGCAGGCACAGCTTGAGTACTGCAGAAGAAATTCCACTATTCTCGAAGCAGTCGCTTATATTTGTGATAAGGAGCATAATCTTCACGTGAAGCTGCCATGCATGAATGCGATTATCCCCAGAAGCGAAGGGGCTTTAGGAATCGACAACGGCACTACAAGGGATATTGCGCTGATATCGCGGGTGAATAAGCCGGTATGCTTTACAGTAAGTCATTTTACGACTGACACAAATGGAAATCCACTGGCTGTTCTTTCGCGAAAAAACGCACAACAGCTTTGTATGAATAACTATGTATCAAAGCTCGAAAATGGCCGTATTATCAACGCAAGAGTCACACACCTTGAGCAATTTGGCGCATTTGTAGATATCGGGTGCGGAATCCCATCACTAATTCCTATTGATGTAATTTCGATTTCGAGAATCGGACACCCAAGCGACAGATTTATCGTAGGGCAGGATGTAAAGGTAATCGTTAAAGGCTGGAACGAAGGCAAGTTATGGCTCTCGCATAAAGAATTGCTGGGAACATGGTCTGAAAATGCTTCTCAATTCAGCATGGGCGAAACAGTAACGGGTATCATCCGTTCTATTGAGGATTACGGTATTTTTGTTGAGCTTACACCGAACCTCGCAGGACTTGCTGAGGTAAGACCAAACACTAAAATCGGGCAGAGTGTGAGCGTTTACATAAAATCAATCATCCCCGAAAAAATGAAAATCAAACTGATTATAGTTGAAACGTTTGATAAAACGCTCGAAAAGGTTCCCATCAAATACTTTATCGAATCCGGGCAAATCACCAACTGGGTCTACTCAACCGAAAACAGCATAAAACAGATATCAACCGAGTTTTAAAAAACATAAAGCCGAAAGAGCATTTCATTTTTTGCTCCTTCGGCTTTAATTATTGTGTATTATTTGTTGTTTTTTCTGTATGCAAGATAACTTTCGAGAATGATCACGGCAGCGACCGAATCAACAACCGCCTTGCGTTTTTTCCCCCTGGTGTTAGTATTGTTGAGATAAGCATGTGCGCTGATCGTTGTACTTCTTTCATCCCACATAACTGTTTCTATACCTGTCAAGTCTTTTAGCTTTTCAGCGAAAAGTCTACATTTTTCGGCACATTCCGTTTCTGTACCGTTCATGTTAAGCGGCAACCCGACAACAATACATTCTGCGCCTTGTTCTTTTGCGATTGCTGCGGTCTTTTCAACACACTTTTCAAAATTATATTCAAAAACCGTGCAAACAGGACTTGCCATCATTTCTGAAGCACCGCACACAGCAATACCGGTTCGTGCGTCACCATAATCAACCGACATAATAATCATTTTTCTTCCACCGGAATCCACCAATCCTGATGAGAAAACGTTGAAATCTCAGGAGAAAGATGCTTTGCACAGTTTTCATACTCAATCGAAAAACCGTCGTTTTCATCAAATATCAGCTTGGCAACAGCGGTGTTATCCGCCCATTCCTCTTTCATAATATCAGTATAGTTCATTTTTTTGGCAAAGCACAAAAACGCTCTGATTGCACAACCGTGTGAAACAACAGCGATTGTTTTGCCAAGGTTATCAGCTGCAATTTCAGTCAAAGCCTTGCTCATTCGTTCATAAACATCGGCTATGGATTCACCGCCGCATGGAGCAACAAATTCACCCATATGGTATGTCCATTTGTTGTATTCTTCAGGAAAAAGATTTGGCAAATCTTCATATTTAACATTTTCAAACCCGCCGCCGTCAATTTCCATAATATCAGGGCAAAGCTCAATTGGCATATCATGCTTCACAGCATTTGCCGTAAGTCTGGCACGCTTCAAAGGGCTTGAATACAGCTTGTCAATATGAATATTCTCAAAACGCTTTGTCAAGGCTTCAAGCTGGTCAAACCCATACCCGCATAAATCTGCGTCTATTCTGCCCTGAAAGGTCTTTAAGATATTTCCCTGTGCAGCAGCATGGCGCACCAGATATACAGTTGTTACCATGTTACAACCCCGCCGCTGATATCTGACAGTTTATCAACCTTATTAACCTCGCACCATTTTTCAAGTTCGTCAACAATACGAACGCAGGCAAAAGGATCATTGAACAAAGCCGCACCCACCTGCACAGCGTCAGCACCGGCAAGCATAATTTCGGCAGCATCATTGCCCTTTGATATGCCGCCCATACCAATAATATCAATATCAACAGCATTTCTCACTTCCCACACCATTCTTACAGCCACAGGAAGCACAGCAGGACCGCTTAAGCCGCCGACGTTGTTGTGAAGAATCGGTCGGCGTGTGCGAGTATCGATTCTCATACCGAGCAATGTATTGATAAGAGAAACCGCATCAGCGCCTTCAGCTTCAACAGCCTTTGCAATCTCGGCAATGCTTGTCACATTAGGGGTAAGCTTGACACAAAGAGGCTTGTTTGTAGCCTTTCTGACGGCCTTTGTAACACTTGCAGCCATATCGCATGATGTGCCGAAACCTGCACCGCCTTTTTTAACATTGGGGCAGGAAATATTCATCTCAATCATATGAACAGATGTATCATTGAGCTTTTCAGCTACTTCGATATATTCTTCAATACTCGAACCTGCAATATTTGCAATAATAACTGTATCTTTTTTGAGAAGATACGGCAATTCTTTTTCAATAAAATAATCAATACCGGGATTCTGCAAGCCAACAGAATTGAGCATACCCGATGGTGTTTCTGCAATTCTGGGCGGAATATTGCCATCTCTGCGTGTCAAGGTAGTTCCTTTTACACTGATTCCTCCGAGCTTTGACAAGTCAAAAAGCTCTTCATATTCGTGACCATAGCCAAAGCATCCGCTTGCAGCTATAACGGGATTTTTAAATTCAACCCCGGCAACTTTTACACTAAGATCAGCCATTAAAGTACAACCTCCTTAGCATTGAATACGGGTCCGTTTTTGCAAACGTGCGACATTTTTTCGCCGTTCTCATCCTTGGTTTTACAAGCACAAACAAGGCAAGCACCAATTCCACAGCCCATTCTCTCTTCAAGAGAAACAAAGCATTCAATATTGTTTTCCTGTGCAATTGCCGAAACAGCCTTGAGCATCGGAGTAGGTCCGCAAGCACAAATCAAGTCAACATCGCCTTTTTCACATTCAGCTTTAAGAGAATCGGTAACAAATCCCTTGATTCCATAGCTTCCATCATCTGTACAGATAATTGTATTTGTATTGTTGCTCAAAAAGTCGTTTTCTAAGATCACAGCATCCTTATTGCGAAAACCGCAGATAGCAGTTGCCTTCTCTTTGTATATATCCGAAAGTCCGAGCATGGGCGGTGTACCGATGCCGCCGCCGACAAGAACAATTTTCTTTGCATTATCAAAAATTTCAAAGCCATTGCCGCAAGGTGCAATCATATCAATATCATCACCGATATTAAGCTCTGAAAGCTCCTGTGTGCCCTCTCCGCGAATTTCAAAAACAATGCGCAGAGTGCCTTTTTCATAATCAATCTGACAAATTGAAATAGGACGGCGCAAAAACTTGCCCTTTGGCAGAATATGCACAAACTGACCGGCCTTTGAAATTTTTGCAACCTCAGGACAATCAATCACAAAGCTGAAACATGTCTCAGACAAAGCAGTTTTTTCAATTATCTTATAAATTCCCTGAAGATATTTCAATTGGATTCCTCCTTGGTATTTGCAATTGCGGAATTGATGTCGTCTCTCATTCTGATAACCTCACGGCGAGCAGCCTTTGCATAATCCTGAGCATCGCAGCCTTCTGCCTTATAAGCGCACATAATCGCACGCGAAGAATTCACAATTGCTCCCCTGCCGTTTTCATCAAACGCACCTACAAGTCCCTGAGCGCCGCCGCCCTGTGCGCCGTATCCGGGAACAAGGAAGAATGTGTGGGGAAGTCTTTCTCTGAGTTCAGTAAGCTGTGAAGGATACGTTGCGCCAACAACAGCACCAACTGCGGAATATCCGTATTTGCCGATTGTATCTTCGCCCCATTTTTCACACATATCACCCATTTCGGCATATACAGGTGTTTCGCCGATAAGCTTGTCCTGCAATTCACCCGATGATTTATTAGAAGTTTTAGCAAGGACAAAAATACCCTTATCATCAGCTTTGCAGATATCAAGAAGCGGAACGATACCGTCTGTTCCGAGATATCCGTTCACAGTAAGCGAATCTGCGCCAAAAGGTTCAATTTCAGTATTGCCTACTTTAACCTTGCCAAGATGTGCAGCTGCATATGCTTCCATAGTAGCGCCAATATCGTTGCGCTTGCCATCGGTAATTACAAAAAGGCCTTTTTCCTTTGCATACTGTATAGTCTTGTAAAGCACCTTTACACCGGGAAAACCATACATTTCATAATATGCAGCCTGCAATTTCACAGCGGGAACAAGCTCGCAAACCTCATCGATAATACCCTTATTGAAAATATATATAGCCTTTGCAGCAGCCTTTAATGTTTCGCCGTATTTTTCAATGCACTTATCTACAATATACTGCGGAACATAATCAAGCTTGGGGTCAAGTCCGACAACAGTCGGATTCTTTGTGCTTTCAATTCTTTCAATCAATCTGTCAAATCCCATTTTAAAAAATCTCCTTTAAATGTTTTCATAACGGATTTTTCCGTCTATTATTGTCATCACGGGCTTACCCGTAAATATCATATGCTTGAATGCTGTGTTCTTTGATTTTGATTTAAGTTTATTCAGTTCAATGCGCCAACGCTCATTCAGATCAAACAGAACAATATCAGCGCATGAATTAGCTTTTAGCTCGCATAACGGAAGATTTAAAATCCTCCTCGGATTTTGCGACATAAGATTGCAAATATCCGAAAGAGAAAAATTATTTTTGTGATATAGCTCAGTCAGCGTTGCGGCAAGCGATGTTTCAAGCCCGACAATACCGTTGGGAGCCTTAAAAAAATCGGCCTTATCATTGGCAGAATGCGGAGCATGATCTGTAACAATGCAATCAATCGTTCCGTCACTCAAGCCTTCAATAATCGCAAGTCTGTCTTCTTCTTCACGTAAAGGCGGGTTCATTCTGTAATCGGCATCACGCAGAACCAAAAGCTCATCAGTAAGGCAGAAATAGTGAGGGCAGGTTTCGCAAGTAACCTTAACTCCTCTTTGCTTGGCTTTTCTCACAAGGTCAACACTTTCCTTTGTACTGACGTGAGCAATATGAATAGCAGTATTTGTCTTTTCCGCAAGCAGAATTTCACGCTCGGTAATATTATTCTCCGAAGCTCTGTCCATTCCCTTGACGCCAAGCTTTTCTGAAATTGCGCCTTTATTTATAATTCCGCCGTCGATTATATTCAAATCCTCACAATGAGAAATTATCGGCACAGCGTTATTATATGCGCTGACAAGCGCTTTTTCCATAATCTCATCGTTCTCAACGGGACGTCCATCATCGGAAACTGCAACTGCACCGCATTTTTTCAGCGCACCGTAATCGCAGATTTCGTTTCCCTGCATTCCCCTCGTTGTGCAGGCAATGGGATATACTTTAAAATCAGCACTTGCCGACCTATCAAAAATATATGACAAAACATCGGCATTATCACACACAGGCTTTGTATTCGGCATACAGGCGACGCCTGAAAAACCTCCTGCAATCGCAGACTCAGAACCTGTAAAAATATCTTCCTTATAAGTGAAGCCGGGGTCGCGAAAATGCACATGCATATCAAAAAGAGCAGGCATTGCCACAAGGTTTTCACCATTTATATATCTGTCGGCGCTTTTTCTGATATTATCGGAAACAACGGAAATGCGACCGTTTTCGATGTAAATATCAGCACGTTTTTCTTCACCTTCGGGCAATATGCAATATGCCCCCGAAATCAAAATAGAGCTCATAGACTTCCTCCGATATTAGCAGAATTTGTTTTTAAGTCCATATATAATATAATACCACATTTTAATCAAAATGTCCAGCATATAAAGCATTTTTAAGCAAAAAAATACCCTTGCTAAAAAACAAGGGTATTATATTCATTCTATTACATTTGTTTCATCAAAAACATAAAATGTCTTTTTGATTTCAAATATATCAGCTCCGCTGTACTCATGCGTTTCAGGGTCAATTGTGCCGACCGACTTAGGAAAATTAATTGTGAAAAAATATCCATCTTCTGCCCAATACACCTGATAATTGTCAGCATCATAATCAACATAGTAAACATCGGTTTTGTTGCTGATTTTGTTGACGTCTTTCCCTTCAGAGCTCCAGATATCATTATATTCTGTTACTCTTGAATCATCACTGTCTATTCTAGCACAGAAATCAATTTTTTCAGTTTTAGCGAATTCGTCAGGATCATCAGGCATCACCTTACTGTATGTTATACCACTTGTTTCATAAACACGGCCCACTTCAAAGCCTTCGGGTAAATTCTTTATAGAAAATGCATACATTCCTCGTTCTCCGCTGTCAAGAGTCTGCAACGCATTGATTCTTTCAGTATCACCATCGGCAAGCATTGAAGAAAAACGTTTTGAAACCGCTTCATCCTGAGTTTCATATTCATAAGAATTGCCGCACCATTCAAGAGGGTGATAATCCGGGATAATTTCAGCAACCACAATTTCATCATAAGGTGCAGATGTGCTTTCTGACGATTGAGAATTATTTTTTTCCGCACCGTTTCCGCAGGCTGTCAGTATCAATACAGCACTTAAGATTATAACAGCAATGTTCAATTTCTTATTCATAGTAAAACCTCCTATTTCATACAATCATATTTCACTCAGCAACTGTATTATCATCAAACGGGTAAAACGTCTTTTTCAGCGTAAAGACATCCTCACCGCTGTACTCGTGTGTTTCAAGGTCAACAGTGCCGACTGAGGTTGGGATTTGCAATAAACAGCAATATCCATCCTCACACCAATATACAGAGATGCTAAGCTCACAATCCACATAGTAATAACCAGATTTATTACTAATCTCATTGACAGCATAACCGTTATTTCTCCAACTGTCAATATTATCTTGTAACACTTCTTCTCCGTTGGAATTATGGTACACTCTAAGGTAAATTGCGTTTTTTGCACATATTTCAGAAGATTTATTATCAGCATTTCTATATACATCATTGTAGTATGCCATACTTCCTATACCTGTAATTTGGCCAAGCGTAAATCCTTGCGGAATATTTTCCAACGAATATACATAAATCCCTGTCGAACCATTGCTTTGCGTTTGAAACGTACCCTTATTTTGTTGAGCTTGTATTTGGCTGTAATAGTATTCTACCGCTTCGGATTCTGTTGCAAATTCATAAGCAACATCAACTTGACTATCATCGTTTTGTTCTAAGCTGATTGAACTTGATCCACTCTCAGATGACAATTTACAATCATTTTTTTCACAGCTTATCATCAAAATTGATAACCAAAATAAAACTATATATAATGTGATTTTTTTCATAATTATACTCCCCTTCAAAATTTAGTTCTATCAAAATCAGCTTCACATTCACTGCACCATATTGTACTCAAATTATATGTTTCTTCTGTATCAAGAAGCGTATTTAAATTACCATCATACATTATACATGAAGTATCATCACAATGACTGCAGCCGAAAGCATGTGACAATTCGTGCTGAATTACTCTTACATTCTGAGTATATGTTCTGTTATAATCGTTGATTTCAACCATTCCGTTACGTCCGTCGGGCCACCAGCCCAAAGCGCCTAAGGAATGCGAACCGCTATCACTTATATGGCACATTTGAAATCCCGTGAGAATAATACGCAGTTGATTTCCGTCCATACCGTAAGCATTCCACGCCCGTAATGCATTAAAATCGAAATTCTTATGATGATTTGGCGTTTCGTTTCTATTCTTGCATTCTGAAACGTCTTCGCAAGCGTATGAATTGCAGCCTTCATAGAATGGCCGTGGACAATAATCTGCCTCCATCGTGCTCAAAGTATAAAAGGACGGCACAAGCTGGATATGAAATTTGTTATAAAACGGTTTCATTGCGTCTGCAAAAATTGCTTCGACTTCTCTTGTGTTGTTTAGATACTCTGTTTGCAGTGCCGAATCCAATTGCACTGCAATCGTTACAGTTTCGAGAGCACTTCCCGCAACAGGCACAAGAATCCACTCATCATTGCAGGGTATACCCGAATTGTAAGTGTAGGCGAATACATTAGCATTATTATTAAGCGATGCGTTGTGAACTGTCAACGCATATGTCGAGCCGCATTTTGAAGTGATTTTGTAATTGCCGTTTGTTCCGATTTGAGTAATGTCCCAATATGAGTTGATTTCAGTAGTAGTCCCAAGTTCAACATTTACACCATTGCTTAATGAACTATTCGCAACCGATAAACACAAACCCGGTGTGCCGTTTGCCATTATCATAGTAAATTGTTGATTAGAATAATTCGGATTGTAATTAGTAGTAACATTCCAACGCTGGTTGGTACCATCAACATTATTGCTTTGAATAACATTTGTTCCTGCTGTCGTTCCTGAATTATAAACAGTCAGCGCCTTTCCGCTGTGAGCGTTTATAATCCAATAAATGTTGCTTGATACAGAGTACGGAACAGCTTTCGCTGTGTATGCTACATTGATAAACTGACAGGTTGAAACCAACCACATAGACAGCAGTGCAATACACAGAAAAATTCCTCGTACCACTTTGACTCGTACATTATTCATCAATTTTCCCCATTTATTTTTTAACTGACCTTTAACGCTTGATTATATCAGATTTAATCAAACAGCAAAATGCAGAATATAATTTTCGACATATTCCTGCACTTGTTCCTAAAAAAATCCACATCCTATTATATATATCGTGAGTTTTTGGGGAAATGATTAAAAAAATTGCCGCCGCACCCAACAATTCTACATTATGCACATATTTTTTGAATCAATCGTTTTAAATATTGTATCATTTTCTAAATATCGCTGTCAATAAAAAATACGTATTTGTATTCAAACTGTAATGCTATTGTAAATAAGTTACAAAAAAGATTTTTGCAAAGCAAAAACCCGACACTCCATTTTTGGAATGTCGGGTTAATCTTTACATATATCCTAAACTCAATCGTTTGTGTAAGGAAGAAGAGCAACGTAACGTGCACGCTTTACAGCGCCTGTTACTTCTCTCTGGTGGAATGCACAAGTGCCTGTTACTCTGCGGGGAAGAATTTTTCCGCGCTCTGTCATGCACTTCTTGAGTCTGGGAAGATCTTTATAATCGATTCTGTCGATTCTGTCTGCACAGAAGATGCAAACCTTTCTGCGAGATCTCTTCTGAGCCTTGGGATTTCTCTCCATTTCAGTATTTTCCTTTCGTAAATCTTAAAATCAGAACGGAACGTCGCCGTCACTCAAAATTTCTTCAAAATCTCCCATATCACCGAGAGAAAGCGTTTCATCTGCGGCAGGGAAGCTTGAAGTGCGTGCGGCTGCCGGTGCAGGTGCGGAATATGCATTATCATCAGGCACTCTGAAGCTGTTTGCATCGGATGAACCCTTTGATTCACCAAATGTAACATTTTCAGCCTGCACCTCCATAAAATAATGCTTAACACCGTTTGCATCGGTATAATTTGCGTTCCTTAAGGAGCCTTCTACAATAATCATTCTACCCTTTGTAAAATAGCGCTGAACAAAATCCGCAGTGCTTCTCCATGCAGTGCAGCTGATAAAATCAGCCGAATTTTCTCTATCCTTACTGAAAGGACGATTCACGGCAATTCTGAATCTGCATACAGAAATATCGCTCTGTGTTTTTCTCAGCTCAGGGTCAGCAACAAGTCTGCCCATAAGAATAACCTTGTTAATCATAGCATAGCCTCCTTTTGGGTTTAATCAAAAAATTGTTATCTTACAGTTGTCATAGAACGAAGGATTCCGTCCGTGATCTTGAGAACACGGTCAAGCTCCTGCGGGAAATCAGGCTTTGATTCAAAGTGATAAAGCACATAATAACCCTCTGTTTCGTCCTCGATAGCGTAAGCGAGCTTGCGTTTGCCCCAAACGTCAACCTCTTCGAGTGTACCGTTAGCTTCAATCATAGCCTTGAACTTTTCAACGAGAGCATTGATTCCCTCTTCGTCCTTCTTGAGGCTGATAACTGCCATAAGCTCGTACTTTTCGATCTGCTTTGCCATCCTTAGCACCTCCTTTTGGGTTTGCACACATATACAAAAATGCGTACAAGGATTAAATATTAAAACTTACAATCGGCCAAAAATTTACATTTAACCGAACATTTAAGATTATACCATTTCAAAACGGACTTGTCAAGAGGTTTTTTTCATCTTTTGAAAACAAAATCAAAAAATCACACGGCATCATCAATATGAGAAAAAGCACAAGGCAACGCCGTTTTTTCGCCATTGCGTGCAGTCAGGTCATTAGTCATAAGTCTGCACATATTTACAGCACCGTTACCGTATTTTTCCCGTATTTCTTCCATTGCATTTTCGATTTTTTCGCGTTTGATATGCTTTTCGATATCAACATTAAAATTAAGCTGAACCGACTTATAAACACTATCAAGATTTATCGCACACACGCTGATGCTTCTTATCGGTTTTTCAAATTCATACGAAGAAAAGAACAGCTCAATCGATTTATCTGCCAATTCATAAAAGCTTTGCGTAGGAATGTCAAGCAGGCATTGAAGCTGACGAACATTCAAATCACAGTCACGTACCGACAATCTTACTCCGTTAGCAAAAAGCCCATATTTTCGCAGCCTGTGCGAAACATCCTGCGAAAGGTCAAAAATCATACATTTCACATCGTCGCAGTCAATCAAATCACGAACAGCAGTTGTTCCGTGACCGACACTTTTTATAATATTCTGTTCGTTCGTATGACAAACCGGAGAATTATCCATTCCGTTAGCAAATCTCCACATTTTTATACCGTTTGCACCAAAACGCTTTTGCAAAAATTCAGGTGAAGAATCAGCCAAATCACCTATCGTAAATATACCGACCGAATTCATCGAACGCTTCGCTGCCCTTCCGATTCCAAAAAGCTCTGACACAGGAAGATGAAAAATTTTGTCCTTAAATTCTTCTTTTGAAATCACCGTAATTGCATCGGGCTTTTTCATATCTGATCCAAGCTTTGCAAAAATCTTGTTAAAGCTAACGCCAACCGAAATCGTAAGCCCCAGCTCACGCTTGATTGTTTGTCTTATTTCATCGGCGAGTTCATACGCGCTCTTGCCGAACAGCCGCATCGACGAAGTCATATCCAGCCATACTTCATCAATTCCGAAGCGTTCAATAACATCGGTATATCTTGAATATACTATATTCGCAAATCGGGAATATTTGGCATATTGTTCGTAATGCGGCTCGACTATTACAAGCTCCGGACATTTTTGCTTTGCCTGCCAAATAACCTCACCTGTTGAAACACCACAGCGTTTGGCTTGGTCAGATTTAGCAAGCACAATTCCGTGTCTGTCCTCGGATTTTCCACATACCGCAACGGGTTTTCCTTTCAATTTCGGATTTAGCATAATCTCAACCGAGGCAAAATATGAATTCAAATCACAATGAAAAATTGTTCTTTCCATAAAATTACACCTGTGCACAAATCAAAAACATTAAAATAGTCTTGACAAATATGTTCATATATGATATACTAAATACGAACAATTTTGGCGTATTTGGATTATATCACATTCGCCGAACATTGTCAAGCGTTTTACATAATTTTCGTTCGTATAACATATTGAAAGTGAGTATCAGTTAATTATGGAAATTAAAGACAGAATCAAATCATTGAGAAAGAAAAACTCTATGACACAATCCCAGCTTGCAGAGCAGGTCGGGGTAACGCTGCGCTGCATTCAGAACTACGAATCAGGGGCAAGATATCCCCGAAAGAATATTATTTATAAAATCTCCGAAATTTTTGACGTACCGTATGATTATCTTGCAAGCGGCGTAAATGACCTTGAAAGCGAAAATCAGGCGCAGGAATTTTTGAAAAACGCAGGATTGATTTTTGCAGGCGGAAAGCTCTCGGAAGATGACAAGGACAAAGTTATGCTTGCTTTGCAAAAAATTTATTGGGAGGCCAAAGAAATCAACCGCCAGAAAGAAGCAGAAACCGCCAAAGACAAAGAAAACAAAAGCAAAACATCTGAAAACAATAAATAGGGAGGCTCAAAATGAGCACAGAAAGCATTTGCAATCTTGCCGATTCGCTATGTCAGACTCACAAGACGAACGATCCATATGAGCTGGCTCAGGCCTTAGGCATCAACGTAAGATATGAAGATTTAGGCTCTCTCAAGGGATTGTATACTGTAATTGACGGATGCCGTTTTATTCTCGTCAATAGCCTTTTGGAGCCCGAAACACAGAATGTTGTGATTGCGCACGAAACAGGTCATGACCTTTTGCACAGGGACATTGCCGAAAACGAACATTTTCAGGAATTCTCGCTTTTTGATATGACAAGCAAACCTGAAAAAGAAGCAAATATTTTTGCAGCAAGCCTGATTATATCCGATGATGATGTACTTGAATACATTCGCTATGGCTATTCAACCGATAAAATCGCAAAATGTCTGCGAATTCCGCATGCACTCCTCGTTATAAAGATGATGTGTATGAACGCAAAAGGCTACAAATTCAATCTGCCGTTTGTACCGAAAGCAGACTTTCTTGCAAGATAAATTCATACAAATCATCAAAAGAATTACCTCAATGTCAAACGCTAATTAAAAAATAAAAAATACGGTCGGAAAGCACTTTCTAAGTGTTCTCCGACCGTATTTGTATATTAAGGAGAAAGTAATGTTGCTATACAGGAAGTGAGGTAACAACCTTCAAAGCATAACGTGTAATAATAGTGGCGTCAATCGAATTAACCACTCCATCAAGGTTGACATCTGCAGCTTCAAGGTAATCATCACTGATAGTATAAACTTTAAGAGAATGTCTTGTAACTATTGTAGCGTCAATTGAATTAACCATGCCATCTCCGTTTACATCACCGTAAAGTATTTCTACAGGCTGCTCAGGAGCAACGCCGAAAGCATTTTTACAATAGACAATACCAACACCGACCGAGCTCATATAAAACGTGCCGAATTCATTCATATCACCAACAACAAAGTTGCCGTTTCCGGGTCCGCCGTATTGATGCTCATCATCATTAACTCTCTGCCAAGTTTCGCCAAGGTCTGTAGAAGCATAAATACCTTCTACAATATTGTCATTGTCAAGCCAACCCCACATATACAGCGTATCAGGGCTTGAGGAATCCTTAGCTGCACCGCGGCTGATTGTTTCGCAGTAATCAACATTTTCAAGCTTTGTAAAGCTCTCGCCGTGGTCAGAAGTCGCATAAAGCCCATACCAACCAACAGGACAGAATACAGTACCGTTTGCAACAGTAATCCTTCTGAAATCAGCACAGCAGTCGTTAACAGCTACTTCTTTAGCGGTAAAGGTTGCACCATAGTCCGAGCTAACGTTCAAGTAATAATATGTTGTTTCACCCGAATAGCTGGTAACCGAAGAAAATCCGTAAACATACTGTTCGTTCTCCGAGTCAACCTCAAGCATTGATTTCTTCGACCCCTTGATACCCGAAGACGAATTCCAGGTTGCACCATAGTCATCGGAATATTTCAAACCGGAGTTCTGGCTTGAACCGGCAATAAATCTGTAAGTACCGTCTTCAAGCTGAACAATTGCAGTGTCACCGCCGTTACCTGCTGAAGAAGCAAATTCCGTCCATGTTACACCGCCATCGGTTGAATACTGACCGTTTGTTGACTGGCTACTATGTTCAGGAATACGCATCATAATATCAGGATTGGAATAACAATACGAAATTGAAGTAGACGAACCAAAATTGGGAGAATGCTGAATTGAAGTATCAACATCCTTATGCGTGAATCCGTCGTAGTCACCGATTGCAGAATAGTTATATCCGCCTTCAACGCTGCAGAAATCAAGTGCTACAACCTCTTCAATACCCTTGGCGTGGAAAACCGCAACAGGGTCAGAAGTCAAGATATTTTCCCATTTGAAAACACCGTTACCCGATGTAACAAGAACATCGTCAGGATTGTTCGGGTCAAAAACAAGAGAGCCAGACCAATGAATTGCCTTGCCGTGAATCCAGTCAACACCGCCGTCCTGCAAACGCTGATAAAGAGATTCCTGCTGCATTTCTCCTGCTTCTTCATTCCAGTACCAATTGCCCATCTTTCCGGGATAAATGGTTTCCCAAGTTGTTCCGCCATCAAGACTGGTGTAAATCCACTCGCCCCAGCAAGCCTCATCGGAATCAGGCCACATCTGAGTTGCCCACACACCGCAGGTAGTTGCGACAAGATAATCAGCATTATCAGGATGCGACTGAATCTGTCCGATAGAATTGCCCGAAGGACTGATATTTTCAACCGCACCGGTTGTAATATTATATCTGTATGCGCCGCCGCCTGAGCCTGCAAAGCTTATACCACCCTGATATGAAAGAAGAAGATTTCCGTTACTGTCAGGGTTGATTCTTGCTATATACATTGATGTAGGCAAATCGGAGGAAAGTGCAGAAAAGCTTGCACCGCCGTCGGTAGATGCATAAAGATTTGTTCCGCCTGTAGTTGAAACTCCGACATAAACCTTTGAATTTTCATCAACATAAACGGTTGTAATTCCGTTCTGATCAGAGGTAGTTGTCGCCATAAAATCTGTCCACTCAGGCCATTTTACAGATGTGTTGAAAGCATCGGGAACAAAAATCGTTTCCCACGTTTTACCGCCGTCTGTCGATTTTATCAGACCGCCGGTACGTCCGCCGCAATAAATCACATCGGGGTCGTTCGGGTCAACGGCAATTCTCTCGCCCATTTGTCTTCCCTGACCGTTTCCATGAACACGGATATAGTCAGAAACATCATATTCGGTAAAATTCTCACCGCCGTCTGTGGATTTAAAAACAACAGTTCTTGCATCGGAGAAATAATTACATCCGCAAAGAAGATAGAGCGTGTCCTCATCATTCGGGTCAAGACACATTGCTTCTACGCACAGGAATCCTCTGTCGTCCTCCGAAAGAAATGACATCAGCTGAACCCACTCACCATCTTCATATCTGTACGCGCCGCCAACGTCAGTACGACAGTACATTGCAGTTTCACCGGTAACAAGACCGCTTACAAAACCGCCGCCGCTGATTTCAAGCGTGCCCCATTCCTGCACAGCGGTCTCACCTGAGGTTGCTGACGGTACATAGCCCATCAGACAGCCAGCTGCAACCGCAACGCTAGCCGCCATCGAGAGCAATCTTTTAGCAAACTTCATTACCTTTACCTTTTTGCGTGCTGTTATTAAAATGTTAAGCACACAGTTCCTTTCATTTGAATTTTGTCAATGTATACGATTACCAAAATAATTCATATACAATTTTACTATAATTTGCCACGTTTGTCAATTGCTTTTTACACATTTTTTATGCATATTTTTAGTTGATATTTACTAATATTTTATTTTTTCAAAAAACAAATTACGCTTGCAAATTCAAAGTATATATTGTATAATCAAATAGAGAGAAAACAGCAAAGGGTGAGCTTATGACAAACAACACAGAAAAAGAACCTGTAAAATCAGCAGCTTCGGCTGAAAAATCAAAGACAGTCAAAAAAAAGCGTTCAAAATATTTTGATTATGATGAAAACGGCAGAAAGAAACGTAAAAAGATTAAAAAGCTTCATTACAATCTCGGCTGGATAATTTTCATCATATTCATAATTTTTCTTGCAGCATTCTTCCTTTATATGAGAGAAACTATGGATAACAAAAACTTCCTTCAGGACTGGCTGAACAAGCACCCTGAAGATATTTCCGTTTCAACGTCTGCCCAGCAATCTGAGGATGAGAGCTTTAACCTTTCAGATGAAGATTCTAGTTCAAGTGACTCCTCTTCTGAATCCCTGTCAGAGCAATAATTTTTGAAAGGTAAATTTTAACAATGACCTATGAAATTTTAGGCGGAACCTTACCCGTCGTTATATGCCATTTAAACAACGGCGAATCGATTGTTTGCGAAAAAGGCTCAATGAGCTGGATGTCCGATTCAATAAAGATGGAAACAAATGCCGGCGGTTCTTTCGGAAAGATGCTGTCAAGAGCAGTTTCGGGCGAATCGATTTTTCAGAATGTCTACACCGCTTCGGGTAAAGACGGAGAAATAGCGTTTGCTTCAAGCTTTCCCGGAAAGATTCTTGATATTGACGTCAGCGAAAAAGCAATAATCGCACAAAAAACCGCATTTCTTGCCTGCGAAAAGGACGTGTGCCTTGAGCTTTTCTTTCAGCGCAAGCTCAGCACAGGATTTTTCGGCGGCGAAGGCTTTATTATGCAGAAATTCAGCGGAAATGGCAGAGTTTTCATCGAAATCGACGGAAGCTGTGTTGAATACGACCTTGCCGCAGACGAATCGATGCTTGTCGATACAGGATATCTTGCCGCAATGGACGAAACATGCAAAATTGAAATTGAAGCAGTAAAAGGCATTGGCAACAAGCTTTTCGGCGGTGAAGGCTTCTTCAACACAAGAATTACCGGTCCCGGACACATCTGGCTTCAAACAATGCCGAAATCAAAGCTTGTGTCACTCATGTCCCCTGCTGAATAAAACTAAAGTCACTCACCAAAGGCGTTTTTCAGTTTTGAAAGCGCCTTTTTTTCTATTCGCGAAACATAAGAACGTGATATTCCGAGAAGCTTTGCAGTTTCGCGCTGAGTAAGCGGATTTCTGCCGAACAGGCCATAGCGCCGCACGATTATCTCACACTCACGCTTGTCGAGGCATTTTCCAATGCACTCATACAGCTTTTCAGTACGCAGACTAAGCTCAATTTTATCGGCAACAAGCACATCATCTGCCAGAGTATCCATCAAGGTCAGTTGGTTTCCATCCTTATCAGTTTCAATCGGCTGTTCCATATAGATATCACCTACACTCTTTTTCAATGCCCTGAAATGCATCAGTATTTCATTATCAATACATTTGCTGGCATAAGTAGCAAACCTCGTTCCCTTGGTATAATCAAATGTAGTTACTGCCTTTATCAGACCGATTGTTCCTATTGATATCAGCTCATCCTGCTCATTCGATACGGAATAATATTTTTTTATAATGTGTGCAACAAGTCGCAGATTGTGCTCAACAAGCTTATTCTTTGCATCAGAATCGCCTTTTTTCATTGCCTCAAAGCAAGCAGCTTCTTCTTCTTTTGACAGGGGCTTCGGAAACATATTTCCGCAGTCGGTATGCAGAGCAAACCTAAGCAAGCTTTTTAAAACAGCAAATGCACTGTCACAGATTTTCAAATTCATTTCCCCTTTCTCATATCTCACACTCAATATATTATATGACAAAGCGGTTGTACGCTATTATAAAACAAATCTAATTTTAAGTATCAAAAACGTGTGAAATAATATAAAAATTCCTTGACAAATAAAGCAATTTATGTCATTATTATATATGTAGGATTTTGCGCAGCAGTCTTCGTGATTACTGCGAACTTCAAACACATTTATAAGGAGGAAAGAGAATGAAAAAATTCTTAAGTGCTTTGACTTCGGTAGCTCTTGCTGCAGGCATCGTAACGGCCTTGCCTTCGTCACAAGCACAAAATGCTTACGGCATCAAAGCCTCTGCAAGTGCAAATTCAGCCTATAACTACGGAGAAGCACTTCAGAAATCAATGTTTTTCTATCAGGTGCAGCAGTCAGGACCCATCGCCGAGTGGAACGAGGTTTCATGGCGCGCCGACTGTATGACCAACGACTACGTCACAGGCGGTTGGTTTGACGCCGGAGACCATCTTAAATTCACGCTCACAAACGCTTATGCTGCGACAATGCTTGCATGGGGTTTGCTTGAATACGAGGAAGGCGTAACCTCTGTCGGCGAATATGAAGAATATATGCTCAATCTCGAATGGGTACTTGATTATCTTGTCGGATGCGATTTAGGCAACGAAATTGTCTATATGATTGGCGAAGGCGGATTTGACCACCAGTGGTGGGGCTCGTGCGAGGTCTATATGGACAAATTCCTATTAATGAAAGGTGAAACCGAAAGACCTTATTACACCTGCAATGACAGCTGTATTGAAGCGCAGATGGCAGCAGCACTTGCTTCAGGATATCTTTGCTTCAAGGATGAAGACGCCGCAAAAGCAAATACATATCTTGATCACGCAATTGCCTGCTTCGAAAGAGCTGATGCTAACCGTTCAATTGGTGACGATACAGCTGAACAGAGCTATTACAAGCCTTCATCTTTCTATGATGATTTATTTTTCGCTGCAAACTGGCTTTATATGGCAACAGGCGAACAAACCTACCTTGACCTTTGCGAAAGCGATTATATTCCTAACCTCGGCACGGAAAATCAGTCAACCGAGCTTAAGTTTACATGGGGTCATTGCTGGGATGACACTCAGCAGGGCGGAACTCTGCTTTACGCCATCAATACAGGCGATACCGAATGGATCGAGCAGTTCAGAAAACACCTTGAATACTGGACAACAGGCTACGGCGGAAAGCAAATCACTTATACACCCGATGGTCTTCCCTGGCTCTTTAACTGGGGCGCACTCCGTCACGCAACAACAACAGCATTCCTTGCTTATGTCGCAGTAGATAATCTTTATGCAGATAATGAAACATATGTAACAAAGTATACTGATTTTGCTGACAATATTATGCATTACTGCTTTGGTGACAACGATCTTGGTATGAGCTATGTTGTCGGTATGGGCGATACATATCCTCAGGCATGGCACCACAGAACATCCAGCGGCGCTTGGAACGACAAGTGGTCCAACATTGGTCAGACTACCGGTGATGACGCAAAGCCTCACGCTCACGTTCTTTACGGTGCGCTCGTCGGCGGTCCCAACTCAAGCGGTCAGTATACCGACAATATTGCACAGTATGAATATTCCGAAGTAGCAATTGACTACAACGCCGGCTACACCGCAGCACTTTGTGCTATGGTTGAAAAATACGGCGGTTCAATCGACCCCGATTTCCCGCCCGAAGAAGAGCCTAAGTGGAACGAATTCTTTATGAGAGCTTCAATCAACCAGTCGAGTACAAGCTATACGGAAATCAAGGCATATGCTATGAACCACTCTGCATGGCCGGCAAGAACTATTATTGACCTCTCATATAACTACTATTTTGATATTACCGAGCTTATTGAAAACGGTCTCACAATTGATGATGTTACCGTAAAAGTTAACTATGACCAGCATTCAAGTGATGAGGGTAAAATATCAATTTCCGAACCGATTCATTATGATGGAAACATCTATTATGTCAAGCTTTCATTTGCTGACGGCACCGTTGTAATGCCCACAGGCCAGTCCGAGCACCGTTCCGAATGCCAGTTCAGAATATCAATCCCCGACAACGCCGGCGTAACGTGGGACGCTTCCAACGATTACTCTTTCCAGGGTCTTGTTAAGGGCGGCGAAGATGCTATGATTGACACCGCATATATGACAATGTATGACGGCGACACACTCATCTGGGGTATCGAGCCCGATGGTACAGTTCCTTCTGAAGAGCCTGACATTGTCTACGGCGATGTAAACTTCGACGGATTAGTCAATTCCATTGACGCTACTATGATTACCAGATACGCACTTCAAGTTTTGACATTTGATGACCAGCAATTACTCAACGGCGACGTCAACTGTGACGGTCTCGTCAATTCAATTGATGCGACAATTGTTACAAGATATGCTCTCAATGTAATTACTTCATTACCCATATAAAACATTCGTGTCTGCATATGAATTTATGCAGACACGATATTTATATATATAGCAAAAACTCCTGCAATCCAAATTCAGATTGCAGGAGCGATTTATTTATACAGGAAAATTATTCAGCGGCTTCGTCAACAGCTTCATCAGCTGCTTCATCTGCTTCTACAGCTTCATCTTCAGAATATTCCTCATCCTGAGCATCCTCTTCAAGAAGAGCACGGATTGAAAGCGAAACGCGCTTCTTTTCAATATCGATTTCAACAATCTTAGCCTGTACAGTCTGGCCGATTTCAAGAGCTTCATTTACATTGCCGACTCTCTTGTTTGAAACCTGAGAAATATGGATAAGACCGTCGATGCCTTCAATGATATTTGCAAAAGCACCGAAAGGAGTAATAGAAACAACAGTTGCATCAACAACATCACCAACTGCAAACTTGTTTTCAAAAATAACCCAAGGATTATCCTCAGCCTTCTTATAGCCAAGAGAAATTCTGTTCTTTTCAGCGTCAAGATCCTTGATATAAACCTCAAGAACATCTCCTACCTTGACAACTTCCTCAGGATGACGGATTCTACCCCAGGAAAGCTCCGAAATATGAACCATACCATCTGTACCGCCAAGATTTACAAATGCGCCGTAGCTTGTAATGGATTTAACCTCACCCTTATAAACCTTGCCAACTTCAGCAGTTGCCCAAAATGCAGCTTTTTCAGCGTTCTTCTTTTCTCTTTCTGCAGCCTTGATAGAGCCGACAGCTCTGTTTCTCTGCTCGTTGATTTCAATAACCTTGAGTTCAACCTTCTTCTTGAGAAGAGTTTCAAGATTAGCTTCTCTGGAAAGACCGGACTGCGAAGCGGGAACAAATACTCTGACTCCCTGACATGATACAACAAGTCCACCCTTTACAACATTCTGCACAATACCCTCGATAACTTCGCCGTCTTCGTATGATTTTGCAATTTTCTCCATACCAAGAGCAGCATCTACCTTCTTCTTGGAAAGTGTTGCGATGCCTTCTGCATCATTGATTTTGATAACAACAAGGTCAATTTCATCGCCGACCTTAACTACATCACAGGGCTTGAGTGAAGAATCATCTGTCAACTCGTCAAAAGGAATATATCCTGTGTGCTTGGTTCCGACATCTACAATAACTTCATTTGAGTTAATTGCAGCAACAATACCTTTTACCCTTTCACCTGTATGTATTTTTTTGAAGGACTGCTCCAAAGCCTCTTCAAAATTAATGTCTTCATCAAATGTGTTTTTGAGTTCAGCCATTTTTGTTTGTACCTCCTTAATTATGTAAGCCGGTGTTGAAGCTCCGGCTGTAATACCAATTTTTCGGTATTTTTCAAGGTTAAGTGTTTCGAGAGCCGCAGCATTTTCGATATGAAATGTATCGCAGTTCGGACTACATACATTACAAAGCTTAACGGTATTCGAGCTATGCTTGCCGCCAACGACAATCATCACATCGCTCTTCTTTGAAAGCTCACAGGCTTGAGCCTGCCGATCAGCTGTGGCACTGCATATCGTGCAAAAAATCTCTGCATCTTTGCAGTAATTTTTAATAAGTTCCGTACACCTATCCCATATTATAATATTATAAGTTGTTTGTGCGACAATTGCAAGTCTTTTTTCTGAAAATTCAGGATTTTTAGTAAAAAGGCATAATAGTTCGTCATAATCAGCAAAAACTTGGGCATTTTGACCACAATAACTCAATATTCCCTGAACTTCAGGATGATTCTTATCTCCTGCAATAAGTATATACCTTCCGTCAAGAGCCATTTTTTCAACGATTCTGTGAATCTTCGAAACAAAAGGGCAGGTCGCATCAACATAGTCGCAGCCGATTGACTTTATACACTCATATGTATCTTTTGTAACACCATGCGAACGTATTATTACACGCTCATCTGATGAAAGTTCCGACACAGAATCAACTATTCTTACTCCTTTTTTCTGAAGATCCGCAACAACATCACTGTTGTGAATAATCGGGCCCAAGGTTGCAACGCTTCCGCCCTTTTCAAGCTCATCATAGCAGATTTTTACAGCACGATCCACCCCAAAGCAAAACCCTGCAGTTGAAGCAACAGTTATCTCACGCATCTGCTTTACTCTCCATCTCCATTTTATCAAAATCGGGCATTCCGTCTTTATACAACAATTCTTCAATAGCGCCCATAATTGTCTTTTTCAAAACTCTTACTTCTTTAAGCGAAGATGTTGAAGTAATCTGCAAATCCTGCGCTCTGATAACTTTTCCGTAGCGCACAATTATTTTTGTACGGAATTTAAGCCTTTCACCATAAACAATAGCCATAGGAACGACATCAGCACCTGTCTGTGAAGCAATCAGCGCAACACCAGTCTTACCTCTGCCCAATTTGCCGTTTTTAGAACGTGTGCCTTCAGGAAAAATCGCAAGATTGCGTCCACTTTTCAAAACATCAACGCAGGTATCGACAATGGTAAGGTCACCTTTTCCCCTTTCAACAGGAAAAGCACCGAAGAAACGGATCAGCTTTTCAAAAGCGTTTCCTTTAAAAAGTTCAGATTTTGCCATATAAGAAAACGGCTTTTTGACCTTGAACGCCATCATAATCGGATCTGCATAACTGCGGTGATTACAGGCAAAAATCACACCGCCTTGCTGAGGAATATTTTCCACACCTTCAAATTTAATATTGAAAGCAATTTTGAAAAGAAAAGTCACAACATAACGTAAAATAGTATACATAAACGACCTCTTTATTCTTCAACTGATTTTATAAGCTCAATAACCTTTTGGACGGACTGCTCAAAATCAAGCTCACTTGTATCAAGCAAAACAGCATCGTCAGCTTGCTTTAAAGGAGCTGTTTCTCTGTGACTGTCATTATAATCACGCTGGATTATTTCAGCAAGAAGCGCCTCAAATGAAGGGCAATCGGGCTTATGTTCAAGCTCAAGATAACGTCGTTTCGCCCTGATTTCAGGAGAAGCTGTCATAAAAATTTTCAAGTCCGCATCGGGCAGTACAACCGTTCCGATATCCCTTCCATCCATAATCACATTATTTGTCATTGCAATCCTTCTCTGCAAATTAAACAGAAATTCACGAACCTTCGGAATTGCGGAAACGTTTGACGCGCCCATTGACACCTCATTCTGTCTTATAGCTTCCGAAACATCTTCTCCATTGAGATAAACCTTCTGAACATTATCAACAAATTTCAGCTCAACATTTACATTCTGCAGCAGAGCCAATACGGCAGCCTCATCATTAGTCAGCACATCATTTCTGATAGCAAAAAGCGCAACCGAACGGTAAAGCGCACCGGTATCAACATAGATAAACCCAAGCTCCTTAGCACATCTTTTTGCAATCGAGCTTTTTCCGGCACCCGCAGGGCCGTCAATGGCGATATTGATAGTTTTCATATAGCTCCTCCTCTGATTTTTTCTATAACATCACACGCACAGGCATAGCCTGTAGAAAATGCAATCTGCAAATTAAAACCGCCCGTATATGCGTCAACATCAAGGATTTCACCTGCAAAGTAAAGCCCCTTTACAAGCTTTGACTCCATTGTTTTCGGCGAAATTTCGCGCACATTGACTCCGCCGCTTGTAATAATTGCTTCTTCAATCGGGCGCAGTCCGCTGACATCAAATCTCAGTTCCTTCAAAAGCTCACACAGCCTCTGACGCTGTTGTTTTGTTATAGAATTGACCTTTTGCTCGCGATCAATGCCGCTTCTTTTTACAATCGTCGAAATCATCTTCCTCGGCAAAAGTGAGCCTAAAGAATTTTCAAAATTCTTATTCAGCGAATTTGAAAAATCCCTCAGCAAGCGTGCGTCAAGTTGTTGTACATTCAAGCCCGGCTTAAGATCAATAATAATCTCATAATTTTTAATATCGTTATTATTTATATGTGAGCTGGCTGACAAAACAAGCGGGCCTGACATTCCAAAATGTGTAAAGAGCATTTCGCCCATATCGGAGAATACAACCTTGCCGCTTGCTTTATTTTTCAGCGTAAGCGTAACATTCTTCAGAGTAAGTCCCATCATATCGGAACAGTCTTTTTGGGCAATTTCAATCGGCACAAGCGAACCACACAGTTCAGTAATATTATGCCCTGACGATTCTGCCAATATATAACCGTCACCAGTGGAGCCTGTAAGCGGATAGCTTTTGCCGCCGGTTGCTATAAGGACATTATCGGCAAAATACTCATCATCGTCGCATTTCACACCGCACATATGTCCATCCTGAAGCATCAATTCAGTAACACGTCTCGACAAGATGACATCAGCACCGTATTTCTTCAATGCCAAGTCAAATGCCTTTACAACATCCGATGCCTTATCACTTTGCGGAAAAACCCTCTTTCCCCTTTCGGTTTTCAAGGTGACACCAAAGCTTTCAAAAAAAGTCATCACATCAGCAGGAGTCAATCGTGAAAAAGCACCGTACAAAAATCTCGGGTTCTTTGCAACAGCAGCAATCAGCTCACTGTGTGTGCAGTTGTTGGTCACATTACATCTGCCTTTACCAGTAATCAGCAGCTTTTTACCGATTCGCTCATTACGTTCAAGAACAAGCGTTCTTAAGCCGTTCTTTGCTGCAGTAACTGCTGCATACAAACCGCTGGCTCCACCACCGACTACCAGAAAATCATATTTTTTATCATTCATTCTTCAAACAGCCTCTCTGAAAGAGTTCTTGCTTTATCTTTAAGGGCGTTGGTCAGCCCCTCATCTGTTTCATACACGCCTCTGGTTGACATTACAACTGCGTCACCTTCACAAACATTTTCTCCGAAAAGTCTGACATCAACATTTATTATGCTCCCGTTTTCTTCACAAACGGCATATTCGCCCTCAAATCTGTTAACCAAAATCATAATGTCACCCCATAAAAATTTATGTCAGTCATTTTCGCAAAGAATTTTCAGCTCATTACCATCAGAGCCTATAACAATATTCCCGTCGATATCGGTTCGATATATATTCTCGGTATAACCGCTGAGCCTTTCAATCACATCATCACCGGGATGGTTGTAATCATTATCGGCACCGACACTTATTACCGCAACGCTCGGCTTGACTTCATCCAGAAAATCACTGCACGATGAATATGATGAACCGTGATGTCCTACTTTCAGCACATCAGATTCAAGATACGCTGCACTTTCAACGAGCCTTATCTCCGCCGACTTTTCCGCGTCACCAGTAAAAAGAAAGCTGTTTTCACCATGGACAATTCTACAGATAACTGATGCGTTATTAAGCTCGTTATCAAACCCAACAGGACCAATAATCTTAAGGATACTTCCGCCGTCAAGCACATATTCATCATTGGCATCAGCAGGCGTAATGCTCAAACCTTTTTCGCTAACCGCCGTAAGAAAATCAATATAGCATCCCGAAGCAGGAACAAGCGCCATCGGCAGCTTCGGTGCAATCACTTTACCAATATCATAATTTTCAATAATATATGACATCGAACCGATATGGTCAGAATGCGGATGCGTCGCAATAAGATAATCTATCTGAGTTATATCAAGCGAATCGAGATATGCACTGACATCGCCGGTATTTGTCTTTTCGCCGCAGTCAATCAGAACAGTATCTTCACCGCTGATAATGAGTGAACAATCACCCTGTCCTACGTCTATGTAATGTACTGACAGCTCACAGTTGACATCAAGCGGCTTTTCCTTAAGACCGAGCGTTTCGTAAATTGTATCATAAACCTCAACGCCGAGCAGTTCAAGCAACGTAATTATCAAAAACAGCAGAGTGCCGATAATCGTCAACGCTTTGTTTTTGGATAAGATTTTAACCTGTTCTTCGGTTTTTTCTTTGATTGGTTTTTCCATTGGATATTTGCTCCGCTTCGGTTGTTCTCATTCAAAGGCTTTACAAGGCATTTTGCGCTGTTACCGATAAGATCGCGTCGGTTTGCAATCTTCAAAGCCTTAATCACAATCTCGTGATTCTTAGGATTGAAATACTGCAGCAGCGCCCTTTGCATTGCTTTATCCTCAGCTGTTTTGGGAACATACAGCTTTTTCATTGTATACGGATCAAGCCCTGTATAATACATACAGGTCGAAATCGTTCCCGGTGTCGGATAAAAATCTTGTACCTGCTCGGGACGAATACGGTTTTCTTTCAAAAACAATGCAAGTTCAATTGCATCATTCAGAGTGCAGCCCGGATGCGATGACATAAGGTACGGTACAAGATACTGCTCCTTACCGCATTGCTTTGTATATTTATAGAATTTATCAGAGAATTTTTTATAAGCTTCAATATGGGGCTTTCCCATAAAGTCAAGTACATTTGAAGCACAATGCTCAGGAGCAACCTTAAGCTGTCCGCTGATATGATGCTCAACAAGCTCCTTGAAAAAAGTGTCGTCCTTATCCTCAAGAAGGTAGTCAAAACGAATGCCCGAACGAACAAAAACCTTTTTGACACTTTTAATGCTGCGCAACTTACGCAAAAGGCTGACATAATCACTATGGTCAGCGTCAAGAGCCTTGCAGGGCGTAGGTGCCAGACATTTTTTGCCCATACACAAACCGTTTTTCTCCTGCTTTTTGCACGAAGGATGTCTGAAATTTGCGCTCGGCCCGCCAACGTCGTGAATATAGCCTTTGAAATTCGACATTTTCGTCAGCTTTTCAGCTTCGCTGAGAATTGAGTCGTGACTGCGAACGGTAATTTTTCTTCCCTGGTGCAATGCAATTGAGCAGAAATTACAGTTTCCGAAGCATCCCCTGTTGTGGGTAATGGAAAACTCTACTTCTTCAATTCCGGGAACGCCACCCAAAGCTTCATAATCAACATGATAAGCCCTCGCAAAGTCAAGCGCATAAACCTCATCCATTTCCTGCGTTGAAAGGCTTAATGCAGGCGGATTCTGTACAAGCATCTTATTACCATGGCGCTGAATAATAACCTTTCCGTAAACCTCATCCTGATAGTCATACTGCAGCTTGCAGGCCTTTGCATAAAGCTCCTTTGATTTGCACACTTGCTCAAACGAGGGACATTCCTTCGCGCCAAGCGGCGTTTCTTTCGGGTCAACAAGAAAACAGGTTCCTCTGATATCACGCAGAGAATGTATATCCTCACCCTGAGAAAGGCGCAGGGCAATTTCGCGCACCGAACGCTCACCCATTCCGAACATAAGCAAATCAGCTTTGGAATCAACAAGAATTGAAGGATAAACCTCATCAGCCCAGTAATCATAATGGGCGAAACGTCGCAACGAGGCTTCAAGCCCGCCAACTGCTATCGGCACATCGCCATAAATTTCACGCAGTCTGTTACAATAAACTGTCAACGCTCTGTCAGGGCGTTTTCCAGCTTTACCACCTGCGGTATATGCATCATCCGAACGACGCTTTTTTGCCGATGTATAATGTGCAACCATTGAATCAATATTGCCCGATGTAACTAAAAAAGCATATTTTGGTCTGCCAAAAATTTTAAAATCAGTATCAGATTTCCAGTCGGGTTGAGCAATAATTCCAACGCTGAAGCCCATAGCTTCTACAACACGGGAAATTATAGCAATACCAAAGCTGGGGTGGTCAACATATGCATCCCCAGTCACGCAGATAAAATCAAACTGAGTGATTCCCCTATCAAGCATATCCTGCTTTGTTATCGGTAAAAAAGCTTTTCTTTCAAGCATAAACTATCCTTTGTAATTTAATCCTGATTTCTCAGACGTCTTTCAGCAAGCTGCTGATGCGTCATCAAAACACGTCTTGGCTTTGCGCCCTCATAGGGGCCGACAACGCCGATTTCCTCAAGCTCATCCATAATTCTCGAAGCTCTTGCATATCCGAGCTTTAATTTTTTCTGCAAGCTTGTGGTCGAAGCCTGTCCCATTTCGACAACGACCTCGATTGCTCTTTCAAGAACTGCGTTGTCATCGCTGTAATCAATATCATCACCTGAAGAACTGCCCGATTTATCAGCGCCCTTCTCAACAGGAATCATACTTTCGATTTCAGCAGTAATATTTTCATCATATGTAGCCTTGCCGTCCTTGGTCAGAAATTCAACAACATTCTTGACCTCTTCAGGTGAGCAGAAGCAGCCCTGCACGCGCTTGGGCTTTTTCAGACCTATCGGGAAATAAAGCATATCACCGTTTCCGAGCATGGACTCAGCTCCCGCCATATCAAGCACGGTAACGCTATCAATTTTTGCAAATGTCTTCAATGCGATACGGCTGGGGATGTTTGCCTTTACAAGACCTGTAACAACATCAACGGTAGGTCTCTGTGTTGCGATGATAAGGTGCATACCTGCAGCTCGTGCCATCTGCGCAATTCGGCACACTGCTTTTTCAACGTCGTTCTTTGCCGCCATCATCAAATCGGCAAACTCATCAATAAAAATAACAACGTTAGGCATATATTCAAAATCCGGACTGTCCTTTGCAAGAGTGTTATAGCTTGCAATATCGCTGACACCCGCTTCATTGAATTTCTGATAGCGTGAAAGCATCATCTGAACCGACCAGTTCAGCGCACCTGCAGCCTTATTCGGGTCGGTAATTACAGGCATAAGAAGATGCGGTATCCCGTTAAACCTCGGAAATTCAACCAATTTCGGGTCAATTAGTATAAGCTTGACCTCATCGGGAGTTGCGTTGTAAAGAATGCTCATAATCATTGAGCAGGTGCAAACAGATTTACCCGATCCGGTCGTTCCGGCAACAATCATATGTGGCATTTTTGCAATGTCACCGACAATAATATTACCGTCAATATCCTTGCCGATTGCAATTGCAAGCTTTGTATTCTTTCGCATCTGACCGAACTCGTACGATTCAATCATCGAACGGAACGAAACGGTATCCTTTACCTTATTGGGTACTTCAATGCCGACAGCGTCCTTACCGGGAATAGGTGCTTCAATGCGAACACCTTCTGCTTTGAGCTTCATCATAATATCATCAGAAAGCGAAGTGATTTTTGAAATCTTGACACCCATTGCCGGCTGAAGCTCATATCTTGTTACCGACGGGCCTCTGTGAATGTCAACAACCTTAGCTTCGACCTTAAAATCAGAAAGCGTCTTTACAAGAAGCTCGCTGTTCTGCTGCATTTCAGTGCGTGCCTGCCTGTCATTCTTCGAATTGTCATAATTCTTCAGAAGTGAAATTGGCGGTAAGGTATGCTGATGTTCTTTTAAATTTTCGTCCTTCTTCTCTTCAATTTTCTTTGTGTTCTTTTCAATTAGTGCGTCAAGCTCTGAATTGTCAGATTTTTTCTCAAGCTGTACATCAGAAACAACCGATTCAGTCTTTACACTTTCAGCATTGATGCTGTTTGCAATATTTGTATTTGACATATCGGACAAATCCGGAAACAGCTTTTTAAGCCCCGGTGTTTGCGGCGCAGACTGTGCATTTTCATTTTGCACTTGCACTTCGGTACTGCTTTTGGAACTTACCGTTTGACCGGAAATCGGAATATCAAACTCAAATTTCTTTTCCTTTACATTCTTCTTATTCCCCATATTAATTTCGTCAATTGGTGAAATCATCGGAATATGCGGTGTACCAACAGGCTTCGGCTCAATATCTATATCAATATCGCTTTTTGCTTTCTTAGCATTCTTGCGTGAATCTTCAGCATTTTTTGCACGCTGAGCATCAGCAGTATTTTCCTTGTCTGAAACCTTTGCGCGGTTTTCTTCCTTTTGACGATGCATTTCGTTGCGATCGTCAACAACAGCGCTGGCAGCGCTCTTAAATGGCTTTGTAACAAGAGCAAACAGCTCAGGCAAGCTCAGGTCAAGAATAAACATCACAAGAATAAATATCAAAAGCAGTACAACAATTGTTGCTCCGACTTTTCCGAGATTAAGCAGAATTGAGCTCAGAATACCGCCGACAATACCGCCGCCGTTGAGTTTTTTGCCCTCAATAAACAAAAATTTTATACTTTGCGCAAAGCCCTGTTTGCCTTCGGGCAAAACAGTTCCCACAGCAATAATCTGCACCGCAGCAGTAACCAGTAAAAACATAAGCGAAACTTCAATGATTTTTGCAAAAACTGTTGTCTCGTTAATCTGTTTTGCCTTTAGCAGAGCAATATAGAACAGAATTATCGGAACGAAGAAAACACCCACACCGAAAATTCCACGGAATCCATAAAACAGCTTGCTCCAGCCCGCACTGCCTTCCACAAGAGTAAGAAACAGCGTGAAAATGCCCAAAGCAAACAGAACCACCGACCATGATTGATTACGGCGGCGCTGCATTTTTTCCCTTTCTTCATTTTCGCGGCGCTGTTTTGCGCTGATGCGCTTTGTGCCCGACTGTGAGGTTGATTTCTTTTCGTCTTCTTTAAAGCCCATTTAGACTTGACCTCCGAATAAGGATTATTTATATTTTACTTTGATATAAGCTCAAAAATCTGCTTTCCTGCGCAAAGCTCGATAATTCCGCAGGTAACGGTCAACAAACCGATTATAAGTGTATAAATCGAGAAAACTTTAAAATTGTCAGATTTAATAAGCATATTGACCATTTTAATTGCAAGCAGACCTACAATTGCTGCTGTGACAAATCCGATTAAAGCCGGCACAATAAGTACTTCAAGCTCACCTGAAAGTGCATCAGAGAGCTCTGAAACACATCCGCCCAGAATTGCGGGAATACCAAGAACGAATGAATATTTCACCGCAGTTTCTCTGTCAAAATCACGGAAAAGACCGCCGGAAATTGTCGAACCCGAACGTGAAATTCCCGGGAAAAGGGCAATACACTGAAAAAGTCCGACAGTTAATGCATCCTTTACGGTAATGTCGCCGATTGTCTTCTTAGTATCCTTCTTTTTATCGGAAAGATAAAGAATACCCGATGTATAAAGAAAACAGATACCAAGAACGATTAAATTTGCGATTTCAAAAATCCCTGTCAGCTTGTTGAGTATGTAAAACGGAATCAGCACAAGGCAGGAAATAAACAGCATAACAAGCATACGTCTATCGGGATTCATATTTTTCAAGCTGAACTTTCCTGTAAAAATATCTTTAAATGCTCCAAAAAGCTCTTTACAAAGCGCCCATACAGTATCTTTAAAAGCAATAATTACCGCAAGCAGTGTTCCTAAGTGAAGAACAACAAGCATAAACGTCCCCTCTTCGGGTGCCTGATTGGTAAAATGCTGATAAAGCTTCAGGTGTCCCGAGCTTGAAACGGGCAAAAACTCCGTCAATCCCTGAATAATCGCCTGAACTATTGCGTCAATTATATCTTTCATAGCCGTCTCCTTTATTGCTGCAATTTCTAACAGAACTACATAGCCATACTTATTATATATGATACCACAAAGCGCCTGCAAAGTCAAGAAAAATTCAGTCTGAGTGACACACGTTTTGTGTCGAAAAACAGCAAAAAAGTCCGCAAAACAATGCGGACTTTTTTACATATTCTTATACCATAAGCTCACAAATAAGCTCGGAGAAGGCTGTAGGGTCTTCAATCGGCATTCCCTCGATAAGAAGTGCCTGATTGTAGAGAAGCGTTGCATATTTTTTAAGCTTTTCCTTGTCGTTTTCATAAAGCTTTGCCATAGCAGCAAATACAGGGTGTGAAGCATTGATTTCAAGCACACGCTGAGCCTTCACCTTTTCGCTGACATTGGGCATTGAATTAAGAACCTTTTCCATTTCAAGCGAAAGATCGCCATCGGTTGTAAGGCAAACAGGATGTGTTTTCAAACGCTGCGAAACGCAAACCTTAGCAACGTTGCCACCGAGTGAATCCTTGACAAAATCAAGCATCTGCGCATTCATTTCATTCATTGTCTTAATCTCGGCCGATTCTTCATCGCTTGTATCAATATCACCCGAAGAAACGCTTCTGAATTCCTTTTCGGAATATGTGTTCATCATCTTCACGGCGAATTCATCAACATCATCTGTAAAATAAAGGATCTCAAATCCTTTTTCACGAAGCATCTCTGTCTGAGGAAGATTTTCAATCTGAGCAGCATTTGCGCCTGTTGCGTAGTAGATATATTTCTGGTCTTCCTTCATGCGTGAAACATACTCGGCAAGAGTAACCTTTTTGCCTTCAAGCGATGAATCAAACATCAAAAGGTCCTTAACAGCATCGGCATTCTGGCCAAAGCTCTGATAAATGCCGTATTTAAGCTGCAAACCGAACGCCTTGAAAAATTCTTCGTATTTTTCCCTGTCATTTTCAAGCATCTTCTTCAGCTCGTTCTTTACAGCACGCTCAATGCCTCTTGCAATAATTTTCAACTGGCGGTCCTGTTGCAGTATTTCTCTGGAAATATTCAGTGAAAGGTCCTCGCTGTCAACAACGCCCTTTACAAAGCTGAAATAATCAGGCAAAAGGTCGGCGCATTTATCCATAATCATAACGCCGCTTGAAAACAGCTTCAATCCTTTTTCATACTGCTTTGAATAGAAATCATATGGCGCTTTTGAAGGAATATACAGCACAGCATTGAACATTGCCGCACCCTCACTCTTCATATGAATGTGAGCAAGGGGTTCGGAATAATCATAGAACTTATCTCTGTAAAAATCATTATATTCCTTATCGGAAACCTCAGCCTTGTTCTTTCTCCAGATAGGAATCATACTGTTGAGCGTAACATTTTCAATGTGCTTTTCAAGCTCATCACTGTCTTCCTTTTGTCTGGAAATAACCTTATCCATCTTGATGGGATATCTGATATAATCAGAATATTTCTTGACAATATCCTGAATGAAGAACTGTTCAAGGAACTTGCTGTACTCACCCTCTTCAGTATCTTCCTTTATTTCAAGAATAATCTCAGTACCAACGCTTTCTTTGTCACATGGCTCAATAGTATAACCATCGGCGCCCTGAGATTTCCACATATAAGCTTCGTCGGCATTATAAGAACGGCTCTTTACCGTTACACTGTCCGCGACCATAAATGCAGAATAAAAACCAACGCCGAACTGTCCGATGATATCAACGTTTTCGTCAAGCTCATTATTTTCCTTAAAATTCAAAGAACCGCTTTTTGCGATTGTTCCAAGATTGTTTTCAAGTTCATCTTTAGTCATTCCGATACCGTTATCGGATATTTTAAGAATGCCCTCATCCTTTAGAATCTCAATATTTATTGCAAAATCGCTTCTACTAAGACCAACCTTTTCATCGGTAAGTGAAATAAAGTACAGCTTATCAATTGCATCACTTGCGTTTGAAATAAGCTCACGCAGAAAAATTTCCTTATTTGTGTAAATCGAGTTGATCATCAAATCAAGCAGTCGCTTGGATTCGGCTTTAAATTCTTTCTTTTCCATTCTTTGTCCTCCTTAGATTTAGCACTCGCCGTTCACGAGTGCTAAAAACAGTATAAAGCCTCTTGTGGTTTTTTTCAAGAGGCTTTATATATTTTAACATATTATTTACCATTTGTTAATTTCAACACTTCATTAGCCGCATTCATAATACCGAGTTTTGCACTGTGGTAAGTAAGTCCACCCTGCATCCATACAGCAAAGGGTTCACGCAAGGGAGCGTCTGCAGAAAGCTCAATAGAAGCACCGCCTGTGAAAGCGCCTGCCGCCATTATAACCTTGCTGTCATATCCGGGCATATCCCAGGGTTCGGGCGTAACAAAGCTGTCAACAGGCGAACCGAACTGAATACCCTTGCAGAAAGCACAAAGCAACTCTGCGTTTCCGAGCTTTATGGCGGTTATAATATCACTTCTGATTTCGTTTGAATCAGGAATGCAATCATATCCCATAAGCGTAAACAATCTCGAAGCAAAAACAGCTGATTTTACAGCGTTTGCAACAGTCTGCGGAGCGTAGAAAAATCCGAGGAGCATTTCACGGTTTTCACCCAGAGTACAGCCAACCTCCTTACCCATTCCGATGCAGGTCAATCTGTATGAGCAAAGCTCAACAAGGTCTTTTCTTCCTGCAATATAGCCGCCTGTTCTGGCAATTCCTCCACCAGCATTTTTGATGAGGCTGCCTGCCATCAGGTCTGCGCCGTAGAATGTCGGCTCGTGTTCTTCAACAAATTCACCGTAGCAATTATCAACCATTACTATTACATCGGGATTAACGGCCTTTACAGCCTTTACAAGCTCGCCGATTTCTTCGCAGGATATGGATTTGCGCAGAGAATAACCTCTTGAGCGCTGTACGTATATCATCTTTGCCGATACTGCGGCTTTCCTAATAGCTTGAATATCAAGCGAGCCATCGGGCAAAAGCTCAATCTGATCGTATTTCACACCGAAATCCTTAAGCGAACCGTCACCCTGATTTCCTCTGATTCCGATAACTTCGCCCAAAGTATCATAAGGCTCGCCTGTGACTGAAACCATAACATCACCGGGGCGCAGAACACCGAAAAGCGCTGTTGAAAGCGAATGCGTTCCCGAAACGAAATTATGGCGCACAAGAGCATCTTCACATTCAAAAGCGTCAGCAAATACGTTATCGATAACGTCCCTGCCCATATCACCATAGCCGTAGCCCGTACTACCCACAAGGCACGCCTCGCTTACACGATTTTTCACAAAAGAGCGAAGCACACGCTGAGTGCAACTTTCAAGAATCGTATCAATTCTTCCAAACTCGCCATTTGCATCATTTTCTGCTTTATTCGCTAAATCAATCAGATTTTGCGGAAAGTCAAATATACCGTTCATTTTTTATCTCCGTCAAGCTAAGTATAATACTGTAAAATGCTGTTGACAAAACAAAACGGACTTCACAAAAAGCGAAGTCCGAATGCTTTGTCGGTCAATCCGACTGGCAGGGGCAGTAAGAATCGAACTCACGACACGCGGTTTTGGAGACCGCTGCTCTACCTGCTGAGCTATACCCCTAAACATATTACCGATATATTATATCACGCATATTTACATTTGTCAAGTACAATTTTAAAAAAATTTTTTATATTGAAAATAAGCTCATATAGTGATATAATTAAATAGTATGTATTTTTATCTGCATCTTTAAGGAGATTTTCTTATGAATTTCAAAAGAACTATTGCTTTTGCATCAGTTTTTGCAATGTCCTGCTCGATTTTTTCAGGCTTTCCCGCAGGCACTTTTGATTTGAATATGAATTTTTATGTCAATGCGGCTGACAGTATTGCTATCGATGAAACAAATTTTCCAGATGCAATTTTCAGAAGCTATGTTCAGGAAAACTTTGACACGGATTCTGACGGTGTGCTTTCTTCTGACGAGTTGTCGAGTGTTTCAAAAATTAATGTTTCGGATCTTGGAATTGAAAGTGTTAAAGGTATTGAATTTTTTACTGAGCTTGTGTATTTATACTGCCAAAATAATAATCTTACAGAGCTTGATATAAGCAACAACGCTTCACTTAACAGATTATATTGCAGTCACAATCAGATTAAAAGCCTTAACGTGAGTAATTGTCCTGAGCTTACTGATTTTATATGCTCATACAATGCGCTGGAAAACCTTGATGTAAGCAACAATACCAAGCTTGATAGACTGGAATGCCAATATAATAATATGACAAGTATCAATGTAAATAACGCTGAAAAGCTGACAAGACTGGTTTGTTTTAATAACAAGCTTACCGAGCTTGATGTAAGCGACTGCGTGTCTCTTACAAGGCTTGAATGCGAATTTTGCAATCTTACTTTTCTCGATTTAAGCAACAATACCTCACTTAATGTTTACGGGTGCTATTCAAACTCATATGACATTGGTGGAATCATCGGAAGCTTTGATTTGTCAAATCTCCCCGGCGATTTTGATGCAACAAAAGCAAGCAACTGGCAAGGCGCGACGTATAAAAACGGAATTCTTACAAATTTAAGCGATGTAATTACATATGATTATGACTTAGGCAATGGCAAAAGCGAAACTTTTACCCTGACTTATTCACCAAAAGCGCTGGCCGCAGACGATACTTCCTCGCTGATTGATTATACGTATAACGACGATATATATAGCGTTGATGTTTCAAAATACATAAAAATCTATGCAAATACAGAAGTTGACCCGCTGCTTGACGTTAACGTCACAGGTACAAGTGATGAAACTGTTTCGCCTTTTGACCTTTACTGGAGTGCTTATAACTCCGGAAATCCCACAACCGGATTTAATGGAACATATGCATTTGATACAAACAGAATTGATGAGCTTTTTGATGATATCAACGAAGAGTACGGACTCGATTTGAGCTATGATGAAAACTCCGATTTATTTATCGGTATTCTTTATGACGAGAATGGAAACGCAATCGATTTAGGTTCGTTTAACTGCAAAGTTGCCCAGCGCGGTGATGCAAACCTTGACCACACTGTTGACGCAAAGGATGCCTCCGCAATCGCAAAATATACAGCGCAGTCTGCAATATCATCAGATGTGTCTATGAACAGTACCGACAACGAGCTCGGCGTTTTCGCAGGTGACACAAACAGCGACGGCACAATTGACGCAAAGGATGCGGCAAATATTGCAAAATTCACAGCACAGAAAGCGCTTTGCTCACCTGATATTCCCGAAGCACAGAGCTACTGGGAAATCTGGAATAATATTTTAGGCTGATACATGGAGGTATATAAAAATGCAGCAAAAAAACATAATTGAAATCGAACATCTTTCCAAAAGCTTCGGCAAAACCCAAGCAGTTTCCGACATAAGCTTCTGCGTCAGACAGGGCGAGCTTTTTGCTTTTCTCGGTGTGAACGGAGCAGGAAAATCAACAACAATTTCAATAATCTGCGGTCAGCTTGAAAAGGACTGCGGAAAAGTCATTATTGACTCAAATGATATTGAAAAAGGAACAGACGCCATAAAGCTTGACCTTGGCATCGTTTTTCAAAACTCAGTTCTCGATAGTGCATTGACTGTATATGACAATCTTCAAAGCCGTGCAGCGCTCTACGGTATTACGGGAAAAGCGTTTGAACAAAGGCTTCAAGAGCTTGCCAAAATGCTTTCATTTGATGATATTTTAGACAGGACTCTCGGCAAATTATCGGGCGGTCAGCGCCGAAGAATTGACATCGCAAGAGCACTGCTGCACAATCCGAAAATACTTATTCTCGACGAACCTACAACAGGACTCGACCCACAGACAAGAAAAATTCTGTGGAACGTCATATCTGATTTGAGAACAAAAAATAATATGACGGTATTTCTTACAACTCACTATATGGAAGAGGCTGCAGATGCGGATTATGTCGTGATTCTCGACAGCGGTAAAATTTCTGCGAAGGGAACTCCTCTGGAATTAAAAAATGCATATACCGCTGATTACATCACAATTTACGGAATTTCAAAAGAACAGGCCGAAAGTCTTGGCAGACCGTTCGAGGAAATCCGCGATGCTTACAGAATCAGCGTTGACAATACAGCCCTTGCAACAGAGCTTATTATAAAGCATCCCGAAATTTTTACTGATTATGAGATTACAAAGGGTAAAATGGACGACGTATTTCTTGCTGTGACAGGCAAAAAACTCATCGGAGGTGAAGCATAATGAAGACTTTTCTTTTGCTGACAAAGCGTAATACAAAGCTGTTTTTCAAGGACAAAGGTATGTTCTTCACATCACTTATAACGCCGATAATATTACTTGTTTTGTACGCAACCTTCCTTTTCAATGTATATTACGACAGCTTCCTTCAGGCTATTCCGCCCGAAATACAAATTATGGACTCAAATCTCAAGGGCATTGTCGGCGGTCAGCTTGTTTCATCGCTTCTTGCAGTATGCTGCGTGACTGTTGCATTCTGCTCGAATATGCTGATGGTGCAGGACAAGGTCACAGGCGCAAGAAAAGACCTGACAGTAACCCCTGTAAAAAACTCGACAATGGCGCTCAGTTATTATGTTTCGAGCGTAATTTCAACATTGATAATCTGTCTTATAGCAGCTGTCGCAGGATTTATTTATCTTGCAAACGTCGGTTGGTTTTTGAGTGCAGATGATGTACTCTGCATTCTGCTTGATGTGGTTTTGCTCGTACTGTTCGGAACCGCACTTTCTTCCGTAATCAATTATTTTCTATCATCGCAGGGACAGATTTCCGCTGTCGGAAGCATTATCAGTGCAGGATACGGATTCATCTGCGGTGCGTATATGCCCATATCACAATTCAGCGAAGGTTTGCAGAAGGTACTGTCCTTTCTTCCGGGTACATATGCTACAAGCCTTCTGCGAAATCACGCTATGCGCGGTGCATTCGCCGAGCTTAACAAACTCGGATTTCCCGAAGAAGTCATTAACAATATGAAAAGCACCGTTGACTGCAATATTGAGTTTTTCGGTAAAATTGTAAGCACCAACGCAATGTACGCAATCCTTGCTGTAAGTGTTATTGTTCTGATTGCTGCATATATCCTGATAAATATGTTTGTAAAAATTAAGAATAAATAATGTTACACAAAAAGCAGATTCTTATAAATTCAAGAATCTGCTTTTATTTATCTTTTGCAAATAAAATCAATCCAATCAAACAACTCATTCAAGTCATAATCCCCACTGTGCTCGACACCCCAGGGCAAAGAGTAATCAACGCTGTATCCACACTCCTCAAGCTTAAGAGTAAGACAAGCGGATATCGCAAAGGAAGTATCTCTGTCAGCAGCACCATGGCGAATTCTCCAATGCTTTACACAGCCTTTTCTACCGACAAAATTCATAGCATTCATCAGAAAAACCGTCATCTCGGGTGCTCTTTGAACACAAGCCAAATCATTTTGAAATCCATAATCAGTAAAATGACGTACATTTTCAAATTCGTTTCCAAACAGCTCGTTTTCGCAGGTAAATGCATGCGGATTGTCAAAACAGCACACGGTCTTCATTCTCGTGATATATGAATTATAAAGCGCAAAATTCATCTTATTTTCCGCAAGGTATATTCCGCATTCTTTTGAAACGCACTCACCTTCTTGCTCGGCTTTCTTTGCAGACTCAATGAGTTTTGTACATATAAACTCTTCAAGGAGCAAAAGTGTATGAGCGTCCTTTAACTTTAACATTTCAACATATTCTGCGAAAATGTGCTTCAAATCTTCTGAATGCTGCTTTTGCTTCAAACTGAAATAATCAATCATTTCTGTTGTTGTGTTATCACTATTCCATCTCGTCCAATGATTGCAGTTTAAATGCCCGTACTGCCATTCATATGCAGAATCAGCATTTTCGAGATTAGTTATCGGGCAATAACAAGAACTTGCAAAAATCGAATCGCTCTGATTCGCCGCACCAATCTGCGAGAGGTATGCTTCATACTCTTCACAATCTCCGCTTGCCCCCAAAAGTGCCGACATTGCTCCGCCTGCACTTGTTCCATTTGAAACTATTTTATTAACGTCACCGCAGATTTTATCGGCAATACTACGCACAAATCGAACCGCAGCCTTCAAATCGACAATACAGGAAGGAGCCTTGCCAATAAACTTACCGCTTTCATCGGTTGTTGTTCTTCCTCTCACTCCTGCTGATATCACAACATATCCACGTTTCAAAGCCAGTGCCTCGGTATTGAAATCACCGTTTTCCTTAACATAAGGCGAGCACGGATTTGCTTCCATATATCCGCCGATTGCATTCGGAAAGAAAATAGGCGCAGTATTCGAGGTGTAATTATTTACAGTTTGACCATTGATGTATTGAATCGGTATAAAAATATTAAGCACCTGCAGTCGCTCACATACAGGATTTGAAACATACGGTACGTTTCTGTACGCACGATAATGCAGAATACAGTCTCTTGATTCTAAAGTTTCATCAGTATATTCATCAGAATTAAAATACATTTTCGGTCCCTCCTGTTTACCATTAGTTTATTAAATTATAACACAAATCTACAGTCGGCGCAATCAGATGATTTGAGTTTGACAATTTTTCAAAAAACTTGTATACTAAAACTAAGCTACACCGAAATGAGGATAAGAATGAAAATTACGGTACTTAACGAAAACACATCAAAATCTGACAAATATGAATCAGAGCACGGATTGAGCCTTTATATTGAGACAAAAAAACACAACATTCTGTTTGACTGCGGTCAGAGTGATATTTTTGAAAGGAACGCTGCACGTCTTGGTGTTGATTTGAAGAATGCAGATATTGTTATCATATCACACGGGCACTACGATCACACAGGCGGACTGCAAAGGCTTCTGGAAATCAACAAAACCGCCAAAGTATACCTATCTGAATTTTCCTTTGGTGAGCATTATTCAGGCTCAGAACGGTACATCGGAATGGATAAAACTTTAAAATCTCACCCAAGGCTTATTTATACTGACGATTTTTGCAAAATAGATGACGAGCTTTTGCTGCGCACATTAAATGAAAAAATCACTGCGGAAAGCATAAATAGCTTCGGATTGAACATAAAGAAAAACGGCGAGCTTTTGCCTGATGACTTCCGCCATGAGCAGTACCTGACAATTAACGAAAACGGCAGAAGAATCGTCATCAGCGGATGTTCTCACAAAGGTATAAACAACATAGTTTCGCTGCTTTCACCCGACGTTTTGGTCGGCGGATTTCATTTCTCAAAGGTTAATCTGACAAATGATGACTCTAAAGCCTTTCTTAACAACGCTGCCTGCAGACTCAATAACACAAATTGCATCTTCTACACCTGTCATTGCACTGGTATTGAACAGTATGAATTTCTTAAATCAATACTTAAAGAAAAGCTCAGTTACATATCATCGGGTGATGTTATCTTAATATAACAATCTCTGTATTACACATAAAAACGGACCGGCATTCTGTTATGCAGGTCCGTTAATTATTTTAATCAAAGCGAAGCTTGCGCTGCAATCTCATAGATTTTTGCTACATCTTCTGATGAAAGTGGTACAAATCCGCCTGTTTTGCCGTTTCCAAGACCAAACTTTTCAACAAGAACAGGAATATCATCTTTCCTTGCGCCAAGCTCTTCAAAATTTATCGGCATTCCGATTTCGCGCAAGAATTTTCTGAAACATATAATTCCTTTAAGTGCAGTTTCTTCAACATTTTCAAAGTTCATTTCACAGCCCCACACTCGTACTGCCATCTGGGCAAAACGCATCGGATTATGCTTATAAACAAACTCCATCCAAGCAGGCATAATTACAGCAAGACCTGCGCCATGTGCACAGTCATACAAACCCGAAAGCTCATGCTCGATACCGTGACTGTTCCAATCCTGACTTCTTCCGACACCTATAATATCATTATG
>JAFSEU010000031.1 GCA_017435565.1 Oscillospiraceae bacterium | reverse complement strand
GATGATACATATGACGACAGCAACCGCAGAAATACAGCGCTTGATGATATGGAAGGCCCTGTCTTGATGGCGGAAATGACTGCAGAAGAAAAATCGGGTCCTACATCTGATGAGCTTCTGGCGCAGGATACCGAGGAAGTTGTTCTTGCTGAGGATACTTTTGATGACAAGGCATATAGAGAAGAACGCAAAAAGGCGCTGGAAGAAAGCCTTGATAATGCACAGGAAGATAAGGATATTCAGCTTGACAGCATGGGTGACGAGTACAAGTCAACCTATGTCCGCAAGCAGACTCAGGATGAAATTGAAGCGAAGAAGAAAACAAGCTCAGCTGCATATAAGGCGAAAATGGCTCTCGGCGATACATCGGGAAAGGTTTCCGAAGAAAGCCGCAGAATGTACCGCGAATTGCGCGCCGAGCAGAACGCACGTCTTGCAAAAAAGGGTATGTTTATGATATTTATTGTATTTATACTCGGTGTTGTCAGCGCAGTACTGCTCTATATGTTTATCAACTATACGCCGATGCCTGCTGAATATGAGGGAACAAAGGTTGTCAAGCTTTTGCAGGAATATTCTACATATTACTGCGCAGCTCTCGGAGTTGTGTCGCTTATGACGATTCTGCGAATCGGATTTATAAAGTCGCTTGCTTCGCTTATGTATGTGGCAAATGTCGTGCTGATGATTCCGTGCTTTACTTTGCTTTCGGCACGACCCGAAAACGGTACGCTTAATACGATTTTGTATATCGGTGTAATTATTGTCAGTATGTTCAACTGCTTCTTCTTCAACACAAGTGACGCAATTGAAATGTATTACAAGCGCAAGGATACAAATATGACATATTGATAAAAATGCCGAACACATATCAGCTTTATGTGTTCGGCATAATTGTTGTGAAAATGTCCACAAACGCGTCGTTGAAATCCGCTTGTTATCGTTCAAAATGACGTTTTTAAAAAAAATTCTTATAAAACATTGACAAACGACAAAAAATGTATTATACTTATCAAGTCGCAATTCAGCGATGTGAGGCGGCATAGCTCAGTTGGCTAGAGTACTCGGTTCATACCCGATTGGTCGTAGGTTCGAATCCCACTGCCGCTACCATTTGGAAGAGGAAGTAGGTTCGGAACCTTGTTCCATAACCGCTTCTCTTCCTGTACACACCCCAATTTTAATATGGCCCGTTGGTCAAGAGGTTAAGACATCGCCCTTTCACGGCGGAATCATGGGTTCGATTCCCGTACGGGTCACCAACACAGTTGCTCTCAAATGGCTTAAAATAGCCGTTTGAGAGTTTTCTTTTTGCCTGAAATTCGGTTTTGTCCTTTATCTGTCCTTTATTGAGCATTCTTGTCCTTGGCGTAACTTACGCACCTTGTTTGTCATCATAATTACCAGTTTTTCTTTTCCTTACTGCAATCGTGTTGCTGTTTGCGCTCCTCCGCCATTTTCACAAACCATTCGACCATATTCGGGTCGGTATGCGAGAAGAACACACTTGCGCTGCGGTCAAGCGCAGCGATTGCGTTCATATCTTCATCGGCAAGAACAAAGTCAAACACGTTGAAGTTTTCAGCCATTCTGTCAGAATGCGTCGATTTAGGGATAACAACTATACCGCGCTGAATATGCCACCGTAGCATCACCTGTGCGGTTGTCTTGCCATACTTTTTGCCGATGGCTTTCAGAGTTTCGTTTTCAAAAAGTCCCTCTCTGCCCTCACCGAAGGGCGCCCACGCTTCAACCTGCAAGTGATATTTTTCGTTCCATTTCTTTGCTTCGGTTTGCTGGTTATAGGGATGAACTTCAATCTGGTTTATCATAGGCTTTATGCGCGAAAACGAAGCAAGGTCAATCATTCTGTCAGGATAGAAGTTGGAGATGCCGATAGCACGGAGTTTGCCGTCCTCGTAAAGCTCCTCCAATGCTCTCCATGCACCGTAATAATCGCCGAAGGGCTGGTGCAGAAGCATCAGGTCAATGTATTCGGTCTGAAGCTTTCTCATAGATTCGAGCACTGAAGCCTTGCATCCTTCATAGCCGTAGTGTTCAATCCAGACCTTTGTGGTGAGGAAGATTTCTTCTCTGGGTATGCCGCTTTTTGCGATGGCTGAGCCGACTTCCTCCTCGTTAAAATATGACTGTGCTGTGTCGATTGAGCGATAACCCGCCTTCAATGCGTCAAGCACGCAGCGCTCGCAGCATTCCTTTGTTATCTGATATACTCCATATCCGATTATCGGCATTTTTATGCCATTTGAAAGCGTTACAAATTCCATAAAAACTCCTTATACGTTTTTGCCTGCTTCGTAGGCTTCAATCATTGCCTTTGTATTCATGATTTCACCTTTTTCGTACACGCCGGTTCCGTAAATGATTCCCATTTCCTTTGCGCCGTCTACGCAGTCGGCATAACCGCGGAAGCAGGCAAGGGTTGTTTCCATGGACTCTATCGTGTTGTCGGCTGCCGTCATAATATAGTAGAACTCCTTGTTCCTGACCTCGGTCCAGCGGCATACGGTGCGGTCGATAAGTGCCTTTAGCTGTGCATCGATGGAATAAAAATACACAGGGCTTGCCAGCACAATGACCTCGGCGTCAATCATTTTTTGGATGATTTCTGCCATATCGTCCTTGATTGCGCATACTCCCGTATCACGACAGGCATAGCAGGCGGTGCAATAGCCTATTTTCTTTTCGGCAACGCGGATTTTCTCAACCTCATTACCACTTTTCATTGCTCCGCGCATAAACTCATTGCAGAGAATGTCTGAGTTTCCGTCCTTTCGTGGGCTTCCCGATAAAATTAAAACCTTCTTGCTCATAAAAACCTCCGTAAAATTGTATTGACGATTTTTCTGCTATACAGTATAATATAAGTACATTGTACAACTTAAACCCGACTTTAAGTCAATAGTTTTTTACAAAACGGGGGATTTTATGTTTTATACAGTCGGAGAAATGGCAAAGCTAGTTGGTGTAGCACCGTCAACGCTTCGCTATTATGATAAAGAGGGGCTACTGCCGTTTGTTGAACGTTCAAAGGGCGGTATTCGCGTGTTCAAGGAGTCCGATTACGAATGGCTGAAGGTCATAGAATGTCTGAAAAAGACAGGGATGCAGTTAAAGGATATTCGTACTTTCATATTTATGGCGATGGAGGGCGACTCCACCATTGGCAAACGTCTGGAGCTCATTACAAATCAGCGTAAGGCGGTTCTGCGTCGGATTGATGAACTGCAGGAAACTCTTGCAACGCTTGATTTCAAAAAATGGTATTACGAAACAGCAAAAGCACACGGTACAACTGAAGTTCCGAAAAATATGCCGTACGAGGAGCTCCCTGAAGAATTCCGCGAAATCAGAAAAAGGCTGAGAGGAATTTGAAAAACTATTATTATATTTATACTTATACGAGGAAAACGCAATGTTTGAAATTAAAGAAAAATTTTATCTTAACGGAGAGCCGTTTAAAATAATTTCGGGTTCGTTTCATTATTTCAGAACCGTTCCCGAATATTGGCAGGACAGGCTTGAAAAGCTTGTAAATATGGGCTGCAACACAGTTGAAACCTACATTCCGTGGAACTTCCACGAACCGAACAAGGGCGAATTTCTTTGGGAGGGTATGCATGATATATGCCGTTTCATTGAGCTTGCACAGAATCTGGGACTTTATATAATAATCCGTCCTTCTCCGTATATCTGCTCAGAGTGGGAATTCGGAGGTCTTCCTGCTTGGCTTTTAAAGGATAAGGGAATGAAACTGCGTTGCTGTTATGAGCCGTATTTACAGGCTGTAAGGGAATATTACAGCGTGCTTATTCCGAAGCTTGTGCCTTATCAGATTGACAGAGGCGGCAGAATCATTCTGTTGCAGATTGAAAATGAATACGGATATTACGGAAATGATACCGCATATCTTGAGTTTCTCCGCGATACAATGAGAGAATATGGAATAACTGTTCCGTTTGTTACATCGGACGGGCCTTGGAGCGAGCCTGTATTCAAATCGGGTGCGGTTGACGGGGCGCTGCCTACGGGAAATTTCGGTTCGGCGGCACAGTGGCAGTTCGGGCAGATGATAAAATTTATGGGCGACAACAAACCGCTTATGTGTATGGAATTCTGGAACGGTTGGTTTGACGCATGGGGTGAGGAGCATCACACCACGGAGCCCGAAAAGGCAGGAGCAGAGCTTGAAGAGCTTTTAAAACAAGGCAGTGTCAATTTTTATATGTTTGAGGGCGGTACAAATTTCGGGTTTATGGCAGGACGCAACAACGGCAATAAAACCGCAGATGTCACCTCTTATGATTATGACGCACCTCTTACTGAGGATGGTCAGATTACCCCGAAGTATGAGCTGTTCAGGGAGATAATCTCCGGATATGCACCCGTCCGTACAGTTCCGCTTACGACTGAAATCAAGAGAAAAGCTTATGGAAAAATCCGCTGCACAGCAAAAACAGATTTGTTCAGCGTGCTTGACAAAATCAGCAATCCTGTGAAATCGTGCTTCCCGCTTACAATGGAGGAAATCGGACAAAACTACGGTTATATTCTTTACCGCACAAACGTCAGAGAAAACGAAACCGTAAAAGATATTCGCCTTGAGGGGGCGAGCGACAGAGTGCAGTGTTATCATAACGGTGAATTCATCTATACGGCCTTTGCTGAAAGTATCGGCGAAAAAGCTGAGCTTTCCGAAAGGGAAAGCGGAGGCGTGATTGACCTGCTTTGTGAAAATATCGGCAGGGAGAATTTCGGCACAGGTCTTGAAACCCAGCGAAAGGGAATTTCGGGCGGCGTTAAAATCAATGACCACAGGCAGTTTGGCTATGAGATTTATCCTTTGCCGCTTGATGAACATCAGGTTGAAGCTCTTGATTTTGACAGCGGTTATGCAGATAACACTCCCGCATTTTATAGGTTTGATTTCGAGGTCAAAGAGCTGTGCGATACATTTCTTGATACCGACGGATTTGGCAAGGGCTGTGTGTTTGTAAACGGGTTCAATCTCGGACGCTTCTGGGAAATCGGCCCGCAGAAGCGGCTGTATCTTCCTGCTCCGCTTCTTAAAAAGGGGAATAATACAATTATCATTTTTGAAACGCTGGGAAAAGCCGCTGAGAGCATTTTGCTGTGCGAAGAGCCTGACTTGGGATAAAGTGACAGAAAATTGAAAAAACAATGGAATAAACAGCTTGCCCGCAAGCATAGTATGAACCAAAATGATACTTTGGAGGTTTTGCTATGAAAAAAAGCAGCAGAACGGATTTGCTGAATTATATCGTTTTCGCAGAGCTTGTCGGTGCGGTTTCGGCGTTGCTTTCAGGCGGTTTTTCCGATTTTTTTGATAAGTATACAAAGCCGCCGTTGCTTCCGCCGGCATGGCTTTTTCCCGTTGTGTGGGTCGTTCTTTATGCGGTTATGGGCATTTCAGCGTATCTGATACATTATTCCGGCGAAGACGAGGAAGCGATAAAAAAAGCGCTTGTACTGTATTGGGTTCAACTGGCGGTCAATTTTTCGTGGAGCATTGTATTTTTCAGGTTTGAAGCGCTGTGGGCGGCTGTTGCGGTGGTGCTTGCGCTCTTTGCGCTGGTCTGCACAATGATTTTTGTGTTTGTGAGAATAAGACCTGTCGCAGGATATATCAACATTCCATATGCATTGTGGGTGGGCTTTGCATCTTACCTTACAATTGCAATTGCGGTGATAAATTGATATTTTACTGTTAAATTATGTGCATCGTTTTATCTTGTGCCAAGTGTGTCAGGAAAAACGATGCATTTTTTATTTTGAAAAATGCGCCTTGTCAATAAAAAGACATAGAGTGTGCATAAATATACAAAAAATGCTTGCAATCGTTTTCGCAATATGTTATCATCATAATGGTATATTTTTGAAAGGATATAAGGGGAACTATGAAAAAAATATTAAAACGATTGACTTCAATGGCAGTTTCGCTGTCGCTTGTTCTGGGGATTGTTCCGAGTGATGTTACGGTTTCGCAGGCGGCTGATGAGTATCTGGTTCACGACCCGTTTTTTAATTACAGCTACGGCTATAATTATTATGAATCGGAACATTTTCAGTTTATCTGGGGAAACAGCGGTGATTATGCAGAGGTCACGACCGCATTTCTTGAAGGCAATGCACAGAATCTGGAGGCTTGCTGGGACGTTTATATGAACGATCTCGGAATGGAGCCGCCTTCGCAGTCTGTAAATCTTGGATTGCGCGACGGAAATTACTACAAAACAAACATTTATATTTCAGGAACGGGACTCAGCGGAATGACTGATGACTGGGCGTATATGTCCTATGATTCAAAGGGCTTTGCGTATATGTTCTGCTGTGTGGATTCAATGCAGTACAATCCGCCGTCGTGGGTTCTTCCTCACGAATTCGGTCATGTTGTCACAGCGCACCAGCTTGGTTGGAACACAAATAAATATTCCTACGCCTGGTGGGAGGCTATGGGCAACTGGTTCAGAGAGCAGTACCTGTACAGTGATTATTCGACTGATACAACAGGCTACGGAACGGACTTTTTTGAAACATATCTTAAAAACCTCGCTCTGACCTTTCCATGCGGACGTGATTATTACGCTGCGTGGCCGTTTTTGCAGTATCTGACTGAAAACCCCGACAATCTCGACGGATACGGCGAAGAATTCGTTAAAACAATGCTCCAAGAAGGACAGGTTGACGAATATCCGTTTGATATGGTCGAAAGGCTTGCCGCAGCGGATTTGAAGGATACTTTGGGACATTTTGCAAAGCATATGGCCGGGCTTGATTTTGAAAACGGTGATTCTTACCGCTTGCGACTTAATGAGCTCCTTACCAACGGAAGCTGGAACTGGCAGCAGATTTACACAATGCTTGAGCCTGTTGCAGGTGAGGAAAATGTATATCAGGTACCGACAGAGCGAGCGCCTCAGCATGCCGGAATGAATATTGTTCCGCTTGATGTTACATCAAGCACCATTTCCGTTACGCTTAACGGTCTTGCGGATATTGAAGGAGCCGACTGGCGTGCCTGCATTGTTCAGCAGCTTAATGACAATAGCTGTGTATATTCCGATTTGTTCTCCGATGGCGACACATGCACGGTTTCTGCAAATTCAAATCTGAAAGCGGCGTATCTCACAGTTGTTGCCACACCCGATAATAATACATATACAAAATGCGGTCTTCCTTACGGGCCTGATTCGGAATTTGCTGAAAACAATTATCCCTTTACCGAAAAGGAGCGCTATCCTTATTCGGCAACAATTGTCGGTGCTGACATTGAAAAGCGTGAGGTTGCAACCGGTACAAACTGGTGGGAAAGCTATCACAACCATTCAAATGGCGGCGGTCTTGTTTCGGACAGCGCTACCGTTGATTCGACCGTATATGTTGGTCCGAATGCAAAGGTTCTGGGTAGTGCAACAGTTACGGGCAATGCCAGAATTGAAGATTATGCAGTAGTTCAGGACAGCGCAAAGGTTATGGACAACGCCGTAATCAGCGGATATGCAATCATTGCGGAAAGTGCAACAATTTCGGGCAATGCCAGAGTTGATGATTATGCAATGGTAATGGGCACAGCAAGCGTTTCGGGCAATGCAAGGGTAATTGAAAGTGCCTGTGTTTACGGACAGTACACTATGACGGATTATGCTTGTGCAAAGGGCATGGCGTTCTGCATGGCAAATGGTTCTGTTTCGGGGCAGGGCGTTGTTGACGGTGATTATTATGATGACGGCGGAAAGTACGTTACCAAGGGAACGGCTTTCGGTTGGGTGAGCGCACAGACTTATGTTGATTCACTTTCGTATACGGATAAGCTTATGTATGCCTATGATTTCGGCGAGGACAGCAGCAATGTCGCAAATGACAGGTACAATTCGACATATGCATATACTGCAAACAGTCCCTTGTGGGAACAGACCCGCACAAGCGCTTCCGGCGTGCTGACATTGAACGGTACACAATACGCACAGCTTGACAGAGGAATGCTTTATACAAAGGATATGGATTTGCAGATTGCGTTTCTTTCGCGAAGCTATGACGATAATCAGGTCCTTCTGCACCTTGGTAATGATTCTTCGTATATAAAGGTGCTTGCGTCGAATGATTCGGGCAGTCCCGAAGTCATTTTCTCAAACGGTTCAACTACCCAGAAGCTGACGGCGACAGCAGAGCTCGAACGTGGCAAATGGACAATACTGAGGGTGGTTTTGAGCAGCGATTATGCTCAGCTGTATATCAATAATCAGCAGGTTGCATCGGGAACAATTACAATTGACCCTGATGATATTGCAAGCAATATCTCTGTTGATGACGCTGATGCTGCATACAGGCTCGGTGCGGATAACAATGCTGAGAATATGTTCAACGGCTCTGTTGATTTTGTCAGAATGTACTATTCGCAGGCATCGGCTCCCACGGAAACATATAGCGAGAGTGAAACTGTTTCTCAGCAGCAGTATCAGACTTTGGTAGGCGATCTTGATTTTGATGCGCAGATTACCGTTATCGATATTCTGACATTTAAAAGGCTAATGTTAAGCTATGCTTCTGTTGACACACGCACATTGGCTGCTGCCGATACCGACGGCAACGGTTATATAGATGCCAACGACCTGCAAACGCTTACAGAATATGTAAATACAACTATTTCGGTATTCCCCGCAGGTACAATTGCCTTTTATTCATAAAGTCAAATGAAAAATTAAAACCGATAAGCTCATAAAATCCGAGCTTATCGGTTTTGTTGTTTTTTGCGGTATTATCAAAGCAGAATGATTCCGCTTTCGGCGCATTCATTTACCATTTCTTCAGGCCATACCGACGCCTGAACCTCGCCGATGTGCGCTTTTTCGAGCAGAAGCATACAGAGTCTTGACTGACCTATGCCGCCGCCTATGGTGAGCGGAAGCGTGTTGTCAAGAATGAGTCTGTGGTATTCAAATCTGCTTCTGTCCATAGCGTTGCAGGTTTCAAGTTGATTTTTAAGCGACTGTGCATTTACCCTGATACCCATTGAGGAGATTTCGAGAGCGTTGTCGAGAACATCGTTCCAGAGCATAAGGTCACCGTTGAGGCTCCAATCGTCATAGTCGGGTGCTCTGCCGTCGTGGCGTTCGCCGCTTTTCAGGGTGCAGCCGATCTGCATAATAAACACGGTCTTATGCTCTTTTGTGATGAGCCTTTCACGCTCTTTGGCGGGCTTGTCGGGGTACATATCTTCAAGCTCCTGCGAGGTGATGAAGAACACGCTTTCGCATATATTTGACTTGAGTGCAGGATAACGCAGCTTCAGTTTGCGCTTTGTATATGCAATGGTCTTGACGATGAAGCGGACGGTTTCTTTAAGAAATTCGATATTTCTGTCGCCTTCGGTAATGACCTTTTCCCAGTCCCACTGGTCGACAAAAATCGAGTGGATATTGTCGCAGTCGTCGTCGCGGCGAATAGCGTTCATATCGGTATAGATTCCTTCGCCGGGGTTGTAGCCGTACCGGTAAAGAGCCAATCTTTTCCATTTTGCAAGAGACTGAACAACTTCGGCTTCGCTGTCTGATTCCTTCGTAGAAAACTCCACCTTGCGCTCAACGCCGTTAAGGTCGTCGTTGATGCCGCTTCCTTTTCTTACGATAAGCGGAGCTGTGACTCTATCAAGAGTCAGCGCAAATGAAAGTGCCTGCTGGAAAACATCCTTGATATATTTGATTGCGTGCTGAGTTTCACGCAGGGAGATCACAGATTCATACCCTTTCGGGATATACAGTGATTTTGACATAGGGTCTCATTCCTTTATTAAATAGATTTTTATCTGATGCTGCCGACGGTTCTCGGATAGAGAATAACGTCTCTGATGTTGGATACGCCGGTTACATACATAATCAGGCGTTCGAAGCCGAGTCCGAAGCCGCCGTGAGGTACCGAGCCATATTTTCTCAGCTCGAGGTAATCGGTGTAGAGCGAAAGATTCATATTGCGTTCTTCCATTGCTGCAACAAGCTTGTCGTAATCTGCCTCTCTCTCGCTTCCGCCGATGATTTCGCCGACGCCCGGAACGAGAAGGTCAACAGCCGCAACGGTTTTTCCGTCGGGGTTCTGCTTCATATAGAATGATTTGATTTCCTTGGGGTAGTCGGTTACAAAGACGGCCTTCTTGAACACTTTTTCTGCGATATAGCGCTCGTGTTCGGTCTGAAGGTCGCAGCCCCAGTCAACGGGATATGCAAAGTCCTCGCCCGATTCCTGCAAAAGCTTTATAGCTTCTGTGTATGAAATCACGCCGAATTCATGCGAAATCAAATCTTCAAGCCTGTCGATAAGACCGTTTTCGAAATGAGCGTCGAAAAATTTCATCTCATTCGGGCAGGTGTCAAGAACTGTGCGGATGACATATTTAATCATACTTTCAGCTTCTTCGATGACATCACCGATTTCGGCGAATGCGATTTCGGGTTCGACGTGCCAGAATTCGGCCAGATGCTTGGGAGTGTTGCTGTTTTCGGCTCTGAAGCTCGGACCGAAAGTGTAGATTTTTCCCATTGCCATTGCGGCAACCTCGCCTTCAAGCTGACCCGAAACGGAAAGACCTGCCTTTTTGCCGAAGAAATCATCAGCATAATAATCGTTTTCGTTTTCGTATTTTGTTGAATAGCCGATGGTTGTCACCTGGAACATTTCGCCTGCACCTTCGCAGTCGCTGCCTGTAATTAGAGGGGTGTTGATATAAACAAAGTTTCTCTCCGCAAAGTAGCGGTGCAGAGCCTGAGCCATTACCGAGCGCACGCGCATAATTGCGTTGAAGGTGTTCGTTCTGCCGCGCAGGTGAGGCATTGTGCGCAAAAATTCGAGCGTGTGGCGTTTTTTCTGCAAGGGATATTCGGGCGGGCACGTGCCGATTACAGTAATGCTCTGAGCGTTGATTTCAACAGAATCCTGTCTTGCCTGAACAACCTCGCCTTCAACCTTGATGGATGTGCCAAGGTGAAGTGCAGGCTCAAAATCAATATCCGATGCCTTGTCGATAACTATCTGAAGATGCTTCAGGCTTGTTCCGTCGTTGAGCTCGATAAAAGCCACATTCTTGGAGTTTCGTGCGGTTCTTACCCAACCGCATACAGTTACGGCTTTTCCGATATATTCGGGATTTGCAATGATTTCTTTGATGTCGATATGCTTCATTTTTTAATATTCCTTTCAATAATTTCAAAAATAAAAAAGCCCCGTCCTATATAGTAGATATAGGACGGGAGCGTAATCACCCGTGGTGCCACCTAAATTACCGCACAAAACTAAAAGCTGTGCGGTCGCTTTAAAGCCCGTTTAACGCACGGGAAAACGTCGCCCCTACTGACCGACAAAACTCCTAATCGGCGTTGGGTTTGCTGCTCGAAAGTGTTATTCACAAGGGCTCTGCTGCGCGGTTTTCACTGCCCCACACTCACTTTAAGAGGGCTTGTCTTGCTACTTCTCTTTGTCATTGCATTTATCTATAAAATTTTCCAAAGCTATTATATCACTAAATTCAATCGCTGTCAAGACGCAAAATCACACACTTTTCCTCGAAAAAACAGAGCCTATTGCAGAAAAGACGAAAAAAGCGATTATATCAACCGCAACAATTGTCGAGCCTATGGGCGTTCCTGCCACAAGTGCGGTCAGCATGCCGACAAGCGAGCACAAAGCCGAAAGCAGAGCCGAGCATATAGTAACGGTTTTGAAGCTTTTGCACACTCGCATTGCGGCAAGAGAGGGGAATACTATCAATGCCGAAACAAGAAGTGAGCCGACAAGATTCATCGCAAGAACGATAATGACTGCGATAATTGTTGCAAGTAGCAGGTTATATGCGCCGACTTTTATTCCCGTGGCTTTTGAAAAGCTTTCGTCAAAGGTAATGCAGAAAATCTTATTGTAGAACAGAATGAATATTGCGGCGATTGCGACAGAAAGGGCAATGCACAGGGTTACGTCGAAGCGTGAAAGAGTCAGAATTGAGGTTGAACCGAAAAGCGTTGAGCAGACATCGCCCGAGACGTTGGCAGAGGTTGAAAATGCATTCATCAGCAGATAGCCGATCGCCATTGAGCCGACAGAGAGCATTGCAATTGCCGAGTCACCTTTGATTTTGGCGTTTTGTCCGCTTCGCAGAAGCAGAATTGCGCTGATTATTGTCACTGGCATTATTATCAGCATTTCGTTGGTAAGACCTGCAACCGCTGCTACTGACATTGCACCGAAGGCAACGTGTGAAAGTCCGTCACCGATGAATGAGAAGCGTTTTAGAACAAGCGTTACGCCGAGAAGCGACGAGCATAACGAAACCAGCACGCCGACAATCAGTGCGTATCGAACAAACGGATATTCCATATAACTACGGAGCTTTTCAAAAATTTCCGCCATTATCCGGCCACCTCCCTTAACACGTTGAAATGCTTTGCAAAGTCACTTTTTGCATATTCTTGAGCTGTGCCGAAGAATATCTTGTTACCGATGTGAAGAATGTGGCTTGCATATTTGATTGCCGCAGGGATATCGTGTGAAATCATTACAATTGTGATTTTGTCATTTTTGTTAAGCTCATCAATCAGCTTGTACATTTCGTCGGTAACCAATGGGTCAAGTCCCGAAACGGGTTCATCAAGGAGCAGCAGTTTTTTTGTTGCGCACAGAGCACGTGCGAGCAGAACTCGCTGCTGTTGACCGCCGGAAAGCTCACGGTAGCAGCGCTTGCGCAGAGAGTGAATGTTCATTTTTACCATATTTTCCGCCGCAAGCTTTTTCTGCTGTTTTGAATAAAACGGTGAAAATTTGCTGCTTCGGCAGCCCGAAAGAACAATCTCCTCAACCGATGCGGGAAAGTCCTTCTGTACCATTGTCTGCTGCGGCAGATAGCCTATTTCGTTGAATTTCAATTCGTCGCCTGTGGAAATTTCGCCTGACATCGGTCGGTGAAGACCGAGCAGCGCCTTTACAAGCGTAGTCTTGCCCGAGCCGTTTTCGCCGACAATGCACAGATAATTTCCTTTTTCGACGTTAAAACTCAAGTCACTGAGTATTTCTTTTGACTCGTATCCGAGAGTGAGATGTTTGCAGGTAATCTGCGCCATTTTGTTTTCTCCTTAGCTGAGTGCCTGTTTCAATACATCAAGATTATTTTTCATATATGTCAGATAATCGGCACCGTTTTCGATATCCTTTTTTGTTACAGACTGCATCGAGTTGAGCGTAAGAATTTGGGCATCTTGTGATTTCGACGCCGCAATTACGGTATCGGCAATGTTGCAGTCGCTTCCTTCAATGGTGATAACGGCACCGAGGTTGTGCGAATCCAGTTGATCTGCCAGAAAGGCTATTGTGTCAAAGCTCGCCTCACTTTCTGAAGAACAGCCCGAAAACGCCGCAGAGTACTCAATCGAGTAATCCTTTGTCAGGTACAGAAACGGAAAACGGTCGCCGAAAAGCAGAGGCTTTTCGGGTGCGGATTCCAAAAAATCCGCATATTCGGCGTCAAGAGAGTTGAGCTTATTGATATATGAGTTCAGATTCTCGGTGAATTCGTCCTTGCTTTCGGGGCAGAGCGAAATAATGCTTTGTGCGATTTTGCCGCACAGAATATCGGCGTTTTTCAGCGACAGCCAGATGTGCTCGTCGTAAGCTTGCGAATGCTCGCAGTCGTCATCTTCGCATTCATGGCTGTGATCGTGCTGCATACCCTCGACTGTTTCGGTATATTGCGCATTGTCGCCGAGGACTTCAAGCAAGTTGAGTTTTATCATATCTTTATTTACCGCCTGTGCGAGCGCTTCTTCGACCCATTGGTCGGATTCACCGCCGATGTAGATGAATATATCGCATTCGGAAATGGCAATGATATCATCTGCGGTAGGCTCAAAGCTGTGCAGGTCGGTGCCGTTGTCGGCAAGCAGAGTAAGACTGACGTTCTGTGAATCGCCGACTATCTGCCTTGCCCAGTCGTATTGGGGAAAAATTGTTGCTACAATTGAGATTTTGTCGCCATTTGAAATGCTGCTTTCATCGCCGCAGGCTGTAAAGGATGAAACCGACAGCGCCATAATGCAGGCTGTACATATTGCTTTTTTAATCATTTTTTTCATTTCCTGCACCCCTTGCATACACCGTAGATAATTGTATCGGACTTGTCAATGTCAAACATTTCGCTTTTGGCGATGCTGCTTGTTACAAGCTCGGCGGCTCCCATACTCATATGGTAGGTCTTTCCGCACTCTTTGCAGCTGAGATGAAGGCATTCTCTGCACTCGCCGGCGGCTGTATATTGATAATATACCTCGCGGCTGCCGCTTTTGCTGACTCTGTGGACTTCTCCCGATTTTTCGAGTTCGGCAAGATTGCGGTAAACAGCGCTTATGCTTATGTTTTCGTGAGCAAGAGCATCGGCAATAGCTCGTGCCGACAAAAGCTCATCGTGGTGTGTGCAGAGATATTCAAGCAGAATTCTTCTTTGGTTTGTGATGTATTTTGCCATATCCCGATGTCCCTCGCTTTCGCTGAATTTGCGAATCATTCGCAAATTATTATAGCATACATTAAAATTCAAGTCAATAGTTTTGTAAATAAATATCGCTTTTTTGTATGCGCATTTAAAACGCATAAAGCATTGCATAAAAAAATCCGCCCGAACAAGATTGCGGGCGGAAGAGAGTGAGGGTGGTATATATTTAAATTTTTCTTTTTTACAATACGATTTTTCTGTGCTTTTTTGTAAAGTAAATCCGTTTGTCGCAGCAAAGCTTTTTGCGCAGAATGATAGTAAATGCAACGAAATTGAGCGCAAGGGCCGCAAACCACGCAACAGCTTCTGCATAGGCGGTTGCTCTGAAGCCTGACTGAGAAACAAACAGCACGATTACCGAAATTCGCATAACCATTTCGGTAATTCCCGAAAGCATAGGAATCAGAGGATATCCCATTCCCTGGCAGCCGCTTCGGAAGATGAACAGAAAGTCTACTCCGAACATAGCGAGCCCGCATATCGGCAGAAATTGTGCCGCAAGCTCGATTCGGTCCTTGCCGTTGAGCATAAGCGATGCAAGCTCCTCGGGGAAGAAGAACATTACAACGGCGGCAATCAGGTATGAAACGAACGCAATTTTCATACAGGTATGAAGTCCGTCGCGGATTCTTTCATATTTTTGTGCGCCGTAGTTCTGGCTTGTAAACGCAGACATTGTAAAACCGGCGGTGCAGGCAGGCTGCATAAAGAGATGGACATATTTGCTGCACACTGAATATGCCGAGGTGTGCGCAACGCCAAGACCGTTTACAAAATACTGCACAACCATACAGCCGACTGCAGTGATTGAGTTCATCAGAGCCATGGGCAACCCGTTTTTGAAAAGCTCTGTATAAAGCGGAATGTCAAGCGCAAAGTCGGCAGAGCTAAGGCGGATTATATCTATTTTTCTAAGCTGCAAATAACAGATGAAGGCAGAAACTGACTGTGAAATGATTGTGGCCACAGCGGCACCGCCGATGCCTGTTTTGAACGTATATATAAACAGGCAGTTCAGAACAATGTTGAGAACACTTGAAATGACAATTGCAATCAGCGGGGTTTTGCTGTCACCGAGCGCTCTTAAAATTCCGGAGGCGAGATTGTAAAGAATGGTTGTTATAAGACCGCCGAAAATTATATATCCGTAAACCAGACTTTCATTCATAATCAGTTTGTCGGTTTGGAGCAATACCAGAATCGGTTTTAAGAATATGACGCTTATAGTTGTGAGAATGATTCCGATTATCGCAGAAAGCATCAGCGAAGATGCGATTGCGCGTCGCAGCTTGGTGTAATCCTTAGCACCGAAGCTTTGTGCAATGGAAACCGAAAAGCCGTTGGCAAGCCCCATCGAAAATCCGATTACAAGGAAGGTGAGTGATGACATATTGCCGACGGCGGCAAGTGCATTGTCACCCAGTCCTTTACCGACGATTGCGGTATCTGAAACGGTATATATCTGCTGGAGCATATTGGTAAAAAGCATCGGGAAGAAGAATTTCAGTATTATGGGTGAGACTTTTCCTTGTGTCAGGTCGTATGTATGTGACATATTGATAGCCATCCTCTCGGCTGATTTTGTTTGGCAATATAATAATGCAATTCATTATTCTTTTATATCAAAAATCTTGCTTTTGTATCAAAAATAAGGTATAATATATAGCGAATCACACGACATTCAACACTTGGCGAAAGGAACTGCATTATGAACACTAACCGTGACCTGAACTACCGCCTGTATATACAGAAAACCTACGGCTTCACACGCTCGTCCTTTCACGAGGAGTTTCAGCGCTACGAGGTTATCAGACAGGGTGATACCGAAAGAATCAGACAGGGCTTTGCAAGCGCAAAGGAAGCGTTTCTGAAGGGGGCGGGCAAGCTTTCGGATGACCCTGTTAAGAACCTTCGCTATCATTTCATTGTTGCGGTTGCGCTGACTTCACGCATATGTGTGCGGGGCGGAATGGAGCACGATATGGCATATACATTAAGCGATATTTATATTCAGCGCGCAGACAAGCTGACATCGTGTGAAAAGCTGTTTGAGCTTTTTGCTGAAATGGAGCTTGATTTTGCCGCACGAATGAAGGAATTGAAGAAAACAAATGTGATTTCGCTTCACATAAGAAAATGCATCGATTATATATACGACCATCTGCACGAGGAACTGACCGTCAGCGTGCTCTCAGGCGTGATCGGGCTGAATCCGTCGTATCTTTCAAAGCTGTTTGCGAAGGAAACAGGCATAAGCATAAAGGAATTTATTACAAATGCGAAAATTTCCACTGCGGAAAATCTTCTGAAATTTTCTGAGTTTTCATATCTTGAAATTTCGCTTGCGCTGGGCTTTTCGTCGCAAAGCGCTTTTATCAGCGTTTTCAAAAAGCATAAGGGCATTACACCGAAAAAATACAGAGAGTTGTATTATACGGAGCAGTGCGGAGATGAAGATTTCGCATTTTGACATTGACAGTTGTTGGGTATTGCTTTTTTTTTGATTATCTGATATAATAAGCTATGTGTGATTGATTTGCACACTATTTTGGTATATTATATAAATTTACAAAAGGATTTGATAAAAATGGGAAGAACTTTTTTTACATCGGAATCTGTCACCGAAGGACATCCCGATAAGCTTTGCGACCAGATTTCCGACGCTGTACTTGACGCATATCTTGAGCAGGACAAGCTTTCGCGAGTTGCGTGCGAAACCATATGCACAACGGGTATGGTTCTGTGTATGGGTGAAATCACCTCGACCGCACAGGTTGATATTGCAAGAATTGCACGTGAGGTAATCGTCGGTGCGGGATATTCAAGCGAAAGGCTTGGTTTTGACGGCCACACCTGTGCTGTTCTGCAGAATCTTGATGAGCAATCGGGCGATATTTCAATGGGCGTCAGTGAGGCGTTTGAATCGAAAAACGGTGACGAGGACGAGCGTGCGGCAATCGGTGCAGGCGATCAGGGCATGATGTTCGGTTATGCGTGTGATGAAACAGATGAATTGATGCCGCTTACCGCATCAATTGCACATAAGCTTTCAAAAAGGCTTGCGCAGGTCAGAAAGGAAGGCATTTTGCCTTACCTTCGTCCCGACGGCAAAACTCAGGTTACAGCTGAATTTGAAAACGGCGAGCCTGTAAGGGTTGATACGATTGTTGTTTCGACTCAGCACGAGCCCGAAATTGAGCTTGAGCAGATAAGAGAAGATATTATCGAGCACGTTATCAAGCCGATTGTTCCTGCTGAGCTTCTCGATGAGGGTACTACAATATTTGTCAATCCTACGGGACGCTTTGTAATCGGCGGCCCTCAGGGCGACAGCGGCCTTACGGGAAGAAAAATTATTGTTGACACCTACGGCGGATATGCCCGTCATGGCGGCGGCGCATTTTCGGGAAAAGACCCGACCAAGGTTGACAGAAGCGCTGCATATGCTGCAAGATACGCCGCAAAGAACGTTGTTGCATCGGGCTTTGCCAGAAAGTGTGAGATTCAGCTTGCATATGCCATCGGTGTGGCACAGCCTGTTTCCGTTCATGTAAACACATTCGGTACGGGCAAGGTCAGCGATGATATTCTTGAAGAGGCAGTCAAGAAGGTTTTTGATTTCAGACCCGCTTCGATCATTGAGGACCTCAAACTGCGTGAGGTAAAGTACAGACCGCTTGCTGCTTACGGTCACATGGGCAGAGAGGAGCTTGACATTCCGTGGGAAAAGACGGACAGGGGAGCAGCTCTTAAAGAGGCCGTCAACTCCGTGATTGCGTAAAGAATATTTGGTTATATAAAACGGTCGATATGCGTTGTGCATATCGACCGTTTGTTTATTTTTCCGTATTGTTTATAATGTATTGCGCTGTGATGAGTGCTGCGAATTCAACAAGCTCTCTGCAGGGGCGTTTTTTGTAATATTCCTTTGTGCGGAGCTCGGGGGTAGGGTCGCTTGCACCCGATTGATTTAAAAAGAGAAGCTCACGGCACACTATGCTGCCATTTTCGCATTTGAATTGGGAAGCAAGCTCCTGAATTCGTTTGTAGTGCTCTGCTTTGGCGCTTTGACAGTCGGGTGTGGTGTAACCAAAGCACAGACCTATTACCATAAACATTCCGCTGACGGCGCCGCAAACCTCACGCAGACGACCCATTCCGCCGCCGAATGACGAAGAAAGCGCTGCCGCCGTGCTTTGTGAAAGACCGAGTTCGTCTGAAAATGCCAGAAGCACCGCCTGACTGCAATTATAGCCCTGCGTAAACAGAGCACCTGCTTTTAATGAGTAGGATTCGGCGTCTTCTGAGAGAAAAACACGAATGTCAGACATTATAATCAAGCCTTTCCGATATTTTTATCAATAATTTTCGCTGATATGCTTGAGAAGTGCATTGCAGGTCACTCTGACGCCGGTAGCACTATCGATTACGCTTTCTCTGGTTGTAAGATTTACATATTCGTCGTTCAAGAAGATGTAGTAGCGCAGCTCTTCGCCGGGAATTTCGTAAAGCTCAACGCTGACTTCTTCGCCGTTTGCCAAAACGTAATTGTATCCGAAATAAACCTCGTCGCCTTTTTGCACATTCTCGCCGGAAACGTCAACTGTCGAGAAGGTGAATGAGGACAGAGCCGAGAAGAGTTCTTCAAAAAGTGCGGTTCCGATTACGTCGCTGTAAAGCTCAATTCCATCAAAGGTATATTCATTGATATCGTCGTAGCTGTTGTTGGTTATATAATGTGTCTGACCGTCGAGAGTAAGCTCGATTTCGGCAATATCAGTCTGATTGTTGTTATCGGTAAGCATATGAAGAGTGTAGATATAGGGGTTATAAATCTCCTCGGGAGTGCACTCAAGGAAGTACATATCCGACATTGAGAAGAGCACAACCTGCTTTGTATCCTCATACATAGCGTAGATATATGTTCCGTCAATATTCTGATTGCCGAATACAATGTCCACCATTTCGCCGTCGTCGGTACCGATTGAAAGGCGGAACTTCGGGTCGTCAAGACCGTATTTTTCGAGGTTCTGACAATCCTCTTCGACAAACTCCGCAACCTGAACTCTTATCATATTGTCAACAATTGTGCTTATGTTGGAATAATGAATAGGCCAGTCGATCGGCGAAATTGCAGTCCAACGGTCTGCCGTGCTTGTACTCAAACGATTCTGAAGAGGATAATTCTGCCAGGTATCGCCGTATTCAAGTTCAAATACAGTTTCGTCGTCGCGGTCGAGCTTGAGGTAAGTGACGTCGCTGTAAATCGTACCGTAGTTGATGATATAGGGGTCTTTCAGAAGGTCGCGGCTTGCGTCGAGATAAACTCCCTCCTCGGCGCTGATAAGATAGATGTAATCCTCGCCTTCACGCATTGCGTAATAGTTTTCGCCTGTGGGGGTAGTGTCGCCTATATATAATGTATAGTCAGCACCGCCGGACACACGGCAGGTTATTCTTGTGGGTTCATCGAGCCCGTATATTGCAAGGTTTTCGCTTGAAGCGTCGAATGATATGGTTCGGGTAGAGTACAATGCACTCATTATCGTAACAATGCTTTCAATTCCCGCTTCGTTCGGTGAAAAATTGACATCTTCAATTGTCCAGTCGCTGTTTTCGTAAAACAGGCGGTATAATCCGTCCTCAGGAGTTTCGATTTCAACCGATAATGTTGAGTTGGCATCAAAAGAGAACAGCGGCACCGAGCCGTATTCCATTGCAAGCGAAAGCTCTTCCTCGGCGTTTTTATGAGCTGCAAATATGTAGCAGACAAGTGAAATTGCAAAAACGGCAAGAAGGCATATGATTGCTTTAGAATAAACCGAAAGCTTTCTCATGAATTGCGCCTCCTAGTCCACACAACAAAGCCGACTATTGCTACGCACACGGGAACTGCACCTATTAAAACGAGGAGCGTATCGGCACTTGAATCGTCTTTAATTGTGATTGAATCAACTCGCTGAACCTTTGACTCGATAAGCATATCAACTGAATTATCATACATCCAGGTGAGTCCGCTGAAGAAAAGAAGCATCGGAGCCTGTACAAGCTCACTTTCAATGTACATATCGTCGATAAAATCCGCAGAGCCGTATACAATTATTTTTGCTGTGCTCAGACCGTCGCCGCGCGAGGTATCCTCGGAAGCAAATGCAAGATAGGGAACGCTGTATTCTTCTTCAACGTCCTTGTTGATACCGCCGCAAGGTACTGTCAATGCGGTTGCGTCATCAAGGCACTTTAGCAGAAGGTCGGATTTTATGCTCTTGTTATTTGTTGTGTTTACCAAGAAAATGCTTCGTGAATTCGGGAAGTATGATTCGACCTCGCTGTCAATGAACGCTTCCGTGAGTGTTGTGTACATAGTTTCCACAAATTCGACCTTGATATTGGCAGGATTTTCGGAAGCAAAATTATCAGCGCCGGTTTCTTCGATTGTGTCATAGTTCATACCTACACCGAACTGTTTGAAAAGAATTTCAAAGTTTGTGTAGTTGACTGCGTCGGAATTTGGCGCCATAAGGAAATTGATGTTTCCGCCCTTATCGAGATATTTTTCAAGCTTATCAAGCTCATCGTCGGTCAAATCGCTTTTAGGGTCGGCAACGATGAGGATTTTACAGTCATCCGGAACAGCGTCGGCTTCGGACAGGTTTACTGTGTTTACAGCGTAGCTGTTTGCTCTGATGAGTTCAACAACGCCTGTGTAGTCCTCGTCATATTTGCGCTCGTCGTGACCTTCAAGGAAGTAGATGGTGGGCACTTTGCCGTTGAGGCAGTACTGAATTGCGCCTGTAATATGGTTTTCGCCGATGAATGTGAGAGCGCTTGTTGTTTCGTTTTTTTCAAAAAGATTTGCTGAAGAAACCTTTTTTGTAAGACCGTTTCCGGAAACGACAATATCACCCTCGGTAAGGATGAGGTTGTTTTCGGGGTTTGCCTGCAAAGCAAGGTCGGGTCTTTCGGAAATATCAAAGTCAATCAGCGTGATGTGTTCGTATTCTGCATATTGTCTGAGAATCTTCGCCAGAACAAGAGTGTCCTTGTTTGCTTCAACATCCTCAAGCTCATAAAGGAAATATATTGTTATATCCTGATTAAGAGTTGAAAGAACGTTTTGTGATGTCTGATTCAGCGAATAGTATTTTGCAGGAGTCATATCCCATGAGATGCCGAGAGAATTTGCAAGCAGATTAAGCGGAATTGCCGCAAGAATAATGGCAATTACAAGCGAAACCGCAAGAGCTCTGAGCTTTGTTTTGTTTTTCTTTGCTCTCAGAGCGCGCTCATCCTTGGTTTCGGCCTTTGGCTCCTTCGGTTCGACGACGTTTTTTATATTGTTGCTTTCGTTGGCTTCAGCGGCAAGCTGAGAAATTTCGTCGGTATTGTTATTCTCGTCGGTTTCGGTACCGAGTTTCAAATCTTTTTCTTTATCATTCTGATTTTTCATTTTAAATTACCCCCTGCAGCGTCTTCTCTGGTCAATCGAGATGATCGTGAATCCTAAGGCTGCACACATAAATGTAATGTAGAACACCAAATCGGAAAGGCTGAACCAGCCGAGTGCAAAGTTGAAGAACCTTTCCTGTGCGGAAATTGCATTAAGAAGATTGTAAAGCGGAGTGATGTTGGAAATAAGAGCGTTTTCCTTGAACACATCCACAAGGTAAAGTCCGAGCATACAAGCTTCTCCGAGTACAACGGCGATTACCTGGTTTTCAGTGAAAGAGGACATAAGCATACCGACTGCAATAAGGCAGAGCCCCCATGCGATAAAGCCGATATATCCGCAAATGAGCCCGGACCAGACGATTACGCCGTTTGAAGCAATGATGACAGGAAAAATCAGACTAAGGGCGGTCATAAACAGAAATGCAACCGCAACAGCAAGAAATTTGCCGACAACGACCGAAAAAAGGCTTATAGGTGACGAAAGAAGAAGTACTTCGGTTCCGCCTCTGCGCTCTTCCGCGAAGGTTTTCATTGTCAAGGCAGGTATCAGGAATATGAAATAGAACATATTCTGATAAAGAATGTGATAGGCATAGGTAAACTCATTTATTGAGCTGTCAGTAGTTGTAATAACGTTTATGAATGTTTGTGCGAAAATGAACAGAAAAATCGCACTCAGCACATAAATCAGTGGTGAAAAAAAGAATGACTGCAACTCTTTTTTGAATATGTAACGCATAAAATCCTCGTTTCTCCGCAGTGTCGGATATATAACAGACAGCACGCATCTGCGGCGGCAGCGCTGCCGGAAATGAATTGTTATTTTTTCTTTCCTGTAAGGCTGACGAATACATCCTCAAGGCTTGTTTTCTCTTCGGAAAATTCAACAAGCTCAAACTCTGATTCAAGCAGCTTTTTAAGCACGCTCTTGCGCACGCGTTCGTCGGAAACGTCAATCTTGAACTGGTTTGTGCGCGCGTCAAGTTCGGTTACGTTATAAACCTGTCTTACGCCGTTCACTCCTTTGAGAAGGTCGTATGCCTTTTCCTTGTCGCCTTCAATTTTGAGGCTGTAAACACAATGCTTGTCCATATTGTGCGCAAGATTCCACGGCGTATCTATTGCCTTGATCTTGCCCTTGTCGATGATGACAACTCTTTCACAGACTGCACTGACTTCCTGCAGAATGTGTGAGCTGAAGATGATTGTGCGGTCTTTTTTGAGTGACCTTATAACGTTTCGTACTTCAAGCGTCTGGTTCGGGTCAAGACCTACGGTAGGCTCGTCGAGAATAAGAACCTTGGGGTCTGCAAGAATAGCCTGCGCAAAGCCGACTCTCTGACGATAACCCTTTGAGAGGTTCTTTATAAGCCTTTTCTGAACGTCTGTGATTTTGAGAAGTGACATAGCCTTTTCGACGCTCTTTTTGATATCCTTTGCGGGAATCCCCTTGATGCCTGCGCAGAAATCAAGATATTCGCGCACCCTCATATCCATATATACGGGGGGCTGTTCGGGAAGATATCCGATTTTGCGGCGCACTTCCATAGGATTCTTGGAAATGTCAATTCCATCAACGAGAACATCGCCCGAGGTGGCGGGGAGATATCCTGTAATGATATTCATTGTTGTCGATTTTCCGGCACCGTTCGGGCCGAGAAAGCCAAGAACTTCATTATCATTTACGGTAAACGAAAGATCGTCTACGGCAATGATATCGCCGTAAATTTTGGTGAGATTTTTAATTTCAATCATACCGATTAGTGTGAGCCCGATCAAAATCGGAGCACACAAGCTCCTTTCGTGTGGTATTTAAGAATATTGTACTATTTAATATAGCTATATGCGGATGAAACTCATCGCAAAAATACGTTGTCCGATGAGATGAACCTATATACAAAATATTATATCAAAATAGCCTGCCACAATTGTTAATAATATGTTACAAACACAGAAAAGTTTTCGATTTCACACATTTGCGCATAATATAATCCGATTGTACATTTTTAACCTTAAAATATTCTTTAATTTAATATTTTTGTGCAAGTCAACTTGCCCAAATCTTGAGTGCTGTTTTTGTAAAAAGCTTACAAATATCGTTTTCATGGTGAAAAAAAACGGTTATTTGCTTGACACTTTGAATTGGAATCAGTATAATTATGGTATAAAAGTAGAGTGGTATTTTGTCTGTACATATGCCACAATACGATTATTACGGTTCATTGACAAATGCCGGCGCGATATGATTATCGGCGGTATATGTCTTCGACAAATTTATACTTTTTGAGAGGAGAAAAGAAGTTATGAAAATCAAACTCAGCAGACTTATCGCTGCTGCTTCTGCTGCAGCTATGGTAGCAAGTGCTGCTACACCCGTTGCAAGCGCTTACGACGGCAGAAGAAAAATCCCCGAGAATTTCGACGGAACAGATACTTCATACACTGCTCGCTTTATGTCCCTTTATACTGACGTTCTCACAAACGGTCAGGCAAACGGATACCTTAGCTCGAACAGCACAGTTTCCGGTGGTTTCGGAATTCCTTACCACTCAGTTGAAGAAGTCTGCGTTGAAGCTCCCGACTACGGTCATCTGACCACATCCGAGGCTATGTCCTACCTTGTTTGGATTGCAGCAATGAGAGACTACATTGTTGAAAACAATTCAGGCTACGGCACAACCGGTGACCTTTCCAAGGCATGGGAAACAATGGAATATATGGTTCCCGGCTGGAAGGATACATCAACAGCTACCACAAAGTCTGTTCAGACAGGCTGGTTCGGAAACGGCACACCTTCTGCTCAGTACAGCTCTGACGAGGTTGCTACTCCCGAGTTGTACCCCTCCGGTACAGACACAAACAATACAGGTTCAGACCCGCTGTACACCACCTTTAAGACAGCTTACGGCTCTGACACCGGTGTTTATCTTCTCCATTGGCTCGCTGACGTTGACGACTGGTACGGTTATTCCGGACGTTTCAAGTCAGGTGCAGAGCTTGGTCAGTTTACATTCATCAACACATTCCAGCGTGGTGAACAGGAATCCTGTTTCGAAACAGTTCCTCACCCCTCTGTTGAAACACTCGAATACGGTGCTACTAACCGTGGTATCATCGCTGTATTCAACTGCGAATCGAATCCTGCTAAGCAGTGGCGTTATACAAACGCTCCTGACGCTGAAGGTCGTGCAATTCAGGGTGTTTACTTTGCAAGCAGATATGGTGTAGACGGTTATTCTTCCGTTGCTTCCGATGCTGGTAAGATGTCTGACTGGCTGCGTGGCGATATGTTTGATAAGTACTACAAGCCTATCGGATGCGAATCCAAGAGTGCTAAGACAAGCAGCACATATGACAGCTGCCACTACCTTATGGCTTGGTACACATCTTGGGGCGGCGCACTTGACGGTTCTTGGAAATGGAAGATCGGTTGCTCACACGCTCACTACTTCTATCAGAACCCGCTTCAGGCTTACGCTTGTCTTGTTGATTCCGGTATCAACAGCGGTATGAAGGCTTCCAACGCTACAACTGACTGGGCTACATCGCTCACACGTCAGCTTGAGTTCTTCCAGTGGCTCCAGTCCGCTGAAGGTCCTTTCGCAGGTGGTGCTTCCAACTGCTATAAGGGTAACTACTCACCTTATGAAACAGGTGCAACAACATTCTATGATATGGTTTATGTAGAGCACCCTGTATACGCTGACCCCGGTTCCAACCACTGGATCGGTAACCAGGTATGGGCTACTCAGAGACTTGCTGAGCTCTACTATTACACAATTCAGGACGCAGGTTCAAACGCTTATGCTGACAAGGCTAACGAGCAGCTTGCTTCCGTACTTCCTTCTTGGGTACAGTTCTTCGTAGACGAGTGCTTGTGGGATGCTGAAGCAGAAGCAGCAGTTGAAATCGAAGGCATTGACTATGCTATCCCCGGCGGTCTTAATTGGTCCGGCGCTCCCGCTACATGGACCGGTTCAAAGCCTGCAACCAGCTCAGTAAGTGCTTGCGAAATCACTTACTACACAGCTTCCGACATCGGATGTGTTTCTTCACTTGCTAACACATTGCTTTGGTATGCAGCTGCTACAGATTTGACAGCTGATACAACTGACGATGCTCTCGGTGATGAGGCATTTGACGTTGCTAAGAAGCTTATCGACAGAGCTTGGGCGTTTAACCGTGACGATATCGGTGTTTCCGGTATTGAATCCAACGGCAGCTATTCTCGTATGTTCACACAGGTAGTTTACATTCCTACATCTTATACAGGCAAAATGCCTAACGGTGACCCGCTCGTAAACGGCGCTACATTCTCCAGCATCCGTACAGAATACGAAAAGGTTGAAAGATACCAGGAAATCAAGGCTGAATATGATACTACAGGTTCAACTGAAGGCTACCAGTACTATCTCCACAGATTCTGGCACGCAGGCGATATGCTTATGGCTCTTGGTACAATGGCAGTTCTCTTCCCTGAAGAGACTCCCGGCGGAGACGACTTCCTTTGGGGCGATGTAAACTTTGACGGCGTTGTTAACTCTATCGATGCTACAATGGTTACAAGACATTCACTCAAGGTTATTTCACTCAGCGCTGATGCTCAGAAGGTCGGCGACGTTAACCAGGACGGCGTTGTTAACTCTATCGATGCTACAATCATCACAAGATATGCATTGAAGGTTATCACAACTCTTCCCGTATAATCAATAAAATAATTGATATACAGTATAAAATTAAGACCGAATGTGTTTTGCACATTCGGTCTTTTTTTGGAAAAAAAAGTAAGGTATAGTACTGTAATTTACGGTGAAAATAAAAACAGAAATGTTACACAACAATTTCTGCTATGATTGGCAAGCCGCTTGCCGTAAAATGCGGCACTGTGTTATAAGATGATGCAGTATGGAGAAAAATATGTGGGATAAAATCGCACTCGTTTTGCTGATAATCGGCGGGCTCAACTGGGGTCTCGTAGGAATTTTCAGCTTCGATTTGGTTGCGTGGCTTTTTGGAGGAGCAGGCGCTGTTTTGAGCAGAACCATTTACATCCTGGTTGCTCTTTCGGCGATTTGGTGTATTTCTCTGCTGTTCAGGCATGATAGCCTTGTAGAAGCAACCAATAGCTAACATCGGCATCAGGGGCGGGATACGCCTGCCCCGACTATGCCTTGAAATGCGCAGAGAAGTCCGGTTTTATTGATTGAATTGTTGCCGCTGATAAAACCGATACAGTATTTCTCTGCGGATTTGAACGCATACAGCAGTAGATTATTGTTATGTGAAAAGTGCTCAATATCTCAATTCCAAACTTGTGACAAATTACAAAATATGCCCGAAAAGTACCGAAACCATTGACAATTTTGCAAAAATGAATTATAATATCAATGATGTTAAATAAATTGTTTTATTGACATCCGTTTTGTTGTCTCCTTTCTTTTGTTCTACACATATTTTTATCTCTTATTATCTTCGCAGAGCTTGGCTCTGCTATTTTTTTGCCCATTTTACTTGACAAAATAACGACATTAGTGTATAATAACAATGTTATTTTTTTGATAAATATATGCTGGAATAGCTCAGTTGGTAGCTGTGTAAGCGACCGCCGACGGTGTCGGAAAAAGGGAGCGAAGCACAGAGTGAGAAATAAGAAGTATTTCGACAGCAAATCGGAGAAAGACGACTATATTTCTTGCAGTAAAGCGTATTGTCAATAATGCACGGGTCGTGGGTTGTCGGTAAAGCGACATCACAACGGACCGCTAAGCCTTGCAAAATTAAAATTGAATAATGCTTGTGTAGCACAGTTGGTAGTGCAGCGCATTCGTAATGCGCAGGTCGCAGGTTGTCGGTAAAGCGACATCACAACGGACTGCTAAGCCTTGCAAAATCAAAACTGAATATTAATGCTTGTGTAGCACAGTTGGTAGTGCAGCGCATTCGTAATGCGCAGGTCGCAGGTTGTCGGTAAAGCGACATCACAAACGGACCGCTAAGCCTTGCAAAATCAAAACTGAATATCAATGCTTGTGTAGCACAGTTGGTAGTGCAGCGCATTCGTAATGCGCAGGTCGCAGGTTCGAATCCTGTCACAAGCTCCAAAGTAAAATCCTCGGAAATACGTTGTTTCCGAGGATTTGCTTTTTATAGTTGAACTCTAAATATATGTAAATAGGTTGATCAATGATGGGCTCATTTAACTTTTCTTCAGCAATTCACGCTTCATAAGACATAGATCAAACACATCAAGTCTGTTATCCTCACAAAGGTCTCCGGCTTTCCAATCAGCAAGAGTTACATCCGGTACGCAAATCAGCCATTTCTGAAGTGTTACTACATCTGCAACGTTAAATGTACCGTCGGCATTTACATCTCCTCGAATACGATCATCTGTATCATTGATCGGAAGAAATGCCCATGAATCAAATACAATGCCTTCATTTGAGAAAACAAAGTACAGATCCCTTGTTCCGCCGACATCGGCAATCTCCTTGTTGTAGACGTTCCGGAACGCATCCGGCGTATCAAAATCAATGCTGGTGAGCAGATCTCCCGTCGGGCTGTCGAGATGCACTTCAATACGTCCTGTACCCTTTACCTTTGCATAAAATGCTACCTCAGTATCCAGAAGCGGGGCATTGCCGAGATTCACATCTTTGATATCTGCATCGGCATAGAATTGAATTGCACCGGCAGATTCGCTGTATCTGAACTCTGCATAATCAGATGTATAGACCTTATCGCCATCCGCAAAGCCGTTCCAGATATTGCGCAGACCGCTTGCCCATTCTCTGGTGTTGGTCAGCTCGGAGGAAATATCGAATTCGTATTTGCCATTCACCAGAATAGTATCCACCGTGAATGTGATCTGTGCGTCATTATCTACTTCAAAGTATCCCATATTCATCATGCCCGACGCACCGCCGATATCACAGGAAATGGTGTATTTTCCTGTGCCTGTTACATCAACCGAGGCAGGATGGTTCGCACCGTCACTTGATGCAGGATACATGGAAACAGTCGTTGCCTGATCGACACTTGTGACAGTGATATTGTAATCAATGGTATCCACATCGATCAGAGAAAGCTCGACGGGTGCTTCTTCCGTGCCGCCCTCTGTTTCTGTGAACATCGCAGAACGAACGCTGAACCATGCGCCCACGCCGTCGCTGATGACCTCCGGACGGCTCTTGTTGTCCGTATCAAAGGAAATATCCGCTGTGCCGTTCAGATTGGCTGCAAGCTGTTCTGTGAAAGGATTGACCGGCTGAATCGCATCGGGGCCCTTTTTAGTTCCGCCGATCTTTTCGATGGTGACTGTTTCTTCATCCACATTGATCTTGTCCACATTCATACTTCTGTAGCTGCCTGTGATGCCCATGCCACGCTTGAGCATGAGGGTATGATAGAAGAGATAGTACTCGCCTTTGTACTTATGAAGGTGGGTGTGGTTGTTGGAATAATCAAATCCTGCTGTACCGGGATTGACAAAGTATTCACCCTTCATCTCCCAGCTTGTCGGATCAAGCGGGGTTTTTGTCGTCATATAGACCATACTGCATGACGATGGAACAGGACAGTCATAATCCCACTGCGCAGAATGATCGCTCCAGTCGTTATTATAGGTGTAGACATAAGTGCCGTTGATGTAGTTCAGCTCACTTGCCTCAAAGTGATAGGGTGCAGGAATTTCTGCAAATTCGCTGTCGATAGAAACCATATCCTCGCCAAGACGGACAATTCTGTTCGAGCCGGGCATATAGTCCGTGCCGTCGGATGCCATGCCTGCACCGAAGGAGAGCCATCCCACGCCGTTATCATCAATCACAGCACCGGGGTCAAAGGGATTCGGGCAGTCGGTCAGACCCGGAGTGCTGGTGGAAATCAGGGGTTTTCCAAGAGGATCGTCCCATTCACCAAGCAGATCGGTGGTATGAATGACTCCCACGCCAAGACCATTGTTGGAAAAGTAGAGGTAGAAATGCGTTTTGCCGTCCTCCTCCACTCTGGAAACGATGGACGGTGCCCATGAATTCATAATCCACGGTGCAATTTCACCGATATTGATTTCTCCGTGATAGATCCAGTTCACCATATCATCTGTAGAGAGAATCACCATAGATTTGATCTGTTCATAGGAATTATCCTTATCGGGACCAATCACCTCAAACTGTTCATGGTCGTTTGTACCGATGACATAGAGTCTTCCTTCATATTCGACTGCGGTCGGATCGGCGCAGAAGAATTCAGAGGAGATAGGGTTGTTGTATTTGGTATTCTTATAGTTGTTCGTGCTGATCTTGTCGCTGCTGATCGGAATTCCGTCCAATGTTTCTGCTGCTGATGTAAGAAAATCAGCTGATTCCTCAGTTGTCACCGGTATACTTGGCGATACCCCAAGACATAATGCTGCCGTACAAGCCAATGCGACAAGACGCTTTCCTTTGTTTTGCATAAACATACCTCCTCATGTAAGCTACTATTCAAGTTGTTAAAAACATCCAACAATTCGCTCAAAAACAGATTGGATTTGTTTATTTTTAGCAATTTTATCATATTCCGAAAAGAATGTCAATATTTTTTTGCGAACAATGAAATACATAAATTCATATGTATTTATTTACTTTATCGCTTTTGTCTTCTGTTTTTGTTCACGATATTGCGAAGGCGTCATATTTTCTTCCGCCTTGAATTGATTGGCAAAATGGGAATAAGAGGAATAACCGCATAGTTCTGCTATATTTGTAATAGAGGTATTCGTTTCCGTCAACAGCTTCTTTGCTTCATTCACCCTTGCATGAATCAGCTCCTCAAAAATACTTCTGCCGAAATAGCTCTTATACATTCTTTGCAGATAGCTTCGGCTGACATTCACTCGCTGACAGATTTCGGAAATGCTCCAGTCATATCCCGGCTTGCGAAGCATCTCCTCCCTGATCTGAGAAAGCTGAGAATATAAACGAGGATTTTCTACATTCTGCTGATTTTCATTTATCAATTGATGCAGCATTTGCTCTGTTTTTCTTTGCTTCAGAAGATGCTCCAGAGCCGCGCAGATGTAGCTGACAAAGGTGGTATAATATGGTCTGTAACAGAATGGCTTTTTTCCGAACGAGAGTGCTGCTATCCCATAGTGTTCGTCATTGATATGCAGAGCGGAGAGATAGTAAGCCGTGGGATAAGAGCTTCCATTGGACAGAAATGCAGGAAATTCATCAGCAGAAATCACTGTATCCGGCTCACTCAGCCCGTTTTTTCCTACTTCACAATGCAGAAATTCTCTGTATGCGTCAGGTTTGCTTTTGATCTTTTCCGCATCTTCACCCTGAAGCTGAGCAATGAAGCTTTCTGACAGGAACATTCTGAATCGTTTTCTGCGATGAATCAGATGCATATTACGGTCTATCACATCAATCAGCTCTTTCAGTGAATTTGTATGCAGCGTACTGAAAAGAAAATCACTATGCAGAAATTCCTCTTCGACCGCATTGATCTGCATTGCTTTGCGGGTGCTTTCCGAGCTGTATTCCTGAGCGGGAATGCAACCACAGCTTCTTCCGATCAGAATGCCGTCACTATCGTTTTGAATACGTTTGCATTTCTTCCCTGTAATGATGCCGTACAAGCGTCGGAATGCTTCTGCACCGAGCTGAAAATAGCTCTTTTTAAAGCTTGTCAGGCTGATATGACTCTGGTTGATGTCGAGATAGCCGTCAAATCCTGTAACAGCAATCTGTTCAGGCACACGCAAGCCGTTTTTCTGAAGGGTATCAATAAGCGTGTCCGCCATAATATCATTTGCACAGACAATGGCGTCAGGTTTTGAAAGCTCACCCTTAATAATCCTCTGTGCATACATAACAGGTGCATCACGCCAGAAATCTCCGTAGGAATAATAAGTTTCATCATAGTACAGCTTGTGACGTTTCATGACATTAAAATAAGCCTGCAGACGTTCTTCTGCCTGCGGAAGACCTTTGATTCCGGTCAGGCAGTAGATTTTCCGATGTCCGTGAATGGTTATCATGTGTTCGATCAGACGTTCAAACGCTTCCGGATCATGGGAAATTGTATTTTCAAAATAAGGATGCTCAACGCCGTCCAGAAGCATGACCGGCTTTTGTGTCTGCTTCAGGAGACGATCTAGCTTCCTGACGATCTCATCATTGTAAATAAAGTTTCTGTCATAGATAAAACCGTCAAAATGCGATGATTTTACCAATTCATACAGATCCGCCTCATGGTAATTGTGCTTTGTGACTTTCCCTAAAAAATTATTCTTGGCAGACAATATGACAATATTGCAGTCAGCGCTGAACGCCTGGGTGATGATTCCGCATATTGTTTCTGAAGTGTGCGTGCGAAAGCACTCTGCTGTGATAAGACCAATGGTCGGCCGTAACCGCATATGCGTCCTCCTTTCATAATCTGATTGCTGTACTCCACTTTATTATACCATATTGTGAACCATAATACAAGACTTTTTTGCATATCCGAAACAAAGACATCCGAAATCATCTTTTTAATAGAAACAATAGAATATTGTTTGAAAGCGGCGTTTTTGGTATAATTAAATTGAGAGGGATGGTATCGGCATCTGTACTGTTCAGAGGGCTGATGCCGGTATCATGATTGAACAGAACGTAATTGAAGGGAGTTTTTTTATGAAGCTGAAACGATATGGTGCTTTGCTGATGGCGGTCACACTTCCGCTTGCAATGGCATCTCCGCTGGTTCACGCTGAGGGCACCGCTTATTCTATGAATGTGACGGTTGATTTGTCAGGCGAACATAAAGAGATCAGTCCGTATATCTATGGTATCAATGAACCCGGAGAACAGGCACTTCTGGGCGAACTGAACATCAGTGCAGTCCGTCAGGGAGGCAATCGTCTGACTGCTTACAACTGGGAAACCAACGCCTCCAATGCAGGCTCTGACTGGTACTTCAGCAGTGATACCTTTATCTCCGATTCGCCCGTACCCGGAGCAGCTCCCCGTAACCTGTCAGCGGCATGTGAAAAATATGACGTTGGATACAAGTTTACCACACTGCAGCTCGCAGGCTATGTTTCTGCAGATACAAACGGCACTGTTTCCGAAGAAGAAGCCGCACCATCCAATCGCTGGAATGAGGTCATTTTCACCAAGGGCAGCGCACTTTCGGATACACCGGATCTGACGGACGGCGTTGTTTATATGGATGAGTATGTCAATTATCTCGTCAAGAATCTCGGAGATTCTTCCACATCTACCGGCATGCAGGGCTATAGTCTTGACAATGAGCCGACATTGTGGCAGCATACACACAGCAGAATTCACCCGGATCCTGTAACGGTGACAGAGCTTTCCGAAAAGTCCATTGAAGTTGCGAAGATCGTAAAGTCGATCGATCCCAATGCGGAGGTGTTCGGACCTGCGCTCTATGGCTATACTGCATATGATCATCTTGCAGGCACGGATGACTGGACTGCAATCAAGGAAGAAGGTAATTATCACTGGTATCTCGACAGTTATCTGGATGATATGAAAAAAGCCAGCGATGAATACGGCACACGTCTGCTTGATGTACTTGATATCCATTATTACACCGAATCAGGCCGTGAAAGCACCGAGGACAGACTTCAGTCCGTCCGTACGCTTTATGAGAAAGGGTTTGTCGAAAACAGCTGGATCGGACAGTGGTGTCAGGAAAATATCCCGATTCTGCCGACCATTCAGAAATCTATTGATACATATTTCCCCGGAACAAAGCTTGCGATTTCCGAATACAATTTTGGTGGTGAAGATCTGAGTGCAACGATCGCACAGGCAGAGGCGCTGGGCTGTTATGCTGATGCAGGTGTTTATCTCGCAACACTCTGGGGCGGAAATGAATACATCTATGCCGGTATCAAGCTGTATACAAATTATGACGGTAATTACAGTACATTCGGAGACACACTTGTTCCTACTGTTACAGATGATGTTTCTCTTGCCTCATCCTATTCCGCAATCAATGGGAACGACGACAGCGTTGTGACGACCATGCTGACCAACAAGAGCTTTACACAGGAAGAAAATGCGATTATTACACTGAAAAACAGCAGTTCTGACTACGAAGCAGCCGCAGTATATGTGGTTTCCGGTGATTCCAGTGAAATCAGATTGCTTGACGTTGTGGATGTTGCCGATAATACAGTCCATGTCACACTGCCTGCATATTCCGCAGCAATGATCGTCATTTCAGATGATGCTTCTGATTTTGATGAATCTGATATTTACGATGAAAGCAAAGTACAGCAGACCATTGTGACGTTTGATGATTGTGATGCACTGATCAATGCAAACGGAAATATCGAAATTCCGATTACTGATCCTGAGCATCTGAAGAAAATCATTCTGACTGCAGATGTGACTTCCAGTGCTGGTTCCGCATGGGGCGGTGCGGGCTGTGCATTATGCACCAATGTGGAAACGCCGGACGGCACACAGTTCTGGACAAGCAAATCTTACTCCATGTCACTTGGCAGTAATCAGACTGCATCAGTTGAATTTGACGGCACCTTTACGAATGATGAAGAAGTGCTGGAGGCCGTGATTTATGACGGGAAAATTGAAGTACAGCAATGGTACGCTTATTCGGAACAGGGTAATCTTGGACTTGAGGATACGCTTACTGTAAACTACACAAACATTCAGGTCATTTATGAAACCGTGACCGGCTCTGTAATTGGAGATGTCAATAGCGATGGAGCTTTTTCTATTGATGATTTGATAATGCTTAAAAGATGGCTGCATTGCGGAGAAGATATTACTGATCGGCAGGCCGGTGATCTTTGTGAAGATGAAAAACTTGATGTAGTTGATCTTTGTCTGATGAAGCGTGAACTTCTCAATCAGTAAGGGGATTATATTCTGAAAAGGGATGAATCAAATAGACAAAACCGCAGTATTTCAGGATACTGCGGTTTGTTCTTTCATCAGAAAAATACCCCTGTGATCCAGATTTCAAGCCCGATAAATACAAGAATCGCACCTCCCAGAATGGAGGCTTTTCCTGCAAGCTTTGTGCCAAACTTCCTGCCGATGAAAAGCCCAGCCATGCAGATGATAAATGTCACTGCCGCAATCACCATTGAACAGACGAGAGCCATCACAAAGCCGTAATCGGAAATCGTGAAGCCAACCGAGAGTGCGTCAATGGATGTCGCAACACCCTGTACCAGTAGAGCAGTCAATCCGACACCGGCATGTTCCTCGTCGATTTCCTTGTTTTTGATTCCTTCGATCAGCATCTTACCCCCGATAAAGAGCAGTAATACCAGTGCGATCCACGGGATCAGTGCTTCAAAGGACTTGAAGTACTGTACAATCGTATGTACGCAAATCCAGCCGATCATGGGCATCAGCGCCTGAAAAAAAGCAAATACGCCCGCAATGCCACATAGTTTTCCTCGTTTCATAGCCGGCTCATTCAGACCGTTTGCAAGGGACACAGAAAAGGCATCCATTGCCAGTCCCACACCCAGCAGTACGCTGTTAAAGAAAAATACAAAACTCCATTCCATTGTTTTCATCCTCCTGAAAATAATAAAACCCAAGCACAGCCAAAAGCTACGCTTGGGTAGATGTCATATGGACAGACTCCATGCATAGTTTCATTCACTACACATGAGTCTCGCAATTGAAAACAAGCCAGGTCTTTGCTGACCAGTATGTTGACTTGTTACTTTAAGAAAGCTTGCTACTCCCTCATCAGTTCTTCCTAATTATAACAGAAAAAGACAGGTTTGTCAATAAGAAAATAAAGTTTGATGACGGAGACATTACAATACTTCTTATAGCACAACCAGATGCAAATTATCCAATTGCCCCGCCTGCTTCACACAGTAATTACTGAATCTGTTGAAGCTCACAACACAGATCTCTGCTTCATAGAACGCACCGCAGTAGTCAGTAACATGATCCATCAGCGTATCAAGCTCATGCTTTGTGCAGTGCCAGTCGAGCGATTCGGGGAGCTTGATCAGAATTGTGTGACTGCCGCTTTGAAAAACATAATCAAATACAGCGTTATACTGCCGTTTTGCGTCCTTCGGGATATCAAACGGCAGTTTCTTTATGCATTCGGGGAGCTGCTTCTCCAGTGCAAATTCATCAAGCTGTGACAGGATTTCACTTGCAACGTCACTCGGCGTTGTAACCAATCTACCCACGTTCAGATAAAAGAATCTGTGCCAGAAATCCACATAGGAGTTGAGGATAGAGTAGTGGTGCTCCTTGACTGCAATCAAGCCAGCCGCAATCAGTACATCAAGATATTTCTTGCATTGATTGTTCGGAACAGCCATATGCTTTGCAATTTCACTCAAGCGATGCTTCCCTGTTGCAATTGCATACAGAATCGCATGATAGGATTCGGGCGTGCGGAACTGCTCGCTGAGCATCCGTGGCATCAGTCGGTACAGCATAGACTCCGTTGAAATCCAGTTATACAGGTTATCGGAAAAAGAGTGGGTTTCATCATAATCATTCAGCAAAGCAGACATACCGCCTGTGACTGCACATAACCTTGCAATATCAACTGCGCTCATTTTTTGAGCGTGTTTTTTTATGTCCGAGGATGTGTACAGCGGTACTCTGAACAGTTCGTGTTTTCCGAATGATGACTCGCATCGACAAGGCAATAAAAACAGGTTCTTCATATCAGTCAGCGATACAGAAAGCTGTTCAATTGCAGTGATAACTTCAGATTCCGATTTGCTGTGCTCTAAATCATCAAGAACGACTCTTGTGTAATGCTTCTTGAAAAATGGTACAAGGAGCTGAAATGCTTCCTGCCATGAATTCGCAGAAGATAAGTCGCTCCACACACTGAAAGTGTTTTTAAACTGTGCAAGCGCAGTGCGGTGATCGAGTCCACGAAAGGTGAAATACATACTGCATTTTGTATTCTGTGCATAGCTGAGCGCAAGCTGTGTCTTGCCCGTTCCCGAAATACCGCACAGCTTAATGATCCGATCACGCTCATGATTCTCGATGTAGCTGCGCAGATGAGATGTGATTCTGCGCTGTAATTCTTCCAAGTGAATCTGTATATCTATTTTCATTTCAGCACCTCCGATTTGTCATAACGTAATATGACTAATTCTATTTTATCACGAGAATCGCACTCTGTCAATCAAAAATCAGGTGTTGCAGATGTTCGATTTTTGTGCATGGGAAATAAAAAGAACGAGTTTGAAATGGTGTCCGATTGTGCAGGTAACCGAACTTGTTTCAAAAGGGGTAGTTTTTGGCAACGTATCGCCGGCTCTTAAGTAGAGGGCATTGAATTACATAGCATCTTGAAAACTGAATAGGATCCTTTACAGAACTGCGCATCAAGGGTGGGGTGGTGAGCCGTACCAGCCACATGAGAAATCCGCCATGACCTCGAAAGAGCGAGCGAACAAGATACTCTCAGAGCTGCAGGCAGCACTTGCAGTTGGCGATGAAACTTGATGTAAGGTAATCGGGATACAACCCTCCCGGTCAGGCAATACGCTGTTGCCTGTTTGTAAAGGCCAAGAAATCTAAAAAAGAAAGAAGGAATGCAAATGCAAACATTACAAACCATTTCCTGTGAGGAAATTATGTCCACACCCATTGCACCGATTCCGTTCAGCGTGGAAAATCTGCTTGGACAAGGACTGTATCTCTTTGCAGGAGCACCCAAAATCGGCAAGTCATGGTTGTCGCTCGATATCTGCCTGTCGGTCGCAAAGGGAGAAGCAGTGCTCGGACAACGCACAGCAAAAGGCACAGCATTATATCTGTGCCTTGAGGATAACAAGGTGCGATTGCAGAACCGACTGTATGAGCTGACCAATGAACCGACTGACAGTCTGTATTTTTCTTTGCTTGCAGATACCATCGGTGATGGTCTGGAACAGCAGATAGAACAGTTCTATCTTGCACACCGTGACTTGAAGATTGTTGTCATTGATACGCTGCAAAAAATCCGCAGCAGTGAAGAATCCGCATACGGAACAGACTACGCAGAGCTTGCATCACTGAAACGACTGGCAGACAAGCTTGCAATTACAATTCTCCTTGTGCATCACACAAGAAAATGCAAAGACAGCGATCCTTTTAATATGATTTCAGGTTCAACAGGTCTGCGAGGATGTGCAGACGGAGCTTTGGTTCTCATTGAGAAGGACAGAGCAACACATGAAGCAACTCTGTATTGTGAGGGGCGTGACATCGAAAGTCGTGAGTTGAAATTGCAGCTCACATCACATCGTTGGAAACTGATTGCAGATAGCTGTGTATCGCCGGAACAGTTTGATGATGAGATCATTACTGCAATGGTTATTGTCATGAAAGAGGTGAAAGGTTTTCTTGGAACACCGACGGAGCTGACGGATAAAATCAATCAGCACACGAAGAAAAAATATATCCCGAATGTTGTTTCAAGAAAGATTCTGCAAAGCGCACAGCGGCTGTTGGAGTAGGATGTGCTGTTCGAGATGAAGCGAAGCAACGGTATCCGAAAGATACAGGCGCAGTACTTCGGTGACGATCGTGACAACAGTGACGACAAGAGGAAACAAGATGGTAATATTTATGTTGACCCTGTCGGCACTCTGTAAGCGATTTGTGCCCTCGGAATTGCTGTGGGGCAGTTTATCGGGAAGCGGCACAGAACGGCACACAGGCGAACGTGGAGCGTTTGTGGGCGGATAATGCCTGCAATAGAAATACAAGGTTTCGGGGCTCACCGAAAGTAAACCTTTGGTTTGCCAGCATCGCATTCGGCAGTCCGCATAGCGGCCAACCGAACGCAGCTGGTCGGGAGAACCCGAACCCCTTTTATAGAATTGAGAGGAGTGATGCCATGAGAAAACGAAACGTCACAATCACAATCCGCTGCACAGAGGATGAGCGTCAGCGGATTTACAGCAAGGCTCATCAGCATGGATTGACGCTGAGTGACTTTGTACTGCGGTCGGCATTCGGTAAGACAATCGTCACCGCAGACGGACTTGCGGATGTGCTGAAAGAGCAGAAATCTATCGGTCGAAATCTCAATCAGATTGCAATGCTGGGTAACATGGGACGATTGAAATCGGTGAGGTTAGATGATTTGATTGCACAGCATGAGAAAGCAACTGCCGCCTTGTGTGAAATTGCAAAGGCGGTGCGCTGATTGGAGGGATGTAGCGATGCCGATTATCCATTTCATCAACAGTAAAACACAGACTGCTGGCGGCATGAAAAAAGTCCTTGCATATGTTACAAGGACAGAGAAAACGCAGTCCGAGGACAAGCAATATGTAACGGCTCTGAACTGTTCTAAGGAAACAGCTTATGAAGAAATGCTTGCGACCAAGAATGCCTATCACAAGAACAGTGGTCGGATGTATTATCATCTGGTGCAGTCGTTTCCGAAAGGCGATGGTACTCCGCCTGAACTTGCTCATCGGATTGCAGTGGAACTTGCGGAGAAAGCCTTCGGGAAATACGAATGTGTGGTTGCAACGCATATCGACCGAGAGCATATTCATTCGCACATTGTGTTCAACTCCGTCAGCTTTGAGGATGGGAAGAAGTACCATTCCAACGGCAATACCGTGCAGGCACTGATGGATTTATCCGATGAAATCTGTATGAAGTACGGTGTTTCTGTGCTGGACAGGCAACCGCAGAAGAAAAAAGATGTACTCTCCGACCGTGAATATCGCTCGGCGGTGCGTGGCGAAAGCTGGAAGTTTCAGCTGATGAATGCGGTCACGGAGGTGATGAAACAGGCGAAAAGCCGTAAGCAGTTTGTGTTCATGATGAAGCAGTTGGGCTATAACGTGAGGTGGGAGGAGTCACGAAAATATATCACTTACACTTGTCCGAGCGGAAGAAGATGCCGCTGTGCAAAGCTGCACGGCGAGAAGTTTTCAAAGGAGATGATGGAATATGAGTTCGAAATTAGACGTGAACGCCTTGATGGAACGCAACAAATCCGACCTACAGGCGGCAGAGGAAACCATGCCTATGGTGGCGGTGGACAACCGAAACTGGACGGCAGTGATCAGTCTGCTGAAAAGATCCTGCGAGATTCAGAAGGAACTGTTGGAGTCGCATGGAGAGCTGATGACCAAACAGGATTCGGTAAATCTGGTGAATCAACAGATCAGAATCCAACGAGAAACGCTGAAAAATCTGGAGCAGCATCAGGAAGAAACGATCCAGATGTTGCAATCATCCACGCAGGAATTACAGTCACAGGCTGGGAAACTGAACGAAGAATATTGCTCCAAGCTGAAAGAATCAGAAGAACGCAATATGAAACGCAGTCGCAAGCTGATTGGGATAGTTATAGCGATACAATCAGCACAGCTGATATTGTGGACAGCGTTGCAAGTGTTGCTTCGATAATCGATAACGCTCCGACCGATCCCGAAGAACTGGAGCGATATATTGAAGCGCAACGAGCCGCACAGAATGCAGGATTATTAATTGGTGCAGCTGTTGCAGCAATTGAACTTCTGTCAGAAAGGCTTGAAGAAATGAAAGCTGATGCAGAAGAAATTGATATGGATATAAGCTGACAGAGAAATCTGCCAGCTTTTAAAATTTAAAGAATGGAGTGATCTAAAATGAATATCAGATTGACAGGAACAACAAAATTCAATCCGACATTGTTCGGAGAACTGGAGGACTATGGAAAGAAACACAATTGGAAAAATCAGAAAAAGAGAATACACCCTCGAACCGTCACTGTGTCAGAATCAGGGCGATGCGCAGTACCGTGATCACTTCATTGATGGCGTGACCTATCGTGTGTGGTCTGTCTTTGAGGGGCAGACAAATGCTGCGAAATCGCTCTCCAATCTCATGCTCCGCAGATTAGAAACGGGAGATGAAATCGGATCTGTGTCAGATGAGTTCGAGGAAATGATTCAGCGGAAGAATGCTTCTGCGAGATGAACAAATTCCAAGCAACCACTTATTGAGGTTGCACAAAGATGAAAGCAGCGGACAAATTCAGCTGGCTTTGTGCAGACAGATGTGATAAACTGTCAGTGCAAGGCTGCGGTGTCCGTGAAGAAAAGGAGGAACTACCATGCAGAAACACGCAGCATTATATTGCAGACTCTCGGTGGATGACGGCAGCTTCGGCGGCAGTGTGTCCATCGAAACGCAGAAAATCTTATTGGAACAGTACTGTCAGGCTCACAGCATCACGGAATATGAATTTTACTGTGATGACGGATACAGCGGTACAAACTTCAACCGTCCTGCATTTTAGCGGATGCTCTCGGACATTCACGCAGACAAAATCAATCTTGTGATTGTAAAAGACCTGTCCCGATTCGGTCGAAATTATGTGGAAGTCGGCTTGCAGGTTGAACATTTCAAGGATCAGGATGTGCGTTTTATTGCAGCCGATGACCACTACGATTCATCTGTTAACGAAGATGATCTGATGTTCCCCATGCGAAATGTGATGAACGAGATGTATGCCCGTGACGTGTCCAAGAAAACGAAAGCCGCCAAGAAAGCCAAGGCAAAGGCTGGGCAGTTCATGGGTTCCAAGCCGCCGTTCGGCTACAAGCTGGATCCCAATGACCGTCATCATCTTGTGATTGATGAACCAGCGGCAGAGGTTGTCAGACGCATTTTCCGGCTGACTGCGGAGGGCATCGGATACAACAAGATCGCAAAAATCTTCCGTGCGGAAAAGGTACTGAACCCCATTGCCTACTTCAATCAGCATAACCCCGACTACTTCAAATCCGATTACTGGCGGAAAGAATTCGACTGGCACGTTACCTCCGTCCGTGTGATTCTGAACAATGAAGTCTACCTCGGCAGGCTGGTGTATGGCAAGCAGCGAGCAAAATCCATGAAAAGCAAGCAGGTGGTGAAGTGTCCGAGGGAGGATTGGATTGTGGTGGAACACTGCCATGAACCGATCATTTCGCAGGAGTTGTGGGACACGGTACACAAGATCATGAACGCAAAGCACCGCCCTGCCAAAACAGGCGAGGTGCAGATGTTCGCAGGGCTGCTGTACTGTGCGGACTGCGGTCACGCCCTCACCTATTCGCAGAAGAAGCGAAAGGACGGCACTTATCACGGGGCATATTCCTGCTGGATGTACAAGACGCATGGCAAGGAATACTGTGCCTCCCACTATATCCGCTACGATACGGTGTGTGACCTTGTGCTGATCGATCTGCGGAATGTGCTATGGAATTATCGCCATAATAAGAAACAGTTCAAGGCATTTCTGGAGAGAAAATTCCAGACGGATTCCGCAAAAGAAGCAAAGAAACTGCAAGCCGAATATGAGAAGAAGCAGAGCCGTTTCGAGGAGATCGACCGCATTCTGTGCAAGCTGTACGAGGACAGTGCCTTGGGAAAAATTTCCGAAAGCCGCTATGAAGCGATGTCGGCACAGTATGAATCTGAGCAGAGAGAAATCAAGGAAGCACTCCCCGACCTGCGGCAGCGGATTGAACAGCGGAAAGCAGAGAACGATGCAACTGACAAGTTTGTGAACCTTATCAAGAAGTACACAGTCATTGACCGGCTGGATGCCACTATTCTGAACGAGCTGATTGATAAAATCGTAGTACACCACAAGGAAATAGCGGAGGACGGCAGAGTATTTCAGCAGGTGGAGATTTACTATCGCTTTATCGGGAAACTGGAACACGCCGCAGAATCGGAGAAAGCGGCGTAGAATCGGAGTAAACGCCCCATTTTTTAAAACGAGTCAAACGTCGCTTTATAGACAGCTCATGGTCGCAGGTTCGAGTCCCGTCACAAGCTCCAACCGCATGATTGCGGCGTAACATTTTCGGGCTTCACTTTGTGGAGTCCGTTTTTTCTTTTATCACGAAAAGTTTTGTTATCTATTCCGTGAAGATATAACAATGAAAAAATCCTCGGAAATACGTTGTTTCCGAGGATTTCTTTTTGTATATAAATCCACTTCCATCTGGTTATAGATAATGACTCACACAAAATGAAAATGTAACTGTGAACACATAAAAATCGTATATTCACTATAGCAGATTGATTTTTGTTCGTTTATTCGATGTATGATATTATAAGGATATTGATAAGTGCGTTTGGTTTTGGTGGCGGCTTATTGTGAAAATTAGTGCTTTCTCTATCGTAATTGTAAAACTGATTGGGATGGAGCTTTTGTCGGGATGATATTGACAAATAGTGAGATAAGTGCTACATTTTACTATGGTGAAAACAATCATGAGTTTACCAAACAACATATTTTGTGATAAACGGGTATTTTTTACAGGAATCGGATGATGGATATCAAGATAAAATTAAAGAATTTACTATCTGCACTGATTTTTTTAATTAGCGCTATACTGACTGTGATTGTAGTCGTAGCTCCTCTGTGTATCATATATGGATTAGTTTCTGAACAATTGGAATCCTACGGTTTCAATTATGGTGCAATGTTATACGGCTCCGGCGGAATCGCTTATTTGGTATTTGTTCTGCTGTATGTATGTCGTACAAAGTATCGTCCTCAGCTACAGGCTGTAACAACATGGAAAAAACACGGCGTGCAGATCATGCTCGCTTTGGCGGCGGGCATGCTATGTAAAGCGACGGTATATGCTGTTTCATGTAGGATTTCTCCCGACATGGTTATTAAGGTGTGGCGGGAGTATGATTCGTTGCAAGCGTATTTGACTACGCACCTGAAACCGGAGCCCGTTGTTACCTTTTTGTTTGTTGTGATAATCGGACCGATAACAGAGGAACTGCTTTGCCGCTTTCATCTTGGGCAACATTTCGAGCAAGATTTTTCGCCTCCTTTCACAGCAGTATTATCTGCTTTTATCTTTGCAATGTTGCATTTTGATACCACAGCATTAGGCTTTATCACCCACTTGATAACAGGCCTGTTTTTATATCTGCTCTACTGCAAGACGAGTTCTTTACTCTGTGCTATTGCCGCACATATGGGAATGAATATATACATCGACGTATGTAGTGATTTTAATATTTCGTCATTTGTCACAAGTATTCCGTATACAATCATTACATCCTGCTTGATGATCGCAGTCGTTGCTTTGTTGATTTTTTGCCCTAATCGGCTGCCGTTTCGTATGGAATCGTCTGAATCACCTGCTGATAGTTTCACATCAAAGAATAACGAAGGAGATACTTAATGAAATATCGTGTTTTGAAGTTTTCCACTATAGCGCTGCTTACAGTATGTCTTACAGCGTGCGCTACCGACAGCTATAATAGTGATAGCAACAGCGATAATGTCAGTGAACCCCAACAATCTGCCCAAAGCAATGTGATCGAAGAATCGCTTGGCACGATCGAGATTGACGGGATGGAGTTTCGGTTGCCCTGTTCTTATGCCGCTTTAACGATTTATCCAACACAAGACGAAGCAGAGTGGTTCCCACCAGAGGAATCTAACTATGCTGATGGAATGTATGAACAAATGATTTCATTTAGGATGAATAAGGACTCGAATCATTCCTATTCTTTACGGTGTGCATACCCCGATGGCGAGAGCTATAAAAGTGGAACAATTTATAGTGTACTTCACAATGTGGATGGTGCAACACTGACCTATTATGGTGAGGAATTTGTATGTGGTGAAACTACTAAGGAAGAACTTGTCGGCAAACTCGGCACGCAATATACACTAAGTACAACCGGTGCATATATTTATACATATCAAGATGGCAACGTAGTGGCTGTGTTTTTGGATGATACACTGACATTTATTACAGTCACCGCAGTGGAGGGTACCGAGTAGGAACTATTCGATAAGGCTGTTTGCCTACGTTTGAATAATTATACTTTTAGGAGGGAACAATGAAGACCCCGATTATGAGGGGTATTACGGGGAAAACGAGTCCACTCTTGAAGGCATAGACAGTTTGATTCTCAGGCTTGAAGAGTACGGAGTGAGCTCTGCTGAAAGTAAGATCTACGAAAATTCAAATCATTATGAGTATATTCCCGATATGCTTTGTGAGTTTCTGACAAAGTACTATCCTGTATAAAATATGAATCATTCTGCTGTGCAAATTATGCAAAAGCATTTCAATAAAAAGCCGATGAGTAAAAACTCATCGGCTTTTTTACGTTTTTACCAACTGATTGCAGAATGACTGTGGATGTAGAATTCTTCTTGGCTGGGCTGCCAGGCTTTTTCCTTCGGCGGGAAAAGCACATCAAATTTTTCGACAGCTTCTGCGTCGTCGCATAAACTTTCTGCAGAGCTTGGATAATAAACCCATTTTCTGCCGTCAAGTACGCCTGCACGGAGCTCTTTTACAAGCAGTGCCGTTGGAAAAACATCGCCTTCAAGGCACACATTGTACTTTTTGCAGCTCTTGAAGCCCCGTGATACATAGTTGTCAGGATTCCCGAAGATGACGATTGCGTCATAACCCATTTCAACTGCACGGTCAAAGGAATACTCCAGCAATGCCTTGCCGCAGCCCTTGCGCTGATGATTGGGATGCACGCATAAGGGGCCGAATGATATAATGGGCTTTTCTTTGCCGTGCTCATCCACCAGTGTTGATTTGGTGTACATTACATTAGCAATGATTTTGCCGTCTTTTTCAAGCACAAGAGCAAGCTTTTGGATAAAATCGGGGTGGCGACGCATGGTATGCACAAAATAGTGTTCATAGCAGCCGGGTACACTCTGATTCCAGAATGCTTCACGGGTAAGATTTTCCACTTCACGATAATCGTTTTCTGTTTCCAAACGGATGATATAGTCATTTTTATTCATTATTTTTCCTCCTGAAATTGCTGACTGAACACGGGAGGCTTGTGTGAGAATGTATTCGCAAACCTCCCGTTTACGCTACAATCTCCTTATTGCTGTATTTTTTCAAAAAATGTTCTCCTTGAAATAGATTTGATAATCGCGCGCCTAATGCAGAGATTATCCTGATTTTCAGTATAACAATAATTGTAATTTATGTCAATACAAAGCTGAGAATAATAAAAATATCAGTTATGATTTTCACCAAAAAATGATTATGAACGCTTTATTGAGTCATAATATATTCAGCACAGATTACAAAAATGCAAGGAGACTATTCTGATATGGTACTTTCGGAGATTTTGAAAAATGCATATAACAAGCCGATTGGGCAATGCAGTAACGAGGAAATATACTACGCATTGCTTAAAGCGACAAATGAGATGGCGAGACTGAAAGAAACATCCGACGCCAAGAAGAAGCTGTATTATATTTCGGCTGAGTTTCTTATCGGAAAGCTTTTGTCAAACAATCTGATAAATTTAGGAATTTATGATGATGTCAAAAAAGAGCTTGAAGAAAACGGAAAGGACATTTCTGAGATTGAGGAGCTTGAAAATGAGCCCTCGCTGGGTAACGGCGGCCTTGGGCGGCTTGCGGCGTGCTTTCTCGATTCGATCGCAACGCTTGGGCTGTGCGGTGACGGAATCGGTCTTTGCTATCATTTTGGGCTTTTCAGACAAATTTTTAAAGATAATCTGCAGACTGCCGAGCCTGATTTATGGATGAACGATAAAAGTGCGCTTGAAAAAACAGAGGTTTCCTACTGCATAAAGTTCAAAAATCTTACGGTTGTTTCAAGAATGTACGACATTAGCATTACGGGCTACGAAGGCACAACCAATAAGCTTCATTTGTTTGATATCGAGAGCGTTGATGAATCGCTTGTGCATAACGGAATTGAATTTGACAAGTCGGATATTCAGAAGAATCTGACATTGTTTCTATATCCTGACGACAGCGATGAAAACGGACGACTCCTAAGGATCTATCAGCAGTATTTTATGGTTTCAAATGCGGCAAGGCTTATTATTGACGAAAGCGTTTCAAGGGGCTGCACGCTTTATGACCTATATGATTATGCCGTGATTCAGATTAACGATACACACCCGACGATGATAATTCCCGAGCTTATCAGGCTGCTTTGCGAAAGAGGAATTGAAACGGATAAGGCGATTGAAATCGTAAGTAAAACCTGCGCCTACACAAATCATACGATTCTTGCGGAGGCGCTGGAAAAGTGGCCTGTTGAATATTTGAAAAAAGTCGTGCCTGTACTCGTTCCGATTATTGAAATACTTGACGACAAGGTACGAAGAAAATATGATGACTCGAAACTTAATATAATTGATAAGGACGAGCTTGTTCATATGGCGCATATTGATATTCACTGCTCGTTCAGCGTAAATGGTGTAGCGGCGCTTCACACAGAGATTCTGAAAAATGAGGAACTGCATAATTTTTACAAAATCTATCCGCAAAAATTCACCAACAAGACCAATGGAATCACCTTCCGCCGATGGCTTATGCACAGCAACCCGCAGCTTGCCGCGTTTATATCCTCACTTATCGGAGAAGGTTGGAAGAAGGACGCCGCTGAGCTTGAAGGACTGCTAGAATATAAGGATGATGAAGAGGTGCTTGACAGACTTATCGACATTAAGCATCAAAAGAAGCTTGAGCTAAAGCATTTCCTTCGCCGCAGGCAAGGGATTGACATTGACGAAAACTCGATTTTTGACATTCAGATAAAGCGCCTTCACGAATATAAGCGGCAACAGCTCAATGTGTTATATGTAATTCACAGGTATCTTGAGATAAAATCGGGTGCAGCAGAGCCGACAACTCCCGTTACGGTGATATTCGGTGCAAAGGCGGCCTTGGCATATACAATCGCGCAGGATATAATTCATCTGATTCTGTGTATGCAGCAGCTTATTGCAAACGATAATGATGTAAATAAGCACCTCAGAGTTGTGATGATTGAAAACTACAACGTCACTTCTGCGCAAAGTCTGATTCCTGCGTGCGATATTTCACAGCAGATTTCGCTTGCGTCAAAGGAGGCAAGCGGCACAGGAAATATGAAGCTTATGCTTAACGGAGCCGTCACTTTAGGCACGATGGACGGCGCAAATGTTGAAATCTGCAAGCTTGTGGGTGATGAAAATATCTATATCTTCGGAGATTCAAGCGATACTGTGGTCAATCGATATAAGGAAGGAAGCTATAATCCTCAAAAGTATTATGAAAGTGATTTGCGCATAAAAGATGCGGTTGATTTCATAACAAGCGATGAGCTTGTGAAAATCGGAAACAAAGCTTGTCTTGAAAGACTTTCGAGGGAATTGAAGGAAAAGGATTGGTTTATGACATTTCCTGATTTTGATGATTATGCCAAAAAACGGCTTGCGGCATATTCGGATTATGAGGACCGCATTGGCTGGGCGAGAAAGATGCTCGTGAACATTGCAATGGCAGGTTATTTTTCTTCCGACAGGACAATTGAAGAATATAACAGGGATATCTGGAGATTATAACCGAAGTATGAAGAATTGTATGAATTTGACGAGGAGGTTTTTTTATGAGCCGCGAAGAAAGGAAAAAAACAACAATTGTTTCTCCGCTAAACGGAAAGGCTGTCGCCCTTGAAACGGTGCCGGACGAGGTCTTTTCGGGTAAGGTGCTTGGCGACGGGTGTGCGATTATTCCAAGCGACGGGATAATCTGCAGTCCTGTTGACGGTGTGATTTCCTCAATAGCAGAAACAGATCACGCTTTCGGCTTTACTTCGGATGACGGAATAGAGATTCTTGTGCATTTCGGGCTTGAAACCGTTGCTTTGAAAGGTGAGGGGTTTGAAACGCTATTTTCTGTCGGTGACAGGGTAAAGGCAGGTGATGTTATTGCAAGAGTTGATATTGAGCTTTTGAAAAAGCACAACATCAATCTTATAACGCCTGTTCTGGTCAGTGACGGGGTAAACGGTCTTTCTATGCACATTCACAAGGGTGATGTGGAAAGAGGCAAATCCGAGTTGATTTCATTCGGTTGTGCGGACAAAGCAGCGACTAAGAGCGAGAAAAAAACTTCCAAAAGCTTTGATTTTCTTCAAAAACTCGGAAAAGTGCTTATGACAGTTATTGCCGTTATGCCTGCGGCAGGGCTTATGATAAGCCTTGGAAAGCTTGCCGTGATTGCCGGCGGAGATATTGCGTTAGTAGCTGCAATCGGAGGCGTTGTAGAAAACATAGGCTGGGCGATTATAAGCAATCTTCACATTCTCTTTGCAGTGGCAATCGGCGGCTCGTGGGCAAAAGACCGTGCAGGCGGTGCTTTTGCCGCGTTGCTTGCATTTATTCTTATAAACAGCATAACCGGTGCGGTTTTCGGCGTTACAAGTGATATGCTCAGTGACCCTTCGGCGGTTGTGCATTCTCTGCTTGGACAGGAAATGCTTGTTGAAAACTATTTCACATCCGTTCTTGGGGCGCCGACGCTTAATATGGGCGTATTTGTCGGCATTATATCGGGTTTTGTCGGCGGTGTCGTCTATAACAAATTCTACAATTTCAGAAAGCTTCCCGATGCACTTTCGTTTTTCAACGGCAAGCGTTTTGTTCCGCTTGTTGTAATATTTTGGTCGGTGCTTGTGTCGCTGGGACTTTCCTTTGTTTGGCCTGTGGTTCAATCGGGAATAAACTCCTTCGGCGTATGGATAGCCAATTCGTCAACCTCTTCGCCCGTGCTTGCGCCGTTTATTTACGGAACGCTTGAAAGGCTGCTGCTGCCCTTCGGACTGCACCATATGCTGACTATTCCCATGAACTATACTTCCTTCGGCGGAACGTACCGGATTCTGACAGGCGCGAATGCTGGAACGCAGGTTTTCGGGCAGGATCCTCTCTGGCTTGCCTGGATAACCGATCTGATTAATTTTAAAAATGCAGGTGACACAGCGTCGTATAATGCTCTTTTGGAAAATGTAATTCCTGCACGCTTTAAGGTCGGGCAGATGATTGGTGCAACGGGACTTTTGCTCGGTGTTGCGCTTGCAATGTACCGCAGAGTTGACAGGGATAAGATGAAGAGCTATCGTTCGATGTTTTTTTCGGCATCGCTTGCAGTATTTCTCACAGGTGTAACTGAGCCGATTGAATTTATGTTTATGTTCTGCGCTCTGCCGTTGTATATTGTATATGCTTTGCTTCAGGGCTGTGCATTTGCCCTTTCGGGAGTTATAAATCTTCGTCTGCATTCTTTCGGAAATCTTGAGTTTATTACGAGAATCCCTATGTCGGTGAAGGCGGGGCTCACGGGAGATATCATAAATTTTGTAATAAGCTCTGTGGCATTTTTTGTGATCGGATATCTTGTTGCGTATTTTATGATTGGAAAGTTCAAGTTCGCAACTCCGGGCAGGCTTGGGAATTATCTTAACGAGAACGCTCAGGATGATTCGCCTTTAAGAAAAACGACAGGCTCAGATTCACAGGCAGAACGAATCATTAAGCTTTTAGGCTCAAGAGAAAACATTGTGCTTGTCGATGCGTGCATGACCCGTTTGCGCGTTACAGTTAAAAATCCCGATATTGTTGCAGATGACGAGGCATGGAAGGCACAGGGTGCACTCGGAATTGTCAGAAAGGGCGAGGGGATTCAGGCAATTTACGGTCCAAAGGCGGATGTGCTTAAATCCGATATAAATGACATTCTGTGAGGTGAAAAATGAAGCTTTTGACACTCAATACCCACAGCCTTGTTGAATCCGATTATCAGCGAAAGCTGTGTGATTTTGTGCAGGCTGTTGAGAAGGAACGTCCTGATATCATTGCTTTGCAGGAGGTCAACCAGAGCGCTGATGGCAACAAGGCTTCAGAAAACGAGCTTACAGGATACTTTGCCTGCGAGGAGAACACCGTTATCAGAGGGGATAATCACGTTATGAATGCGGCAAAACAGCTTTGGCGCAGCGGCGTGAAATATAACTGGACATGGCTTAAAATCAAAAAAGGATACGGCAAATATGAGGAAGGAATTGCCCTGATGAGTACGGGCGCTATAATCGAAGCAAGGGTTATCGGCGTGAGCACAATTGATGATTATTGCAACTGGAAAACAAGAAAGCTTCTCGGAGTGAGAACGAAAAATACAGGGGACAACTGGTTTTTCAGCGTTCATTACGGTTGGTGGAACGACAAGGAAGAGCCGTTTGATATACAATGGAAAAAAACTCTTGCAAATCTCCCTTCGTCATCAAAAATATGGCTTATGGGTGATTTTAACAATCCCGCGCAGGTGCGGGGCGAGGGCTATGATATGATTAAAGAATCGATGTGGTATGATTGCTATGAAGCAGCTTTGTTAAAAGACGACGGAATCACAGCGACGAAAAAAATCGACGGCTGGAAAGAGAGCATGCAGGCTTGCGACAGTATGAGAATTGACCAGATATGGCATAATAAAAAAACGGACATATCGGAGTGCAAAGTGATTTTCAACGGAAAAAACTACCCTGTTGTGTCCGATCATTACGGCGTTTGGGTTGAATGTGAGGAGTGAAGAAATTGGAGCGAAGCGCAGGTATATTACTTTCAGTATCGAGTCTGCCGTCGCGGTACGGAATCGGCTGCTTTGACCAAAGCGCATATGAATTTGTCGATTTTCTCAAATCAGCAAAGCAGTCCTACTGGCAGATTCTGCCTCTCGGGCCTACGGGCTTTGGCGATTCGCCGTATCAATCCTTTTCCGTATTTGCCGGAAACCCTTATTTCATCAGCCTTACAGAGCTTATCGATGAAGGTCTGCTGACAAAGAGAGAATGTGACCTTGGCGATTTCGGAAATGACGCTTGCTCAGTTGATTATCAAAAACTGTATGAAAACCGATATAAGCTGCTTGAAAAAGCGTATCGGAACAGCGGAATTCAAAACAATCCCGAATTTGCCGTGTTTTGCCAAAATAATGTCTGGATTGATGATTTTGCATTGTTTATGGCACTGAAGGATAAATTCAATGGGGCTTCACACAATAATTGGGATACTGACATCAGGCTTAGAAAAGCTTCTGTGCTTGAAAAATACAGTATTGAGCTTGCCGAAAAAACACATTTTTATAAGTTTTTGCAGTTTGAATTCTTCAGGCAATGGACAAAACTAAAGCAATATGCAAACAAAAACGGAGTCCGCATAATTGGTGATATTCCCATATATGCGGCGTATGACAGCGCTGATTTGTGGTCAAATCTGCAGCTTTTTGACCTTGACAGCAACAACTATCCGAGGTATGTCGCAGGTTGCCCGCCCGATGGCTTTGCAAAGGACGGTCAGCTATGGGGAAATCCGCTTTATGATTGGCAACGACACAAGGAAACGGGATATAAATGGTGGATAAAGCGGCTCGAACACTGCTTTAAGCTTTATGATGTTGTAAGAATTGACCATTTCAGAGGATTTGATGAGTATTATGCCATACCAAACGGTGACAAAAACGCAAAATGCGGAAAATGGAAAAAAGGACCCGGAATCGGGCTTTTTGATGCTGTTGAAAAAGCTCTCGGAAAAAAGGATATCATCGCCGAGGACTTGGGGTTTGTGACCGACAGCGTCATACAGCTTGTGAAGGACAGCGGCTTTGCGAATATGAAAGTGCTTCAATTTGCATTCGACAGTCGTGATACAGGGCGCAGTGCCGATTATCTTCCTCATAATTACAAAGAAAACTGCGTAGCGTATACCGGTACACATGATAATCATACTCTTGCTGCATGGTTTGAAGAAATCTCGGATGAGGAACGAAAAAAAGTAAGAGAGTATATTTGTGATGATTATACTCCTGATGCCGAAATTCATAGGGCACTTATCGCGTCGGTTATGCAAAGCGCAGCGACCAGATGTATTATACCTATGCAGGATTGGCTCGGGCTGGGTGACAACGCCCGTATGAATACGCCGTCCACAGTCGGCAGAAACTGGAAATGGCGGCTCGTCAAGAATGATATCAGCCCGAAAAACTGCGAAATAATCCGCCGTATGACCGAAGTTTACGGAAGACAAAATCAATATCAAGGAGAGTGTTCGGTATGAGAACGTTTGAATATACAATTAAGGATAAGCTGGGGATTCACGCACGTCCAGCGGGAATGCTTGCGAAAACGGCGAAGGGGCTTGACAGTGAGATTACCGTCGCAAAGGGCGAAAGAGCAGTCGGTGCTTCAAAGCTTATCGCACTTATGGGGCTTGGCGTCAAATGCGGCGACACAATTACAATAAGTATCAGCGGCGGCGACGAAGAGACCTCTGAAAAGGCGATGAAAGATTTTCTTGGCGCCAATTTGTAAAAGGCGGCAGAATATCACACCGAAGCTGTAAAAATGCAGCTGCGGAAAATGTCGGATAGGGGAATACAATATGATGACATATCGTGGGAAGGGCGTTTGCGGTGCAATTGCCATCGGAAAGGTTTCGGTCTTTATGCGGCGCAGCTTCAATGTAAAACGCATTAAGATTGATAACACCGAAGCAGAGCGCGGCAGACTGGAGGAAGCTAAGAAAAAAGCGATTTCACAGCTGAGCAGAATTTATGAAAAGGCACTCAAAGAGGTCGGTGAGGCAAACGCGCGGATTTTTGAAATTCATATGATGATGGTCGAGGACGATGATTATAACGAGGCTATCATTGAAATGATAAACAGCAGAAATGTAAATGCAGAGTATGCCGTTGCGGTTACGTCGGATAATTTTGCGGCAATGTTTTCGTCAATGGATGATGCATATATGCGTGAAAGGGCGGCGGATGTCAAGGATATCTCCAACAGGATAATCGCTTGTCTTGGCAATGAAAACGATGTTGAAAAGAATCCCGATGAGAGGGTGATAATATGTGCAAACGATCTTGCCCCGAGCGAAACGGTAGCGCTTGATAAGGACAAGGTGCTTGCGTTTGTTACAGCATACGGTTCGGCGAACTCGCATACGGCAATTCTTGCGAGGAATATGAATATTCCTGCGATAATCGGTGTGGGAGAAGAGTTTCTGTCACGGATACAAAACGGCGATATTGCCATTGCCGACGGATATACAGGTGAATTTATTCTGAATCCCGACAAGGACGCACTTGAAAAAGCAAATGAAAAGCTTTTTGGTGATATTGAGAAAAAGGAATTGCTTCAAAAACTCAAGGGCAAGGAAAATGTAACGATTGACGGAACCACGATAAATATTTATGCTAACATCGGCAGTGTTGACAATATCGGTGCAGTGCTTCTGAACGATGCAGGCGGAATCGGACTTTTCAGAAGCGAGTTTCTTTATCTCGAAAATTCGGACTATCCTTCCGAAGAGGAACAGTTCAAGGTCTATAAGCGTGTGCTTGAGAGTATGGCAAGCAAAAAAGTGATTATACGCACGCTTGATATTGGGGCGGACAAGCAGGCTGATTATTTCAAGCTCGAAAAAGAGGAAAACCCTGCGCTGGGTTTGCGTGCAATCAGGCTGTGCCTTGAGAGACCTGATATTTTCAGAACCCAGCTAAGGGCGCTTTACAGAGCTTCCGTTTACGGAAATCTCGGAATTATGTTTCCGATGATTACAAGCCAGACAGAGCTTAAAGAGATTATTGCTTTGTGCGAAGAGGTAAAGAAGGAGCTTAGCTTAGATGGTATCGAATTTTCCGACAGCATTGAGCTGGGCATTATGATTGAAACTCCTGCCGCAGCAATTATAAGCGACCGTCTTGCGCCTATGGTTGATTTTTTCAGCATCGGCACGAATGACCTTACACAGTACACGCTTGCCTGCGACAGGCAGAATCCCCGTATTGAGCGCTTCTGCGACACCCATCACGAGGCGGTGTTAAGGCTTGTGGAGATTTCTGCAAAAAATGCTCACAAGCACGGAACTTGGATTGGAATTTGCGGAGAATTGGCGGCGGACACAACACTGACCGAAGCTTTTCTGAGAATGGGGATTGATGAGCTTTCTGTTTCGCCGCCGTTTGTTCTGAAGGTGAGGGACGCTGTGAGAAAAATTGACCTGAGAAGCGATTCGAAATAATACAGTCATATTTAAAAGGTCTTGAAAAGAAAAACTTCGTTATGCATTAGACTTACATAACGAAGTTTTTTTAAAATTCGGGCGTCATTTCAAGTGTGGCGGCACTTCTCTGCTGGATATATCCGGCAAGACCGAAGTCAGTTGCTGCCTTGACTACCTTTTCATATTCGGCAGTAAAGATTTTTCGGTTTATTTCGGGAAAATCCGCAGCCCTGTGGCAAGGGACATACTGACTCATAAGGCTTATGTAAAAGCTGTCCTTATCGAGGTTTTCGCTCAGCCAACGCATAATTTCAATGCTCTCTCTGTAAATTCCGGGCAGAACAAGGTGGCGTACGATCAGTCCTTTTTTCAGCGCCTCGCCGTCAAAAACCATTTCTTTTGTTTGCCTGTGCATTTCAAGAATGGCACTTTTGGCAATTTGCGGATAATCAGCTGCGGCACAATAGCGTACAGCACTTTCGGGATACAGATATTTCATATCGGGCATATATATCTGAATGAGTCCGTCGAGCATTTTGAGCGATTCAAGGCTTTCATATCCGCCGCAGTTATATATTACGGGGATTTCAATATGTGCAATTTCAAGCGCCTTGGCAATGCTGTGTGAAAAATGCGTCGGCGTGATGAGGCTGATATTCTCAGCCCCCATATCCTGCACCTTTTTGAATAAATCGGCAAGCTCCGCTGTGGAGTATTCTTCTCCGATATCGCTGTCGCTCTGGCTGATTTTAAAATTCTGGCAAAACGGACAGCGCAGATTGCATCCGGCAAAAAAAACAGCTCCGCAGCCTTTTTTTGTGCTGATGCACGGCTCTTCACCGAAATGCAGCATAACCTTTGCAACTTTTACCTTTTCGCCTTGTCCGCAGAAGCCGAATGTGTTTATGCGGTCGCAGCGGCATTTTCTCGGACATTGTGTACATATTTGCATTGTTGTGTAATTCCCTTTGAATAATATTGCTAAACGCCGGATAATGTGATATAATAACCCTAAAACAAAAAATGCTTTGCATTTTTAAGGCTTCGCCTTTTTGATTTGCGCGATGCCGCAAATCGGTTTTATGAACATTGTATCGTTTTAAGGAGAATCGCCTTGTGGCTCTTTTTATGATATAATTTCCTTTAACATCAGGAGAAAGGAAGATGATTGTGTGGAGTACGGATTTCTTGAAATCGTAATGTTCTTTTTTATATATGCCTTTGTCGGGTGGAGCATTGAGGTTATTTTTTATACCGTTAATACGGGAAAATTTGTCAACCGAGGCTTTTTAAACGGTCCGTGGTGCCCGATATACGGCGTTTCGTTTTCGATAATTATAATGCTACTGACACCGCTTCAGGATAATCTTGCGGTGCTGTTTTTCGGTTCCTTCTTTCTTGCAACGCTGATGGAATTTGTCACGGGCTTTTTGCTTGAAAAGATTTTTAACGAAAAATGGTGGGATTATACCGATGAGCCTTTTAATATAAAGGGATATATCTGTTTAAGGTTTTCGCTGATGTGGGGTCTGGCGTGCACCTTTGTAATGCGCATAGTTCATCCCTTGATTGCAGCACCTGTGCAGAAATCGCCGGAGTTTCTGCTGGTTGTCATAGCTTGCACATTGTCTGTGGCGTTTTTCAGTGATTTGATTTTTACTGTTAACGCTATCAGAAAGCTGAGAATGAAGCTTAAGCTTTCGAGAGAAATCAGCGAAAGGCTCAAATACATATCCGACCATATCGGCGAGGATATATCCGAAGCAACGATAAATGTTATGGAGCGTGCCGAGGAAAGCCGCGAAAAGCTTGCAGAGGCTAAAACCAAGAGAAAGCAGAGCCGACAGGAAAGGCGAGAAAAGCTGTATGCCGAGCTTGAAGAACTCAGACAGCGTTATCAGGAATATGTTGAAAAACGCAGTTTTACACAAAAACGTCTTGACAAGGCGTTTCCCCGACTTGATTTTGACAGAAAGAATGAAGAGGGCAAAACTCTGACGGAAAGAATCAGAGAGGCAATAGAAAGCTACAAAAACAATTGACAATATTTAAGGCGCATAAAGCTTGTTAAGCTGCAATGCGCCTTGTTTTTACTTTTATGAACCGAATTGACCGATTTGCGTCCATACATTGACATAAACCTCAAGCGGGTCGGCTGTTGCGGGGTAGGTTGAGGACAAACTGGTGTATTTGGCAACGCTTGCGGCATCCTTTGCGTCGTGATAGCCTGTTACAACAGTTCCGTTTGAAGCAGTGTCTCCGTTGATGTTTGCAAGCGTCAGTGCAAGGTTGTTGTTCTTTTCGCTCATAACGGGTGCTGTGCCCGATGCGCTGTACGCACAATATTTTGCGATGAGTGCGGCGTCCTTAGCGTCGACGGTTCCGTCGAGATTTGCATCTCCTCTGAGTCCGAGCTCAAGCGATGCGACATCGCCGATTGCAAACGAATTGTTTGCAGGATTGCTTTCGTATTGTGACCAGTAAATGTCCATCGGCGAGCATCCTTCGACACCGTCGAGTGTTGTGTCGATAAGATTTGCTTCAATATACCGCTCGAGAACTTCAGAGTTTTCGCCAAAGTCAATTGCCTGTGAGCTTTCGGCACAGCCGGGAACACTGATAAATCCGCTGTTTGCAACAACGCAGGGAAGATCAACTTCTGTTTTGTCGGGCTTGTAGCCATAATCGTTTATAGTTACAGAAACAGGATAAAGACCGGCCTTTGTTCCCTGTGGCACGAAGAATCTGAGCTTGATGATTGAGCCTGTATCAGTTATCTGATTAAGGCTTGATGAAACGATTTTCACGAAAGAATAGCCCTTATCATATACCTGCTTGGCATTTGTTACACTGTTCATCGAAGCACGTTTTAAAACACCTTCGTACAGTGAGTCTTCATCATAAGTAAGGTATGTGAACTTTTCGTTATCAAAACCAAAAGTAAGGTCGATTACCTGAAAGCCCGTAGAAACATTGTCGAGATTGAATGCGACTTCTGCAATATCACCGGAAAGCGGCACTCCGTTTTCGTCGGATACCGTAAGGTATTCTGCAGTGCCGTTCATAATTGTGCCCGTCTGCGCGTTTACATAAGGATAAACAACTGCACAGTCGCCTGATATCCATGCACTGTCGGCAACATCGGTAAGGTCGGCGTTTGAGCTTATGGGGGCGCATAATTGAGTGAAAGCGGCGATAAACGCCGTGATAGCTGCTATTTTCCTGTTGTTTTTCATATATCCTCCTTATTGCACATATTTTCAAAAGATATGCGCAAATTATATTTTTATCAGTACTAAATTTAATCATACCACAAAACCTTTTGTTTTTCAAGGTTTTGCATATAAATTTACGCCTTATTTGTATAAAATGCCAAATTTTAAAAAAAACAAAAAATAGATTGACAAATGCAATGTATATGTATATAATAGAAATACACACGAATTATTGTGTTTGATTTTTTATCTAATCACTATATATTGTGTTTTTGACAAGCGAGTGAGGTGTTGAAAATGAAAATCAGCGGTTTTCAGAAGCTTACATTGCTCGATTTTCCGCATAAGACAGCATGCACGGTGTTCACCCACGGCTGCAATTTCAGGTGCCCGTTTTGCCATAATGCTTCGCTTGTGACATATGATGCAGGCACCAAATTCACCGAGGATGAAGTTTTAGCTCATTTGGAAAAACGTAAGGGCGTGCTTGACGGCATATGTATTTCAGGCGGTGAGCCTTTGCTGCAAAGCTCTTTGTTTGAGTTTATTCAGAAGGCAAAATCAATGGGCTATCTTGTCAAGCTTGACACAAACGGAAGTTATTACGCAAGGCTTGAGGTTCTGGTAAAAAGCGGCCTTGTGGATTATGTTGCGATGGATATAAAAAACTCACCGCAAAAATATGCTGCAAGCTGCGGACTTGAATCAATGGATTTTGAGAATATCGAAAAATCGAAAGAGCTTCTGATTCATAGCGGTATTGAATATGAATTCAGAACAACTGTTGTAAAACAGCTTCACACCGAAGAGGATTTTGAGCAGATAGGTGAGTTTATCAAGGGTGCAAAGCGTTATTATCTGCAAAAGTTCATCGATTCGGGTGATATTATCTGCAGTGGGCTTGGCGCGCACGATGATGAATATATGAAGCAATGCCTTGAAGTTGTCAGAAAATATGTTCCGACAGCTCAGCTTAGGGGAGTTTAAAAATTAAAATTTATATAAAACGGAGGTAGAAAGAAAATGTATCAGGTACAGAAACGTGATGGAAAAATTGCAAAGTATGAGATTTCGAAAATCAGTGAAGCTATAAAAAAGGCTTTTGAGGCTCTCGATAAGGAATACAATCAGGACGTGATTGATTTTCTCGCACTTAAAGTAACAGCTGATTTTGAAAAGAAAATCGAAAATTCTCTTATCGCTGTAGAAGATATTCAGGATAGTGTTGAATATGTTCTTATTCAGGCAGGCTACGGCGATGTTGCCAAGGCATACATTCTTTACAGAAGACAGAGAGAAAAGCTGAGAAATCTCAAATCCACAATTCTTGACTATAAAGATGTTGTTGACAGTTATGTAAAGGTTACCGACTGGCGTGTTAAGGAAAACTCTACCGTAACATATTCCGTCGGCGGACTTATCCTCAACAACTCGGGCGCAATTACAGCACACTACTGGCTTTCCGAAATTTATGATGATGAAATCGCAAACGCACACCGCAACGCAGATATCCACATTCACGACCTTTCGATGATTACAGGCTACTGCGCAGGCTGGTCGTTGAAGCAGCTTATTAAAGATGGTCTGGGCGGCGTTCCCGGAAAAATCACTTCCGCACCTGCAAAGCATCTTGCAACACTTTGCAACCAGATGGTAAACTTCCTTGGAATTATGCAGAATGAATGGGCAGGCGCACAGGCATTCTCGTCGTTCGACACATATCTTGCCCCCTTTGTAAAGATAGACAACCTTTCATATTCGCAGGTTAAAAAGTGTATCGAATCCTTTATTTTCGGCGTAAATACACCCAGCAGATGGGGTACACAGGCTCCCTTCTCGAACATCACTCTTGACTGGACTGTGCCCAACGACTTAGCAGAGCTTAACTGTATTGTCGGCGGCAAGGAAGTTGACTTTAAATATAAGGATTGTAAAAAGGAAATGGATATGATAAACAGAGCGTTTATCGAAACCATGATTGAAGGCGACGCTCACGGCAGAGGCTTCCAGTATCCTATTCCGACATATTCAATCACAAGAGACTTTGACTGGTCCGAAACAGAAAACAACAAGCTTCTCTTTGAAATGACTTCAAAATACGGTACACCCTATTTTTCAAACTATATCAACAGCGATATGGAACCGAGCGATATCCGCAGTATGTGCTGCAGACTTCGTCTTGATTTGAGAGAACTCAGAAAGAAAACAGGCGGCTTCTTCGGCAGCGGCGAAAACACAGGTTCTGTCGGTGTTGTTACAATCAATATGCCCAGAATTGCATATCTTGCAAAGGACGAGAAGGATTTCTACAAGCGTCTTGATAAATTGATGGATATTTCCGCACGCTCGCTCAAAATCAAGCGTGATATTATTTCCAAGCTTCTTGACGAGGGTCTTTATCCTTATACACGCCGTTATCTCGGTTCGCTTGATAATCACTTCTCAACAATCGGTCTTATCGGTATGAACGAGGTTGGTCTTAACGCAAAATGGCTCAAAAAGGACCTTACTCACGTTGAAACTCAGGAATTTACAAAGCAGGTTCTCAACCATATGAGAGAGCGCCTTTCCGATTATCAGGAAATGTACGGCGACCTTTACAACCTCGAAGCAACTCCTGCCGAAAGCACAACATACAGACTTGCAAAGCACGATGTAAAGCGTTATCCCGACATTATCACAGCTGCAAAAACTCCCGATGCAGCTCCCTATTATACAAACAGCTCGCACCTTCCCGTAGGCTATACAGAGGATATCTTCGCGGCGCTTGATATTCAGGATGAATTGCAGACGCTCTACACTTCGGGTACAGTATTCCACGCATTCTTGGGTGAAAAGCTGCCCGATTGGCAGGCTGCCGCAAACCTTGTCAAGAAAATTGCTGACAATTACAAGCTGCCTTATTACACACTTTCTCCGACATATACAGTTTGTAAGAATCACGGTTATATCACAGGCGAGCACTACACCTGTCCCGAATGCGGCGAGGAAACCGAGGTTTACAGCCGTATCACAGGATATTACCGCCCTGTTAAGAACTGGAACGACGGCAAGGCTGAAGAATTCAAGGACAGAAAGGTTTACTGCATTTCGTTTGCCGATGGCGAGGTTGTAAAATCTCAGGTTGAAGCAAGCGCAAACAAAACTGCTGATGTTGATGTAAACAACATTCTTCTCTTTGCTTCCAAGAGCTGCCCCAACTGCAAAATGGCAGAAATGTTCCTTTCAAAGGCTTGCATTCCCTTTGAAAAAATAGTTGCCGAGGATTATCCCGAACTGGCTCAGAAATACGAAATCAAGCAGGCACCCACACTTGTTCTCGAAACAGCTGATGGCTTCGAAAAAATCGTGAATGTTTCCAACATCCGCAAATTTGCCGAAGAAAACGCTGTTGTTTCGGAGGAAGCGTAAATGTTTGATATTGCAATTGTCGGCGCAGGCCCTGCGGGGCTTACCGCCGCTGTATATGCAAGACGCAGCGGAAAAAGCGTTGTTGTTATCGAAAAGGAGCTTTTCGGCGGACAGATAACATTTTCACCCAAGGTTGAAAATGTTCCCGGATTCAACGAAATCAGCGGAAATGAGTTTGCCGAAAAACTGCTTGAACAGGCTGTAAATCAGGGCGCTGAGATTGAGCTTGATACTGTAGAAAAAATCGAAAAATGCGAAAACGGATTTTGCATTGTGTGCGAAAGGGCAAAGTTTGAATGTCGCAGTGTAATTATTGCGGCAGGCTCAAAGCACCGCAGACTGGGACTTCCGAATGAAGAGGAGCTTATCGGAAACGGTGTTTCTTATTGTGCTGTATGTGATGGCGCTTTCTTTGCACAAAAAAATGTTGCTGTAATCGGCGGCGGAAATACCGCCTTGCAGGAAGCTGTTTTGCTGAGCGAAACCTGCAGCAAGGTCACAATTGTTCAGAATCTTGATGTTTTAACGGGCGAAAAAGCTCTTGCTGCCAAGCTTGAAAAAACAGGCAATGTTGAAATCATATGCAATGCAACGGTTAAAGAGCTTTGCGGCGAAAACAGTCTTGAAAGCATTGTTATTGATAATTGCGGCGAAGAAAAGACTCTTTCGGTTGACGGAGTGTTTGTCGCAATCGGTCAGGCGCCTGAAAATAAGCCTTTTGCCGATGTTGCCGATATCAATGATTATGGCTATATCAGCGCAGATGAAAGCTGCACAACAAAAACACCGGGCATTTTTGTTGCAGGCGATTGCCGCACAAAAACGATAAGGCAGGTTGTTACAGCAGCTGCTGATGGCGCCGTCGCAGCACTTGCAGCATGCAGATATATAGATAATCTTGAATAAAAATCAAGAGGATGTATTGATATTTTCAATACATCCTCTTTTGGTTTTACGTTATTCGCCTAAATCAAAGCTTATCTGCCCCGATTGTTCAAGTTCCTTTGCGAGGTTTCCTGCGGCAGGCAGAGTCTTTGCCTTGTATTTTGCAAGGGCGTCAACCTCTTGCGTAGGTATAATCTGTGCTGATGTAACCGTATGCTTTGCACGCAGAGTCATTACCTGCACACCGATTGTATCCCTTGTGGTTTTCTGCAGAAGCATACCAGTGTTGAACATCAGCGCACGGTTGTTGTCGGTTCTAAGCAGAATATCAGTGTTTTCAGGCGCATAGATGATTTTTACAAGCTTTGATTTGTCGCTGAATGCACCTGTCAGCTTTTTGCGGTTTGTCTTTGTTTCATAAGCCGAAAGCGGAACCTTTGCAACCTTGCCGTTTTCGAAAACAAATATAACGTGACCTTCATAATTTGTCAGCGCAATTGAAGCAACAAGGTTTTCGTTTTCGGCAAAGCTAAGCTTTGCGGGAACAAAATCACCCATAAGACTTGCCTTGCAATCATCAAACTGGAAGGCCCTTGCCTTGTAAACCTGACACATATCAGTAAAGAACAAAAGTTCACATTTGTTGGTTGTTTCAAAAATATCTGCAATAAAGTCGCCTTCTTTAAGCTTCTGCTCACCGCTCATACGAAGCGACTGCGGAGTGATTTTCTTGATATAGCCCTCGTTTGTCACGAATATATTGACATTGTAATCGGGTGTATCATCGATTTCGTCAGCCGAATCCTCCTCGGTTTCGTAGATAAACAAAGTATTTCTGGGCTTTTTGTATTTCTGGGCAATTTCTTTAAGCTCGGAAATGATGATTTTCTTAACTTTTTTGTTGTCGCCTAAGATATCTTCAAGCTCAGCAATTGCCTTTTCGAGAGCTTCGACTTCTTCGATTCTGTTTAAAATATACTGGCGGTTGAGGTGACGCAGCTTGATTTCGGCAACATATTCAGCCTGAATTTCATCAATACCGAATCCTATCATAAGGTTTGTTACAACTTCGCTTTCTTCCTCAGTCTCTCTGACGATTTTTACAGCCTTGTCGATATCAAGCAGAATCTTTTTTAATCCTTTTAAAAGGTGGAGCTTGTCCTTTTTCTTTTTAAGGTCAAAGAAGGTTCTTCTGCGCACACATTCCACTCTGAAAGCAACCCACTCTTCGAGGATTTCCCTTATTCCCATAACCTTAGGTGTGCCCGCAATCAGAACGTTGAAGTTGCAGGCAAAATTATCCTGCAGCGGCGTTAATCTGAAAAGCTTTTGCATCAGCTTGTCAGGGTCGGTGCCTCTTTTGACATCAATCGCAAGAGTCATTCCGTTAAGACCTGTTTCATCTCGCACATAGGAGATTTCTTTGATTTTGCCCAGCTTTACAAGCTCTATAATTTTTTCGATAATCGCTTCGACGGTGGTTGTCGGCGGAATCTGCGTAACTTCAATGCAGCTTTCTTCCTTGTTGAAGCGGTAAACCGAGCGCACCTTGACGCTGCCCCTGCCTGAAGCTACAATTTTTTCAAGCTCGGCTTCGTTATAAATCATATGACCGCCGCCGGGAAAATCGGGACCCTTGAGCGTTGATAAAATATCGTGTTCAGGATTTTTTATCAATGCAATGGTTGTTTCGCAGATTTCTTCAAGATTGAACGGGCAGATATTGCTTGCCATCGAAACCGCAATACCCACGTTGGAGTTGACCAGAATCGATGGAAACCTTGCGGGCAAAAGCGTCGGCTCCATAAGCTGATTGTCGTAGTTGGGAACAAAATCAACAGTTTCTTTGTCGATATCCCCGAAAAGCTCTGCACACAGAGGGTCGAGCTTAGCTTCGGTATATCTTGCCGCAGCAAATTTCATATCCCTTGAATATGCCTTGCCGAAGTTTCCTTTTGAGTCGATATAAGGGTGAAGCAACGCTTCATTTCCCCTTGTCATACGTACCATGGTTTCATAAATCGCCTGGTCACCGTGGGGATTAAGCTTCATTGTCTGACCGACGATATTTGCCGATTTTGTACGCTGTGAATTCAAAAGCCCCATTTTATACATTGTGTAAAGCAGTTTTCGGTGTGAAGGCTTGAACCCGTCAATTTCGGGCAGCGCACGCGAAATAATAACGCTCATGGCATATGGCATATAGTTGTTTATCAGCGTATCGGATATATCCTCGCTTGCAACAATTCCCGCGCCTTCAATATACGCATCGGTGTTTTCGTTTGTAGTTTTCTTTTTTGGTGGTGTAGTTTTACGCGGCATTTTTTATTCTCCTTAAAGCCATTTTACAAAGCCTGTTTTGTCATCGGAATTGAAATCGCATTTTTTATAAAGTGCATGTGCATCGCATTTTTGTGATGATGACATCAGCATAATTTTATAGCAGTTATGCACCCTTGCATATTCGCAGGCATATTCTATGCATTTTGTTGCAAGCCCTTTTTGGCGATAATTTTCATGCGTTACAACATTTTCGATAATTGCAAACGGGCGGTTATCATGCGTTAAGTTTTCAATAATAACGACCGTGCATGAAGAAACTATCTTGCCGTTTTCTTCGGCAACGATAATGGCGTGATTATCATTTCTGCAGATGCTGCGCCAGGTATTCGCAAGATTTTCACTCATTTGCGGCATTGAAGCGCCTTGGTGAAGGTGGGTATAAAGCATTAAAAGCCCGCCCAAGTCATCGGTATTGCACATTCTTATCATAAAAGCACACTTTCTAATTTTTGTTATGAAACATCGGCCGCATCAAGATACATACTGCCGTTCTCCGAAATATATTCCTTTCTGCCCTGCAAGTTATCGCCAAGCAGAATCTCAAAAATATCTGCGCAATCGTTCAGATCCTCAGCGCAGACCTTGATAAGGCGGCGTGTTGAAGGATTCATAGTTGTCAGCGCCATCATATCGGGTTCGTTTTCGCCAAGACCCTTCGAACGCTGTATTCTGAATTTTTCTTTTTCTATCATAGAAAGAATCTTTGCTTTTTCGCTTTCGGTATATGCAAAATAGGTTTTCTTTGCGGTGTTTATCTCATAAAGAGGCGATTCTGCAATATAAACAAAGCCTTCGTTGATAAGCGTGGGGGTAAGCCTGTAAAGCATCGTAAGGATAAGCGTTCTTATCTGAAAACCGTCCACATCGGCATCGGTGCAGATGACAATCTTATCCCAGCGCAGATTATCAAGCGAAAAAGTTGAAAGATTCTTGTTTGATTTGGCCGTTACTTCAACACCGCAGCCTAATACTTTAAGCAAATCGGTGATGATTTCGCTTTTGAAGATTTTATCATAGCTTGCCTTAAGGCAGTTCAAAATCTTGCCTCTTACGGGCATTACAGCCTGAAATTCAGGGTCTCTTGCCAGCTTTACAGCGCCCAAAGCAGAATCGCCCTCAACGATATAAAGCTCACGCCTTGTTTTGTCTTTTGTGCGGCAATCGACAAATTTGGGAACAGTGTTTGCAAGATCAATATTGCCGACAAGCTTTTTCTTTAAATTAAGCCGTGTTTTTTCGGCGTTTTCACGAGAACGCTTGTTTATAAGCACCTGCTCGCCGATACGCTGCGCTTCCAGCGGATTTTCGATAAAATAAATCTCCAGACGGCTTTTTAAAAATTCCGTCATGGCTTCATATATAAACTTGTTTGTAATCGACTTTTTAGTCTGGTTTTCGTATGAGGTCTGGGTGGAAAAGCTTGAAGAAACCAGCACAAGGCAATCCTTTATATCATCAAATGTGATTTTTGATTCGTTTTTAAGATATTTTCCTTGCTGCTTTAAATAAGCGTCAATCTGCGAAACAAACGCCTGCTTTACAGCCTTTTCGGGCGAACCGCCGTGTTCAAGTGGGCTTGAGTTGTGGTAATATTCAATAATATTCACCTTGTTGGAAAAACAAAGCGCAACGTTTAATTTTACCTTATATTCAGGCTTGTCAGCCTTGTCCCTGCCCTTTTTCTCACAGCTCCACAGCTGGATTGAGGTGAGCGCATCTTCGTTTGCAAGCTCGGCAACATAGTCCTCAATGCCGTTTTCATAGAAGAATTCATAATCGGTGAATTTTCCGTCATCGCCCTGGCTGCGGTATAAAAACAGCAGATTGGGGTTTACAACAGCCTGACGCTTGAGCATTGAAAAGAAATATTCATCATCAAGGGTTATATCGGTAAAAACATCAAGGTCGGGGCGCCAATGGGTTTTAGTGCCTGTTTTTCTGCGGTTGGTTTCTTCCTTTTTAAGCCCGCCTATATTTTCACCCTTTTCAAAGTGAAGATTATATTTAAAACCATCTCTGTATATTTCAACATCCATATATTCCGAAGCATACTGCGTTGCGCAAAGACCAAGACCGTTTAAGCCCAGCGAGTATTCATAGCTGTCGTCGCCGTCGGAGTCATACTTGCCGCCTGCATAAAGCTCGCAATAAACAAGCTCCCAGTTATAGCAGTTTTCGGCGTTGTTCCAGTCAACAGGGCAGCCACGGCCGAAATCTTCAACCTCAACGCTGTTATCATTAAATCTGGTTATAACAATTTTTCCGCCAAAGCCGCTTCTTGCTTCGTCAATTGAGTTTGAAATGACCTCAAAAATCGAATGTCTGCAGCCCTCAACGCTGTCCGAACCGAAAATAACACCGGGACGTTTTCTTACTCTGTCCGCACCTTTAAGTGCGGTAATGCTTTCGTTGTTATAGCTTTGTTCCTTCTTAGCCATTTTTGTTTCCTTTATATATCAGTTTATTGTATATTTTATAGCTGCCCAGCCGTTTGAATCGGCAAATTGAGTCTGAATAAAGCCGTTTTGCTTCATAACAGCATCAACCTCGTCGGCGCGCTCTGTTATTATGCCTGAAATTATCAATGCTGCGCCGCTTTTGATGAATTTTACAAAAAGCGGAGCCATTGCAATCAATATATCCGAGACGATATTTGCGCAGATAATATCGTAGTTTGTGCCGATAATATCACAAAGCTCATTGCAGCTTAAAACATCGCCGCAATAGGTTTTGTAGATATCGGAAGAAATGCCGTTTTTGCCTGCGTTTTCAGCAGCAGTTTCGGCGGCATTCTGCATAATATCAACAGCCACAGCGTTCTTTGCACCCAGAAGAATTGCACCTATCGACAAAATTCCGCTGCCGCACCCTAAATCCAGAACGGATTCGCCGCCGCAAACGCAGTCATCAAGCATTTCAAGGCAAAGTCTTGTTGTGTGGTGCTGACCCGTGCCAAAGCTCGAAGCGGGGTCTATTTCGAGGATTCTGCGGTTTTCGGCACCGACAGCTTCTTCCCACGAGGGCTTTACATAAAGCTTTTTGCCAACACAAAAAGGCTTGAAATACTGCTTCCAGTTGTTGGCCCAGTCCTCTTCTTTAACGCCGTCAAGCTCAATTTCAAGCCTGCCGAACTGGGCATTTTCATCACGCATTTTAAGCTGTGCAATGTTTGCAATCAGCATTTTCAGAGTTTCTGTGCCCTGTTCGTTTTCGGGAATATATGCCGTTACATAGGTTTCGCAATCGGAAAGACCCATAAGGTCATCGTCGATATAATCCCACTGACCGTTCTTGTTTTCCAAGAATTCCTTAAAATCGTTTGAATCTGTAACGGTATAGCCTGTAATTCCCAATGATAAAAGCTCAAACGCAACAGGCTCAATGCCCTGCGTTGTTGTGTATATGTTTACCTGTGTCCAGTTCATATATATTCCCCTTTATTCGCTCAAAAATCTTTTGTATAAAAATAAATCCGATAGCAAATTTTTCAAAAAAACACTATCGGATTTATTATATCATACAAAGCTCAAAGTTTCAAGAGCGAAGTTTTACAAAATAAAGCAGATAAGACAGTTTGTATCAACTCCTATATTTTAAAAATTTCTTCATAGCAAACGTTTAATATCTGCTTAATCAGTATCACTTCATCAGGATAGAGATGACGCTGACCGACTTCTATTTTAGCAACGGCACTGCGTGTGATATCACACCCCATAACCTGAAGCTTTGCGGCTAACTGTTCCTGAGTAAGACCTGCCCTTTCCCTTAATATCCTTATGTTATTTCCTACTTTGGTTTCAACGGTTTTGTTCATTATATACAAATCCTTTCAATAAAATTCTGCACCTGTATAGGAGCAAATGTTGTTGACTTTATTATAGATTTGTTTTATAATATTATTGCACCTATATAGGTGCAATACGAACGGAAGATGGTACTATTTCTAAGAGGGTGGAAATTTGTATTTTCTGTCCGCTAGTTGCCTATTGAGAACGCTGTATGAACTGTAAGAGAAGAGTAAAAGGAGGCACTTAGGAGAAATGATAAAAAAATTATGATTGTTTTTAATGATAGTCAAACATCACTGCTGATAAAGAAAGAGGAGTTATTATGAATCGTATCTTCAAGTTGGAATCTGCCAAAAAATTGTGTCTATGGTTAATGATTGTAAATATACCAATTAGTTTTTACTTTTTTATTGGTCTGCTCGACTATGCAGATAATATATTTGCACAAATGGTATTTTTGCTTTGCATTATTATGATATCTATTAGTGGAGTGAGTTTCGTTTTGTTAAGGATAATGCAGTACATCGAACAAATGAACGAATTTGCTGTCAACCGATATGTTGACACTAAAAAATCGATATCAGAAATCAACTGTAACAGTATTACAAAGGATTCGATCGAATCTTCGAATAATTAACACAAAGCAGAAGCAGATATGAAAATCCGCTTCTGCTTTTTCATGTGTTATTACAAAATAAAGCAGATAAGACCGCCGCAGCCCTCGTTGATAATTCTTTCGAGCGTTTCCTGCAGCTTGCATCTTGCGTCAAACGGCATTTTGCAAAGCTTGGTGTGCAACCCCTCGTTTACAAGCTCGTGAAGCGTTTTGCCGAAAATGTTGCTCTTCCAGATTTCCGTCGGGTTTTCTTCAAATTCCTTCAAAAGGTACATAATCAGCTCTTCGCTTTGTCTTTCGCTTCCTACAGTCGGACAAACGGCTGTATTGATGTTTGCGCGCATAATATGAAGCGACGGTGCCGAGGCACATAGCTTCACGCCGTATTTTCCGCCCTGCTTGATGATTTCGGGCTCTTCAAGAGAAAGTTCTTCCATATCGGGCATAACTATTCCGTAGCCCGTTGTCTGTGCTTCTTCAAGTGCTCCTTTTACCTTGCCGTATTCCTTTTTGATTCGGTTGAAATCAGCCAGAATCGGGATGAGGTCGCTTTCGTTTGAAATTTCAATGCCTGTTTTTTCACTCAGCACTTTATAGAACAGAGTAGGGTCAAGCGAAACATCTGCTGTGACAGAGCCGGTTCCGAGGTCAATGTCGGATATTCTTGAGGCAATAATCTGCGGACACTCGATAAATTTGTCTACGCAGTTCTTTATCTGACGTACATATTCAACATCACCTGCGCATTCCCTGATAGTTTCAAACACGCTTGAGCGCAGCCAGTGCTCCTTTTCAAGGCTTGAAATCCAGCTGGGCATTTTTATATTGATTTCCTTCACGGGGAAGGAGAACAGCAATTCGGTGAGAATTTCTCTGATATCGCCCTCGTCGAGGTCAATGCAGCTGATCGGGATTACGGGGACTTCGTATTCCTCGCGCATATTTCTTGCAAGCTCCTGCGAATGCGCAGAGTCAGGCTCGACGCAGTTGAGAAGAATTGCAAACGGCTTGTTAATGTCCTTCAGCTCGCTGACAATGCGCTTTTCGCATTCGGCATATTCCTCTCTGGGAATGTCGGTTATGCTTGCGTCGCTTGTTATCAGCAAGCCTACGGTAGAATGTTCGGAAATGACTTTTCTCGTGCCGATTTCCGCCGCCATATTGAACGGGATTTCATCGTCAAACCAAGGCGTTCTGACCATTCTGGGGGCGTTGTTTTCTATATAGCCGATGCTGCTGGGCGTTATGTAGCCGACGCAGTCTATGAGCCGAACGTTAAGTCTTGCGCTTTCGCCGAGCGAAATCTGAGCCGCTTCTTCGGGAATAAACTTCGGTTCGGTGGTCATAATGGTCTTTCCCGCTGCGGACTGCGGCAGCTCGTCAACTGCGCGCTCGCGCTTGAAATCACCCGAAATATTCGGAATGACAAGGGTTTCCATAAATTTTTTTATGAATGTGGATTTGCCTGTGCGCACGGGTCCGACAACGCCGATATATATGTCGCCGTCGGTGCGCTTTGCAATGTCGCTGTAAATGTCTCTGTTCATTTCTTTTTCTCCTCAAATCAAGATATTCAGTTTGAAACCATCGGTATCATCATCATACCGCAGCATTCATCGTCTTCACAGCTTTTTGCGTTTTCTTCGCACACTGCCTTTGCTGAGGTTTTGTACCTTTTGGCAATGTCCCAGATTTTTTCGCCGTTTTGTGCAAAATACAGCCGTAAAGCGCATCCGTCATCGCATTTGATTTTGTTTGATTCATCCATTGTGATATCGCAAAGTGCTTTGACGCAGACCGAGGGAACCGCACAGCCTGAAATTCTGACGTCGGCTTTGAGCGAAACGCTTTTTGCGTCCGACAAGGTGTAGCTGCAGGAGCAGACATTTGCGGAAATATCACAGCGGATTACTTCAAAATCGCCGAAATCGGGAACGGTGTGCTCAAACACGTTTTCTTTTTCATATACGGTGTAGCTTTCGCCTGTTTTGGCAAGAATGCTCCATTTGATTTTTCCGCTGATTATCAATTGATTTGCTTCAATTCGTGAGCTGATAGCCTCTGACTGCGCCCAGACGCTGCAAATGCTTTCGATTTCGTCGGATTCAAAGCTGAAAGTTTCCTTTGCGCTGTGAATCAGGTTTATTTCAATCGGGTTTGAATCAAGACAGATATCACATTCGGAAAGGGCGCACATATACTCGGTTGAATAAGCGTCGGTAATTATTTCGACCTCACGGCTTTGCTGTGAAAGTGCGGTAATATATATCATAGCCGAGCATTTGATTCGTTTTGCTTCGCCGTCATCATTAGATGATGCAGAAATATCGCAGAAGGTGCATTGAGCGTCAAGAATCCAGTCATCTGCATTGACGATATCATTTGTGTCGAGAATCTGCGAAAACGGCATTGAAAACTGCATATTTTCGAGCATTCCGGAACCGTCGTCTGCGGCATAAAGCAGGTTTACTCCGATTTCACCTTTTGCGACAAGCCGCCCCGAAACCAGTTTTTTGTCTACGTTGGTTACAAAAGCGCCGCTTCGCACAATTGAGGTGACGGGTGGCTTTGATGAGCCTAAGTCAAATTCGTCCTCGCAGACAAAGCTCTTTGTTACAAACGAGCTTCCCGCCGCGGCGACGAAGGTCTTTTTCAAAAGCTGTATTCCGCAGCCCGAAGCCGCCGATATTACGCTTTGTTCCTGCGGCATTGTCACGGACACACAACAGCTGACTGCGCCCCTGATGTCGAGTCTGCGGCTGTTCACTGCTCTGGGGTTTACATAATCACATTTTGGGGTGATTTTTACAATTGCATTTTCGCACGAAACGCCCGTGTCAACCGACTTGCTGTATTGAAGCTTTTGCGTCACGGTGTTTAATGCGCTGTTGCCTTCCGTGCAGTACCATACCGTAATTTCGACGCTCAGCTCAAACATAACCTTGTCGGCGCTGACGCTGCGCGAGGTTATTGCAGGCGTCATAATGCATTTCACAAGCCTGAAAATATCGGGGTAGTAATCCGGAAGAATGCAGTCAAGCTCAACGCTTTGCTCGCAGTTTTTTGAAAAAACCTCCTTGCTGTTTATAACGGTTTCCTTCTCTAATCTAAAGTCCATATATGCTTTACCTCCATATTTGAATTGTACTTGCTAAAACAATATATTCACCGAAAAACTGCGATATGCATATAATAATTGCCGTAAATAAAAACAGCGCCCTTTTTTCAAAGAACGCTGTGTGTATTATTGTGTATTATGTTATTTTATGCCGCCTTTTTTGTTGTTTGTCCTGCCTGCAAGATAGTCTAAGGAAACGTTGTAGTATTGCGCTATATTCAGAGCATCTTTTAATTTGATATCGTGATAGCCTTGTTCCCATCTTGCATATGTGGTTGTCTGATAGCCCAGCTCTTTTGCGACTTGCGCCTGAGTCTTGTCAGAATCCTCTCGTAAATCCCTTATCCTGTTTATATCCTGCATAAAATATCATTCCTTATTATATTTGTTTATTAAAATATAGACTAAAAACACGAAAATGTGTTGACAATAACACGGAATCGTGTTATAATATTTGAGACATTATCCGTTGCGCAGTAATAATTAAGATTATAAAGGAGAAATACAAATGACCAATATCATCGAAGAATTATCACAACAAAAAACAGCGCCCTTTTCTCAAAGAACGCTGTGTGTATTATGTTATTTTATGCCGCCTTTTTTGTTATTTGTCCTGCCTGCGATATAGTCAATCGATACATTATAAAAATCAGCTAATTTTATGATTCGTTCAAACGGTATGCTTCTTTTTCCGTTTTCATATTGTGCGTAATATGATTGGCTGGTGTTGATTATTTTAGCAATATCCTCTTGCTTTAAATCCATATCCTCCCTAAGGTCTTTTAGTCTTTGATTATAGTAAATTTTCATAATTATATAGCTCCGTTTTTGTTTATTAAGCAGATTATAGTCCGTTTTTGAACTTTGATGTTGACTTTAGTTCGCATATGAACTATAATATTTAACGAATCTTGCTCTTAAATTGTTGAAATGAAAGGAGAAATACAAATGACCAATATCATCGAAGAATTATTCTACGGCAACTTAGAGCCTCAGGCGCGCTCTGTCAAAAACAACAGCATAATCGAAAAGGAATTGGCAACGCTGGCAGAGAATGAACAACTGCTTTTAAAAAGCCTTTCGGGAGAAGAAAAAAGGCTGTTCATCAATTATGTGAACGCCTGGGGAGTAGTTTTGGGCACGAGTGATTTGGACAGATTCACCGTTGGCTTTCGGCTTGGTGCAAGGTTTGCTTATGATGCCTTCGTCAGCGAGGAAGCGCCTTTTGCGGAAATTTAGCAAAAAATCAACCCCGTCTGATGTCAGGCGGGGTTTTGTTCTGCAAATATAATCGCAATTAAGATTCCGTTATGCTTTTGCCGCTGATATGCTCAATGCTAAGCTGCAGCAAAAGCGTTGCGCGTGCGTATTTGTCGATTTCGCTTTTTATATATTCGTCGTCCTGAGTGAATTTGTAACAAAGCTTTGTGGCGATGTCAACAATTTTGTCGATATCATCAATGACCTTGATTCTGCCGAAAACAATTACGCTTTTTATGTTCAGCGCCCATTCACCGTCGTTTTTACAGCCGCTGTCATATGCGCAGAATGATACCTTGTCGTGATTTTTTATCGAATCGAGCCTGTGGCCGTTCTTTCCGCAGTGGAAATACAGCTTGCCGTCATCTTCGTTATAGAAATGATTCATAGGCATACCGTAAGGATAATCATTATCTCCGATTACCGATAAAACGCCCCGCTTTTCATTTTTGAGCAATTGAATGCATTCGCCGATTTCAAGCGCCTTGTTTTTCCTTGATAATTCTCTGAACATCAATATATCTCCCGTTTTGCTTACAGGCTAAGCATTTTTTTCAGGTACTGTCCCGTGAATGAGTTTTCGTTGCGCGCAATTTCTTCGGGCGCACCCTGCGCAATTACACAGCCGCCCTTGTCACCGCCTTGCGGTCCCATATCGATAATGTGGTCGGCGCATTTGATAAGGTGCAGGTTATGCTCAATTACGAGAACCGAATTGCCTGCGTCAACAAGCTTTTGCAGAACCTCAATAAGCCTATGGACATCAGCTGTATGAAGACCCGTTGTCGGCTCATCAAGCACATACAGAGTCTTGCCCGTCGATCGCCTTGAAAGCTCGGTCGCAAGCTTTACTCTCTGTGCCTCGCCGCCCGAAAGGGTAGTGGCGCTCTGCCCGATTTTGATATAGCCTAATCCTACGTCCTGCAAGGTTTTCAGCTTGCGTGAGATTTTAGGCAAAGCCTCGAAAAACTCAACGCCTTCGTCAACCGTCATTTCAAGCACATCGTGAATATTCTTGCCCTTGTACCTTACCTCAAGAGTTTCGCGGTTATAGCGTTCGCCCTTGCACACCTCGCAGGGAACGTAAATGTCGGGCAGAAAGTGCATTTCAATCCGCACGATTCCGTCGCCCTTGCAGGCTTCGCACCTGCCGCCCTTGACGTTGAATGAAAAACGCCCCGGGCCGTAACCGCGCATTTTTGCTTCCTGTGTCTGCGCAAAAAGCTCACGGATGTGGGTGAAAAGCCCTGTATATGTTGCAGGGTTTGAGCTTGGCATTCTGCCGATAGGCGACTGGTCGATGGCAATTACCTTGTCCAAGTTTTCAAGCCCGTTGATTTCTTTGAATTTAGTTGCCTTTGCCCTTGCGCGGTTCAATTCGTGCGCAAGGTGTTTGTATAGAATCTCGTTGATAAGCGAGGATTTTCCGCTTCCCGAAACGCCTGTTATGCAGACAAGCTCGCCAAGCGGGATTTTTACGTCGATATTTTTCAGGTTGTTGGCGTATGCACCCTTTATTTCAAGGAAATTGCCGTTTCCGCCCCTTCTTGCAAGCGGCATCGGAATCGAGCATCTTCCGCTTAAATATCTGCCTGTGACCGAGCTTTCACATTCGAGCAGACCCTGCGGTGTTCCCGAATAGATAATCTGTCCGCCGTGAACGCCCGCACCGGGACCGATATCAACAATATGATCGCAGGCAAGCATTGTATCCTCGTCGTGTTCAACAACAATCAGGGTGTTTCCCTGGTCGGTAAGACGGCGCAAAGTCGCAATCAGCTTGTCGTTATCACGCTGGTGCAGACCGATGCTGGGTTCATCAAGAATATATAGAACGCCCACAAGTGCCGATCCGATTTGCGTTGCCAGCCTGATTCTTTGAGACTCACCGCCCGAAAGCGAGCCTGCGCTTCGGCTTAATGTAAGATAGTCAAGTCCTACGCTCATTAAAAAGCTCAGCCTGTCCTTGATTTCTTTTATAACAAGCGATGCAATTTTTTCTTCGCGCTCAGTAAGCTTCAGGTTTTCAAAAAATTCGAGCGCCTGTCCGATAGAAAGGTCGCAAAGCTCACTGATGTTGAGTCTGCCTACTGTAACTGCAAGAATTTCATCTTTAAGACGGCGGCCTTTGCAGCTCTCACATTCAACCTCGGTCATATATGCGTTTAATTCATCGTGTGCCGCGTCTGTGTGAGCTTCCTTGAATCTTCGCTCAAGATTTCCTATGACGCCTTCAAAAGCATGATAATATATACCACCGCCCCATTCTTTGGGTCGCTTTAATTCAAGCTTGTGGTTGTTGGTGCCGTAAAGGAACAAATCAAGCTCTGAATCTTTAAGGTTTTTAACAGGTGTATCAAGCGAAATCCCATATTCTTTGGAAATTGCGGTGTAGTACATATAGGCAAAAGTGCCCTCGGTGATAGTGTTCCAGCCACTTGCCTTGATTGCACCCTGATTTATCGAAAGCTCCTTGTCGGGGACAACAAGCTCGCGGTCAATTTTTTGAAAGAATCCCAAGCCTGTGCAGGTTTCGCAGGCACCGAACGGACTATTGAACGAAAACATTCTCGGTGAAAGTGCCTCAAGGCTGATTCCGTGGTCGGGGCAGGCAAAATTCTGCGAAAAAAGAATTTCTTCAGAATCGACAATATCAGCGATTACAAGTCCTCCCGAAAGGTTCAATGCTGTTTCAATGCTGTCAGCAAGTCGTGATTGTATGCCGTCTTTTATGACAAGTCGGTCAACAACGACCTCAATGTTATGCTTTTTGTTTTTCTCGGGCTTGATTTTTTCAGATAAATCATACATAATTCCGTCAATGCGTATGCGTACAAAGCCCGATTTCCGGATGCTGTCGATTTCTTTGAGATGCTCGCCCTTGCGTCCTCTGACAATCGGAGCGAGAAGCTGAATCTTTGTTCTTTCTTCAAGTTCAAGCAGCCTGTCAACAATCTGGTCAACGGTTTGCGCTTTGATTTCCTTGTGACATACAGGGCAGTGGGGAATACCGATTCTTGCGTACAAAAGACGCAGATAGTCGTAAATTTCCGTCACCGTACCAACTGTTGAACGGGGGTTTCGTGAGGTGGTTTTCTGGTCGATGGAAATTGCGGGCGAAAGCCCTTCGATGCTGTCGCAGTCGGGCTTGTCCATCTGCCCTAAAAACTGCCTTGCGTATGATGAAAGACTTTCGACATACCGTCTTTGTCCGTCGGCAAAAATCGTGTCGAAGGCAAGCGATGACTTGCCCGAACCCGAAAGACCCGTCATTACAATGAATTTATCTCTGGGAAGCTCTAAATCTATATTTTTAAGATTGTGCTCTCTTGCGCCTTTAATAATAATTTTATCCTGCATAAGCTATTTGAAAATGCTCCTTAAAAATAGAATTTCATCGGTCTGTATACCGTGTCCTCAACAAAGCCGTGTTTTTTATAAAGCGGTTCGCCCATTTTTGTTGCGCGAAGCTCAATATGGTCGAGCTTTTGTGTTTTTCCGAATTCCAGCATCATTTTAACAAGCGTTGAAGCGACTCCCTGCCGTCTGTATTCCGGTGCTGTATAAACATTCATAACAATCGCCATACGTCCCGTGGGGAATCTCGGACTTGCAGGTTTTTCCTGAATAATCAGAAACAGCGAGCCTGCGTTTTCGCCGTTGTCATCAATTGCGATAAATGCGTGAAAATCCTTGTCCATATGCGCTTTGAAATACGCCGGCAGTGATTCCATCATAATGTCAAGGTCGTGCACAGGCATGGTTTTGTATTCCTCGGTCATATAGGCATTTCTGAACTGCGCAAGTCTGTCGATATCGTTTATATCTGCTTTTTTAAAAATCATTTATGTCTTTCTCCGTTGCTTCTTATTGCATACTGTTTTTTATTGCAGCGATTTTATCCCTGAGAAGTGCTGCGTGCTCAAATTCAAGCAGCTTCGCCGCCTCTCTCATCTGTGCGCTCAGCTTCTGGATGAGCTCGTTTTTCTCTTTTTTGCTCAGGTTCATTCCGTAATCCTTTGAGGAGACCTTTTCCTTTGAGGTGATTTCGAGCACGTCCCTGATATCTTTTTTTATGGTTTTCGGAATAATTCCGTGTTTCACGTTGTATTCGGTCTGAATTGTCCTTCGGCGGATGGTTTCGGAGATCGCCTTTTCCATAGAATCAGTCACCGTATCGGCATACATAATTACTGTGCCTTGTGCATTTCGTGCGGCTCTGCCCACAGTCTGTATAAGTGAGCGTTCGCTTCGCAGAAAGCCTTCCTTGTCAGCGTCGAGAATTGCCACAAGCGAAACTTCGGGAATGTCGAGGCCTTCTCTTAAAAGGTTGATTCCTATAAGAACATCAAATTCGCCCAAGCGCAGCGAACGTATAATCTCCATACGCTCAATGGTGTCAATGTCGTGGTGCATATATCTTACTCTGATGTCGAGGTTTTTGAAATATGTTGTCAGGTCCTCAGCCATTTTCTTTGTCAGCGTCGTTATAAGAACCCTTTCGTCCTTTTTTGCACGCTCGTTGATTTCAAAAACAAGGTCTTCAATCTGCCCTGCAACCGGTTTTACGATAATTTCCGGGTCAACAAGTCCTGTCGGACGGATAACCTGCTCGACAGTCTGTGTTGAATGCTGCTTTTCGTAATCCCCGGGAGTTGCACTGACAAATACAACGTTATTCATATGCTTTTCAAATTCTTCAAATTTAAGAGGCCTGTTGTCAAATGCACTCGGCAGACGGAAGCCGTATTCAACAAGCGTTTCCTTTCTTGCTCTGTCGCCTGCATACATAGCGCGGACCTGCGGCACCGTGACGTGGCTTTCGTCAATCAGCAGCAGAAAGTCGTCGGGCAAATGGTCGAGCAGAGTGTATGGGGTTGAATGGGGTGCGCGTCTTGCCAGAACCCTCGAATAATTTTCGATTCCGCTGCAAAATCCGATTTCGCGCAGCATTTCCATATCATAATTTGTGCGCTGAGAAATGCGCTGTGCTTCAATAAGTTTTCCGTTGTCCTCAAAGAATCTGACTCTTTCCTCAAGCTCGGCATATATATCGTCAATAGCGTCGCTGAGCTTGTCCGAGCTTACGATATAATGCGACGAAGGGAAAATAGCTGCGTGTGAAACAACAGCCAGAACCTCGCCGTTGAGCACATTTATCTCGCTGATGCGGTCTATTTCATCGCCAAAAAACTCAATTCTGATAGCCTTGTCGTTGGAATCGGACCTGAAAATCTCGACCGTATCGCCCCTCACCCTGAATTTGTTTCGGGTAAAGTTCATATCATTGCGTTCAAACTGTATTTTTGTTAAATTTGCAATCAATTCGTCCCGTGACATTTCCATTCCCTGTCTGACCGAGACCATCATCGAGCGATAATCCTCAGGATCGCCCAGCGAATATATGCACGAAACACTCGCTACGATGATTACATCCTTCCTCTCTGCCAGGGCGCTTGTTGCCGAATGGCGCAACTTGTCAATTTCATCATTGACTGAAGAATCCTTTTCAATATAGCTGTCAGTACTGGGGATATATGCTTCCGGGCGGTAGTAGTCATAATAGGATACAAAGTATTCTACTGCATTTTCGGGAAAAAACTCTTTGAATTCCGAGCACAGCTGTGCGGCAAGAATTTTGTTGGGTGCGAGCACAAGCGTCGGCTTGTTGATTTTTTCAATCACATTCGCCATTGTAAAAGTCTTTCCCGAGCCTGTAACGCCAAGAAGAGTCTGCATACGGTTTCCGTTTTGCAGACCCTTTACCAGATTGTCAATTGCCTCGGGCTGGTCGCCCGTCGGCTTGTAGGGTGATACTAATTTGAATTTGTCCATAACATAAATAATGTGTTTTTAATATGCTATCATGCTTTTTGTTGCACTTCGTTTTAATTGAAAAATATTGTTGATATAATCCGTTTTAATATAGCCATCCGCTGTAGGTGAGAGAAACATTTCCTGTAACGGCGCTGAGAGAATAGCTCTCTGTTGACCCCCACATTGTGTTCCATGAAATTGTGCCCGAAACACCCTGAGGAACCGTGAATGATGCTGATGAACCCGAGCTGACGGAAATTGAACCGGTTTTGCCGTTGCTTAATGTATAGGTGAAATCAGTTGTTCCTCTGACCCAATTTGAACATTCAATTGTCACAGTATAATTCGGAACAGTTGTAGTAGTGGCCTTGGTGGTTGTTGCTTTTGCAGTAGTCGTTGTTGCCTTTGTTGTGGTTTTGGTAGTTGCCTTGGTCGTGGCTTTGGTTGTGGCAGCAGCCGTTGCCTGCGTTGCGGCGGGAGTTGCTTTTGTTGTGGTTGCTGCCTGCGTTGCGGCAGGAGTCACAGCGGTCGTTGATGCAGCAGTAACTGCGGTCGTTGTTGACGAAGGCGTGGTTGTTGTCGCTGAAGTTGTTGTTGCAGAAGTCGTTGTTGATATCGCTGTTGTTGCAGTGGCTGCGGCGCTCGTTGCTTTTGCGGTGGTTGTAGTTGTGGCTGCGGCAATGGTTGTGGTTTGTGCTTTTGTTGTTGTCGATGTCTCTGCTTCGGAAGATGTTTCGTCTTCATCGTCAGAACTTGCCATAGCGCTGACAGTGAGCTTGCTGTTGTCACCGTCGTCATTGTCCTTTTTTCTGCCCAAGCCTATTGTTATTGTTGCAAAAATCAGTATGATAATCAAAATCAGAAACAGAAGGAGCAAAAGCTTTTTCTTTCTGTCTTCATCGTTTTGTGCTGTTGTTGCTGTCGGTGAAGTGGGCTCAATAAAGATTTCAACCACATCATCCGGGTCAACAATGGGCTCATAGCCCTCAAGCATAGGAAAATCGGGACGCTGGATATTTTCATTTTCGTTTGGATTGATATCCGGAGTTGTGCGGTCGTTCATATGTAAAGCTCTCCTTTTAGTGCGAAACGCGTCGCTTTGTTGATACTTTCCTAATTAACATTATACCACACACTTCGCTCTATATCAAGAAATTGCAGTTAAATTTACATCACAGTTACAAAAATATTACGATATAACATCAAATCCGTATTGCTGTAATTGACATTTTATGACAAATGATATAGAATGAATATATATTTATGAACAACGTTTTTTTGAATTGTACGGCAGTACGACAGAAAGGGCAAAAATTTATGAAACTCAAAAAAACAACGGCACTTATTGCGGTTCTTGCGCTATGCGCAGGCACAATGACAGCGTGCGAAGACAAATCTGAGGAGCTTCTCAGGCTTGTGGATTCAGGCGATTTCAAGGGAGCATATGATTATTATGACGAGGAAATCGACGGCACAAATAAAGAAGATGCCATCTGCGATGAATTTGCCGATGAAATGGAAGACCGCTATGAGGACATCGCCGATAAATGCTATGAAGGCGAGTATGATGAAGATGATATTGAGGACCTTGTAGAGCTTCTTGAAGATACGGATGTTGACGAGGACGACTATGAGGAATATTATTCAGAGTGGCAGACAGCTTTCGTGTCGAAGCAGAGCTATGAGGATGCGCTTGATTATATGGATGACGGGGATTACAGCTTGGCAGCTTCGTACTTTGAACTTGTCGATGAGCGTGACAGTAATTATGATGATGCACAGAAAAAAATCGAGGAATGTCAGGTCGAAGAGGTTGGTCAGTACCTTGACGGCGTTGCGTTTGATATTGAAAACGGATATTATGACAGTGCGGCGTCCTCGCTGGATTATTACAGGGAGGAATATGCCGATAACGAAGCGATAACGGAAAGAATCGAAGAGCTTGATGCAATGATTTCCGATGCTATTACCGCTATGATTATGGGATATATAGACGACGAGGATTTCTATTATGCGTCATATTATCTTGATTGGTATTCCGAATATCTCGACGAAGAAACATATGCTGATTTTGAGTCGCAAGTGAATACAATGGTTGTTGAATATGCGCTGACTAAAGTCGATGAGGCTTTTGATATTTATGCATATAACGACGCAAAGTATCTTGTTGACGGTTTATGTGATGATTACCCTGAAAATGCAGAACTTGCCGACTTGCACGGCAGACTTGAAGATGCCTTTGTGCAAAAAGTGACCGAGGATGTGAACGTGCTTGTCGGTCAGGATGACTACGATGGCGCATTGGACATTCTTTCAACCGCAATTGAGGAGCTTGGAGATAACGAAGAGCTTGAAACGCTTTATGATCAGATAAACGCCTCGTCTTGTGAAGGGCTTATCGACGGAGTGTACTTCGGTATGACCGAGAGTGATGTGGTTGCTTTGATGGGAGCTCCTGATTCGGAATCGGATTACGGTGAATATTCTTTATGGTCTGACGGAAGTAATGATGTCAAAATTGATTATCATTATATTTATGGTGACGGTATACCCGATTTGGGAATCGATAAGCCTTCTGTTATGTTTTTTGAATTCAAGGCAGGTGCGTTGTGCAATTACGGCATATATGTAGGAGTGAAGATATCCTCAGACGGTCAATGGAATTACAGTTGCTGCAAGGAAGAAGAGCTTGCCGAAGTATACGGAAAACTGTCGGTAACGATAACCGATAAATACGGTGAAGGAATAGAAACGGATATAGTTGCCGAGGGCAAGGATGAATGGGGATACAGAGCTGAATATAACTGGTACGATACACAAAGCGGAAACATCTGGCTTATGTACGGTATCGACCTTTGGGGTGATGATACAGGAGCGGATTATATGGTTCTTGGATTTAGCGACCCTGCTGTATATCCCGTATAATAAGCATTCCGAACTTTTATAATAAATTACGGTATAATCCCCCTTTTTACAGGGGGATTTGCTGTTTGTGACGCAACTTTGCGCATATTATGAGTAAAAACCTATTGCAAATTCAAAAAAAGTATTGTATAATGGTTAATATGTAAAATTATGACTTTTGAGAGGTGCAAACTGAAATGAAAGAGCTTAACAAGCTTTACAGCCCCGGCGATTTTGAGGACAGAATATATGGACTCTGGATGGAAAACGACTGCTTCAAGGCTACAATTGATCGCAGCCTTACCCCATATACAATAGTAATTCCCCCTCCGAACATTACGGGTCAGCTTCATATGGGACACGCCCTTGATGAAACCTTGCAGGATATTCTTGTAAGATACAAGAGAATGCAGGGATACTGCACTTTGTGGCTTCCCGGAACAGACCACGCATCTATCGCAACCGAAGCTAAAATTGTTGAGGCGATGCGCAAAGAAGGCGTCACCAAGGATGATATCGGCAGAGAGGGCTTCTTGGAGCGCGCATGGGACTGGAAAGAAAAATACGGCGGAAGAATTGTCGAACAGCTTAAAAAGCTCGGTTCTTCGTGTGACTGGTCAAGAGAACGCTTTACTCTTGATGAAGGCTGCTCAAATGCCGTTAAGGAAGTTTTTGTCAGACTTTATGAAAAAGGTCTTATTTATAAGGGCGAAAGAATTGTAAACTGGTGCCCCAAATGCTGCACATCAATCTCCGATGCCGAGGTTGAACATGAGGAACAGCAGGGCAATTTCTGGCACATTAAATATCCTCTTGAAGACGGCTCAGGCTTTGTTGAAATTGCAACAACCCGTCCCGAAACATTGCTTGGCGACAGCGCTGTAGCTGTTCACCCCAAGGATGAAAGATATAAGGATATTGTCGGCAAGAATGTAATTCTTCCTATAGTAAACCGTGCAATTCCCGTAGTTGCCGATGAATATGTTGAAATGGATTTCGGAACAGGCGTTGTAAAAATTACACCTGCACATGACCCTAACGACTTCGAAGTCGGTCTGCGCCACAATCTACCCATAATCAACGTTATGGACGAGCACGCAGTAATTAACGAAAACGGCGGAAAATACTGCGGACAGGAAAGATATGAAGCAAGAAAGAATATTGTTGCCGAGCTTGAAGAACTCGGACTTCTTGTCAAGGTAGAGCCTCACAGCCATAACGTAGGCACCTGCTATCGCTGTTCAACAACGGTCGAGCCCTGGGTTTCAAAGCAGTGGTTTGTAAAAATGAAGCCTCTGGCAGAGCCTGCAATCGAATGCGTAAAATCGGGCGACACAAAATTCGTTCCCGAACGCTTTGAAAAGATTTATTTCCACTGGATGGAAAATATTCGTGACTGGTGTATTTCCCGCCAGCTCTGGTGGGGACACAGAATTCCTGCGTTCTACTGCGACGACTGCGAAGAAACAGTGGTTTCAAAGGAAACAGAAGTATATTGCCCCAAGTGCGGCAAGAAAATGCGCCAGGATGAAGATACACTCGATACATGGTTCTCATCGGCATTGTGGCCCTTCTCAACTCTGGGCTGGCCCGAAAACACTGAGGATCTTGACTATTTCTACCCCACATCAACACTTGTTACAGGCTATGATATTATAACCTTCTGGGTTTCGAGAATGATTTTCTCAGGCCTTGAATATATGGGCAAAACTCCGTTTGATACTGTACTTATTCACGGTCTTGTGCGTGATGCACAGGGCAGAAAAATGTCAAAATCCCTGGGCAATGGTATCGACCCGCTTGATATTATCGATAACTACGGCGCCGATGCGCTTCGTCTTACTCTTGTTACAGGCAACAGCCCCGGAAACGATATGCGCTTTATGGATGAAAAGGTTATCGCTTCCCGTAATTTTGCAAACAAGCTGTGGAACGCTTCACGTTATGTAATGATGAATCTTCCCGAAGATTTTGAAGATACAGGCTTGCCTGAAACGCTCAATATCGAGGATAAATGGATTATCGGCAAGTTCAACTCCGTAGTTAAAGAGGTTTGCGATAATCTTGATAAATACGAGCTTGGCATTGCTGTTTCCAAGATTTATGACTTTATCTGGGATTATTACTGCGACTGGTATATTGAGCTTTCCAAGCCCCGCATTTTTGCAGGCGGTAAGGATAAGGAAAATGCTCAGAAAGTGCTTGTGTGGGTACTCAAGGGAGCTCTCAAGCTGCTGCATCCCTTTATGCCCTATATCACTGAAGAACTCTGGCAGAACCTGACCGATTCTGCGAGCTTTATCATGCTCGAAAAATATCCTGAATATAACGCGGATTTAGGCTTTGAAGGCGCTATGAACGATTTTGAAAAGGTTATCGGTGCTATCAAGGCTGTAAGAAATATCAGAACAGAAATGAATGTTCCGAATTCAACAAAGGCAAAGCTCTACATCGAAACCGCCGACATTGAACTGTTCACATCCTGCGCAATGTTCTTTGAAAAGCTCAGCGGCGCAAACGGAATTGAAGCTTCCGAAAAGGTTTCAATCGAAAAATGCGCAACAGCCGTTACCGAAAGTGCAAGAATCTTCATTCCGCTTTCTGAGCTTATTGATACAGAAAAAGAACTTGCACGTCTTGCCAAGGAAAAGGATAAGGCTTTGAAGGATATCGAAATCATCAGCCGCAAGCTTTCGAATCCGGGCTTCCTTGAAAAAGCTCCCGAAGCACTTGTAAATCAGGAAAGAGAGAAGCTCATCAAGGCAGAAGACAGACTCAACAAGATTGAAAAGAGCATTGCAGAGCTTGGATAATTATGGATTATAAAGCTTCTATGGAATTTATAAATTCCTTTTCAAAATCGGGCAAACCGATTGAAAATCTTAACAGAATAAAAAGCTTGATGAAAAAGCTGGGGGATGTGCAAAGCTCCCTCAGCTTTGTTCATATTGCAGGCACAAACGGCAAAGGCTCCGTGACAGAAATGATATCCTGCGCCCTTATTGATTCAGGCTATAAAACAGGACAGTTCACTTCGCCGTATATTGTCGAATTTGAAGACAGAATACGCATAAACGGCAAAAATATCCCAAAGGAAAAGGTTGCCTTCTATGCCGATATCGTAAAGCAAATGGCAGATGATGAAAGCTATTCGCAGTTTGAAATTATTTTTGCAATTGCAATGCTTTATTTTGCTGATGAAAAGGTCGATATAGTCTGTTTGGAAGCAGGTCTTGGCGGTGCGCTTGATGCCACAAACGTTATCGGTTGCCCGAAAGTAAGCGTGATAACTTCAATTTCGCTCGACCACACTGATATTTTAGGCAATACCGAAAACGAAATTGCCCTGCAGAAGGCAGGCATCATCAAAAAGGGCGGCACAGCCGTGGTTTCATCGCAAAACAGCTTTGATGTTATCGAAACGATAAAGGGCTATGCTGAAAATGTCGGCGCAAAGCTGATAGTGCCCGAAAATTTCCAAATCCTGTCAGAAAGCAGTTTTTTATATAAAGGCACAGAATATGAGCTTTCGATGACGGGTGATTATCAGTATTATAACGCCTTGTGCGCAATAGAAGCACTTTTGCATTTGTCACAGTACTATAATATATCCTGCGAAAATATAAAATGCGGCATAAAAAAAGCGATGGTGCGTGCAAGGTTTGAAAAGCTTCTGGATAACCCTATCGTTTATTTTGATGGCGCGCATAACCCGGATGCCGCCCAAAAGCTGAAGCAAACACTTCTGAAGATAAACGGCAAGAAAATTGCCGTTGTCGGAATGCTCGATACTAAGGATGTACAAAGTACTGTTTCAATTATCGCCGATTGCTTTGAAAGCGCTATCTGTATCGATTCTTTCCATCCCAATGCGATAAAAAGAGATATTCTTGCAGATATTTTCCGCAAAAACGGCACCTGCGCATATACAAGCACGCTTGAGAATGCGCTTATTCTCGGCAATTTTCGCGATACTGTCGTGATTTTTGGTTCGTTGTATCTGTACTGCGATATTATACGCATACTTGAAGCATAAATTTTTGTGATTTGTGTATAAATTTTCAATATGTTTTTGTGTATTTGCACGAAATTTGTTTTTGACTCTGCAAATTATCATCAAATTATCACAAAAACCTCTTGAAAATGTTTTCATAGTGTTGTATAATGTAGTAAATGTATGCGTAGAGAATCAGGAGGAGTTTTATGGCTTTCTATCTTGTAAACTCATTAAAAAATGAAGACGTTCACGGAACGGACAATACAAAAAAGACAGCATGTGGCATTAAATATTCAACGCCCGATGCTGCGAAGCTTTTTGCTCTCGGCAAGGAAATGCACGATATCAAAGAGCTTACATGCGACAGATGCAAAGAAGTCCTTGCTATGAAAATGATCAAGGAAAGTAATAAGCAGATGGCTCAGGAGCGTAAGGAAGAACGCAAGAAATCAAAGCAGGCCGCTAAGTCTGTTGATTATATTCCTGCTCCCGAAACAAAAACTAACTATACTGCGCCCAGACCTGTTGCGAAGAATCAGCCTGAAAAGGCCGCAAAAAATGACAAGCCCAAGGAAGACTTCAAAGTCAATGGTGAGTTTATTCCCAAGTCATTGCGTAAATACGGAAATGATAATCCCTTCGGCACAAAAAATGAAGAAGTTACTGCGAAGGATGAAGAAGCCGCAGCAGAAGTTGTTCAGGAAGAGAATGCTCAGGAAGTTGTAACCGAAACTGTAGTTGAAACTCCCGCAGTGCAGCAATCAGCAATCAGCGGAATTGCACCTATAAACATTCCCGGAATTGATATCGTTGCACCTCAGCCGACAGGCTTTGTATCCGAAGTCGCAAACGAAGAACCTAAGCCCACACCTACCGTGGCACCCATAAACATTCCCGGAATAGATATCGTTGCACCTCAGCCGACAGGCTTTGTATCCGAGGTGACAAACGAAGTACCTAAGCCCACGCCTACCGTGGCACCCATAAACATTCCGGGTATAGATATCATTGAACCTCCGACGGCTCCTATTATTGAGCCCGAGCCTGTAAAGGAAGAGAAAAAGCCTGTCGATATGATAGATTTTTCTGATTTTGAGGATTTGCGGCCCAAGAAGAAAGAATCCAAGCCTCTTGATTTTGATGATTTGGATGATTTTATAATCGGAACTCCTATGTCGAGAAAGCCCGCTGCGGCTGTTTCTGTTGAAGAGTTCAAGGTCCCTGAAATTCCGAGTGTTCCTGTTGTGAATACAGCACCTGCAATGCCCGAGATTCCGAGTGTGCCCGTTGTGAATACAGCACCTGTAATGCCCGAGATTCCGAGTGTGCCCGTTGTGAATACAGCACCTGCAATGCCCGAGATTCCGAGCGTGCCTGTTGTGAATACAGCACCTGTAATGCCCGAGATTCCGAGTGTGCCCGTTGTGAATACAGCACCAGTAATGCCTGAAATTCCGAGTGTATCTGTCGTAAATCCTACACCGGTTGTTGCAAAGAAGCCTGTGGTTGCTCCTCTTGACAAGTCGGTGTCTGCTCCGCCGCTTAGCGAAGCAAGCACAATGTCCGATGTGGAAAGACCTGTTATAACATCGATGGATACGGCACCGTCACGCCCCAATATAAGAATGACCACGAACGCTATTGATGATGATATCATTGCAGTACCTTCGTTTGCGTCTTCAAGACCTGCTGTTGCAGATTCTGTTGAGGATGCAGCTCCTGTGCCGGTGATCACTTCGCTTGAGGATGTGGAAAAGGCGCTTAACAAGATGCAGGGTATTGAAACGATTGATGAGCCTGTCGAGGAAGAGCCTGAGGTTGTTGTTCCTGCGTTCAAGGAATACAAGCCGATGTCCAAGACAGAGATCGAAAAGCGCAAACTTGAGCGTGTTCAGAAGAGCGAGCCTGACAGACCGCTGTCAAGGGCTGAGCAGAAGAGGCTTGAGAAGGAAGAAAAGAAAAAAGCAAAAATCGACGCTGAATTTGCGAAGGATATGGCAAAACGCGGTATCACGAGCGATTCTATGCGCGACAGACGCAGAAGATAAAAGCTAATAATAAAGCGGCACTTTTGCCGCTTTATTTTTGGGAAAAACAATAAAATAAGGAAAACTGACTATGAGTATATTTAAACTATCACCCGCATTCAAGGACTATATCTGGGGGGGGAGCCGTCTTAAAACGGATTTTTTCAAAAATACCGATATGACTCCGCTTGCAGAAAGCTGGGAACTTTCTGTCCACAGTGACGGCGAAAGCATAATCTGCGGCGGAGAGTTTGACAAAATGGGATTTTCGCAATATGTCAGTGAACACCCGCAGGCTATGGGAACGAATTGCCAAAGGTTTGAAAATTTTCCGATTCTGATTAAGCTTATCGATGCTTATGATAATCTTTCCGTGCAGGTTCATCCCGATAATGAATATGCAATGCGCGTTGAGGGCGAATACGGCAAGACCGAGATGTGGTATATCGTTGACTGTGAGGAAAACGCTGAGCTGATTTATGGCTTTGACAGGGAAATCTCAAAGGAAGAATTCGCACAGCGTATAGAGAATAATACTCTGCTTGAGGTTGTGAATAAAGTCAAGGTAAATAAGGGTGATGTTTTCTTTATTGAAGCAGGCACGCTGCACGCAATCGGCAAGGGCATTTTAATCGCTGAAATTCAGCAGAACTCAAATACCACATACAGAGTTTATGACTATGGCAGGGTTGGTGCCGACGGCAAGCCCAGAGCACTTCATATCGAAAAGGCTCTGGATGTTACAAATCTTAAAACGGCACCGCTGAAAAACTGCGGTGAGGCTGTGTGTGTGAACGGCGTTTGCACAAGAATGCTCGCAAGATGTGAATATTTTGATGTTTCGGAACTCAAAATCGAAACAGAAGCCGAGCTTTTTGCCGATGAATCGACATTTAACAGCTTGCTTTTTATTGATGGACAGGGTATAATAGAATGCGACGGTCAGAAAATAGAATTCAGGAAGGGTGACAGCGTTTTTGTAAGCGCGGATACCCGATATAAAATCAGCGGAAAATGCATCTGCATTCTGACAAAAATCTGAAAATATAAAATTTAAGTATATCTTTTATAGGAGGTAACATATTATGAAATATTATGTAGGAATTGACCTTGGCGGAACAAATATCGTTGCAGGCGTTGTTGATGAAAATTACAACATTCTTTCCAAGGCAAGCAAAAAAACAAACTGCCCCAGACCCGCTGCAGAAATTGCAGCAGATATGGGCGATTGTGCAATCGAAGCAATCGCAAAGGCAAACCTTAAAATTGATGATATCGAGTGGATAGGCATTGGCACACCGGGAATTGCCGACAACGAAAACGGCGTTATTGAATATGCAAACAACCTCGGCTTCAAGGATGTTCCTATGGCTGAGTATATAAAGAAAAAAATCAACAAGCCCGTATATCTTGCAAACGATGCAAATGCCGCAGCATACGGCGAATTTGTTGCAGGTGCCGCAAAGGGCGCTAAAAATGCTGTATGTATTACTCTTGGAACAGGAGTCGGCGGCGGAATTATCATCGACGGCAAAATCTATGCAGGTTCAAACTGCGCAGGTGCTGAAATCGGTCATATGGTAATCGAGGTTGACGGCCCTGACTGTACCTGCGGTATGAAGGGCTGCTTTGAGGTGTTCTCTTCCGCAACAGGTCTTATCCGTATGTCAAAGGAAGCTATGGAGCAGGATAAGGAAAGCGCGATGTGGCAGATTTCAAACGAACACGGCTCAAGGGTTACCGCACGTACTTCGTTTGATGCAATGCGTGCAGGCGACAAGACTGCAAAGGCAGTTGTTGATAAATATATCAAATATCTTGCAATGGGCATTACAAACACAATCAATATTTTCCAGCCCGATGTTCTTTGCATCGGCGGCGGTGTCTGCAATGAAGGCGATACACTTCTTCTGCCCGTAAAAGCACTTGTTGCGCAGAATGTCTATACAAAAAACAGCAAGAAAAATACCGAAATTGTAATTGCAAAGCTCGGTAACGATGCAGGTATCATCGGCGCTGCATTTCTCGGCAATGCATAATAACTAAAAATCAAACAGGAGACATCAATCATTATGGGAAAATATTTCGGGACCGACGGCTTCCGCGGCGAGGCCAATGTCACGCTTAACGTTGAGCACGCTTTTAAAGTCGGAAGGTTTTTGGGCTGGTATTGCCGCAAGCATTTCAAAGGCGAATGCAAGGTGGTCATCGGTAAGGATACCCGCCGTTCAAGCTATATGTTTGAAGATGCACTCTGCGCAGGCCTTACGGCTTCGGGCGCAAATGCCTATCTTCTCCACGTTACGACAACGCCTTCGGTTTCCTATGTTGTCAGGACGGAGAATTTCTGCTGCGGAATTATGATTTCTGCAAGCCATAATCCGTATTATGACAATGGCATCAAGCTTTTAAACAGCCGTGGCGAAAAAATGGAAGAAGAAACAATATGCCTCGTTGAAAAATATATCGACGGCGATCTTGAAGCGCTTGGTGTTGACGGAAATGATCTTCCTTTTGCACAGCGTGACGAAATCGGCTTTACGCAGGATTTCAGCGCAGGCAGAAACCGCTATGTCGGATATCTGATTTCTCTGGCGGTATATTCATTCAGGGGTAAGAAAATCGCTCTGGACTGTGCCAACGGAAGTGCGTGGATGATTGCAAAGAATATCTTTGACGCTCTTGGCGCTCAGACGCTTGTTATCAACGCAAGCCCCAACGGACTTAATATAAACGAAAACGCAGGCTCTACCCATATTGAGTATTTGCAGGCTTTTGTCAAAGAAAACGGCTGCGATGCAGGCTTTGCTTTTGACGGCGATGCTGACCGCTGCCTTGCCGTTGATGAAAACGGTGAGCTTATCGACGGTGACGCAATTCTCTACATATATGGCGTTTATATGAAAAACAGGGGAAAACTGCTCAACAATACCGTTGTGACTACAATTATGTCGAATTTCGGGCTTTACAAGGCATTTGACAATGCGGGAATAGGCTATGAAAAAACCGATGTCGGTGATAAGTATGTTTACGAATGTATGCATAAAAATGGCCACAGACTCGGAGGTGAGCAGTCGGGACATATCATTTTCAGCAAATATGCGACCACGGGCGACGGAATCATTACGGCATTGAAGATGATGGAGGTTATGATTGCCTCGAAACAGCCTCTTAGCGAGCTTGCCAAGCCCTTTGTAAAATATCCGCAGGTGCTTGTCAACGTCAGGGTTGACGATAAAGAGCGTGTGCTTTCTGATGAACGTGTAAAATCGGCAATTCAAAATGCCTGTGACGAGCTTGGAGATTCGGGGAGAATTCTGGTTCGTGTCAGCGGAACGGAACCTCTTATCCGTGTTATGGCAGAAGCCTCGTGCGAGGATGTCTGCAAAAAGCTCACGAGCGATATCGTCAGCGTGATTGAGTCGGTTTGATTAAAGAAAATTAATGGAATTTCAAGGCCTTGCCAATTTGTTTGGCAGGGCTTGTTTTTTATGCATTTTTATGCAAAAAAACAAAGCCTTTCGGGACGGCTTTTTTAACAAATCAACCGTTGAAAAAACAGAAACAAAAAGTTATAAATGTGATGGAAAAATGTACATTTTATTGTTCAAAATGACGTTTTTGGTCGTATATTGAATTTTATCGCGGTAAAATGTTGCTTTTTTGCATTATTTGTTATATAATTATATGCGTGAAATTATGAAATGCACATTGCTGTGAATTGAGGAAAAACCGTACTTTTCGCAGTGTGATTTTATGCATAAATACGGATATTGTGAGGAGAGAAAACCATGAAAATCAGACTTGCCATACTCGAAAATGATAAGAATTATCTCAGTCGAATAGTATCGTCATTCGGTGCCAAATATGCTGATGAGCTCGAAATTTACTCTTTTACGGATTATGAGGTTGCAATTTCAACATTGGAATCATCCAAGATTGATGTATTTATTTCGAGCGATATTTTTGATATAGATGTTGCAAAGCTTCCCAAAAGATGTGGATTTGCATACTTTGTTGATTCGGCAGACATTGAAAGCATCAAGGAACAACGCGCAATTTGCAAGTTCCAGAAAGCGGATTTGATATACAAACAGATACTCAGCGTATACTCCGAAAAGGCAGGAAGCATTTCGGGACTCAAATCAAGCGATGCCGCCTGCAAAATTCTTGTTTTCTCATCTCCCTGCGGCGGCACGGGAACATCCTCGCTTGCTGTTGCCTGTGCGATGCGATACGCCGCAAGAGGTGCAAGGACACTTTATCTTAATCTTGAAAAGTTCGGAACGACCGATATTTTCTTTGATGCGCAGGGTCAGTTCGATATGAGCGACATTGTTTTCGCTCTCAAGAGCAAAAAATCAAACCTTTCACTCAAGCTCGAAAGCTCTGTAAGACAGGCGCAATCGGGAGTTTATTACTTTGCACAGCCGAAGGTTGCACTTGATGTTTTGGAGCTCAGCAATGAAGATATTTCACAGCTTATTTCCGAGCTCAGGCTTACCGGCTCGTATGATTATATAATCATTGATATCGACTTTGAGCTGAGCAAGAACCGCCTTGAATTTTACCGTCAGGCGCATTCGGTTGTTTGGGCTACCGACGGTTCCGATGTGGCAAACGCAAAGACTGTGAGCGCATATAACTCGATTGCAATTATGGAGCAGAGTCTTGATTATTCCGTGGTTGCCCGCCTGTGTCTTGCTTATAATAAGTTCAGTAACAAAACCGGCAAGAGCCTTGGTGATATTTCAATCACAAATATAGGCGGCGCACCCAGATATGAGCACGCAGGCCCTTCGCAGGTTGCTTCGCAGCTTTCAACCATGGATATGTTTGACAAAATGGCTTAAAACAAGTGATTATTATATTTTAGACGGTGATTAGATGAATAGCGAACGTGAACAGCAGTTTGTAAAAGAATTAAAACAGTATGTAACGGATTATCTGCCTTTGAGCCAGATGAGCGATGAAGAGCTTGAAGAAAAGGTTGAAGAGCTCGTCCTTGAGCGTATCGGCGGTGAATATTGCTCGATAAACCAGCGTGTTTCAATTGTTCAGCAGGTTTACAGCTCAATCCGAGGCTTCGGTCTTCTTGATACAATCATCAATGATGATACGATCACCGAGGTTATGATTAACGGTCCTGATAATGTATTTATAGAGCAAAACGGACGTCTTTTCAAGCTTGACAGAAAGTTTGAAAGTCAGCGCAGACTTGAAGATATCATCCAGCGTATCGTAGGTCTTGCGGGACGTGAGGTCAACCAGGCAAACCCGATATGTGATACACGTCTGCCCGACGGCTCCCGTGTTAACGTAGTTCTTCCGCCGATTGCACTCTGTGGTCCTACGCTTACAATCCGTAAATTCTCTAAAACGCCGATGACAATTGAAAGGCTTATCAAATACGGCTCTATCACACAGGAAATTGCTGATAAATTAGAGCTTCTTGTAAAAGCAAAATACAACATTTTCATCTGCGGCGGTACAGGCTCTGGTAAAACGACTTTTCTTAACGCTCTTTCCAACTACATTCCTAAAGATGAGCGTGTTATTACTATTGAGGACTCGGCTGAGCTTCAGATTACCGGCGTAGAAAACCTTGTCAGCCTTGAAACGAGAAATGCAAACGCTTCCGGCGCAGGCGAAATTACTATCAGGGATCTTATTAAGTCATCACTTCGTATGAGACCTGAAAGAATAGTTGTCGGTGAGGTTCGTGGCGGTGAGGCTCTCGATATGCTTCAGGCAATGAACACCGGTCACGACGGTTCGCTTTCGACAGGTCACGCAAACTCCACGCAGGATATGCTTTCCCGTCTGGAAACAATGGTTCTTCAGGGCGCGGCAGGCTTGCCGCTTGAGGCTATCAGACAGCAGATTGCATCGGCTGTCGATATCATCGTTCACCTTTCCCGTCTTAGGGACAAATCAAGAAAAACCATGGAGATTACCGAGGTTGTCGGCTTCAAGGACGGTCAGATTATTCTGAATCCGCTTTATGTTTTTGAAGAAGACGAAAACACAACACTCGAAAAGGTTTCGGGTTCTCTTAACCGAACAAAGAACAAAATGCAGAACGACTTCAAGCTGAGGCTGTCCGGCATTAAAACAGAAATATGAGGATGTACATATGAGCAAGAAAAATCAAATTGACGAACCGCAGTATTTTCTTTCTCCGATAAACAATTCGGTTCTGAATTATAGAGTTTATAAAATGACCGCAACGGAAAAGCTGCTTTATTTTGCGCTGATACTCAGCGTCGGCGGCGCTGTCGGGCTTATATTCTACGGCGGACTTTTCAAAAAAGGCGGCGAAGCAACAGCTGCGACGGTTATCAGCAATACGATAATCTTCATCGCAATCGGTCTGATTTCCGTAAAATTATTTATGCCGATACTCAATGAATCGCTGAGGAAAAAAAGAATCTCCAAGCTGAAATTCCAGTTCAGAGATTTTCTGAGTTCACTGTCAAACTCAATGTCGAGCGGTATGAACGTTAACGATTCGATTGTAAACGCCTGCAAGGATCTGGAGTCCCAGTATTCGTCCGAGGCCTATATTGTTATTGAAACCAAGGAAATATTAGGTTGTGTTCAGAACAATATTGAGGTTGAAGAAGCACTCAGGCTTTTCGGAGAGCGAAGCGGTTGCGAGGAAATATCAAACTTTGCCATTGTTTTCTCTACCTGCTACCGTACAGGCGGTAATCTTAAAGAGATTATTGCAAGAACCGCTGATATCATAAGTGAAAAAATCGTTATCAACGATGAAATTGAAACAAAAATCACATCCAATAAAATGCAGATGCTTGTAATGAATGTAATTCCGATTTTCATTGCCTTTATGATGAAATCGATGAGTAGTGATTTTGCGGAAAGCTTTGCTTCACCTCTGGGAATTATAATGACAACTATTGCAATCGGATTTTTCGTGGTTTCATATATATTGGGACAGAAAATTATGAATATAAAGGAGTAAGCTTGTGAGACTCGTATTATTGGCAATCGGAACGCTTCTTACAATAATGTTTGCAGTTCAGGCTGCAAGAGGCGGAAAATATAAAGGTATGCTCGTCGGTCTTGATGTCGGGGATTTTCCCTTAAACGGGCTTTATACAGTAGGTCTTGCGTGGAGCTACGGCAAGATTCTGAAATTTGACGGAAAAATCCGTGATACGCTTGTGGCTCAGGCAAAGCTTCTCTACGAACCGCAGTATGCTGAATACTATGCTACTCTGGTTTGGGCGCAGACAATAACCTTTGTTCACATATTTATGACATTCGGTTTTCTTCTTGCAGGTCTTGCAAATTTTCCGTTTCTGCTTGTTGCGCTCGGCGTATTTGCAGTAGTTTTCGGATATATGTTTATGACGAGAATGAGCCAGGAACTTGCGACAAGAAAATCAGCTTGTGTTGCTGAGCTTCCCGAGGTCGTTTCGACAATGGCACTGCTGATAAACTCAGGTATGGTTCTCAGGGATGCATGGCGCACAATTGCATATGGCAAGGACGGCGTTATATACGACCTTATGAGGGATGCCTGTGTTAACATCGAAAACGGTATGTCCGAGGTTGAAGCATACCACAAATTCGGCGTTTTGTCGAATTGCCCCGAAGTAAAGAAATTTATCGGCTCGCTTGTTCAGGGTGCCGAAAAGGGCGGCAAGGATTTGAGTCTTTTCCTTGTTGCACAGTCTTCGGAAATGTGGGAGCTTAAAAAACAGATTATGCTTCAGAAGGGTGAAGCGGCAGCCTCAAAGTTGCTGATGCCTACTGCTTTGATTTTTGTGGGCATTATGCTTCTGGTAGTCGGAGGCGCAATAGGTACGTTATTATGAGCGTTTAATAAACGCTGTAATATAAATATAAAAAAAGGAGGAAATTAAAAATGCAGAAGCTCAAGAATAAACTCTGTGCACTTGACCTCAAGGTTCGTATGGGTTTGTACAATCTTATGAATAATGAGGATGGCGATACAAACTTCATTTCTATCGCTATCGTTCTCGTTATCGTTCTTGCTATCGCAGTGGTGTTCATCGGTTTCAGAGACGAGATAACAGAGAAAGTTACCAGTGCATGGGACAGCATGATGGACAAGCTTTAATTCCCAAAAGGAGATTTTTTATGGTTATCGTTGCAGCTTTGGCGTGTTTTGTGCTTTCGCTTGCGGTGTGCATCTGGTCATACTCGTTTGTGAAGGGCTACAACGCTTCGCAATTGTCTTCGGCAGATGCTGCAGACAAAGAAAATGCTTCTGATGAAAGGACTGAAAAGTCCATAGAAGAGGAAGTACATAATACGGCGAAAAACAGCGCTGATTATGCAGCGGTAATTCGGGAAGCAATCGTTTCGCTGAAAGGCGGGCAGTGGGTAGTTATATCCGCTGTTTCCGCCTTGGCGGCGTTGTGCTGTTTTGCGTTAAAAAGTAACGGTGTTGGTTGGATAATGCTTATAAAGCTTATGATTTCATATCTGGCGTTATCCGGTGCAACTTTAATAGATGGAAAAATCAAAAAAATACCGAATGTGCTGTGCGCCGCTGTAATAGCTTTGCGCATTGTAATATTGCCGTTTGAATGGTTTTTTGCAAGAGCAACATTTAAAATAACGCTGATAATGAGTCTTGCGGGCTTGTTCGGCTGCCTTCTGTTGCTTCTGCTTTTCTCTATTCTTTCCAAAGGCGGTCTCGGTATGGGTGACGTGAAGCTTGTCAGTGCAATCGGCTTTATGTCGGGAATAGCCTGTGCTTTATACTCTATGTTTCTCGGAATGGTCGTGTGCACCTTAGTTGCAGTTTTTCTGCTGATATTCCGTTCCAAGTCGATGAAGGATCACATTCCGTTTGCACCTTTCATTTTTGCGGGATTTATCCTGTATTTATTATTAACCAATATTTAAGGGGTTTTACTATGAGCAAGTCAAGTGTAATTACAGTAGTGATTTTGATAGTACTGACCGTTGTCGGTTGGTTTACATTATTGGGTGATGCCGGTTCGGAAAAGAAAATGTATAAGGAAGCTGTCAAAACAGGCGATGAATGGTGTGAGATGGGTCTGTATTTGCGTGCCACCCGTAAATACAGGGAAGCAATTGAAATTGACAGTAACGAGAAGGTCTGGGATAAAATGATTAACGCATATGCTCTGGCATATGAAGAAGAACCCGAGATTAAGTCGGACTATATTGACATTCTCGTTGAGGCACTTACTGTAAGCCCCGGAGATTACGGTTATGCTTCTGTACTTGCAGACCTTTATGTAAGTAAAAATGATTATCTTGAAGCATATGAGTGCCTTGTCGCTGTGGATGAATACGGTATAAACGAAAAGCGTGACCAGGACGCACTTGACGAGCAGATTCGCGAAGTAAGATACAGCTATCAGCTCAAGGGAACCGAATATAATGAGTTTCTTTCGTTCGCTAACGAGTGCTATTCTGTTATGAAGATTGACAACAACGGTCTGGAAAAATGGAACGTCATCGACGGCGAGGGAAGCGGAATTCTTGATAATGATAAGCAATATGCTTTTATCGGAATGTTCAATGAAGATGAAGTAAGAGTAATGACCACGTACGAAGAAAAAATAGACGACGAAGGCAAAAAATACCTCGAAGCCAAGGACGGCAGAATCCGTGATGAAGATGATGTAACACTCGGTATTTTTGAGGATTTTGTTGAATGGGCAGGAATATACTCAGATGACAGAATGCCTGCAAAGCTTGTCGGCAATGATTACTATGCATATTATGATTCGTTTGCGCAGGAGGTCTGCGGCGGATATGAGGCAGTCGGAACCTTTAAAGACGGCAACGCTGCAGTATGCAAGGACGGTGATTGGTTCATCATCGATGTTGAAGGCGAAAAGGACGGCGATGAGTTTTACGAAATCAAGCTTGACTCAAACGGTTATTATAACGCTAATGATATTATTATCGCAGCTGAAAAAGAAGGCGAATATTGCCTTTATGATGACGAATGGGAAAAGATAGGCAAGTTTGAGTGCGATGATATGGATATTTGCACCGAGGATAAAATAATCGCTTTCAAGGATGGCGATAAGTGGGGCTTTGTTGATGAGGAAGGCGATGTTGTGATTGACCCTGAGTACAGCGACGCAAAGAGCTTCTCAAACGGACTGGCAGCAGTTTGCATTGACGGAAAATGGGGCTTTATCGATATGGATAATAACCTTGTCATACCCTGCCAGTACGACGATGCGGACTACTTTAATGAAATGGGCTCGTGTATGATAAAAACTATCAGCACGGAAAGCCTGGAAGACCCCGAAGCTCCGACCGAGTATGTATGGAAAATGATCACACTCAGAATCGCTGAGGTTGACTAAGTAAATTTTTACTGAATGATCATATTATTATCCGAAAGGAATTGAGTTGAATGATAAATATCAAACAACGCTTAGAAAAGGATGGCGAATCCGGAGAAATAATGCTTGAAGCTGCGATTGTTCTGCTTATGGTTTTTACAATCATCTTTGCTATGTTCAGTCTTGGATTTATGTATTATCAAAAAGTTATGGTGCAGACCATTGCGAATGAGGCAGCTTCGTATGCTGCAACAAATTACAAGTATATTCTCACGAAAAATGGTACTGAGATGGATATTGATGCAAACGATGTCACAATCTTTGATTCGGCTCAAGGCGATACTGATGATGAATATGTTCCCGCACCATTAAAAATGTTTCGTTCTTCATTTTCGATTTCTGCATTCGAAAGAGAAGGGAAGAGCGATGTTGAGGCATACGTTGAGGAAAGGATGAATCTTTCGTCATTCGGTATAAATGACAGCGTTTCTGTTGATGAATATGATATCACAGTGGATAACATCGGAAGAATGCATGTTGATTGCACAATCTCTGCGGAAAGCGAGATTATATTTGCCGGTTTTGCAGAGTTTCTCGGAATCATTGATGATTCAACAATTACATTTTCTGCTTCATCACGCGCTGAAATTATTGATATAACATCATATGCAAGCTATGTGAATTTTGTAGGATATTTTGGAAGAGTCGTAAGTCAAAGTGAAGCTATTGAAAGTGTTACAGGCTCTGTTTATACTATTTCAGACAGCGTTAAAGAAACATTTAATGCGCTTATAAACTTCTTGAATGGCTGATTGCGAGGAGGCATTGAAAATGAATTTTTTTAAAAAATATAAAGAAAAAATCAAAAAAAGTTGTCAGGCTTCAATTTCGATATTGCTCTGTATAATTATAACTCCTGTAATTTCAATAGCCGGTATGCTTGTTGAGTTTTCAAGGTACCAGAGCACTATCAATTTATTGAATGAGCTTATGGATGCTTCAGCGCTTTCAGTGCTTGCCGATTATGATACATATCTTAAAGACAGGTTCGGACTATATGCGATTTCTCAGGAAGCAGATATTTCTGATGCATATGTAAGCTATTTTGGTGATAACACAGCCTTGCTCGGCGGTTCTGTTTCAATAACTGATACTGCAACCGCAAGCGGAGACCTCGCACTTTCGGATATTGATATTATCAAGCAGCAGATTGTTGATTATGCCGAATCAACGGATTTGATGGCTTTTGCTATGGATGATTTAAATCTTGATTACTTGCTGGAATTTCTTGATGGGATAGCGGCAGGAAGCGACACTTTAAACAACATAACCAATGCGGCAGGTACAGTTTCTGATACTGCTACCAAAATCAAAGAATTGATAGAAGCAGCGGAGGCTTTAAAAACTGCGATAGAGTCGCTGATATCTGCAACGGGTGCGCTGAAAACCTCAGCTGAAACTTTTATAACAAGCATCACAGATTTGCTTGAAAGGATTAAAAATGCCAATATCGAAATAAATCCTGATGAAGGCATAGCAGGATATATAGAGTTTGTGGAGTCTTATATTGACGATATAACTGAGATTGCCAACGGATATGATGATTTTACCGGAAAAATCAATGATATAAGCAGTGCTGCTAATTCTGTCGTAACTGAATATGGAAATTTTAAAACTGCTTTAGATGCAGCGATGGCGCTGTTGGATGATGACGGCGGAAGTGATTCATCTGATTCAGGAGACGGTCCTGAAGACAATGTCGAAGAAAGCATCGAAGAAACAGGGGATGCTTTGGATCAGGTGCTTCAGGCTTTTGATGACGCTTTGGATGATGCGTTTGAAGGAATGATAGACGGACTCAAGGATTCAGCTGAAGCTGCAACTGATGCGTTTACCGAAAGTCTGGAAGGGTATGTAAATGATACATTGAATTTCGGACCTCTTGTGTCGAGCGTGACAAAAGATCCTGTTACAGGAGAATATACCATAACTGAAGAAGGTATGGGTTATATAGATGAAATCCTCACGCTTGTTTCTACAATATTTACAGACGGTGCCGACCCCGCTGCGGTGGCTCAAGGCATAATAGATACATATCTCCCTGATTTTTCAGCGCTGTCCCTGGACACTCTGAAGAATGCTCTTTCAACTGCAATTGATGCGGCGGAGGACGCTTTTGAAGAAAGTGCAAGCGATATTGCCGGAAATATTCTGACAAAGCTTGTAAATACCATAAGAGGAATGTTTAAACTTGATGTAGTATACAATGCCGATATGAATGCGTATGTTTCGGCGGACAGATTGGATAACGGCGATAATCCGTATCAGGATTTTCTCGATGCAATATCCGCTGCTTGTGATGCGGCCGAAGGTTTTGTATCGTCGCTTGGCAGTTTGAATTTCTTGGAAGCTTTGAAAAAAATAGCGGAGTTATTTAAAGCGATTTATGATGCTGTGAACGCTCTTGTAGGCATTGTGACGGGGATAGTCAGCAAATTGATGGACACTATCTCAATGTTTAGACAAGGCGGAGCCGCAATGTATGAGTTTTTGTTGATTGTTGCATATATGACGCATAATCTTCCGGACAGAACGTGTGGCGGCGACTTTAATATTTCAGTGGATTTCAGCGAAGCAGAAGCAGATGGAACGCTTGAGCTTAACGGCGAGGCAACAACGGGATTTGAGTTCTCTCAGATACCCAATGCGGCGTCTGCCGATAAAAGCGGCTTTGGCGGGATTGCGGCAATCGGAGCGATTTTGGACGGAGCAAAGGATGATGATATGTTTGTCGGTGCCGAGCTTGAATATATCCTTGGCGGAACAAGCTCTGAACTGGTAAATCAGGCAATAGGCTTTTTTGATATTTACTTTTTACGCCTTTTGATAAATCTTCCCACAGTTCTTCTTGACGGTGAGGTTGCGACAATGGCAGCTTCCTGCACAATTGCAAGCTGGGTTGTTTATCTTCTTGTGATTATTGCTGAGCCTTTTCTTGATACCGTTCTTATTGTAAACACCCCCCGCGGTGAAGATTGTCCGGTTCCTGCAGTAAAGCTTGAAGGTGCATATTGCACACCCTCCGGAATTGTTGACTATATCTCAGCTTTGGGTGAGCTTACTTTAGGCGGACCACTTGAAGATCTTCTCAATGAGCAGTTGGGAGATGTGTCCGGCGGAACAAATTCAAGTCAAGCGTCAGCTTCTGATTTCGGATTCGATGTTTCCAATTTGATCCAAATGGATTATCAGACATATATGTTTATATCAATATTGTTTACAGTAGAGCGTAAAGATGTAGTGGAAAGGTTTGCGAAATTGGCTGCATTGGAAGCAATGACATATTATGAACGCAACGGCGGTACGGCTTTTAGTATGGATAATGCATACGCAGCTGTAAATGCTGAGTGTTCGGTTGAACTTGAGTCCGTCCTTGGATTTTTGAATTTTGACAGTTCGGTGTTGCAGACAAAATTCACCAGAACACGAGGTTATTGATAACATTTGGAAAGGAGTTTTATCTATTTATGAAAATGGATAAAGAAAGCGGCGTTATTTCACTTGAGGCCTGCATACTCGTGCCGATGTTTATTATGATGCTGATGTTTATCTATGGCTTTTTTGTACATTTTATGGGGCATAATATGATGTCACACGCACTCATGCAAAGTGCAAAGAGTTTGTCGTTGGATGGATTTAGCATATCAGCAGTATCAAATATGAGTAATTCGAGCAGTTCATCAAGAGCTGTGGCAGATCTTTTTCAGCTTGGAACAACTATAGGCGATGGCGGAGCTTTTAACGCAACTGAAGCCTGGTATGATGACGAATCCAAGGTTGATGAAGAGGTTGAAGAACGCTTTATGGCTTTTCTTGCCGGAGACGCTTCTGCGACGGATATCGCTGATTACTTCGACCTTATCGGAGTAAGCAATCTTGATTTTTCCGACAGTAAGGTCGAGAATGGTGATTTGACTATTGTAGTCAAATACGAACAGGAATTTATTTATGATTTTGGCGGATTCGGAGTATTTGACTGCGAGCTTAGTTATAAAGTAAAAATGTGGGAAGACAAAAAAATATAATAAGGAGAAAAAGTGCTATGTATAATTTTGAATATCAGACGCAGGGAACATTTACATATCTTGTTTATAAAATGGCTGAGAACGAAACTGTTGACACAATGAGTCTCGGAATGATTACGAATAATAAAATACCCGGACTTGTATCGACGGTGTTTACACAGATGGATGCTGAAAAATTTTTGAAATTCAATATCACATCAAGGGTTTCTGTCAAGCAGTTTTTCAGCGGTGTAGTCAACAAAAAAAGGCTTATGGGTGTATTCAGCGGAATTGTTAATGCGATGATTTCTGCTGAGGATTATATGATTGATATAAATTCAATCATTCTTGACCTTGATTATATTTATACCGACGTTTCAACCTGCGATACTCAGCTTATCTGTTTACCTGTAATAAAAGAAAGTACAGAGCAGATAGATTTTAACGCATTTTTCAAAAATATTATTTTCGGCACACAGTTTGACCAGACTGAAAATTGTGACCATGTTGCTAAGATAATTAATTATCTCAACGGAACAGCGGCATTTTCGTTTTATGATTTCAAAAATGTACTTGACAGCATCAATAATGAAAATGGCGCGGGTATTGCACCTGCACCAATGCCTGTAAATCAGGCATCGACGAATGCATCTGCACCTGCACCTGCTGTTCAGCAGGTACCCGTTGCGGCATCGCCTGCTGTACCTGTAACGCCTGTAGCTCCTGTTGCACCTGTAGCTCCTGTTGCTCCTGTTGCTCCTGTGACACCGCCGTCCGTTGCACCTGCAGCTCAGCCTAAGAAAACGGTACCGCCTGCAAAGGCTGCGCCGACAGGTATGAATATTCCTAATCAGCCAGGCAAAAAACCGACATCTCAGACACCTTCAATGCCTCCCCGTCAGGGTCAGGCCGCTGTGCAGGATGCAGATAACGGCGGACAGAAAATCAGCCTGATGTATCTGCTTCAGCATTATAACAGCGAAAACGCTGAAGCGTACAAAGCGCAGAAAGCAGCTAAAAAGGCTAATAAGGGAGCAGCTGCTCCCGCACCTGCTGCTCCTGCAAAATCGAAGGGCAATTCTGCGGCACCTCCCGCAGGTGTAGGCTTTGCCGTTCCCGGTGCACAGCCTAACGCTCCTGTTGGTGCTCCTGCACCTATGCAACAGCCCGCTGCCTCTCCTGTTATGGCAGCAGCTCCGGCGCCGATTGCCGCACCGCCTGCGATGCCGACACCTCAGGCACCTGTTGCACCCGCCGCACCTGTAAATCCGATGCCGGTGCAGAATCAGCCGATGGCTTCAAATATGAATTTTGGTGATACGACTGTTTTGGGCGGCGGAGCAAATAATTACGGTGATACAACGGTTCTCAGCGCTGCTCAGAATGTTCAGAGCACAGCGACACCGCATCTTGTCCGCGTAAAGAATAACGAAAGAATACCGCTCAATAAGCCTGTTATCAGAATAGGCAAGGAGCGCAGTTATGTTGATTACTTTATTGCTGACAATACAGCAATCAGCAGAAGCCATGCCAACATAATCGTGCGTGACGGCGATTGCTTTATTGTTGATACAAATTCCACAAACCACACATTTGTAAATGGTGTTATGATTCAGAGCAACGTTGAAACCAAGCTTTCCGAAGGCGATTCGATTAAGCTTGCCAACGAAGAGTTTGAATTTAAAGTATTCTAAAACAACGCCGCGTTGAATGCGGGAGACTTTAAGCCCGATAACGGAAAGGATGGCAGATTTATGGACTATATAGCAGCAGCTTCTACGGATATCGGCATATCAAAATCAACAAATCAGGACAGCTTTGGCGTAAAAGTGCTCGATACCGAGATCGGGCGGGTTGTTTTTGCCGTTTTGTGTGACGGAATGGGCGGCTTGTCCAAGGGAGAGGTCGCAAGCGCTACTGTTGTGGACGCGTTCAATAAATGGGCGCTCGGAAGACTGCCCGTATTGTGCGCATCTGGTCTCAGCGATAATTCCGTTAGCATGGAGTGGAACAACATTATTGTTGAGTGCAACGAAAAAATCAAGCTCTACGGCAAGCGCTGCGGAGTAAGCCTTGGAACGACTGTAACGGCGCTTTTGCTGACTCCGACCCGTTATTTTATTGCAAACGTCGGAGATACCCGTGCTTATGAGATATACTCATCGGTTTCTACTCTGACTAATGATCAGACTGTTGTCGCAAGAGAGGTTTCCTTGGGCAATATTACGCAGGAGCAGGCAAAAACCGACCCGCGAAGAAGTGTGCTTTTGCAGTGCGTCGGTGCATCTGACTCGGTATATCCTGACTTCTTCTTCGGTGACATCAAGACCAATGCGGTCTATATGCTCTGCAGCGACGGCTTCAGGCACGAAATATCCGAGCAGGAAATATATTCATTCTTAAATCCGAATGTTATGTGCGAAAGGGAACAGATGACCCGAAATATGAATTCGCTTATTGAAATGAATAAGCAGCGTCAGGAACGCGATAACATTACGGTAGTTACTATCAGAACATTTTAGTTGAACTCGGAGGTTCAATATGCTTCAAATCGGTTCACTTGTTGACGGCAAGTACAAAATACTCAGCCAGGCCGGAAAGGGCGGTATGAGCGTTGTATATATGGCAATCAATGAGAAGGCAAATAAAACCTGGGCGGTCAAAGAGGTTCGTAAGGACGGCGTTCTTGACTTTGAAGAGGTAAAGCAGGGGCTTATTGTTGAAACGGATATTCTCAAAAAGCTCAAACACACTAATCTTCCAAGCATTGTTGACGTAATTGAGGATGATGAAACTTTCCTCATTGTTATGGATTATGTCGAGGGTCGTTCCTTGCAGGAAACTCTCGATGAATACGGCGCACAGCCGCAGGATAAGGTAATTGAATGGGCAAAGCAGCTTTGTGACGTTCTTGGTTATCTCAATTCGCGCACACCTCCTATTATATACAGAGATATGAAGCCGCGAAACGTTATGCTCAAGCCTGACGGAAATCTTGTTCTCATCGACTTTGGTACTGCAAGAGAATTTAAAGAGAAGAATCTTGCGGATACAACCTGCCTGGGAACAATAGGCTATGCGGCACCCGAGCAGTTCGGTGGCATGGGACAGACCGATGCACGTACCGATATTTACGGGCTTGGTGCAACGCTTTATCACCTTGTTACAGGTATGAATCCAAGCGAGCCTCCTTATGAAATCAAGCCTATAAGAGAAATAAATCCGACACTTTCCAGCGGTCTTGAGCGCATTATTCTCAGGTGCACACAGCGCAACCCCGACGACAGATATCAATCCGCCGCCGAGCTTATGTACGACCTTGAGCATTATGAGGAAATTGACGATAAATACAGAAAAAAGCAAAAGCGCAAATTCGGGCTGTTTGTCGGAACGATTGTTATGTCCGCTGCGTTTGCAATCGGCGGTATAGTGCTGAATGTTGCAGCGTCAAACAAAGCGACGGACGCTTATGAGGACAAGCTTTTTGAAATTTCCAAATCGAGAGATTATGATGAAAAATTAGAGCTTTATGAGGAATGTATAAATATTCCAAATAAAGCGGGCGAAAAGGACGCATATCTCGGTTTGATACAGACCTATAAAGAAAATGACTCGGTCTTTTCAGTAGAGGAAGCCCAACAGCTTGAAAAGCTTATTACAAATAATAAATCCGCACTTATGCAGAATCCTGAAGGATACACGGAAATCTGCTTTGAAACAGGAAAGCTTTTCTGGTATTATTACGAATATGGCGACGGAAGCGATAATCAGATAACAAGAGCAAAAAGCTCGATTGAATGGTTTCAGGATGTAATTGATAATGCACCTGAGGGCTATGAAAATTTGGGAATGGCTAAGGCGTATGCAAATATCGGCATTTTCTACAGAGATATAACCACAAATATTACCGAGGCAAACGATAAAGGCAAATATATGCCTTTGTTTGACAATATTAAAGACCTTATCGAAACGGTAGCTTCCGATGAAAGCGAAAGTGAAATCGTAAGGCTTGAGCTTGTCGAGATGTGCAGAAATGCAATTCACCAGTATGCAACAAAGTTCAAAATCGACCAGGTTTCTGAGGAAGATCTTCTTGAGCTGTATACGGATATTGAGGATATTCTTGATTCAATAGAGGTTCCTGATGACCCCGAGGATGTCAGAACCATTAAAAAGACTGCAACTATGAATGAGATGGAAAGCACAAGAGCGGCTATTGAAACTGCCTACGGAACCGGTAAGGAGGGTGACTGAGAATGAGCGTTGAATTGTTACAGACACTTTCCGTTGTAGCTTACGTTATTGCAGGTGTTTTGCTGCTTGTTGCAATTGCACTGTTTTTCCTTCTCAATATTCCAAAGCTTTACGGCGATTTGACAGGTAAAAACGCAAGAAAGGCCATTGAGTCCATAAGACAGCAGAATGAGGGTGCAATTACTGCAAAGACAGCAAAAGGCAGCAAGAAGTCATCTGCTTTGTCTGCGTCACCGACAACAGGCTCGTTCAAGACCGAAAAGTTTTCTACAACGAAGCTTATGGAATCGCAGGAAACAACAATACTGGCGCAATCAAACGAAACAACGGTTTTGTCACAGCCTGCGTCAGAAACCACACTGTTGTCAGCGGCTGCTTCGGCAGAAACAACAATATTGCCGCAGCAACAGCCTTTTGGCGAAACTGCACAGCTTAGCAATGCTGCACCTGTTGCCGCACCGGTCAATAATACCGCAGGCGCTTTCAATGTTGTTGAAGAGCTTGGATTCACAAGCAGCAGTGAAATCATACAATAATCAGTATGGGGCGCGGTGGTATGAAGGTTAAAAATTTAAGAATAAAGCTCAAACGCAATCTTTTGATATCAATGATATGCCCACTGTTTTCGGCGGTGGCGCTTATATGCCTTATTTTCGTAAACAGCAACAGGGGCGGATTTCATCTGATTATGTCATACATTATCGGTGCGTTGCTTTGGCTCAGCCCGATATGTGAAATTGTGTTTCTGATAATGGCAAGCTTGAAGCGGAAATATATCGAAAGCAAAATGAAAACAAAACTTCTTCAGGACAAATGCCGTCCGGGAATTATAGTTTTCTTTTCAAGCAAGGAAGCGTTTTTTGGTGATATCGTGTTCATCATTTCGGCAATTGCAACGGTAATTATCGTTGCCGCGAAGATTTCACGCAGTTATGTGGTGTTTCCGGTGCTGGCCGTTCTATATCTTTCTTTTAATGCGCACTGCTTTTTAAACGGCAAAAACTACAGGTTTTTAAAGGCTTATAATAAATTTGTGAAGGAGAGGAAAAAAGGATGAAGAATCCAAGGTTGAGAATATCGGAACGTATAATTTCGCTGATTCTTTCGATTATTGTTCTGGCAGGCTGTGTGCCTTTTACAGCATTTGCCGCATCTGAAGAATCGGGAAACGATACTTCTCAAAGTGAAACTACCGACCCGGGTACAGGTGACGGCTCAGGTACTGAGGGCGATAGTACGGAAGGCTCAGAAAGTGGCAACACAGAGGGCGGCGAACCCGCTGAAACACAAACCGGTTATGTGCTCACAGTCAAGGATGCAAGTCAGAATCTTATTGAAGGTGCTACTGTTGAGTATTCATTTACTGTGGATAACCAAGATGATAAATGTACTGGCACAGCTACAACCAACGCTTATGGCGTAGCTACTCTGCTTGTTGACACAGGCCTTGAGTGCAATAATGCCAAGGTGTTTTATACAGTATCTGCTGAAGGCTATACAAGCAAAGACGGCGAGCAGGTGCTCGGCTCGTGGGAAGAAAAGGGCGAAATTCAGCTCGATGCAGAAGCTCCTGAGCAGAATAACTCTACCGTTTCGGCAACTGTTTCAGGCAGTGGCACAGGTACCGTTATGCTCAGCGGCAATGACATTGTTGATAATCCGCGCGAATTCGGAACAGGTTCTACGGTTGATCTTGTTATTACTGCCGATACCGCATCTTACAGCTATATCAAATCTGTAACCATAAATGGCAAGGCACAGACCATAGGCGAAAACGAAACTCAGTCTAAAACCATAAACATTACGCTTAACGAAGAAACATATGAAATTGATGTTGAGTTTGTTGTGCTTTATGAAGTTGTACTTAATGCAAATGAAGGCGGTACTTTGGCTGTAAATGACAATACATCTTCATTTATGGTAGAAAAAGATACGGTTCTTTCAATTTCCGCAACGTCCGACGGCGAGCTGCAGGATAGTGGAAAGTATATTCTTTACAGTGCAACAATCAACGGTACGGCTCAGACAATTTCGGAAAGCGGCTTTTCAACCACTTATACAGCTTCGGAGGACAATATCGTTGACGGAAAAATCACCATTAAAGTTGACTTTATTATAGTATATACCGTTGAAGTGACATATAGCGCAGGCGGCGAGGTCACATCCGACCCTGAATTTACAACAATATCTGATAATTTCGGTTCGGTATACGTTGAAAAAAATACAAAGGTTAAAATTACTGCTACGCCTGAAGAAGGATTCAGAGTTTCGGGAGTAGTTATCAACAATGAAGCTGTCGAAGATGATAATGGCAACGACGGATATGAGTTTAATGACAACTCTTACCAAACTGAACTTAGCGAAAATACCGACTATACAATTCAAGTGACCTTTTCCGAAAACAGATACTACAGCGTAACAGTACCTGAAGATGATAAATTCACTTATACGGTAGAAGGTGTTAGCGATTCAAGCAAGATTCCTTACGGCTCTCAGGTGAGTGTAAAAATATCACCTGATACCTATACGGATTATTATAAGGTAAATCTTAACGGCGATTTGGTTGATACAACTTGGCGTAATATTGAAGAGAATAAAGAATATTCTTATTCTACCAATAGTCTTGACGAAAACCTTGTGTTTGAAATAACAAAAGGCTATGATGTAATCATTTCAACCGACTTTGAAAATGCAACTGTTACTGTAAACGGTGACGAAGTTTCTGCAACAGATGGAGAATACTCTAAAATTTTTGAAGAAGGTAGCAGTGTTTTTGTAAAAGTTGAAGCTCATAGCGGATATTACATTGCATCAGAAGGATCAACTAATGTAGGTACTACTTACGAAAACACATACCCAATTACAGGAGCTTTGGAAATTGAAGTAAATGTATCTCCTGAAGGTGTTGCTGATATAGCAGGATATCCGTTCAACGAAGCGGACGCTTTGAGAAGAAATGGCAATACATACGTTTTTGCAAAGGGTACACAAGTAATCTTCACTCCGTCCGGCGAATATGATAAGTTGGCGTTGGGAACTGAACTTAGTGGATGGCTTGAGTGGTGGAAAGACGACGTTATATATCTGGATTTTGCAACAACTTATACTGTATCAACAGATACTACAATTTATGGAATCAAGTTATACAACCCCAACGAAAATAAGCCATATAAGGTTGAAGGCATTACTAAAGACGATCCTTTGCGTATCGTTTATGATGAAACCAAGCCTACCGCTGAGATTGAATGCACCACTGAGCTTGCCGAAGGCTGTACTGTATACGGTAATGATGTTACGTTTTCGATTACCGCAACCGATCCCGGTGATTACAGCGGCATTAAAAATGTAAGCTATCAGGTATTTGTTGACGGCAATCAGGTAATTGACGAAGCTACAGTAACCACAGGCTGGATTGATAAATATAATCACACAAGCTATATAAATCATACAACCACTTGTGATGTTACTCTTGACCCCAAAACATATAAGGGTAAGGAGGTTGTTTTAAAGGTACAGGTTACCGACCGCGCAGGAAATTCCGATACTTTTTCGTCAGAATCGATAATGATAGATCCGACAGAGCCAGAAGTGTATATTGATTTTTTAAAGAGTGACGGCACGGTAATTACAGCTGATGATTATTTGCTTGATGCTGACGGAAACTATTATTTCGACGAAAAGATAGTTGCTCTGGTTCAGTTTGTAGAGAGTGAATATGTTTTCAACTCAGCCAATGCGGATAACTGCATTGTTATCAATGAAACTAAAACCCAAAACAATTACATCGAAAAAACCGGATGGTCATATGATAGCACATTGGGTGCGTATGTAAAAAAGATTACTTTTAATCCCAATGCATGCTATGAATGGGATTATACAAAGTTCGATGAATATATGAATAATGCCGGTATATATAATAATAATGTTAATTGTACTGGCATTACTTTGAATAAAACCTTCACCGTGGACACTAAAGAACCTAACGGTACAATTGACTATGTGGACGACGGCGATCCTTGGATCGAAATTTTTGATACTCTGACATTCGGAATTTTTGAGAATACAGAATTGACCTTTACCGCAACAGGAACTGACGTTACGTCTCCCATAGCTTCCGTGGAGTACTACATATGGGATGAATCTGTTTCGGCTATTCCGACAGATAAAACCGAACTTATTTCAAAGCTTGATGCACTTGTGTTCAGTTCTGAACAGCCTGTTGTTTCAGCTGATGAAAAGTTTGTTGTTTTCGCAAAAATAACTGACTATGCAGGCAATTATAAATATATCAGCACAAACGGTATTGTTGTTGATATAATGCAGGCAGGCGAGTGCACAATTACCATAACTCCCGACGAACCTATAAACGGAAAATTCTATAACGGTGACGTTGGTATTGAAGTTTCGATTACCGACGATTTTTCAGGTATTGAAAGCGCAAGCTACGAAGTTCTGATGAACGATAAGGAAACTGAAAAAGATGACCTTGTTCTTGATTACACTGACGACAGCAACAAATTGTCAGCCAAATCTGAGTTTGTAGTTGAGGCTGATAAGAATAATGCGGATAATATTGTCGTAAAGGTATACGCAACTGACAGAGCCGGAAATGAATTCTCCGATTACATTTCCCTCAATATCAATACAACAAAGCCTACGGCAGCAATTGAGTTCGTTGACACATATAAGGACGACTCCGAAGAAGGCTATTTCACCTCAAGAACGGCAAGAATTATAGTGACGGACAGAGCTTCCTGCTTTAATGCAAAAAATGCAACAGAGGGTATTGAGATATTCGTTGCAAACAATGCCAACAGCGAACTTTCCAATAACAGCGTAGTTGCTACCGACGGTAGTGTTTCAGGTACTTATTACAATATAAGCAAATGGACTTCAAATGGAGATGTTCACACCGCAGAAATTGAATTCCTTGGAAATGCAAAATACAAGTGGAGCTTCAATTATACGAATGATGCAGATCTTAAACTTAATTCTGACTCCATAAACCTCAGTTCAGCGGCTGATTCTGTTCAGAAGCTTGATAAAGACAAGCTTTGCTCCTATGAGTTTACAGTAGATAACGACAATCCCACAGCTTCGCTTAAAATTCAGGAAACTGCGTGGGATGAGCTTATTGAAACGCTTACATTCGGCATCTTCAGCAAAGAAGAGCTTGCCGTGTATGCGAAAGCTTCAGACGCAACAAGCCCGATAATTGTCAGCTATTATAAGTATGACGGCACAGATAAATTGGATGCAGAAACACTTGACACTGCCGCTAATGCAGGTGCATTCAAAGAATATACCAAGGATGTAACCTCGATTGACGATTATGCCGAAATGCTCAAAATATCTGACAGCGAGCGCTTTACAATATACCTCAAGGTTGCCGATTATGCAGGTAATTATATCTACATAAGCTCTGATGGTCATATCATTGATATGGTCAACCCCGATGTACAAATCGACATTGACGCTCCTAAGGGCAACGGAGTATATAACATAGCAAATGGCAATATTAAAGTATCTCCGACAGTAACTGACCCCGAAATTTCATCAGGTATCAGCAAAATTACATATACCGTAGAAAAGCTTGATGCTTCCGGAAATGTAATTGAATGCACACAGAGTGACACCTTGTATGAATATACAGTGCCTTCCGATGTGCAGTATGATGACCTTGTTAAGAGTGTTAACAATAAGAGCTTTAATGTTGATTCAACTCTCAACAACTGGTCGAGAGTGAAGATTACTGTTAAGGCTGTGGATAACGCAGGAAATGAAGGCTCCGATACAGTTGAAATCGATATTGACGCAACAGCACCTTCAATTGATGTAACTTATGATAATAACAACAGCACAAACAGTTATTTCAACGCTGACAGAACAGCTACTGTTGTTATTACTGAGAGAAACGACCACTTCAGCTCAACCGATGCAACAAAGGGAATCGTAATCGAAGCCGTTGACGTCAGCGGACAGAAGGTTGATGGTACATATACTCTCAGCAACTGGACAACCTCTGTCAATTCGGTCGACCCCGATGCTACAACCCATACTGCTACAATCAAATATTCGGGAGACGCTAACTACACATTTGCGATATCTTATACAGATAAAGCAGGAAATGCAAACAGCACAGTTGATACAGGTGCTTCGGTATCTCCTTATGACTTTACTGTTGATAAGACTGCTCCCAAGGCAAGCGTCAGCGCATCGTCTGCCGAAGGCAGAACGGAAAAATGGGAAGGTCTTGTTACTTCTCTTAACTTCGGCTTCTGGTCGAAGGAAAAAATCGCCATCACATCAGAAAGCAGCGATGCTACATCTCCGATTGCATCTGTAAGCTACTATAAGGCTTCGTCAAAGAATTCAGCTGATTTTTCTAAGGTGATGACAGTTTCCGAGCTTAATAATCTAAGCACATGGACTTCGTTCAATGCATTCAACATTGTTCCCAACGAACAGGCGGTTGTTTATATCAGGGTTGCCGATATGGCAGGAAATATTACATACGTCTGCACAAACGGACTTATTGTTGATAACACTTCTCCCATCGAAGAGGTTCAGGCACCACAGATTACAGTTACACCTCAGGGTGCTGCAAGCGGAATATACAACGGTGATGTTTCAGTTTCAATCTCTGTAGAGGATCCTCTCGCAGGCGGAACATATTCCGGTCTTAAGACTGTATCTTACAGAGTGCTCAATATGGGAGAGGTAACTCAAAGCGGAACGCTTTATACTTTCAATAATGCAAATCCTGCTGACAGCCAGCTCCTCAGCTCATGGAACGGTCAGATTACCGTTGACAGCTCACTCAACAACAGCAATGATGTTGTAATTGAGGTTTACGGCGAGGATAACGCACTCAATTCTTCGACAAACAGTATATCAATCAAGATTGATACTACTGCTCCTACCATCAGCGTTTCGTACAATAATAACAGCGCAGTTGATGATTACTTCAATGAAGACCGTGTTGCAACTGTTGTTGTAACAGAGCGTAACTTCAATGAAGATGAGGTAATAGTTACAATCACAAATACCGACGGCGTAATTCCTTCAATCGGCGCGTGGACAATGAGCGCAGGCTCAGGAAACGGCGATGATACAAGATGGAGCGCTCCGATAACATACTCTTCCGACGGCGATTATACATTTGATATAAGCTGCACGGATATGGCAGGCAATGCAGGCAGTGAGCCTACATTTGCATCGGGCACAGTTGCTCCTACGGAATTCACAATCGACCTTACCGACCCTGTCATCACGGTTTCGTACGATTCACAATCGGATAACGGATATTATGATGATACCCGCACGGCTACAATCACAATCAACGAGCATAACTTCAATGCCGATGATGTAAATATTACAATTGTGGCAACGGATGACTCAGTTGCTATTGATGCTCCTTCGGCAAGCCAGTGGTCAACAAGAGGAGACGTACATACAGCAACAATCGTTTACAGTTCTGATGCGAAATATACCTTCAGCATTGCATATACCGATGATGCAGGAAACGAGGCACAGGGCATAGAGAATGAAGTTTTCTATGTTGATAAGACTGCTCCCGAGCTTTCTATCAGCGGAGTCGAAAACCAATCCGCAAACAGCGGTGAAGTTGCACCGATAATCGAATTTGCCGATACAAATATCGATTTCGACAGCGTTGAAATTACTCTTTCAGGTGCAAACCGTGGGGATAATCTTGAGCTTATCGGTGATTATTCCGATATTCATAACGGACAGATTTTCAATTTTGAAAACTTTGCAGAAACTGAAGAAAATGATGATATCTATACATTAAGCGTTTCGCTCAGCGACTATGCGGGAAACACAAGCGAAGCTACAATTACCTTCTCTGTAAACCGCTTCGGTTCTACATATGCTCTGAGCGAGGGAACAAAGAATCTTATCGGTTCATATGTAACCGACCCTGAGGACATCGTAATTACCGAGGTCAATGCAAACGAGCTTTCTGAGATTACAGTAACTTTGTTCAAGAACAACTCAACGCTTGAGCTTGTTGAAGGCGAGGATTATTCCGTATCATTCGAAGGCGGAGATGGTCAGTGGTATAAGTACACATACACTATCTTTGCTGAAAACTTTACCGATGACGGTGTATACAGAATCAACGTTCATTCTAAGGATAAGGCAGGAAACGTTGCTGAGAATACACTTGACACAAAGGCTACGGAAATCAGCTTCGGTGTTGATAAGACTCCGCCGAATGTTGTTGTAGCAAATACAGAAAGCGGAGAAACCTACGCTAAGGAAAGCCACACTGTTCTTATGAACATAGACGATAACCTTAAGCTTGCGTCAGTTACGGTTTATCTCGACGGTGAGGAATATGCCGTATGGACAGGTGCGGAGCTTGAAGCAATCGTTGCCGAAAACGGAGAATTCTCGTTTGAAGTTTCGGGCGACTCAACAAAAGCCCATAATGTTGAAATTGTCAGCCTTGACTCAGCAGGAAACGAAACTGTTGTTGAAATTGAAGATTTCTATGTAACAACGAACTTGCTTGTTCGTTATTACAACAACAAGCCTTTGTTCTTCGGCTCAATCTTCGGCGTTATCGCTCTCATCGCATTTATCATCTTCCTTATTGTATATAAGAGAAGAAAGCGTGAACAGGTTCGCTTCTAAAATAATTAAACCCGATTGGATGTGAGATCCAATCGGGTTTTGTTTTTTGCAGTAAAAATACTGCATATGCAAGTATTTTACGAAAGCCTTGCTTATGCCGAGATCACTCGGCTGTAAGGCTACAACGTAATAGACCACAGAAATTCTCGTGATAGAACAAAAAACGGGCACCACAAAGTGATATCCGAAAAAGCTCTGCGCCGAGCACGGCGCTGGTCCGCCCGACAGGAATTGAACCTGCGCACCCACGGTCGGAGCGTGGTGCTCTATCCACTGAGCTACGGGCGGATGTATTAACAAATTGCAACAAATTAAGGATATTATAACACAAACTCTTGCAATTTTCAAGAGCATTTGTTATAATAAAACTAACAATGTTTTTGGAGAGAGAGAAATGTCCAATTCAATTTACCTTGTTTTTTCAAATACAAGCACTTATGTTGCGAAAATGATACGAATTCTTTCGCGTAAATCATTTTCACACGTTTCAATAGCGAGCAGTCTTGACCTCGAAGAAATGTATTCGTTCTGCCGAAACTATCGCAGAACGCCGCTTCCTGCAACATTTAATCAGGAACATATTACCAGCGGTTCATTCGGAAAGTATATTCCGTGTGAAATATATAGAATAGACCTTTCCGATAGACAGCGTGAGGAATATGAGAAAATTATAGATTATTTTTCAAAGCATCGCTGTGAATACGGATATAATGTCCTTGGTCTTTGTACAATACCTTTGAAGAAAAATATTCGCAGAAAGAATAAATATGTTTGCTCTCAGTTTGTTGCGCACGTTCTCGATTCGCTTGATATCGAGCTTGAAAAGGATGTGTTTCTCAACGCACCCGAGGATTTACGTCATCTCAACTGTGCACAGCTGATATATAGAGGTGAGCTTCATGAGTTTGTCAACAAAAGCTCAAAACAGCATTGCTGGGATTCTGTCATAGCTTAGTCAGAGAATTCGTCGTATATCGCTTCAAATAAAGACAGCACAAGAGATGAATCGTCCGGATATAAGAAAAGCCAAGCATAACGCTTGTTGAATTCATCGTATTCAGCCTGCGTTGTAAAATCAATATTTGTTCCGAAGGCGTGCAGTCGGGCTTGTCCCTGCGTTGTTTTTTCAATATAGGGCATTGTAATTTCAGTGCCTGAAAGTGTGCTGTGTATTCTCACAAATACCGTCAAGATACCTGTGAAAAGAATTATTGAGCAAAATATAGCCGCCGCAGTTAATGTGACGGCTCTTTTTAGCATCTTGCTCTGTTTTCTGTGCTGCATAAAATCTCCTTGCTTATGTTGAAATTGACAGAAGCGCCTGAGCAATTGTGTTTCCCAGAAGCTGACCTGTGTATATAGCCTGGTCAAGTGAATTTGCGGCGCTGCCTACTTCAATTGTGAGGCTTCCCGTTGTTATGTCCTGATTGTATTTGTTATAATCGAATTCAATTGCCCGCATAAGTCCGGGATATGTATACTCGGTTTCGTTCTGAATAAGACAAGCTAAGCGGAAATTTTGCATATATTCAGGCATATCCATTGTGCCATCATCACAACCGGAAATTATTCTTGCCTGTGCTGCCTTTTGTTTTTCAATTTCAATCACCGGAGCAATTCTTGTGCCGTCAAGCGTGGTGATGGAATCTCTGTGTATATCAAGTACGACCTTGATCGTCGGATATTGTGAAATGATGCTTTTTGTAGTCTGAGCACTTCTGGCATAGCAGCCCGTGTATGACGGATAATCGTGATAGGTTGTGTCGTGGATTACGCCTATTCCGCAGGCTTCAAGCTGTGCTGCAATTTCATTTCCGACAGCGATGACGTTGCTGTTATCATCCGTTGTACGCGCATTCTGTGTGGCGTCATAATAATCGGTTTCCGAAAGCTCAAAGCCTTCCGTTGTGTGTGTGTGGATTATCAGAACCTGCGGTGAACCGTCAAGACTTATAGTATAATCCGGAAGAAGGTTGCTTTGTGCATAAATGCACTGACTTGTTTCGGTTGTGTGGTTTTCCACCTGTGCACCGCTGACAAGCCTTACAAAGCCGCCGCCGTCGCCCCGCCCATAGGTTGTCTGGCGAATGGTTCGGTTGTCCTCCGTCTGTGTTTGATTTGGCAGACTGCTTTCTTGGTTTACAGAAAGCTCGTACCATTTTGAATCGGAAAAGTATTCTGATATTGTCGTATCGTCGAGTTTGCTGTAGTCACTGTGGTTCTTGTACGGCTGTGCCGAAACACTGCGCACGGGCTCGTCTGTATTGCTGTGTGTGATTTTCTGCGAAATCTGCATTATTACATATCCCAGCGCAAGAATTACCGCAAAGGTCATAAGGCTGAAAATTATGTCCGATGAACTTTTGCTCTGCTTCACATAAATCCTCCCTTTAATATGTCTTTATGTTGAAAATTTATTCAGCAGAGTCTGCTAAAAGAACAAATACCTATATTGTGAAAGGGTTTTGATATGAAATTTGTCGTAATTCTGCTTATCGTTCTGATATGCTATATAATATTTGAAAATTTTCATATATTCAAAAGCAAAGTAAATATCAAAAAAGACAATGTGCCCGATTATTTTTGCAGTAAAAAAATAGCTTTTCTTTCCGATTTGCATATCAGGAATTCAAAATTCAATTGTCGCATGATATTGAAGCATCTCCGTTCTCGCAAGACGGATATGATTGTAATTACGGGCGATTTTGTCAGCAGACATATAAAGAATATCGAAACAGCAGAATGGATGCTCTCGGAGCTTTCATCAATCGCACCTACTTATATGAGCATCGGCAATCACGAGCTTGATTTGAGCGAAAGCCTTATTTGTGCATTAAAAAAAGCCGCATTGAAATATGGCGTTTTTATTCTTGATGATGAATATATAAAGCTCGCTGAAGATGTATTTATCTGCGGCGCAACTGCCAAAAACGGCTGTTATAGAAATCAAAACGGCGGGTATAAAAACCTTGCCGATTATACGCTTTCCGATATAACAAAAGCTTTGGGCGAAAAAAGTGGATTCACCTTGCTTCTGGCGCATAACCCCTTGTTTTTTGAAACCTATGTAAAATGGGGCACCGATGTTGTTCTTTGCGGACATATTCACGGCGGTTCGATACGAATTCCGTTTGTGTGCGGACTTCTTTCACCGGAACGCAAATTCTTCCCTAAATATTCAAGTGGCATATATCAAAAAGAAAAAACCATAATGCTTGTTTCGAGGGGAATCGCAAAATTGCGCATTTTTTCTCCAAAGCATATTATTTTTCTTGAAATTTCAAAATAATAGGATAAATAAAGATGTTTTCGGAAACAATACCTTTTGAAAAAAACATCAAAGGGGGATTGTTAAACTTATGAAAGTTTCAAAGCAAGAATACGATAAGATGACAAAAAAAGCCTCGCCGAATTCCAAAAGCTACATCAATATTCCCTGTGCTTTTGCTATCGGCGGAGCTATATGTGTTATCGGTGAGTTTTTAAATGAGCTTTTTTCCTTCTACGGCTTTGGCGAAACCAAAAGCGCTGCATATACTTCAATGGTGCTGGTAGTTTTAAGCGCAATTCTGACTGGGCTGGGAGTTTATGAGCGCATTGCAAAGCACGCAGGTGCAGGCACTCTGGTGCCCATTACAGGCTTTGCAAATGCCGTAGTTTCACCCGCGCTGGAATTTAAGGCAGAAGGCTTTGTCCTGGGAGTGGGCGCAAAGGTGTTTTCAATCGCAGGACCTGTAATTCTGTATGGCGTGGGCGCCAGTGTTATCTATGGGCTTATTTACTGGATAATGGGTATGTTTTAAAAGGCTTTCCGTTGCAGGCAGCCTTTTATAACTATATTTTGCGCTTTATTTTCACTTTATATGTTCTGCTTTTTAATGGTGTTTTGCTGATATTTTCAGTGTCGAAAACATCAACCCTATAGCTTTTAAGATATCCGTTTTCTATTGAAAAAATGTATTTGTTGAGCGATAAAACCATCGGTTCGAAAATTGCCAGGTGAGAATGATCTACAATCAGCTCTGATTCATTATATGTATACAGTTCTTTGTCATATTCAAACACGTTATCGCTATCGGCATTGCATAAGATATTGATATAACTGCTTATCCTGCCGTTTTCATCATACTCGCATTCCGATATGCTCACAAAGTGATTTTCTGAAAATAGTAGACCTAAGCTTTTGTTTTCGTAGTAGGATATATATTCGGTTCTATTTTCCTGTTGTGTTGCAATATGTTTGTTGTTACTGTCAAAATAGTACGTATAATCAGCTTTTGGATTGTCAGCCCGGCAGAGCCTACCACGATTATTATTTCCAATTACTATATCCTGCACGGGACTTGGACAATAAAATCCCCTGTGAATAGACTTTCCACCAATGCTTTTTTCAACTCTTGCCGTGTTATTCATTAACGCCTTGTGCAATTCGCTTTTACGGTTTTTGTTGGATTTAATAACATCGGTATATGCGCTGCACTCTGCAAGATAGGGCTTGCAGAGCTCGGAGTATTCTTCTTCTGTCATATTTATACGCTCAAGAAAACCCTTGTGACAGTCATCAAGAATTTTGTTTAAATAACTTTTTTCGTCTTGAGATAAAAAATCCAACTCATCTATATTCACAAGAAGTCACCTCGTTTTTCAAAAATCTGTATATCAAGCTTTATGTTCGCTATGTGACAAAAACAATATTCGTATTCTAATTGCCATAAACGTTGAAAAAATCAGAATTGCGCAGCCGAATAACAGCGTTTCAAATATTGAAAGAACCAGAAACCATCTTGATGAAATTGAATTGACAATTTCGCCGTGATTAACAATATAATACGCTTTGTTAATTATTTCAGGGCCGCCGCCTGCAATCAGTAAAGCAATTCCGCTGACAGCGGTGCAGATGATTGAAATAATTTTTGAAATGTCAAGAAAATAATCCAAAGCTCTTTTTTGAGTCAAAGTGTATGTAATATCATCTTTATCTGAAAATGCACCCGATGCAAATCCTTCAAATATCACAGCAAGAAATATGCCTGCCACCCAAAATAAAGGTATTTCTGTAAAGAATTGAATTGCAATAAATAAAATGTTCAACAACCATATGAACAAAGAAAAGAAATATAAAGCTTTACCGATTTTACGATTTTCTGCATTTTTCATTACTCCAACTCCTTTGAACAGTGCGGACAGTATTTTGCAAATATTGTCAAACGACCTAAGTATGCTTTGCAATGTGGGCAACGCCAGAGTGCAAATACCTCAATTCCATAAACAATAAGAATGCCAACTAACACACTCCAACCGTTCATATCAGATGTGAAAAAGTCGAAGAAAATTATAAATGATAAAACGACTAAAATAAACGTTATAATCAATATGGCTTTTCTTACAGAAAATTTCATAAAAACACCTCACTTTTTCTTCCATCATACCACAATATTTTTCAAAAGTAAACATGAAGTTAAAACAAATAAAGGACGGATACAGAATCCGCCCTTCAAAAGAAAGGAAGCTACATAAAATGCTCACCAAAATCTTATCAAGAAATTCCTGTGCTAAATGTCGCCTTTGCTGCATATTTGACCGCTATGATCTGTGGGAAACCCCGAGTATCGAAAACGAGGACATTATTTATGGAATTATCTATTGGATAATGGGGAAGATTTGAAGTTTTGATGTGTCATTTCAAAATTTCGATATAATATAACATTTCGCTTTCGGCATCCCAAATGCCAATTACAACATTTTTCCACAGCTCTATATTATCACGATTAAAATCTGTATCTTTTTCAGCCGTCTCAGCACCGCAGACAGTATATTTTCCGTTTTCTATCTCAGTATATTTCAAGACAATATTTACATTGGAATCGTCTAAGATTCCGGTGGTTTTCTCGTCAAGCGGCAACTGCAACCAATATTTGCAATCATTTAGTTGGGTTTCAATTTCATCTCTTTTTCCTTCAAAATCAATATACTCAACACTTGTTGAATGACCCGAATCGTCGATATCATAATATCTCGATTCTACGCTGTCACCATCTAAATCTCCAAGATCGATGAGCAGTTTTGTTTCAAACTTATCAATTTGCGAATCATATTCCACATCAAATGCTGTATCAAGTATAGTTTTTCCTATCATTCTGTGGCATCCGCCAAGAGTAAGCGCCAGTATTGCAAAAGCTAATGTAAATATTTTTCTTTTCATACACGCACCTCACTTTTTCTTTCATTATACCACAATATTTTTCAAAAGTAAACACGAAGTCAAAACAAATAAAGGACGGATACAGAATCCGCCCTTCAAAAGAAAGGAAGCTACATAAAATGCTCACCAAAATTTTATCAAGAAATTCCTGTGCAAAATGCCGCCTTTGCTGCGTATTTGACCGCTATGATCTGTGGGAAACCCCGAGTATCGAAAACGAGCTGAGAGAATATATAAAGTCAAACATCGGCGATGATATCGAATATACCCCTAAGGGCGATATGTGGCTTTTTAAAATGAAAGAATCAAAGGAAGACGGGCTTTACCGCTGCCCGATGCTTAACGATACGGGCTGTATATTGGGTGAGAAAAAGCCGTTTGAATGTGCAATCTGGCCCTATCGCATAATGGAAGTCGAAGGTAAGCGTGCCATTTCGATAGCGCCAATCTGCGACAGCGTAAACGCATTGCCGCTTGCCACCCTTTTGTCGTTTGCAAAGGAAATTGCTCCCAAGATTTTTGCATATGCAGATCTTCACCCCGATATCATTAAGCCCTATGACGGAACATATCCCGTTTTGCTTTTTGAAAGTGACTTTAAAATAGAAAATTAACGCAAAAAGCATAAGCCGCACCGAATCCGCAGCCGGACATAAACGCAATAAGCAGCGTTTTGACGGCAATTGTACGGATTTTCTGCGGCGTTATTATTTTTGAAACATAGTGCTGTGCCTCTCTTGCAAGCGCTTTTGATGAAAAATCCTGCATCGACGGCTTTACATACAGCACCGCTTTTTCAAAAAATGCGCTGTTTGTGCTGTTGATTTCAATAATCTGCTTGTTAACGCCCTTTATCATTTCGGATGTTCTCCCCACAAAATAACATTATTGGTTTTATTATTGCCGCATTGACTTTTGCATATACATTTTGTAATAAATATCGGCAAAATTTAAATTTTGAGGGCATTTTTTACACCCAATTCAACCGCTTTTGTTGAAAAGTCAGTTGAAAACGTTGAAAACCGCATAGAATCAAGCATCACTTTCACACGCTAAATGTTGAAAAATACTATACTCAGAGTAGGACAAAAAAGCATTGCAAAAAACAAAATGCTCCGCCTTAAATTTTAAGACGGAGCATAATTTATATTGTGTTAAATCTTAGCAAACACCCTGCCACTTCATAGCTTCTGCAACCTTAAGGAAGCCTGCAATGTTAGCGCCTGCAACAAGGTCGCCTTCCATGCCATATTCCTTAGCAGCAGCGTAAGAAGCGCTGTAAATGTTCTTCATGATAGCCTTGAGCTTTTCGTCAACTTCTTCAGCAGTCCAGCTGTAACGCATTGAGTTCTGAGACATTTCAAGACCGGAAACAGCAACACCGCCGGCATTAACAGCCTTGGAAGGAGCAACAACTACGCCGTTAGCCTTAAGGTATGCAACAGCTTCGTTTGTTGTGGGCATGTTAGCAACCTCAACATAGTACTTAACGCCGTTAGCAACAATCTTTTCAGCTTCAGCCATGCCAACTTCGTTCTGTGTAGCGCAGGGCATGATGATATCAGCCTTAACGCCCCAGGGCTTTTCGCCGGGGAAGAAGGGAACGCCGAACTTATCAGCATAATCCTGAACCTTATCTCTGCAGGAAGCACGCATTTCGAGAAGGAAGTCAACCTTTTCTTCTGTAGAAATACCGTCTTCATCATAGATATATCCGTCAGGACCGGAGATGGTTACAACCTTGCCGCCAAGCTCGTTAACCTTTTTAACTGTACCCCATGCAACGTTGCCGAAGCCTGAAATTGCAAATGTCTTGCCCTTAACGTCTTCGCCGAAGGACTTGAGCATTTCTACTGTATAATATACAGCGCCGTAGCCTGTAGCTTCGGGACGGATAAGAGAACCGCCGCAGGTCATGTCCTTACCTGTAAGAACACCTGTGAATTCGTTGCGAAGTCTCTTATACTGACCGAACATATAACCGATTTCTCTTGCACCTGTACCGATATCGCCTGCGGGAACGTCAGTGTCGGGACCGATGTGCTTTGAAAGCTCTGTCATAAAGCTCTGGCAGAAGCGCATAACCTCAGCGTCAGACTTGCCCTTGGGGTCGAAGTCGGAACCGCCCTTGCCGCCGCCCATGGGAAGGCCTGTAAGGCTGTTCTTGAAAGTCTGCTCAAAACCGAGGAACTTGATAACTGAAATATTTACGGAAGGATGAAGTCTGATTCCGCCCTTGTAAGGACCGATTGCGGAATTGAACTGCACTCTGAAGCCTCTGTTTACCTGAACCTTGCCGTTGTCATCAACCCAGGGAACTCTGAACATAATCTGTCTCTCAGGCTCAACCATTCTGTCAACTACGCCTGCAGCAACAAGGTCGGGTCTTTTTTCAATAACGGGCTCGATACTTTCGAAAACTTCGCTTACTGTCTGAAGAAATTCGGGCTCGTTGGCGTTTCTCTGACAAACCTTGTCATAAACGCCCTGTAAGTATTCGTTCTTGAATGCCATATGTGGTATCCTCCAAAAATATAGATTGCCGAAAAAACAAAAGCCGACCAGAGCCCGTTGAGAAAAAAGTGCGACATCTGCACGGGACTGAATCGGACGAGATGCCCTATTCGGTTGCGTGAATAGTATAACACACAACTGTTAAAAAAATATTTCCTGATAATTAACAATTCATTTCTGACAAGTTTTTTTTTGAACGAAATTTTTTTCTGATTTTCTCGATTTTTCGTTAAAATTTGATAGTACCCGCCTTGCGAAAATGTTATTTTTTTAACAATGTATAAAATTTGAAAAAAACACATTTTAAGCATTGACAAAATCGAAAAAAATAGTATACTTAAATATGGTGTGCTGTTTTGTGAAAACAGCACGATACTGCGTTGCAAAAGCTGCGCAGGCATATATAAAAATTACAGGGGGACTGAAACCTATGGTAACTGCAATTGTCGGAGGAAACTGGGGCGATGAAGGCAAGGGTAAAATGACTGACCTTTTTGCTGATAAGGCTGACGTCGTAATCAGATTTCAGGGCGGTGCAAACGCCGGTCACACTATAATCAACGAGTACGGAAAATTCGTGCTTCATATACTTCCTTCGGGTGTATTTCACAGTACAACCGTAAATATCATCGGCATGGGAGCTGCATTCAACTATGACTGCTTCTTCAAGGAGCTTGCAGAGCTTAAGGAAGGCGGAGTTCCTGCCCCCGATATCAGGATTTCCGACAGGGCTCAGTTTGTAATGCCCTACCATATACTTTTTGACAAGCTTGAAGAAAAGCGTCTCGGAAAGAACAGCTTCGGCTCAACTCAGTCAGGCATCGCACCATTCTATTCTGACAAAGCACTGAAAATAGGATTTCAGATTTCCGAGCTTTACGGAGAGGGACTTAAAGATCGTGTTGAAAGGGTATGCGAGGTTAAAAACGCATATATCGACGCTATCTACGAAGGCGCTGAGCATATCGATTCCGAAAAGCTTTATCAGTGGCTTCTTGGGTGCGCAGAAGAACTCAAGCCCTATGTTTTTGATGAGGCATATTTCATCAACGACGCCCTCAAGGCCGGAAAGAACATTCTTCTCGAAGGTCAGCTCGGTGCGCTTCGCGATACAACAAACGGAATTTATCCTATGGTTACATCTTCCTCAACGCTTGCAGGCTTCGGTGCAGTAGGCGCTTGCATTCCTCCTTATGAGATAAAGAGAATTATCACGGTTGTCAAGGCATATTCTTCCTGTGTAGGTGCAGGCCCCTTTGTTTCCGAGATTTTTGATGACGAGGCTGAAACCTTGAGAAGATGTGGCGGAAGCGCAGGCGAATATGGTGCAACAACAGGCAGACCCAGAAGAATGGGCTGGTTCGATGCTGTCGCAACAAGATATGGCTGTATGCTTCAGGGTGCAACAGATGTTGCTCTTTCGATTATTGACGTTCTTGGATATCTTGATAAGATTCCCGTTTGTGTCGGTTATGAGATTGACGGTGAGATTACAGACCGTTTCCCGACATATGATAAGCTTATCAAGGCAAAGCCTGTTTATGAATATTGCGACGGTTGGAAGTCTGATATTACCGGAATCAGAAATTATGATGAGCTTCCTGAAAATTGCCGCAAATATATTGAATTTGTTGAGAGCAAAATCGGATATCCGATTACAATGGTTTCAAACGGTCCCGACAAGAACGATATTATTTACAGATAAATTCTTCGCTGACCCTGCCAAAGCTGTAGGGTCAGTTTTTTATACAATTATACAATACAAATTTATACAGGATTTGTTTTCGACAAAAAAATTCGGCGGTAAAATATAACTACCGCCGAATTTTTTATTGTTGTTGTGTTTTTTTCAGGAATTCTCAACAGGGAATACTGTAATCACTTTAAGAGCATATCTGGTGATTATCGTGGCGTCAATAGAATTTATAACGCCATCACCGTTTACATCGCAGCAAGTCTGTGCATCGTCGGAAAGAGTGAGAACCTTTAAAGCGTGTCTTGTTACCATGGTGGCATCAATTGAGTTGACGACTCCGTCACCGTTTGCGTCGCCATATATAATATCTGTTTCAGATGAAGCTTTATATACCGCAGTTACGACAACAGCGCTTGCGGGCATTGTAAAGCTGTATGTTCCGTTTGATTCGCTGTATGCAACTGCAGTGCCCGAGGTTGTTTTTACTGTAACTGTGGGTTCGCCGGTTGCATTTTCAGCTGCAGTAAGTGTAAATGTTACCGTATCGCCCTCCTCAGCCTTTGTGCTTGACAGTGAAACCTCGCAGTTCTCTCCGGAAGCTGTAATTGCATAGCTTGCAACAGTCACGGTTCCGTCGATGATAACAGGGTCACCCGCTTCGGAAAGAACTGTTCCGCCGTCAATGTTACTTCCCTCTGTGGTGGCATAAGTGGTGTAATATTCATTCAGTGAAAGTCCTGTGCCGTTGTTGCCGAGAGATTTCTGATGGTCAAGTCCGATATAAAGACCTGAATCCTGTGTCTGCCAGAGTGATTCTTCAAACAGACCGTATTTATCGCTGTCCCAGGTGATAAAGTCATAACCGAGAAGTCCGCCCGTATCGCCCGAGTTGGGGTTAAGACACCAGAAGGTATGGCTGATATGGTTTTCAATCATATAGTCACGCAAAAGCGTCATCCATTTCTGGTTTTCGGCGCCGTCCATATGGCCGCCCCATTCGCCGATAAGAAGGGGAGCGATATTTTCTTCAACGATATAAGCCCAGGTATCATACCAGTAGTCATCAAGCAGAGTCTGTGTTGTAAAGTCCTTGTCAAACCACGTCTGAGCATAAACCGAAGGGCCGTAATCGTGAGGTGAATAAACAATCTGACTTGTGCCCGAATCGGGGGTAATGGGGTAATCTCTTACACCTCTGAGGTTGCCGCCCCACCATGCGGGATACCAGGGAGAATTCTCGGCTGAAGCGCCCCATAAATCGGCAGTATCGTATGTATAACCAAGCTCGGTTTTGGGATATTGCTCAACGCCTTCAACAAAAATAAGCGCATTGGGATTTACAGCCAGAATGGAATTTGCACATTCTGTTGCCGAATAAGCCCAGTTGTTCGGCAATTCGGTGTCATCCCATCTTGCAACGCTGTCAGGGCAGGTTGTTCCGTCATAGCCTCTCTTACCGTGAGGCTCGTTTTTCAGGTCATATCCGATAATAGTATCATCGTTTGCGTATTTTTCGGCAAGCCATGTGATAGAATCCTTCCACATATCCCATGTGATTTCTTCGCCTGAGAAAGCGCCTGTTGCCATGCCGTCACAATCAGGAGCGGTGCTTTCGTAATACCACAAATTGTAGTTGTGACCAGAGTTATGTGCTGCGGGGCTGTGCACGTCTACCATAACTTTCAGACCATAGTCCTTGCACTTGTTCATAATAACATCAAAGATTTCCATACTGTTCTTTACGGTTTTACCGTCTTCAAGAACAAAATCTTTATTTATATTTACATAAGATCCTGCGGGAGTAACTGTTCCGTCCTCGCCTACGATATCGGTCGGCGGATTATATCCTGCGTTAACGCTTGAAACGGCAAGCGGCGCACCTTCCATCCACGAAACAAGAAGCTCGGTGGAAATCGGTATACGAATCAGATTTATGCCATGGTCTGCAACGGCAGAAAGAAAGACATCACAATCAGCGGCATAAAGACCGTGTGCAAGGTTTTCGGTGCAGTTAAAACCAAACCAGTTTGCGCCTGTCAGCCATACTTCGTTTCCGTTCATGTCATAAAGTCTGCCACCTTCGGCGTGAAGCCAGTCGTCGCAGGTGTCGTCAACCACAGCAGCTGCTGCGGGGATATCGGGCTGTGAAGGCAACGAAAGTCCCAGTGCTGATACCATTGATAATGCCATTGCGCCTGCGAGTATTCTTTTTGGTGTTTTCAAAATATCTCCTCCTTAATAGCATATAAAAAACGATAATATACAAATTTATTATACTATAAAAACAAATATCGGTCAAGTGTTTTTTTAGTATAATTTGTATGGTTTTTTGCCGCTTTCTTGATCATTTGTGGTGAAAACGTTATCTTTGGAAGGAACGTGCGCATATAAATACAAAATGAAAATAATATATTGCCAATATGTAAACAAACGAATGCTGCTATTGAAATTTATATGATGTTATTGTAAAATAAAACTAATTAGATATAAAACAATGAAAATATTTTGTGCATTTTTGAAACGCTTTTTCATGGTTTTATATTTTTTGGTGCGATTTTAAATTTATTTTATTTTGAAAGGAAGGGTAGATTGTTTATGAAAAAGAATCTATTCAAAAGGGCGGCATCCTTTGCAACAGCTGCTGCTGTAACGGCTTCTGCGGCAGTTTCGGTGCTTTCGGTATCACCTGCAATTGAAGTATCAGCAGCCAACGCCGATACTACAGATTATGCAAAGGCATTGCAGTATTCACTTTATTTCTATGATGCAAATATGTGCGGCGATGAAGTTGATGAGCATTCGCACGTTACATGGAGAGGGGATTGCCATACATACTCCGATGTTGTCGGCGGCTTCCACGATGCCGGTGACCATGTTATGTTCGGTATGCCTCAGGGCTATTCGGCCGCAACAATCGGCTGGAGCTATTATGAATATAAAGATGTATATGAAGAATTGGGTCTTACAACTCATTTCAAGATAATCAGCGATCATTTCAATCAGTATTTTAAAGATTGTACAACGCTTTCAAATGGTTCGGTGACAAACTTTATGTATGAAGCCGGCGAGGGCAATACCGACCATAGCTATTGGGATGTGCCCGAAAAGCAGACACAGAGTCAGTGGGGCAGATGCTTGTGGACATCCAACGGCGCAAGCAATATCGCTGCTCAGTATGCGGCTTCACTTGCAATTTCTTATATGAATTTCGGCAATCAAGAAGACCTGACTTATGCAAAGGCTTTGTTTGATTTTGCAAACAAATATCGTTCAAACTATTCTGTTTCGTTCTATGCGTCATCCGATTGTGTTGATGAAGTTGCATGGGCAGCAGGTTGGCTTTATCTTGCAACTAAGGATTCTTCCTACAAGTCGATATTCAGCAGCACAAAGCCCAGCTATGTAGGCTGGACATATTGCTGGGATAATATGTCGCTCGGATGTGCTATTCTTGATGGCTATATCAATAACAATTGGTCAACAGCCGGCAGCTACATCAGCGAAAAGGTGAATTCTTCACAGTCGAGCTACTGGTTCTTACAGCAGTGGGGTTCTGCAAGATATAACGCTGCATTGCAGTTCTGCGCCCTTGTTGTTTCAAAGAATTCAAGCAGTTATGATTTTACTTCATGGGCAAAATGGCAGATGACATATCTCCTCGGCGGCAATGGCGCAAAGGCTTGCTTCCTTACAGGTCTTGGCGATAATTCTGCTAAGTATCCTCACCACAGAGCAGCTTCGGGTCTTGTTGGCTGGGATGGCACATACGGTTTCAACAACAATACAACATACGGACCTGATGGTCACACCCTTATCGGCGCTCTCGTTGGCGGACCTACCAGTGCTGACGGTTCATATACCGACTCTGTTAAGGATGCAGTAGCAAACGAAGTTGCAATTGACTACAACGCAGGCTTTGTCGGCGCAGCAGCAGGTCTTTATGATGTTTACGGCACAGGTTCCGTTGTGACTTATATCAACGACGAAATCGAAGTTTGCCTTGATACTCAGGCTGCTCAGACATATGCAATTACAGCAAGCGGAACAAACTGCAACATCAACCTTTCCGCAACAGAGGCAGAAGAAGGTGCAACAGTTTCCTTTACACTTTCTCCCACAATCAGCAATTACAACGACCCAACAGTTACTGTAACAACTGCTTCGGGCACAACAATTTCCTGCAACAATTCAAACGGAACATACAGCTTTACAATGCCCGCTTCGGCTGTAACGGTTTCTGCTGAATATACAGAAGCTGCAACAATTATCTGGGGCGATGCAAACGGCGACGGCATCGTAAATTCAATTGATGCTACTATGGTTACAAGGCACGCTCTGAAGGTTCTTACTCTTTCTGATGAGGCACAGGCCTGCAGCGATGTAAACGGTGATGGTGTTATAAATTCCATTGACGCTACAATAATCACCAGATATGCACTTAAAGTAATTACAGTATTCCCTGTTGAAACAGCGTAATTATCAGTTTAACATTTTATCAAAAATGCCGACCCTGAATTTTTTCTGGGTCGGTTGTTTTTGTCTTGGCTTTGTGCAACTTGCTACAATTCAACAGATATTGTTTGTGCGATTCGTCAAAAATTAGTCTTGAAAATTAAAATTCGCTGATGTATAATATGCTTGCAGGGTTGAGAAAAAAGAGAAAAGCCCTGACGCATAAATATAATATGTGAGGAACAAAAAGAAACGGCACAGCACAAAAAAGAGATATAAATCGCTGTGCACCGCAAAAGGAGGAGTCAGCTATGATGTTGATGACAAGAAAGTACAATATGATGCTCAATTCGCTTACTGTTCAGAAAACGGTATTCGCCGCTACAGAGCGCTGCGGCGGAGAAGTTGTTGCAGAAAACGAGTCCGACGGATACACCGTAAACGCAAAGAGCGTACTTGGATTCTTTTCGCTGAACCTCAACAAGCCTGTCACAATTGTGACAAATACTGAGCGTGACGCTGAAATCATTGAAGCCGCATTGAAAAAGAACAATGTCGAGTATTCTGTTGCATAAGCGTCGTAACTTTACATCATCATTGTAAAAAAAGAAACTGAATATAACAAAAACGAGGCACAGGTCTGCATTTTTTGTGGATTTGTGCTTCGTTTTTTATCTATAATTCTGTTTGTATAAAAGTGCAAGTTTTTCTTCTTGCAATTTTGATTTTTGAGCAATTTGCACTAAAATGAAAATTTCAGTTGTTTAAGTTGCTGAAATTTATAAATTCTGTTGAATTTATTTTAAAAATATTGTATAATATTCCATAAGGTTTTAGAGCCTAATCCAATTTTTCAGGAGAGAAACAAATGAAACAGTTTTCAGCAGACAAAATAAAGAACATTGCACTTGCCGGACACAGCGGTTCGGGCAAAACCTCGTTCGCAGAGGCTCTGCTTTTTAAAGCAAAGATGACGGATCGTCTCGGAAAGGTTTCCGACGGAAATACGGTTTGCGACTTTGACGCAGAGGAAATCAAGAGAAAGACATCGCTTTCAACGGCACTTGCTTATTATGAATATAAGGATCTTAAAATAAATATTATTGATACTCCCGGTCTGTTTGGTTTTGCAGGCGGTCTGGCTGAAGGTATCAGCGCAGGCGGCTCAATACTCATCACAGTATCTGCTAAGGACGGCGTAAAGGTCGGCACCGAAAAGGCTTTTGAGGCAGCCGGCACAAAGCCCAAGATGTTTGTTATCACAAACCTTGATGACCCCAACACTAATTTTGATAAGATAATCACACAGCTTAAAGATACTTTCGGCAACGGCGTTGCACCTATCTGCGTTCCGCATTTTACAGGCGGCAAGCTTGATTGTATTGTAAATATTCCCGAAAACTGCGCATTCGCATTTGATGCAAAGGGCGTTTCTTCTCAGGTTGATATTCCTTCGGATATTGATATGGATGGATATGTAAGCGCTATCAGTGAGGCTGTTGCGGAAACTTCCGAAGAATATATGGAAAAATTCTTCGAAGGCGAGCCCTTCACGCCCGAGGAAATGCTCAAGGGTATGCATAAGGGACTTTTAAGCGGCAGCGTTATTCCCGTTATCTGCGTAAGCTCAACAACACTTGCCGGTATTGAAACTGCGCTTCATATGATTTCTACATATCTGCCCTTCTCAGCTGACCAAAATCCTATCGAGGCAGGCGATGTAAAGCTTGATTATAAAGAAAATGCACCTCTGGCTGCATTTGTATTCAAGACCTGTGCAGACCCGTTCGGCAAGCTTTCTTACATAAAGGTTATGTCAGGCAAGCTGACAAGCGGCAGTGATGTTGTTAATTCTACAACCGGCGAAACCGAAAAAATCGGCAAGCTTTACGTTGTTCAGGGAAAGAAACAGATTGAGGTTACCGGCGCTAACGCAGGCGATATCGTTGTTGCTACAAAGCTTTCAGCAAATACTTGCGATACGCTTTGTGACGCTTCAAGAGTAGTAGCGTGCCCTGCTGTAAAATATCCCAGAGGCTGCTTCTCAATGGCAGTTAAGGCTAAATCTCAGGGCGATGAAGGAAAAATCGGCAGCGGCATGCAGAGATTGCTCGAAGAAGACCCCACATTGTCATATGTTCTTGATAAAACCACCAAGGAAATGGTTCTCAGCGGTCTGGGCGAATTGCATCTTGATGTTGCAGTTTCCAAGCTCAAATCAAAATTCGGCGCTGATGTAACTCTTTCCGTTCCCAAGGTAGCATATAAGGAAACAATCCGCAAGAAGACCGAGCCCATTGAAGGCAAGCACAAGAAACAGTCGGGCGGTCACGGTCAGTTCGGTCACGTTAAAATTATTTTTGAACCTTGCGAAAGCGATGAGCTTGTATTTGAAGAACAGGTATTCGGCGGCGCTGTACCGAAGAACTTCTTCCCTGCAGTTGAAAAGGGCTTGCAGGAAAGTGTTAAGAAGGGTATTCTCGCAGGTTGCCCCGTAGTTAAAATCAAGGCCACTCTTGTTGATGGTTCATATCATCCTGTTGACTCTTCTGAAATGGCGTTCAAAACTGCTGCATCTCTTGCATTCAAGCAGCTCAAGGACCCCAAATTCAACGCACAGCCCGTTCTTCTTGAGCCTATCGGCAGTCTTTCCGTTATCGTTCCCAATGATTGCACAGGCGACATCATGGGCGATCTGAACAAGCGAAGAGGCAAGGTTTTGGGTATGAATCCTATTGACGGCAAGCCGATGACAGAGGTTCTTGCTGAAGTGCCGATTCGTGAAATGCACGATTACACAATGCTTATCCGCCAGGTTACAATGGGCAGAGGTTCGTTTGCTCTTGATTTCCTGAGATACGATCCGCTTCCTTCAATGCTTCTTGATGAAGTTATTGCAAGTATGGAAACCGAAGAATAATTTTATTAAAAGATAAAAGCGACCGCAAGGCTTATCTGTGCTTTGCGGTCGTAAGACTATAATAAGGTGTGTGATTTAATGGATAGAGTGATTCTTGCATCTGCTTCGCCGAGAAGACGTGAGCTTTTGCAGCTTATTTTCCACGAATTTGAAGTGATTCCCACAGATTGCGACGAAACATTGCCGATTGGCGTTGATGTTAAGGACATTGCGCAGATTATTGCACAGCGCAAGAATGAAGCGCTGGGCGATGTGGACTCGGAAACGCTGGTGATTTCGTGCGATACGATTGTAACGATTGACGATGTGGTTTTAGGCAAGCCGAATGACAGGAATGACGCCGAAAAAATGCTCAGGCTTCTATCAAACAGAACTCATCAGGTTATAAGCGGCGTTTGCTTGCGCTATAACGGCAAAGTTAAGAGCTTTTCGCAGATAACCGATGTCAGCTTTTATGAGCTGTCAGATGCTGAGATTTTTGAGTATATCGACTCTGACGAGCCGTATGACAAGGCGGGCGGATATGGCATCCAGGGTGCAGCTTCGCTGTTTGTGCGACAAATCTGCGGCGATTATTTCAACATTGTAGGTCTTCCCGTTGCACGCTTGAAAAAGGAAATAAAAGCACTGGTTGGATAATAATATCGTGAATGAGGTGATTCTATGCTTGATGATATAATTGAGTTTATCGCAGAAATGATAGGCGACGAGTTGATGGACACTGCAATGGACAGAAAAAAACCGAAGGGCAGGAGAATAGCGGCTACTCTGTTAGTAGGAATTCCTCTACTTGCATTAATGATATATTGCTTTGTCAGACTTGGTGCCAAAGGACAGACAGGAGCAATGATTTTTGTTGGTGTGCTTATTGCAATTACCGTTATTGTTATGTCGTGTGTAATAATGTCTTTATTAAGAAAATAATACAAAAAGCGTCAAAGCATTTTGCTTCGACGCTTTTTTGTTTACTGTTCTTCGGAAGAATTGTCAATGACCTGCTTGTCAGCGATTGTTTCAATAGTGGGTTCTTCGCCCAGAATCTCTCTTCCAATTTTGTCGGACATAACATCCGCGAATGTCTTTCCGTCCATTTTTTCAAACTTCATAAGATACTGCGCAACAAAATGCAGCTTGTCGATATGCTCACGCAAAATGGTTATTGCCTTGTCATAAGCCGTATCGATAATAGTGCGGATTTCGGAGTCGATTTGAGCAGCAACGTTTTCGCTGTAATTGCGTGAAGTTCCCAAATCTCTGCCGAGGAAAACCTCGTTCTGGTCGCTGCCGTAAACAATGGGGCCGAGCTTTTCGCTGAAGCCGTATCTTGTTACCATAGCACGAGCAGTGTTGGTTGCACGCTCGATATCGTTTGATGCGCCAGTGGATATATCGTCGAGGATGAGCTGTTCAGCACAGCGTCCGCCGAGCAGCGTGATGATATCCTGATTCATCTCCTGCTTGCTGACAAATGACTTGTCGTTTTCGGGGAGCGACATTGTATATCCGCCTGCCATACCTCTGGGTATAATCGAAATCTGGTGAACCTTATCCTGCATATCACAGTAGTAGGTCACAATTGCGTGTCCGCCCTCGTGATATGCCGTAAGGCGTTTTTCCTTTTCGGTAACAACCTTTGATTTTTTCTCGGGACCTGCAATAACCTTGATTGCGGATTCTTCAATATCTTCCTTTGTGATCGCTCTTCGATTTGCCCTTGCGGCAAGAAGAGCTGCTTCGTTTGCAAGGTTTTCAAGGTCGGCACCCGTGAAGCCGACTGTTGTCTGCGCAACGATTTTAAGGTCAACATCGGGAGCAAGGGGCTTGTTTTTGGTGTGAATCTTGAGAATTTCTTCTCTGCCCTTAACATCGGGATAACCGACGACAATCTGTCTGTCGAAACGTCCGGGACGTAAAAGTGCCGGGTCAAGAATATCACGTCTGTTTGTTGCGGCAATTACAATGATATTTTCGTTGCCGGTAAAGCCGTCCATTTCAACAAGAAGCTGATTAAGCGTCTGCTCACGCTCGTCGTGACCGCCGCCAAGACCTGCACCTCTGTGGCGACCGACAGCGTCGATTTCGTCTATAAATATGATTGCCGGAGCATTTTTCTTTGCCTGCTCAAACAAATCACGCACGCGGGAAGCGCCGACGCCGACGAACATTTCAACAAAATCCGAACCGGAGATTGAGAAGAACGGACAACCTGCCTCGCCGGCAACAGCCCTTGCGAGAAGCGTTTTACCAGTTCCGGGAGGGCCGAGAAGCAAAACGCCCTTAGGAATCCTTGCGCCGATATCGTTATATTTTTTCGGGTTCTTCATAAAGTCAACAATTTCGGCAAGCTCAGCCTTTTCTTCATCGGCACCTGCCACGTCGTCAAATGTTGTCTTTTTGCCGTTCTGCATCTGATTTTTGATGTTGGCTTTTCCGAAATTTGAATATTTTCCGCCGCCGCCTGCCGAGCGCATCATCACGACAAATACGACAATGACCATTACAATAAGTACAATTGTCGGAAGAACGGTATAAAGCCATGAATTATCGGTGATTTTGTAATAATCCTGCTCTAATGGAGCGTCGGGGTTAGCCTTGTTGTATTCCTCACGATAGTTTGAAGATTCACTCTGGGTATCCTGCAAGAATACATTGACATTTGGTACGGTATATACTATATCTTCAGTAGTGCCGTCATCGTTTTTGACAGTCATTTTAAGTTCGCCGTCGCCGAGGTCAAATGTGTATTTTGTAACCTGAAGGTTGTCAAAATACGAAATAATCTGCGAGTAAGTATACTTATCATTTCCTGCACCGGCAGATGATAAATACCATACAAACACGAGCAACAGCGTCATTGCAGTCAGAAAATATATCAATACGCCCTTTCCTCTGTTGTTTGATGACATAGGTTGAATCCCTTCTTTCTTTTGTTTTTTGTTTTTAGTCTGAATATGCGGTAATTCTTAAAATTCTCTTTGTGTTTTCATCAAGTTTAACACGGTCGGCAACGCCGATTCTTTCAATAAAAATCAGCCCTTCGTCATCACAGACAAAGCAGAGCGAGTCACGCTCTTCGCGTAGAACTTCTGCATTGAGCAGCGTTTTTACGTTTGAGGTAAAATCACGGTTTACAAGCCTGATTTTATCGCCTCTGTGCCTTGTGCGCAAAAACAGATTACCTTTTATTTTATCATAGTCTATATGATCTTTTGCTAACAATATGTTAATTTTATCGTTTGTATTACACTCAATAAGCTCAGAAACAACAACTCTGCCTCCGACAAATTCATTCTCGCCGATTTCAAGCTTATGGCAGAAATCGCAGAATTCTTCTGTGCGTTTGTGCAGGATGAGAATGCCCTTACGGCAGATTATGTCAAATCCGTTTGAAACATCAAGCCGTGATGTCTTTTCGTTAAAAAGCATTTTGTCGATTTCAGCAATTCTTTCAAAGCTGCATTCAATATTGTTTTGCGCAAGAAGGCGCATTATGCATCGTCTTCGCAATGCTTTGTCATAGCATTTCAATCCCGAAAGCGAAGATTTGCCGTCAAAGCAGGCGTCAAACACATCGTTTGAGCATTTTTCGATATATGCATTTTCGTTTTCGAGTGTCTTTTTCATACAAAGAACGCTGCTCAGCACGCCGCTGTTTATGTCTTTTAAAACAGGAACAACATTATGTCTTATTCTGTTGCGCGAAAAATCGTTACTGCCATTAGTGCTGTCGGTGACAAATTCTGCCCCATTGTCAGAAAGATATTTTTCGATTTCCGCTCTTGATACATAAATCATCGGGCGGATTATGCCGTCTCTTACAGCGGGAATTCCGCAAAGCCCTTTAAGCCCCGTGCCCCTTGAAAGATTAAAAATCACGGTTTCAAGGTTGTCGTCAAGTGTATGTGCCGTTGCAATTTTGGCGCCTTTGGCAGAATTTTGCAGACACTCATAGCGCAAAGCCCTTGCCGCTTCTTCACATGACATACTTCTTTCTTTGGAAAATGTTTTTACATCAACGCTGAAAACCTCAAGCTCGATATTGTTATTTTCGCAGAAATTGACGCAGAAATTTTCGTCGCGCTTGCTTTCTTCACCTCGCAGATTATGGTTGACGTGGACACATCTGATATCATATCCGAGTTTTTTGAGTGCAAGCGTCATCGCAATGCTGTCGGCACCGCCCGAAAGTGCGCAGACGATTTTTTGGCAGTCGTCAAGCATATTATAATCGCATATTGCACTTGCGACCTTTTCAAGCATGCAATATCACCCTTCCGATTATATACATTACTCGGATTTTTCCGTTTCCATATTGGAAAAACGTGTAAACTGACCGTCCCAGATGAGCTTTACATCTCCGGTTTCTCCGTGGCGGTTTTTGGCAACAGTGCATATGGCGACCGAGGCTCCTTCGCCGACTGCGTCTTTATTATAATAGTCATCTCGATAAAGAAACAGAACAATATCAGCGTCCTGCTCGATTGAACCCGACTCACGCAAATCGGAAAGCTGGGGTTTTTTCTCCTGTCGCTTTTCCACGTCACGGTTGAGCTGTGAAAGTAGAATTACAGGTACATCAAGCTCTTTTGCCATATTTTTCAGCTGTCGTGTGATGTCGGAAACAATAAGCACACGGTTGTCGGTTTTCAGCGATGAATCCATCAACTGAAGGTAGTCTATAACAACAAGCCCCAAATTTTTGACCCTTCGCAGTTTTGCTTTGATCTGCTGAACGGTCATTGCCGCAGAGTCATCGACAAGCATCGGCAGTGAGCGCAAGGATTCAGCTCCCATTGCAAGGTTGACCCAATCCTGTTTAGAAAGCTTTCCTGTTCGCAGCTTTTGGCTTTCGACCATTGCTTCGGTCGAGAGAAGCCTTGATACAAGCTGTGATTTGGTCATTTCCAGATTGAAAACAGCAACAGCCTTGTCCTTCTGGCGTTTTGCAACATTGAGCGCAATATTCATAGCAAACGAGGTTTTACCCATACCGGGACGTGCCGCAATCAGAATCAGGTCGGAGCGGTTCAGTCCCGTGGTGAAGCTGTCGAGCGCAGAAAAACCTGATTTTGCGCCGAGGTATTTATCCTTGTCCTTGCCTGTGATATCGTTGAGGTGAGCATAGGTTTCTCTGATGATGTCTGAAATAGGGGTGAGCCCTTTGACGTCCTTTGATTGACGTATATCGTAAATTTTCTGTTCGGCAATATCGAGCAGGGTCTGTGCACTGTCTTCATTCTTTGCGACCATATCGATGATTTCCTGCGAGGTGGAAATCAACTTGCGCATATAATATTTTTCTGCGACGATTTCACAATAGCTGTCAATATTTGATACCGAAGGGACCGAATCCATCAGGGCGACAAGATATTTCTTTGCGTCTGCGTCGGTTTCAAAAATGCGCTGTTTCATACTCTCGTTCAAAACGGTTATGATATCGGCGCGGGTACCCTTCTGGAAAAGGTCGGTTATGACAGAAAAAAGCTCAATATGCTGCGGTGCATAAAAATAATGCGGCAAGAGCATTTCTATGGCAATCGCCGCAGTATCCCAGCTTCGCAGAATGGCGCCGAGAACGGTCTGCTCCGCGTCGAGCGAGAATGGCAGTTTAACGCTTTCGACTGATGGGCTCTGAATATAATCCATAGTATATATCCATCCTTAAAACTGTCTTAAATATTATTCGGGAATAACTTCGATTTTTGCAGTTGCGGCAACGCCCGATTTGAAGCGTACCTCTGCCTCGTATGAGCCGAATGCCTTGATTTCGGACTTGAGCGAAACCTTCTTTTTGTCAACCTCAACACCGTACTGGGTTTTGATTGCGTCGGCAACATTTGCCGCAGTTACCGAGCCGAAAAGCTTGCCGTTTGAGCTTGCTTTAAGCTTGATTGTGACGGTCTTTCCGTCGATATCGGAAGCATTTTTCTTTGCGTTTTCAAGCTCAACCTCGGCCTTGTGTGCTTCAGAGGATTTTTTGCCTGCAAGGTCGCTTAAATTCTTTGCGGTCGCTTCAACAGCCGCACCCTTTGCGATAAGGAAGTTTCTTGCATAGCCGTCTGCAACCTCCTTGATATCGCCCTGTTTTCCTGTTCCTTTAATATCCTTGAGAAGTATTACTTTCATAATTCGTTTTCCTTTCATTTTTGTTCGCTAAGCGTTGAAAGATGTTTGTCAATCGCTTCGATAAGCTTTAATTTTGCGGTGTTTGTTGATTCCTCCTTGAGTTGGGCCGCCGCCATTGTCTGGTGACCGCCGCCGCCGAGTATCTCCATCACCAGCTGAACGTTCATAGCGCCCATTGAGCGCGCCGAAACGTTGATAATATCACCGATCTTATATATGACAAATGAAGCGTCCACACCCTTGATTGTCAGCAGTTCATCTGCGGCCTGAGGGGCAACAATGCGGATGTCCTCGCCAAGAACATTGCTTTCGGTAATTGCACAAGTCTTATAGATTTCCGCCGCCGCAACAAGCATTGTCTTTTTCTGATAAGACTCAATTGAGTTCGCAAAAAAGCTTTTTACCGTTATGGTGTCGGCACCCATTTTCTTTAAATATGCCGCCGCCTCGAAGGTGCGTACGCCCGACTTCATAACAAAGCTCTTTGTGTCGAGAATGATTCCCGACAAAAGCGCTTCTGCATAATGGGACGGAATTTTGCCAAGATTGGGGAAATATTGTATAAGCTCTGTTATAAGCTCGCTTGCAGATGACGCAAACGGCTCGTGGAGTGCAACAAGTGCGTTTTCGATGTAGTTGACGGTTTTTCTGTGGTGGTCGATTACAGCAACCTGCTTGGCGCGCCTGTATATATCGGCGCTTTCGACAAGGTCCTTGTTGTATGTGTCCACAATGACAAGAAGTGTTGAATCCGTCATCTGCGCCAATGCGTCATCGGGCGAGAGGAAAAGCTTGTCACCCTCAGCATTTTTAATTCGCTCAATAAGCGGCTGAGCCAGATTTTTTATCGGGTCAACAACCACAAAGGTCTGCTTCCCGAGCTTGTTGATTGCGCCTGCAAGACCGATTGCACCTCCGACCGAGTCGAGGTCCCCGAGCCTGTGACCCATAATATATACCTTTTCGGCGTTATGTATCAGCTCGATAAACGCCGAAGCGACAACTCTTGTTTTGATTTTCGACTGCTTTTCGATACCCTTTGAAACGCCGCCGAAAAATTCAAATCCGTTTTTGCTTTTGATTGCCGCCTGGTCTCCGCCTCTGCCAAGAACCATATCAAGCGCTTGCTTTGCGTCGTTTTCGCTTTCTTCAAGGTTTTTTGCGCCCCTGCCGACGCCGATTGATAACGTCAGTTCGGTTTTTTCATCAACCTTGATTTTTCTTGCTTCGTCAAGAATTTTAAAGCGCTCGGCAACTATTTTTTCAAGGTGTTGTTCTTCAACAACGCCGACGTATTTGTCGCTGCCCATTTTCTTTAGAATTCCCGTTGTTGGCCCCATAAACTCTTCAAGAAGCCTTTCGACCTTGACCAGCGCAAGAGCTTTTTCGCTGTCCCTTACGTCACGGAAAAGCTCTTCGTAATTATCAATGGTTATCAAAACCACAGATTGTCTGGTTTTGCGCATTTCTTCCTGAAGGTGTACATAATTCGTCACGTCCTCAAAGCAGAGAAGAAGAAGCTTTGCTTCGTATTTATCGGTTTCGTTGACCCGTACCTTATAGTTTCTGCCGTTATATGATATAATGACATATTTCTTTGAAAAAAGTGCGGCAAGATTTATGTCGATAAAGCTTGTGATATGATGACCGTATGCTTCGTTATCCTTTTTGGCGATTTCTTCGCAGAAAACCTTATTGTACCAAAGCACCATACCGTGCTCATTCAGAATGAGCAGAGGTTCGGGGAACAGCCAGAGTGCGTCACGCTGGACATAATCCATTTCGGAATTTATTTTTGTGACAAATGATGTTACACCCTTTTTGAGAATGCAAAGCTCTGCTATCATCAGAATTGCGATGACAGCGCCGACAGCTGCAAAAGCTGTGCACCATTTCATATCGTTCTTGAGATAGAACACAACGCTTGAGCCCGCAAGCGCTATTACGGATAAAAATGTCGCGATAAAGAATCCGACAAGTTTTTTTGCTTTCATTTCGACTCCTTTCGACGGAGAAAACCGACTATATTTCCATTATAATCGGAAGAATCATAGGTGTTCTCTTGGTTTTGGTAAAGATGTAATCGGAAAGAACATCCTTCATTTTCATTTTAAGCACGCTCCATTCGCGGAATTCATCAGGCATGCAGTTTTTCAGTGCGTCGGCAAGAATATGCCTTGCTTCGTCCATAAGCTCTTCTGACTCACGCACATAGACAAAACCTCTGGAAATAAGGTCGGGACCGGAAACAAGAGAATGGCTTGCCTTTTCAATTGCGATTACGACAATGATAAGACCGTCCTGTGCAAGGTGCTTTCTGTCACGCAGAACGATGGAGCCTACGTCACCGACGCCGAGCCCGTCAACAAGGACTCTTCCTGCCGGTGCCTGCGAAACGACACGCATTGTGTCGCCGTTGATTTCGATTACGTTTCCTATCTGTGCGACGAGTGCATTATTCGGGTCTACGCCCATTTCCTGTGCGATTTTCGCATGGCGCATAAGATGCTTGAATTCGCCGTGAATCGGAATAAAGAATTTAGGCTTTGTGAGCGCAAGCATCAGTTTCAGCTCTTCCTGATTTGCGTGACCCGAAACATGGACATCGTACATTTTTTCATATATAACCTCGGCACCCGATTTCATAAGCTCGTTTACGACCTTGGTGACATATTTTTCGTTTCCCGGAATGGGTGTTGCGGAAATGATGATCAGATCGTTGCAGTTAATGTTGACCTTTTTGTGGTCGTTCATAGCCATTCTGGTCAGCGCCGACATAGGCTCGCCCTGACTTCCCGTTGTGATAAGGACAATTTCCTCTGCGGTGAATCTGTCCATCATATCAATATCTATAATGACACCGTCGGGCACATTCAGATATCCGAGCTCCGTTGCGGTTTTCACAACGTTTATCATACTTCTTCCGAAAATTGCAACCTTACGCTTGTATTTTACGGCACAGTTGATGATCTGCTGTACTCTGTGGATATTTGATGAAAATGTTGCAATGATAATGCGCCTGTCCTCTGCTTTGGCAAACAGTTTTTCAAAGCTCTCACCTACGAGGTGCTCGGTTGGGGTGTAGCCCGAACGTTCGGCGTTGGTTGATTCGGAGAGCAGAGCCAGAACGCCCTTGCTTCCGAGTTCACCGAACCTTGCAAGGTCAATGGGGTCGCCGTTGATGGGCGTATAGTCAACCTTGAAGTCGCCCGTATGAATAAGCACGCCTGTGGGTGTATGAATTGCAAGTGCAACAGAATCTGGGATAGAGTGGTTGACGTTTATAAATTCAACCTCCATACATCCGAGCGAGATTCTCTGCTTGGGCTTTACAACCGATAGCTTTGCAGTCACGCCATGTTCTTCCAGCTTTGACTGAACAAGTCCTAAAGTAAGCCTTGTTCCGTAAACAGGCGTGTTGACTTTTTTGAGCAGATATGCAAGTGAACCGATGTGATCCTCGTGTCCGTGAGTAAGCACAACGCCCCTGATTTTGTCGGCATTTCTTTCGATATAAGTAAAGTCGGGGATGACAAGGTCAACACCGAGCATTTCCGAGTCGGGGAAGGCAAGACCGCAGTCAACAATCACAATGTCGTTTCCACATTCATATAATGTTATATTTTTGCCGATTTCGTTGAGTCCTCCCAAAGGGATTATACGAACGGCACATTTTTTTACAGTTTTCTGTTCCTTTACGGCAATTTTGCTTCTGCCTGATTCACTTCTTGACGGCGATTTCTTTCTGTAATTTTCCACTGTTTACCTCTTTTCTTTATATAAACAAAATGAACAAACCCGTTTCTGACCGATGCTTTATGCTTCGGTCAGCTTTATGTAGCGCCAAAGCGATGTTGCTGCAAACCCATGCTTTGGCACATAATTATACATTATTTATTATATATCACCATACATTATTTGTCAAGAAAAATAAACTTTCCGTAAACCGCCTCAAAATCCTATGCCGCCATAGTTTTCATCGTGTCCCTGAGCGATTCTCTGGCAGATATCGCAAAGCTCATTTGCAGTTTCGTATTCTGTGCTTTCGGCACGCATGATAAGTGTCTTCCCCGATTTTGTGGGCTTTATGGTTATATCAGGATGCTTGGAGCAAAAGCTTTCAAGCTGAGTTAAGGCTGAGGACAGCGGTGCGCTTAGTCCGACAACTCTTTGCGCTACGGCAAATGAGGGAAGTGCTGCAACAGTCTGTTCAAGTGTAATTGCGTTTTTGCTGAGAAAATCACACACTGTCAGCACAAGCTCAAAGCCGTCTTTGAAAAAGCTTTCGCATTCGTGTGGATCAATGCACAAGGGTGTGTTGTGATCGCTGAAAATCAGCTGTATGCTTTTCGGGAAATCCGATGGCAATTTTGGAACGTCACCATCATCAAGCATTTGTGAAACGCATATCATTGTGAGCTTTTCATAGCTTACAAATCCTGTCTGTGCAGAAAATGCCGACGCTTTTGTTCCGTCACAGGAAATGCGGAAGGTGATTTTTGAACCGAGCGAATCGATTCCGAGTGAGTTTACTATCTGTGAACATCTGTTGTTTGATGTGCTCAGAGTTATCGGGAATTCAGGTTGTTTTGCGCATAGTTTCTTGATATAAAGCTCTTTTGCGGCTGAAAAATCGTGCAGCGTTCCAAAATGTGCGGCGTTCATTTTCGGAGCGTTGTCATATCTGATTGCGGATTCTGCCGTTGACTGCTCCGCAGCTGAAAGCTCGGTGCAGTTTTTGGAATATACCGATATTTTTGTATATGAATCGGACTGCACAAAAAAACCGTAATCAGCGCCAAGTGTTTTCATTGCGTAAAACAGCTCACTGACAAGGCATTCTCCCGTTGCCCACACGTCGGCACCGCAGCTGAGAGCACCTGAAGAAAGTGCGGCTTCAAGTGCACGGGCGCAGGAGGTGCCGCTGTGACCTGTGACGATGATATTGCCGTGTTTTGCAAGGCTTCTTCCGATTTTTACGGCAGACATCGGACTTATCTCTGTGCCTGTTTCGCCGCCGATGCTCGCATCGTCATCAAATTCAAGTGAGATTTCGTGATTTCTGACATCAAACGATGCTGTTTTGTAATCGCCAAGATGCTTTTTCGGATATACTCGAACGTTTTCTTCTACTCTTGCGCCCTTGCCGATAATAGCTCCCGCACCGACTGCCGCACCCTTGCAGATTGTACTGCCGCATAGCAGGGACGCTCCCCGGCATATTACAGCGCCTTCACATCGTGTATTTGCGGCTATGTGCGCGCCACTTAGTATTACGCTTGAGTTGACTGAGGCACCTTCGCCGATAAATACATTGTCACCAATGACGCAGCGGGAAACCGATGCGCCCTTGCCGAATGTGACATTACTTCCGACAGAGCTTGGTTGCTCGATATAAGCATCATTATCGCTTTTTGAGATTGAGCTGTCGGAGAGAATTCTGTGAAAAGCCGCCGAAAATCGTGCTTTTTCATCAAGAATATCCATATGACAGCGCAGATAGTCCGAGATATCCGAAAGAGGGTTTGCATATACCGAGTTATCATAGAAAGAAACCTTCATTCCGTGCAAGCTTACATTTTTCACGAGTTCCTCGCTGATTGAAAAGGTGCCTTCAGTTTTAAGGAAATCGCAGCATTTTTGTGACATAATGTAAATTCCGGACGGCACATACAAATGTGCTGTATCTTTGAAATTCCAAAGCTGTTTTCCGTTTTCGGGCGGCAAAGTCAGCACGGTAAGGTCTGCACCGTGAGTTTTGTGGTAATCAATTGCGCTTTGAAGATTTGCGTCATAGAATTTAATTCCGCAAAACAAAAGCAATCCGTCTTTTCCAATGTCGAAGCGAGGTCCGATGTCAGCGCATTTAAAATTCCATTCGAGGTCAATGCCTCCTGCGCTCTTTCCAAACCTTGTCTCGCATTCTTCACTGTTTTCGTCGAGGTAAACGTAGGCTTTTTTTATTTTGGCTGAGGAAATTATATCAAAGATGTACTTCAAACAGCTCGATCCGAATATTTCACACAAGGCCTTGGGCTTTGTGTATGTTTCGGGCTCGGGCGAAATTGCTTTTGATATATCATGAATAACAGCTTCCATATTCTTGCTTCTCCTTTATGTTTTTAGAAATTATTGGCCAAAACTGAAAGTTTATGCAAATTTGACTTTAAAGACGTTTGCAAAAATGCGGATTGTGGTGTATAATATCAAAAAATGCTTTTGAAAGGGAGGCGAATCCGATAAGCGAGCTCAGACTTGACAAATTTGTGTGCAACCGCACAGGCGTGTCACGCACGGAGATTAAGGCATATCTGAAAAGCGGCCTTATAACTGTAAACGGCAGGGCGGAAAAAGACGGTTCACGAAAAATATGCCCCGAAGAATGCGAGGTTGCATTCAAGGGGAAAGTACTTTCTTTGACCCGTTTTCGCTATATTATAATGAACAAACCTCAGGGTGTTGTATGCGCCACGCAGGATAATGTCAGCAAAACGGTAATGGAGCTTGTTCCTGATGAGCTTATGTGCGCAAATCTTGCGCCTGCAGGCAGACTTGATAAGGATACCGAAGGCTTGCTGCTGATTACAAATGATGGTGAATTTGCGCATAAAGTCATATCTCCGAAAAGCCAGGTTCCGAAATTTTATGTTGCCCGACTTGAATTGCCGTTTCAGGAAAGCTATAAACAGATTTTTGCGGAAGGAATTGAATATCGTGGTGAAAAATTCAAAAGCGCCAACATAGCAAAGCTTGATAAAAATGGAGAGTTTGTGCTTGTTGAAATCCGTGAAGGGAAATTTCATCAGGTCAAAAAAATGTTTATGGCGGTTTCAAACAAGGTTCTATATTTGCGCAGAGAGCAAATCGGAAAACTGTTTTTACCACAAGATTTAGTGCCGGGAGCCTCGTTGGACATTTTGCACAAAGAAGCTTGTGAAATGTTGAAAGACGAATCTTTCGAGGCGGTTCGCTCTCGAATTTTTGTGAATTTTTCGTCAATATAAATAAATCCGTTTTTCAAACTTTGGGTATTTAGTAGCTTGAATTTTTGTTTGGAATTTGTTATCATATATATAACGTCATTTTTGACAAATCAATTTGGGAGGCAGAAATTAGATGGCAAGTTTATCATTGCGTAGTATTTACAAAAAATATCCCGGCGGCGTTGTTGCCGTTTCCGACTTTAATCTTGAAATCAGAGACAAGGAGTTCATCATTCTAGTTGGACCTTCCGGTTGCGGTAAGTCCACAACACTCAGAATGATTGCAGGTCTGGAAGAAATTTCCGAGGGCGAGCTTTATATCGGCGACCGCCTCGTAAACGATATTGCTCCTAAGGATCGTGATATCGCGATGGTTTTCCAGAACTACGCTCTTTATCCTCATATGACAGTTTTTGAGAATATGGCGTTCGGCCTTAAGCTCAGAAAAGTTCCTAAGGATGAAATCGCAAGAAAGGTTGAAGAAGCTGCAAGAATTCTTGATATTTCTCACCTTCTCGACAGAAAGCCTAAGGCTTTGTCCGGCGGTCAGCGTCAGCGTGTTGCGCTCGGTCGTGCTATCGTTCGTGAGCCTCAGGTATTCCTTCTTGACGAGCCTTTGTCCAACCTTGACGCTAAACTCCGTGCTCAGATGAGAACTGAGATTTCCAAGCTCCACCAGAAGCTCGGTACAACATTTATCTATGTAACACATGACCAGACAGAAGCTATGACAATGGGTGACAGAATCGTAGTTATGAAGGATGGTTATATGCAGCAGGTTGATACTCCTCAGAACCTCTACGATCGTCCTGTTAACCAGTTTGTTGCAGGATTTATGGGTTCACCTCAGATGAACTTTGTTGACGCCATTCTTTATTGCGAAAACGGTTCTTACTATGTTGACTTCGGTTCCGAAGCTACAAAGACAAGTCAGGCAGTTCGTTATCAGGTTGTTCTTCCTGCTGACAAGTGCGATGACGCTGTACTTTCCAAGTATGTTGACAAGGAAGTTATCATCGGTATCCGTCCCGAGGACATCTATGATGATCCCGCTTACATCGAAAAGGCTACAACAGGCGTTATCGATTGTACAGTAGATATCACAGAGCTTATGGGTGCTGAGACATACCTCTACCTGTCCTGCGAGAATATTCCTCTCACAGCAAGAGTAGCTCCTACATCAACAGCAAGACCTCAGGACGAAATCAAGGTTGCTATCGATCCTGCTAAGGTTCACATCTTTGATAAGGACACAGAAAAGACTATTATGAACTAAGTCTTTATAAAGCAAACCAAAGGTGCAGGCTTTAATGCTTGCACCTTTATTTTTATGTATGCTTGATGAACTGCACAATATATGGTATAATTAGTTAAAATAAAGAGGGTGGTGTTATGATGGAAGAGAACACAGCAAAAAAAATTATAGATTGCGGTTCGACGGAAAACCGCGCAGATTCAGTTGATTATTACGATCCTATAAAGGATATAAAAAATAGATTTACGCTTGCCAATAAAATCGGAAATATAGTTACAAAAAAACGAATTGATAAAGCAACAGAATATTTCTGTGTCGGATATTTTATTATTACTTTCATTCTTATTGGTTATTATATTCTGTTTCCTGCTAAGGGAATGTACCATAGCGATACGACCGATACAATAATGTGGGCTCAGGTTGCATTGGAATCAGGGTCGATGTTCGATAAAGACTTTCATTATGCATGCGTCACTCCTTTTGGCGGATATATATTTATGCTGCCTTATGTTGCGATTTTTGGTTTTGGTTTGAAAGCTCATGCATTGGGAATGCTTACTTTCTTCATTGCTTTCATAGCAGCATTATATATAATGTTAAAAAAGCTGGATTGTAACAATAATAAATGCTGTGTTATTACAGCGACTGTTGTTCTTTTGATTTCGGGCAGTACAAAGCTTAGAGAAATTTTTTGGGATCATATTATACATTATAGTTTAAATATATTCTTTGCGTTGATTGGTTTGTCGCTGATATTCTCAATGATCGATAAGATTGAACGCGGAGATAAGCCGAGAAAAAAGTACATAATTTCAGCTGTTTTTCTGTTTATATGGTGTTTTTTTACTTCGTTAAACCAATCTATAACATTGTTGATGTTTATATTGCCGCTTTTATGTGCGTATGTGGTAGAACGGCTTCTTTCAAACGAGAGAGCAAAAACCGCATATGAATATTATGGCAATTTGTTGGTTCCTGTCATTATAGCAGTTGCGTCTGTGTTGGGCTGGCTTGTGTGCAACGGTATCATTGATGGATATGATGCGTGGTATCAGAATGAGTATTCAATTTTTTCTTCCATATCTGATTGGGGTGGCAATCTATTTGGATTCTATATAGATTGGTACACGCTTTTCGGTGTGGATATACTTGGAATGCAGGAAATTGTTACAATATACGGCGTTTTCGATTTGCTTATAGTGGCTGTGGCGACTGTAATCTTTGTAGTTCCGATAGTGATGCTGTGCAATTATAAAAAATTTAAGAGCAGGAAAATGAGGATTCTGCTTCTGTTTCATTTTTCGCTGTTTATGTTTATAATGGTGTTATATTTTGTCGGACGTATCAGTACCGTAAATTGGAGGATTTCTCCTATTATGTTTACGTCAGTGCTGATAACAGTAATAGGACTTGCACAATTGCCAAAAGGTTCTCAATATAAATCAATTGCAAATTTAATTGCAGTTCCGGTAGCAATCATAGCTGTTTTTAATGGTACGGATTTAATGCTTCCGCACAATTATGGACAGAATTCGGGATATTTTGCAGTAGCAGAGGAGCTTGAAAACTTTGAACAGAATTATGGAGTGAAGTTGGAATACGGATATGCTACATATTGGAATTCGTTGATAGTATCTTTGATAAATTCCGAAGAAATACCTATCAGAAATATCAATATATACACTGAAGAATACCGCATTTACGAATATCAGATTTATGACAGATGGTTTGAAGATCAGCCGGATGTTGAGAATTATTTTGTACTGGTCACAAAGGATGAATATGAATTCATGAAAAATGATCGCGATGAGATTGTTCACGGCTCAAAAGGCGGTCAGCCACAGGTGTTTGATATATGTGACGGTCAATATTATGTTTTGGTTTATGACGAAAATATTTTCTGATTGGATTTGTAATTCTTTGAGTAGCACTGCGATAGATTTGGTTTTGCTAATGAATTGCTATGCATGATGTAAAGTTAAATATAATAAAAATCGTAAGGAGAATTTGAATTGAAGTATAACAAATTGAATCCCGTCACTAATGCAAAAGCATCTTGGTTTGCCTGGATACTGATAATAGCGGTACAAATATTCATAATAACATACGCTTTTGCAGTACTGAAAACGGGTTATCATTATGACGAAACTTATAGCTTTGCTCTTTCAAACAGCTATTATGCTCCGTTTATAACAGGATACGACCAAGATGTAAAAAACGACTTGAGTTTCTATAATGTTATGGTCAGCGGTGATTGGATGCGGGATTATTATACCGTTGGTGAAGAAGATGCATTTTCATACGGTTCGGTATATCATAATCAGATTATGGATGTACATCCTCCGTTGTTCTACTTTTTGCTGCATACAATTTCCTCTCTTTTTCCCGGAGTTATGTCAAAGTGGTTCGGATATCCGATAAATATAATCAGCTTCATAATTTGCCAGTTCTATCTGTTTAAGTTGTCAAAAGCTTTTACAAAGTCAAAGTTCTGGGGCTTGTGGACTTGTGCATTTTACGGTCTGACTGTAAGCTGTATCGACTGCTTTGTATATGTAAGGATGTATTCGATGGTGACTGCGTTTGCCACAGCCTTTGCTTACTATACATATTGTGTATTCAATTGTGAGTCGCCAAGCCTTAAAAAGCAATTGATACCACTCGGGATAATTACGTTTTTGGGCAACCTTACGCACCATTACTTCTGGGTTTTTGCATTTATATTTACCTTTTCCTCGTGCATAGCTATGCTTTTGAGGAAAAGATTCAAGAAAATGTTCAAATACGGTTTGTCAGTATTGATCGGCGCTATGTCGGCGTTGGCTGTTTTTCCTCATACGATTTCACATTTGCTTAATTCGGATAAGTCATTGTTTGGTCAGAGTGCATCGTTGAAGTTTGATTTTATTACGTCTGTAAAAGTAATGCTTATGTACACAATCGAACAGATATGCGGCGTGCGTATAGCTGCGACATCCACAGGTTATTACAGTTATATTGTGGCTGTGCTTGTTTTGCTTTTGGCAGTTTCATTGCCGTTGATGTTCTTGTTCAGAGATTCGCAGAAATTAAAGAATGCAATAATTAAAATAAAGACGGTGGTTAAAAGTATTCCGATAAATGATTTTCTTGTATGCGCGTTGATTACAGTAATCGGATTGCTGTCATTCACTTCGTATTTTATAAACATTCTTATGATTGATGTCAACGCACCGAGATATATATTTATGATAATTCCGTTGACATTTGCAATATTTGCAAAAACATTCGTTGCTGTTGCTGCAGTTGCAAAAAAAGTCAGATTTTCTCGGATTATTATAAAGACTGCAGGAGCTGCAGTTGCTGCAATCTGTATTGTATCTTGCTATCAGAATGCCGGTGCCCTTTATCTCTTTGAGGGAGTTTGTTATGATCGCCCGTTTGATGAATATATAAAGGGAAGCGATATGATATTGGGCATTTCTTCTACATACAGGACGCAGGAAATCGGATGGAAATTGTTCGATGCTGACAGTATATATATTACACAGTATGATGAATTTGAAATCGATGAAAAATCGCTTGAGGAGCTCAATAATTCCCAGGAACTGTATGTGGCAGTAATGGTGGAAGCTGAAGAAGCAATGCTGCACTATTGCGAAATGAAGGACACAGAAGGGGCGGGTGCGCAAAAAGATGGGTACACCATAGACGGATTTGAAAATTTAGAGGTTGAAATCCCTCATGTTGCAGATGATTTTCTGGAGGAGATAAAGGAAGCGTTTCCCGACAGAACCCCAGAGCTCAAAACCATAATTTGCGAAACCAATAATTTTATTGAGCTGTATTCATTAAAATAGAAAACACCTCCGAAAGAGTAATACTTTCGGAGGTGAATTTTTTATCTGTATGAAACGATTTCGTTGTAAAGACCGAGATAAAGCTTTGCGGAATTGCTCCAGCTGAAGTCCTCTTTGAGGGCGGCAGATACAAGCTTTGTCCATTCGGGCTTGTTCCAGTAATAATCCTTTGCTCTGCGGCAGGCATCAAGCATATCGTGTGCATTGTAGGTTTTAAATGTAAAACCGTTGCCGTTTTCGCCGCCTGCATCACGGATACTGTCGCGCAAGCCGCCGGTTTCACGCACAATCGGAATTGTTCCGTAGCGCAGCGAAATCATCTGAGCAAGACCGCACGGTTCACTTTGCGAGGGCATTAAGAACATATCGGCACCTGCATAAATACGCTGTGCAAGATCGGGCTTGAAGCCCAATGTAATGCTTACTCTGTCAGGATAACGAGCGTGCATTTCGCAGAAGAAATCTTCGTAAATCTTTTCACCCGAGCCTAAAATTGCAAATTTATAGCCAAGGTTCAAAATATCTTCAAATACATATTTGATAAGGTCAAGACCTTTGTGTGAAACAAATCTCGTTACAATACCGATTACAGGCTCCTCGCCCTGATAAAGTCCGAGTGAAGAAAGCAAGTCTGTTTTACACTGAGCCTTGCCTTTTTTGTTCCTCGCACTGTAATTTGCAGGCAGATTCGGGTCGGTTGCAGGGTCGTATCTTACTGTATCTATACCGTTAAGGAAGCCTGTGAGCTTATATCGCTTGTCCTGCAAAGCTCTGTCAAGTCCGTGTGAGAACCAGGGGTCAAGAATTTCCCATGAATAGCTCGGGCTGACGGTAGTGATTTTCGCTGAAGTTTCAAAAGCACCCTTCATAAGATTTACACAGCCGTCATATTCAAGCAGGTTCGAGTGATAAAGCGGAATTCCGATAACCTCGCTTAAAACCTCCATTCCGTATTTGCCCTGATACTGGATATTATGGATTGTGAAAACATTCTTTATATTTTCATAGCCTTGCTGGTATTTGTAAAATACCTCATAATATACCGGCACAAGAGCTGCCTGCCAGTCGTTTGAATTGATAACATCGGGCGTAAAGTCGATGTATCTGAGCATTTCGAGAACGGCACGTGAGAAGAAAACATATCTTTCACAATCATCATAAAAACCGTACATACCGTCCCTGCCGAAATAGTATTCGTTATCAAGCAAATAATATGTTACGCCGTTTGAAGCCTTCGCTTCAAAAATGCCGCAATATTGCTTTCTCCAGGCAACATCGACAGTGAAGTTTGCAACAAATCTCATCTGCTGACGCATTTCGTAGCTGACTGATTTATAAAGCGGCAGAACAACACGGGCGTCATGTCCCTGTTCGTTTATTGCGGCAGGAAGAGAGCCGATTACATCGGCAAGACCGCCTGAAGCCGCATACGGAGCAGCTTCGCTGGCTGCATACAGTATTCTCATCATTTTCCTCCGTTTTACCCATTAAGGGGTAGTTATTTATGTTTAGATATTTGCTTTTTTGCCGATGTAAAGCGGATAGCTTTCAGAACCTGTAAGTGTGCGCTGTGCATCGATTGAAACAAGCTTATCAGTAATAACGTTGCTGATGCGGCTTTCCTTGCCGATTACAGTATCCTGCATCAGAATGCAGTTTTTAACAACTGCGCCCTTTGCAACCTTAACGCCTCTGAAAAGAACCGAGTTTTCAACTGTTCCGTCGATTACGCAGCCATCAGCGATAAGAGAATTCTTGATTGAAGATTCAAGACCGAATTTTGCAGGGCCATTGTCACGGATTTTTGTATAAATCGGGCGTGACTTTTTAAACAGACTCTGTCTGTTTTCGGAATTGAGGAGCGCACGGTTTGCGTTGTAATAGCTCTGCATACTGTCAATACGTTCATAATACTCATTGTGTTCATAAGCAAAAATCTTGTATTCTTCCTTCTTAGCTTGAAGAATATCTCTTTCAAAGCTGTAAAGAGAACGACTTACTGCTTCTCTTACAATTTTTTCGAGGAATTTCTTGCTCAGAATAAAGCTGTTGAGGCTTATGCAGCATTCGCCGCAGATAAGCGGATTTATGGTGACATCGGTGATTCTTCCGTCATCAATTCCAAAAATTGTTGCCTTGTGCTGTGCAGAATCGTAAATGCCCTTTGCATAAATTGCGGTAATATCTGCACCGGTTTCGATGTGCTGTTTTATAGCTTTGCTGTAATCGATATTGGCGATAACATCGCAGTCGCTCATAACAACATAGTCAGCATTTGAATGCTCAACAAAGTCCATAACGCCGTAAATTGCTTCGAGTCTGCCTCTGTATATACCGCTGCCGACGTGAGAGAAGGGCGGTAGCAAGTGAAGACCGCCGTTCTTTCTGGCAAGATCCCATTCACGTCCGCTTCCCAAGTGGTCAAGAAGGGACTGATAATTTGATTTTGTGATTACACCTACCTCCGAAATACCGGAATTGACCATATTCGAGAGAGGAAAATCAATCAGTCTGTATCTTCCGCCGAAAAGCACCGAGCCCAACGTACGTTCCTTTGTAAGGTCAGAGACATTGTTTTCGTGCATATTGGCAAATATAAGACCGAGAACACTGTTGCTTGAAATCATTTATATTCACAAACTCTGTAACATTGATGTATACAGAGCCACTCCTTTCAAAAATATACTCTGCAAGCGCAATAAGCTTACTTATCTTCGGAAATAATCTCCTTGGGATTGATTTTTGCACCGCCGGAAATCTTAACGTTGTGTCCGACAACGGCAATGCCCCATTCGTCACGATTCTCATATTGTTCGGGTGAAGCGCCGATATGTGCACCCGATTCAACAACGCAGTCCTCGCCGACAATCGCATATTCAACAACTGCGCCTGATTTAATGACTGTTCCGGGCATAATAATGCTGTAATTGACAACAGCGCCTTCTTCAATGGTTACGCTGTCAAAAATAATCGAAAAATCAGCGTTTCCGTTGATGTTGCTGCCTTCGGAGATCATTGAATTCTCAACCCTTGCGCTTTCGCCGATATACTGCGGAGGTGCAATAGGGTTTCTTGAATAGATTTTCCATTCGGGGTCATAAAGGTCAAGTGTTACTGTGGGAGAAAGCAAATCCATATTTGCTTCCCACAGGCTGTCGAGTGTGCCTACGTCCTTCCAGTAGCCGTCGAATGCGTAAGCAAAAAGTCTTTCGTCGTTATTAAGCATCGCAGGGATGATGTCCTTGCCGAAGTCCTTTGAGCCTGTGTTTGCTTCTTCGTTTTCAATGAGATATTTTTTCAGCTTTTTCCATGTGAAGATATAAATACCCATTGAAGCCAGAGTTGATTTGGGCTGTGCGGGCTTTTCTGTAAAGTCAACAACTCTGCCCGTATCATCGCAGGTCATAATTCCCATTCTGGAAGCTTCCTCAAGCGGAACGTCGATAACGGCGATTGTAAGGTCGGCTTCCTTTTTCTTGTGGAAATCGAGCATAAGAGAATAATCCATTTTGTAGATGTGGTCACCGCCGAGCACAATTACATACTCAGGGTCGTATCTTTCCACAAAGCTCATATTCTGATAAATCGCGTTTGCCGTTCCTTCGTACCAGGAAGCACCCAATGCGGTCTGGTAGGGGGGCAGAACGTGAACGCCGCCGTGAAGCCTGTCAAGATCCCACGGCTGACCGTTTCCGATATAGTCGTGAAGAACCAGCGGCTGGTACTGTGTCAGTACGCCGACAGTGTCGATTCCGGAATTTGTGCAGTTTGAAAGCGGAAAATCAATGATTCTGTATTTTCCGCCATAAGGTACGGCAGGCTTTGCCATATCACGGGTCAGCGCATAGAGTCTGCTTCCCTGACCGCCGGCAAGAAGCATCGCCACACATTCTTTTTTGATATACATAGGTTTCTCCATACTGCAACGGTAATTTGCAGTGCCGCATTTACGGCATACGGCCGGCCGATATATTGTCAGCTTGATTTATGCTGTTTCAGTCTTTGCTTTTGGTTGTTTTTTCCGCAGAATCAGCCTTTGCGCTTTCATTTTTTGATTTGACGCTAACGCTTTTTTTGGCGTTTGCGGTTGCTTTGCGTGTCTTTTGGGCAGGCACGGGGATGTGTTTCAGATAAATGACGGAAAGCGGAGGAATTTCGAGCGTTATGCTGTGGTCATAGCCGTGCATGATCTCTTCCTCGGTATCTACGGTTCCGTTTGTCAAACCTTGCCCGCCGAATTCAACGGCGTCGGAGTTGAAAACTTCCGTGTATTTTCCGGGGTAGGGAACGCCTATGCGATAATTCTCACGCTTTACGGGAACAAAGTTGCAGACAGCTACGATCTCGTTTCCGTCGTCGTCGATTCTTCTGAAAGCGATGACGCTCTGCTTGTAGTCGTCGTGTGATATCCACGAGAAGCCCTGCCATGAATCGTCATTTTCCCAGAAGGGGCGATTTTCGCGGTAGAATTTGTTCAGCGCCTTTGAATAGCAATGAAGCTTTCTGTGCGATTCAAATTCATCGATAAGCTGCCAGTCAAGTCCTGTTTTGTAATCCCATTCCTTGATCTGACCGAATTCCTGTCCCATAAAGAGCAGCTTCTTACCGGGATGTGCCATCATATACGCCAGAAATGCACGGTACTGAGCAAATTTCTGCTCATATTCGCCGCTCATCTTGTTTATCATTGAGCATTTTCCATGAACGATTTCGTCGTGTGAAATCGGCAAGATATAGTTCTCTGAGAAGCAGTAGAAGAATGAGAAGGTAAGCTTGTCGTGATTGAATGCTCTGTATATCGGGTCGAGCGACATATATGAAAGCATATCGTTCATCCAACCCATATTCCATTTGAAGTTGAATCCCAGGCCACCGATGTCCGTAGGCTTTGTAACAAGCGGCCATGCGGTCGATTCTTCAGCAATCATCAGAGTGTCGGGGCTCTGAGCAAAAACAGCTTCGTTAAGCAGTTTCAGGAACTCGACTGCTTCAAGGTTTTCGTTTCCGCCGTAGATATTCTTCATCCATTCGCCGTCACGCCTGTCATAATCAAGATACAGCATACTTGCGACTGCGTCCACACGTAATCCGTCAAGATGGAATTCGGAAAGCCAGTAGCAAGCATTTGAAATGAGGAAGGAGCGAACCTCGCCCTTTCCGTAATCGAAAACTCTGGTTCCCCAGGTGTAATGCTCGCGCTTTCTTGCGTCTTCATATTCATAGCAATAGCCGCCGTCAAATTCATAAAGACCGTATGCGTCTTTAGGAAAATGCGCAGGAACCCAATCGAGAATAACGCCAATGCCCGACTTGTGAAAGAGATTTACCATTGTGCGGAAATCATCAGGCGTGCCAAAGCGTGATGTCGGAGCGTAATATCCTGTTACCTGATATCCCCACGAGCCGTCAAACGGATATTCAGCCAAAGGCATCAGTTCAATATGCGTGTAGGACATTTCCTTGAGGTAAGGAATGATATTGTTTGCAAAATCGACATAATTCAAAAAGTTTCCGTCGTCATACTGCTTCCATGAGCTTAAATGAACCTCATAAATATTGACGGGACTTTTGTAGATTGAGGATTTTTTCTTTCCTTCAATCCAATCGTTATCATCCCATTCAAACGAGCTTTCAAAAATTTTTGAAGCCGTATTGGGTCGTGTTTCTGCGTGGAATGCATATGGGTCTGATTTCAGGATTATATTGCCTTTTTTTGTTTCGATGCTGTATTTATAGGTGTCAAACTGCGCAAGGCTACAAACCTTTGCTTCCCATACTCCTTCGGAAATCAGTTCGGCAGGGTTGGCGTTTCTGTCCCACTCGTTGAAATCGCCTACTACCGAAACAGAACGGGCGTGGGGTGCCCAGACTCTGAAATAATATTCACCGTCATTTTCGGCCTTGTGACAGCCGAAGAATTTATACGCCTGTGTATTTTTTCCCTGATAAAACAAATACAAAGGGAACTCATATTGTTTATTGTTCATATCATCTTCGCTTTCTCTTTCAGCACAAAAGAAGTATATAAGTGAGCAAAAACAGCACGCATTGCTTGATATATTTGCGGCCACACTTATATAGTTATATTTTATCAGAAAAGCGCATTATTTTCAAGTGATTCGGCGGATATGTTGTAAAATTCGTACAAATGTGAAATTTTTGCATCCAAAATTTGTGCATATACTACAAAACCTATTTTATGATGCCCACACACACTGTTATATCATCTTTTTTACCGGTTTTATAGCTTGAGCTGACAGTGCCGCAGATTTCATCGGCAAGCTCCTTTGCGCTAAGATTCTGCTTGTGGAGCAGCAGCGATTTGATGTATTGGTAGTATTCCTCTTCAATTCCGTCAGATATCATAACAAAGCTGTCGCCGCTTTTCAGGCTGATAGATTTTTTATAAGGCTCAGCCGTCCCCACGATTCCCAACGGGAAGGAAGCCGCTTTTATGCAGATGACACGTCCGCTTGTGCGTATCAGCGTTGCTGAAGCACCCGATTTGAGAATCTCGGTATTGCGGCTTTGTGCGTCTATTTTTGTGATATCGAGCGTAGCAAAGCTGTCGCTGGTGTCCTTGATCATCATCGCCGAGTTGATAAGTCCCGCAGCGGCGTATGGGGGAATTCCGCTGCAAGTCAGCTTTTTCAGCAGCGACAGGCAGAAGTGTGCATTGAGAGCTGCATCCTTGCCGTGCCCCATACCGTCGCTCAAAGCGGCGTATTCGTTGCCGAAGCCGTCGGAATAGAGCATACAGTAATCTCCGCAGATGTCGTTCTCAGCCGATGATTGTGAAAATGCAAAATCAAATCCTGAGTCGGCTTTTTGAACAAGATTGATTTTTGTGCAGTCGCTTGTGCGGTGAATGCCGCTGACAGACAGCTCTGTGTCAAGCGCTTTGCTTAAAGCACTGACAATTTCGTTTTGTTCAGCCAGCTCAATGCCGTTTACATAAATTTCGGCTTTGATTAAATCCCCGCTTTCACGGAATACCGCAGCGTATGAATTTTTCAAGCCGATATCGTGCAACGCCGATTGCGCGACAGATGACAGGTCATAGTCGGAATCATCTGTTTTGCAGATATATTTTGTCGATTGAATGAAGGTTTCTTCCTGTGCTTCGAGAAGCGAGAATATTGCCGATTGAATTTCCAGGCGCAGATTGTCGTTTGCCTTATCGAGAGCTCTTTCCTGTTCAAATACACTGTATTCCCTGGCGATTTCGAGCCTGTTGGGACAGTCGTTGAAGTAAGCCGGCAAAGTGGACGGACTCACGGCAGTATGCGGACGGAAGAAACCGAAGGCTTCATATGCTTCGTTTTCCTTTTCTTCCCAGCACAGCCTGCGGTTTTCGCAGCCTTTGCAGAATTTTGAAGCAAGATGATTCGGCGTGCTGGGAAGGCAGTCTCTGCGCCTGAGTATCTGAGAAACATACAGAGTGTCCTTGCGAAGCTCCTTAATTGAAGAAGCGGCAAAGTGCATGCGCTTTTCGAGAAGCAGTCGGCGTCTTTGGATTTTAAGCGGAGTTGAGGAAAGAAGCGATACCATCCGTTCATTATTATACATTGTAAAGAACAAGGCGGCCGCAATCACATTTACAAGATATATCAGGCTGTCAGCGCTGAAGCTTACAATTATGCCAAGCAACAGGTTTTCAAGAACAAACACAGCCGCCGCGTATTTTTTACCTTTTTTGGAAAATACCGATGCTATGAGCACAAATACGGGCATAAGCACACAGAGCCTTGCCGCCGAAGGGGAACACAAAGAAACGCCGAGGCAACCAAGTGCAGCACAGACGCACCCTTCGCTTTTTCCTAAGATTTTCCCGATATAAAGCGAAGAAACCATTGAAGTAATTATTCCCAAGTTTACTGAAGCGGCGTTGATTGACGAAAGAATCGATACAACCAGAACAAACGTTCCGCAAATGTATATTGCATCGGGAGTTGACAGCGAAAAATAGTGTTTTCCTTTGAAGGAATTGTATGCAGATTTTGCAAAGTATGCTCCGACGCTGCAAATTGAGCAGGCTATGATATGGTCAAAAAAGCCATAGCCCTCAATCGGTACAAAAATAAGGACAAATCCGCCTGCGATATAGCCGCCGAGCGCACAGATTGCCGACATATTTGCATTATATCTTTTGAGTGAAAGCATAATGACTCTTAGCAGCGCACAAACCGCAAGTGCGAGAAGCAGATAGAACCTTTTTGTAAAATTCCCGGATATAAGGCTTGAAATCACCGTTGAAGGGAGCATAAGCACGCTGAAATATGGCGGGGAAACAGCGCAGAGCGAAACGCTCAGCGGAGTCGGAAACCCTAAGATTTCGGCATTGCTAAAAAGTGAGCACAGTGCAAATGCCGACGCAAAATAAGCAAGCAGCTTTTGTTTTTCCATAAGTTTTTCAGGGTGCATTTTTCATTCCTCCGCATTTTTTGCATCTCAACGTATTTAATGTGATTATACGATATTTTTAATGCGAAAGCTGTCGTTTTATTGTTGTCACAAAGAGGCAGAAAAGCCGCCGTTATGCATAATAACGGCGGCTTTTGATATTAAAGACGATTATATAGAGCATTTGAAAGAAGTATCATTTCTTCAAGACAAAGCTCTTCGGCACGGGCTGTGGGTTTGATGTTTAAACCTTGGAGAATTTCAGCAATTTCGGCAGAGGATATCGGCAACTGTGAGGAAAGTGTATTCGGCAGGGTTTTTCTGCGTTGAGCAAAGGCTGCCTTGATAAAGCGGAAAAACGCTTTTTCCAGCGGCCCTTCGAGCCCGAATCTCTTTTCAATATCTATCCTGATTACAGCCGAATCTACATTCGGTGCGGGGAGAAAGCTTCCTCTGGAAACATTGAACAAAAGTCTTGGCGTTCCATAATAATTGACTGCCGCAGTGATTGCTCCTGCCTGCCTTGATGGCAACGGAGCACAAAGCCTTTGTGCGGCTTCCTTTTGCACCATGACGGTAATAGAGTCAATCGGCAGATTATTCTCGAGCAGCATCATAATAATGGGCGAGGTGATGTAATACGGCAGATTTGCACATACGCTCACGGGCATATCGCCGAATTCCTGCGCAATAATTGTTTTAAGATCCTGCTTCATAACATCGCCGCTGATAATTTTTACATTATCGCAATCGCTTAAAGTTTCGGTCAAGACGGGTATAAGCCTTGTGTCAATTTCAAAAGCGACGACCTTTTTTGCACGCTTTGAAAGCTCGTTTGTCAAAACGCCGACGCCGGGGCCGATTTCTATCACGCCCTTACCGTCGATATCAGCCATCTGTGCCATTTTCGGGCAAATACCGCTGTTTATGATAAAGTTCTGTCCAAGCTTTTTTGAAAAATCAAAGCCGTGCTTTTGCATAATCGGCTTTATGACGCTTGGATTAGTTAAGTTTTCCATCTGTTTACCTCATATAAAAAATCGTTTTATATATTCTATCATTAAAAAAACTATTTGTAAAGGGTTGAAATAAAGGCGTTGTTGTGATATGATTATAAAAGTGATATTTTTTTGGCTTTGCAGAAAATATATAAAAGGGGAATTTTGGTTATGGAACGCAGGGACAAGACCAACTATTATCTTGATATTGCAGACGTTGTTTCAAAACGCGGCACCTGTCTGCGCAGACGCTTCGGTGCAGTAATCGTAAAAAATGATGTGGTTATTGCAACGGGATACGCAGGCGCACCCAGAGGAAGAAAGAACTGCACTGATTTAGGGACCTGCATCCGTCAGCAGTTGAATATCCCCAGAGGAGAACGATATGAGCTTTGCCGCAGTGTTCACGCTGAGGCAAACGCAATCATCTGTGCCGAGCGTGAAAAGATGATTGGTGCCACAATGTATTTAAGCGGCAGAGAGGTTGACACAGGCGAATATATCAACAATTCAAACAGCTGTTCGATGTGCAAGCGTATGATTATAAACGCTGGCATTGAAAAGGTTGTTGTGCGTGATACAGAAGATTCATACAGGGTTGTCAATGTTCAGGATTGGATTGACAACGATGAATCAATCATCGGCGCAAAGGGTTATTAAACCGAGTGTTTTTGCCGCTTTATTTTGCGGCAGTTTTGGGGGCGTAGCTCACCCGGGAGAGCGATACGTTCGCAACGTATAGGTAGTCGGTTCGAGTCCGATCGTCTCCACCAGTTTCCGATATCAGTAATTTCGGATTTCGCTTATCAAAAGCGTTTTGTTTCATAACGCTCATTTTTGAACGTATTTTAAAGCAGCTATCTTTTTTTGGAGCATAACAATGAAAGCAGTAATACAGAGAGTAACAAGCGCAAGCGTTTCAGTAGATAGTGAGATTGTAGGGCAAATCGGCAAGGGCTATGTGGTTTTGTTAGGCGTCGGAAAGGGCGATACAAAAGAGCATTGCGAAAAATTGGCGGATAAAATCACAAATCTGCGCATTTTTGAGGATGAAAACGGCAAAATCAATCTTTCGCTTAAAGATGTCGGCGGTGAAATGCTGATAATATCGCAGTTTACGCTTTATGCAGACTGCAAAAAGCGGCGCCCCGGCTTTATCGATGCGGCACCGCCCGATATTGCCAATGAGCTTTATGAATATTTTAAAGAGGTTTGCAAAAACAGCATAGAGCGTGTGGAATGCGGTGTTTTCGGAGCGCATATGAACGTTAAGTTGGAAAATGACGGGCCGTTTACGGTCTGTCTGGATATATAAAAGGAGTGTGAAGTTTTATGACCTACAAAGAAAAGTTTATCAAGTTTATGGTTGACAGCGGCGTTCTCACCTTTGGAGAATTCACCCTCAAAAGCGGCAGAATTTCTCCTTATTTTATGAACTCCGGTAACTATAACACGGGCGCACAGCTCGCAAGACTCGGCGAATTTTATGCTGAATGCATTCACGACAATAAAATCGAGTTTGAAACTCTTTTCGGACCTGCATACAAGGGAATTCCTCTTGCGGTTGCAACAGCAACAGCGCTCTACAACAAGTTCGGAATTGATGTGAATTATTCCTTCGACCGCAAGGAGGTAAAGGACCACGGCGAGGGCGGAATGATTGTCGGAAAGCAGCTTGCTGATGGTGAGAAAGTTGTAATAATTGAAGATGTTATGACCTCGGGCAAGGCCTTAAGAGAGGTTCTCCCCAAGCTTTCTGCTGCGGCAGATGTTGAGGTTGCGGGAATGGTGATTCAGGTTGACCGTATGGAAAAAGGTCTTAACTCTGATAAATCCGCTGTTCAGGAAGTAAGCGGCGAGTTTGGAATAAACATTTATTCAATCGTTAATATCAATGATATTATCGATGCAATCAAAAACGGAGTTATCGAGGGCAAGGAATATCTCGACAAAATGCTCGAATACAGAGCACAGTATGGTGTTGAATAAATAAGTTTAAAAAGGCACTTTTGGCTTTGATGTCAAAGGTGTCTTTGCTGTAAATACCATTGAAATTGAAGGCATATTATATTTTTTGGAGGAAAATAAAATGGCTTTTGACTTTAAAAAAGAGTATAAGGAATTTTATATGCCAAAAAACAAACCGCAGATAGTAAACGTGCCGAGCGCAAATTATATTGCCGTGCGCGGAAAAGGCAACCCCAACATAGTTGGCGGTGAGTACCAGCAGGCAATCGGCGTGTTGTATGCCGTTGCGTATACATTGAAAATGAGCTACAAAACGGATTATAAAATAGACGGATTCTTTGAATATGTTGTGCCGCCTCTTGAAGGCTTCTGGTGGCAGGATGATATCAAAGGCGTTGATTATAGAAATAAGGACGCATTCAACTGGATTTCCATTATACGTTTGCCTGATTTTGTTACGGAAAATGACTTTAAATGGGCAGTTCAGGCGGCAACGAAAAAGAAAAAGCTCGATTGTTCATCTGCAGAGTTTCTGACTGTGGACGAGGGGCTTTGCGTTCAGATTATGCATTTCGGTTCGTTTGATGATGAGCCTGCAAGCGTAGCGCTTATGGATGAATACATTAAAGAAAAAGGATATGTAAATGATATAAGCGACAAGCGTCTGCATCACGAAATTTATATGTCCGATGCACGAAAGGTTGCGCCTGAGAAGTGGAAAACAGTTATCAGGCATCCGATAAAGCTGGCATAAACTGCTTACAAAAGCTGATTTAACGTAAAAAACCACTGAAAAATTGCTTTTCAGTGGTTTTTGTCTTATATATCGCTATTGTCTGTCGGTCGGTTTGTCTTGTTCATCAGCCGCAGCATCGGAGCATAAGTCGGATTCGTTTTCGTTGTCGGATTCAAAAGCGGTTTCTGCATTCTGCTCTGTTTTCACGGGAACAAGCGAAAGTATGATTCCTGCGCCAAAGTATATAAATGAAACAATAAGCAGGGAGTTAAACGTTTCTTTGGTAATGCTCAGAATTGCATTTGAATATGCAAGCGAAGCTATATTAACGCTCGAAGCAATCTCCTGAGTGGTGACGTAGAGCGAAACAAATCCGCCGAGTATGCCGCAGCACATAAGCGCACGTCCGATGTAGCGGAGCATAACGCTGCGCGGTCTGCACAGGAAGAACAGGAACAGAAGAACAGCCGCCGTAGCTGCAAGCATTATCATTGCTATTTTGCCTATGTAATCCTGCACTAATAAGAAATAGGGTGAAAGTGTGTTTGAAAACGGGATTTTTATGCTGTCTTCAATAAGCTTTACAATATAATTTACAAGCGAATCGGTAGCGGCCCGGTCAAGCTCAAGACCGTTTTCCTGAGCATAAACAGATATAATGTTTTTATAATCAGTCTTGAGTGAGTCTGTTGCGAGCTGATATTTTGTACCTGAATAGAGGCAGTTGATAGAAGCATTCATTTCCGATTTGACAATATCTTCTGTAAGGGGCGCTGTGAGAAGATATTCGGGCAGACCGGTTGAAACGGTGTTTTCTGTAATATTGTCACACACCTCGGTGTAAAGCATTCCGTAGAATTCTTCCTTCATATATCCGTTGACCTTTTCGGAGTCAAGAATGGTGCATTGCGCCCAGAAGGCGGTTGTGCAGACAAAAATCAGAATTGACAGAACAAAGCTTACAAAGCCTCTGATGATATTGAGCAGTATGTTATCGTTCATTTAACGTACCTTATTGCACCAGAACGGGTCCTGAGAGCTTCTTTGCAACAAAATATATTCTTTCGTTTGTATAGCTGGATTCCATACAAGAGTAGAGAATAAGCGTTGATGTTGAATATGAATTTGTGAAATATCTGGTATCGGAGCTGTCAAGAATGGCAGTTTCGTATATTTCATATACATAATCGCCGTAGGTTGTGTTGACGATAATCTGTTCGCCGACAACATCGTTGGCCTTTGCATAGTTGACCCAATCAGCAAGATATCCGTCGGAATTGTGACCGCACATAATGCTTCTGCCTTCATATCCGGGGAGATAGCTGCCGTAGTAAAGACCGATGCCTTTTCGCAGAATCTGGTTGGTGTCACCGAAATAAAGGTCCATTTCTATGTTGACAACGGGTATCGAAACCGAGCCGATGCATTCACCCGCAGTGGGATAGTCGATGTCCGAAAAGCTGAGAATAACATCGTTTTCTGTCTGCGCCGAAGATGATGTTGTTGTCGTCGGAACAGTTGTTACGGCAGGACTTGTAGCTGTGGTTGTGGTTGAACTACCGGAATTGTTGGATGTTGTAGTAGCAGCAACAGAAGTACCGACTGTGGTTTTTGTCGTAGTCACAGATTTGGCGGTGGTTGTAGTTTTCTGTGTAGTCGTTGCTCTAACGGTTACAACAACCTGTGAAACAGAGGTGATAACTTCTGTTTCGGCATTGCCCTGTGCGTCGGTTACAGCTTCGCCCTGTGTGTCGGTTACAGTTATGTTTTGTGTAACTACGGTTTCGGACACAGAGGTTATAAATGGAGCCGTTGTGGTATCGTTTTTGTCATCATTTGTATCTATGATTGTTACAACGCTTGTGACAGCCTGTCCCTTATCATCGGTAACATCCTTGCCTTCGTCATCAGTTACTGTAACGATTGATGTTACGGTTGAGGCTGAAGTCACAGCAGAGCTGTCGAGCTGTGATGAAGCTTCCGATGAGCTTTTGTCCTTATCCGAGCATCCGGAAAATGCACAGACGCAGCATACGATAGCGCAAATTGCCAAATTTCTGAATTTCATATTATCATAGCCTTTCTAATGTTCGGGTTTAGCCCAAAATTACATTTCTGCCTGCTATTTTCTCGGCATAGATATATAATCTGTCAGATTTATATCCTAATGTGAATGGATAACAAGTGTACATAACAAGAGTATCCTCATCGCTGTTTTCATCCGATGAAAATGCCGAGGTGTCGGTATAATGCTTTATGTCATAATCATAAATGCTGTAATAGAAATTTCCGTAGCTTGTGCTGATTTTGATGATTTCGCCAATCAGCGCATCATTTTCGACAAGAGTATCCAAGGGGCCGAAATATGGGGAAGTATTGTGACCGGCGATAATTGTTCTGCCTGCCATTCCCGGAATTGTGCTGGCATAATACTGTCCGACGCCGAGCTTTAAGAGCGAGAGGTTATCGCCCATATACAAATCAAGGCATATGCCTACCGAATCAATGCTCAGCTCACCGTACATATCGCCGTATTTCGGAAATTGAATGTCAGAGGTGTATGTAATGTCCGATTCAAGGTTTTCTTTTACCTCGACAAGAGCACCGGTGATATCGTCGTAGATGAATTCAGGCTCCGCTTCGTCATTTGGAACGTATATCGAGTTGATTCTGATATTATTCTGTATGTTGCTTCCCGTAACTAAAGACAGAACGGATTTCATAGGAGAAATCACCGGAGATATACATATATATACAAGCAAAGCTGCCAATATAGAATAAATTAGCGACAAAATAAGATTTGTCGCTAATTTAAAAACAATATTCTTTTTCATAAATCAGATACTTGAAAAGTAATTACTTAACAAGCTTCTTTTTCTTTGCAACAACAGCGCAAGCGCCCATCATAGCAGCGAGAGCAGCGGAAACGCCGATAACGCCTGCAGTTGAGCCTGTCTGCTTTACAGCGTGAGTGATTTCAACGATTGTTGCACCGTT
>JAFSEU010000030.1 GCA_017435565.1 Oscillospiraceae bacterium | reverse complement strand
CGCCCACATAATGTTAGCACGCGCCTGATAGTTATTCGGGTCGGCAATAACCCTCGGTGTTTCTTTTATCATAGTAAGCAGAACAGCTTCACATAATCTATCAGTAATTTCAACCTCGGTCGTATTTGTAAAATAACGCTCAAATACGTGTGCCATAATATCAGTCGCGCCGCACGCTGTCTGATATGCAGGCAGGGTTTGTGTCAATTCAGGATTAAGAATGGAGAACTTCGAACGAAGCAAGTCAGAACCGCAGTCACGCTTAAGCATACCATCCTCTTTGGTAATTACAGAACCGCCGGAGCCTTCACTCCCGGCAGCGGCAATTGTGAGAACAACGCCGATAGGAAGGGCTTCTTCAACAACTTTACCGGTACCGTAAAAATCCCAGAAATCACCATTATACGGTACACCAAGTGCAATCGCCTTTGAAGAATCAATTACAGAACCACCGCCTACACTAAGAACAAAATCAACTTTTTCATTGCGGCAAAGCTCAATTCCTTCATAAACCTTTGTGTCACGCGGATTAGGCTTTACACCACCCAGCAGAACATATCCTATATTTTCATCGTCAAGTGACTTTGCAACGCGGTCAATCAAACCCGACCTTATAGCAGAGCCTGAACCGTAATGAATAAGTACCTTAGTTCCTCCGTACTTTTTTATATATTTCCCGCAATTCTCCTCCTGATGTTTTCCGAACACAAATTCTGTCGGACTGCAGAAATTAAAATTTTCCATAAAAGCTCCCTTCAAAAGTTAGTTTTGTGAAATTGTAATAGTATATTCACCGTTTGAAAAACTGTCAACGGATATCGAAAGACCTGTATCAACAGTTTCCTGACCGTTTGAATCATACCATGCAAAACCCGAAACAGATGAATCAATAATATCACCGGAGGTAAAATATCCGTTATTATCATTTACAAGCCGGACAAATCTTATTCCGTCATCTCCATCATAAAGTGGACCGTAGTTATCATATGCAAAGACTGAAATATTCCAATAATCATATGTATAAACCTCGGTCTGAGCGTGAAGAATGCGGATTCCGGCACTTTCGTTCCACCACATTGTATTGTTTTCGTCAGCGGTTACATATTCAATGATAAAGTATTCACCAAAATAGTCATTGCCCAAAGTTTCACCGGGAATAAGAACAAAATTCGGAGAATGCTGTGCCGAGGTCAGCGTAAAGGTCTGCTCAGCCATTGTATTATCGTAAACAGAAATTTCGCTTTCCTGATACCATCCGAGCATCAGCTTTGACAGCGATGAATAATCGCCGTAGGCATCATCCATCATTTCATAACCTGCATCACCGTGCAGGCCTTCCCAATCGTTTGTATCCTCATACTTATAATAATCGGGCAAGCCCATTGTGTGACCCATTTCGTGAATAATCGTTGTGACATAATCTGTACGGCTTGTAGGAACAGAGTTTCCTGTAATAATATTTCCGACATATAATCCGTCAACAGTATATGAAGGATCACCGAATCCACCGGACATAGGCCACCAATAATCAGAGCTTGCAGAAGAAGGAACGAAAAATGCTGAACAGTCAATCACATCGTCGCCATCGGCGTCGTATTCGCTGAAATCGACTGATGCTTCATAATAATCAAGCACTTCTTCAACGAGCTTTACCTTATCTTCATTATAATCCGCAATTGAACCGCTTGCTGTGTACGTAAATACATCGCCTGTCATATTCAGTCGTCCATATGACGAACGATCAAGATATGCGGTAACGCTCTCATAGGGATAATAGCTTGATGAGGTATCCTCAGGTCCGAAAATAGCCTGTTCGACTTCGTTAACATCAAAGCTCGTACTGAATTTACAGTCAGAAAATTCAATCTCAAATACGAGCATTTTCACATCACCTGTTGTCGGACAGGAAGCGTCAAGCTTTTCAATCGGAGTTTCTATAAGCGGTTCTTCCGAATATATGTAATCAAGCTCATCAATGCCCAATGCCGCACGCTTCAGAAGGCACAAATCAACAGCGTTGAGCTGTGAGCTTGTATCGAGGTCTGAAAGCATATGACCCATAGCGTCAAGTGTTGAAACATCAAGAATATGTGAAGCCAGAAGATTTACGTCAGATGCCGCGACCGTCAGATCCCTGTCAATATCACCATAGAGGCCCACAACGCTTGCCTGAGACGGAACCGCAGAAATTAGACTTACACCGAGCGCAGCTGCAATTGCAGAAGAAAGAACTCTCTTTTTTTTCATAAATACCTCCGAATAAAATTTTTAAATCACACAAAATTTACCATTATATCATAAATTATAGCATAGACTTTATAAATATGCAACAGTTTTTTAACTGTAATCGCATATTTTTTGTAAAATAAAAGCACCGAAAATATCATTTCTGAAACTTTTCGGTGCTTATTATATTATGCAGTTACAATTTTGCTTGCATTATGAAGATTAAGCTTATCAACAGCCTGTTCACGCATTTTGTATTTAAGAATCTTTCCGGCGGCATTCATCGGGAACGAATCAACAAAATCAACATATCTGGGAACCTTATGCTTTGCCATATTGTCACGCACATACTGCTTGATTTCATCTTCGGTGCAGATTTCATCTTCCTTCAGAATTACACAGGCCATAATCTCCTCGCCGTAGTCAGCATCGGGCACGCCGATTACCTGAACATCCTTTACCTTTTCGTGAGTATAGATAAAGTCTTCAATCTCTTTGGGATAAATATTCTCGCCGCCACGAATAATCATATCCTTGATACGGCCTGTAATCTTATAATTTCCGTCAGGAAGTCTTCTTGCAAGGTCGCCTGTGTGCAGCCATCCCTCGCTGTCAATTGCGGCTGCGGTAGCCTCAGGCATTTTATAGTAGCCCTTCATAATGTTATAACCTCTTGCGACAAACTCACCGTCAACATTATCAGGAAGCTCTTCATTTGTCTCAGGGTCAACAATCTTACATTCGACCGCAAAAATCGGTCCGCCGACAGTATTGACACGAGTTTCAATAGAGTCGGTCGTCTTGCTCATTGTTGTTGCGGGGCTTGCCTCAGTCTGACCGTAGGTGATGCATATTTCACTCATATGCATCTTTTCGATAACCTCACGCATCGTCTTGATAGGACAGGGTGAACCGGCCATAATACCGGTACGCATATGTGAAAAATCAGTCTTATCAAAGTTTTCGTGTGAAAGCATTGCAATAAACATTGTGGGTACACCGTGGAAGCAGGTAATCTTCTCACGGTTGATACAATCAAGTCCCTTTCTGGGGGAGAATGCAGTAATCGGAGACATTGTTACGCCGTGAGTCATTGAAGCTGTCATTGCAAGAACCATTCCGAAGCAATGGAACATCGGAACCTGAATCATCATTCTGTCAGCAGTTGACAAATCCATACAGTCGCCGATAGCCTTTCCATTGTTGACAACGTTGTAGTGTGTCAGCATAACGCCCTTGGGGAAGCCTGTTGTACCTGAGGTGTACTGCATATTGCAGATATCATCCTTTTTAATTGTACGTCTGATTTCTTCGACTGCTTCAAGCGGTACATTCTTAGCAAGAGCAATTGCTTCATCCCAGCTATAGCAGCCCTTCTGTTTGCTCTGGCAAGTGATAATATTTTTAAGGAACGGGAATTTCTTCGAAACAAGCTTGCCGGGCTCACAAGTTTCAAGCTCGGGGCAAAGTGCGTGAATAATCTCATTATAGTCGATATTCTTCTTGCCGTCCACCATTACAAGCGTATTTGTATCGGACTGACGGAGAAGATATTCAATTTCGTGATTTCTGTATTCGGTATTTACCGTAACGAGAACTGCACCGATTTTTGTTGCTGCCCAGAATGTGATATACCACTGGGGAACATTCGTCGCCCAGATTGCAATATGGTCGCCCTTCTTAACGCCCATTGCAAGAAGCGCTCTTGCAAATTCATCTACGTCATCACGGAATTCGGGATAGGTTCTTGTATAGTCAAGCTCGGTATATCTGAAAGCGTACTGAGTAGGAAATTCCTCACAAATTCGGTCGAGAACGTCGGGGAAAGTATAATCAATAAGTCTTTCCTTCGGCCATACATACTTGCCGGCTTTTCTGTTGTCATCCTGCAAGGGGTGCTTATGTCTGCGACGATAAGGCTGCATTGCGTTTGCAAACTGCGGAAATACGATTCCGGCGTCGGAAAGTTCGGGCGCCCAACGCTTTACCCATTCAAGTGAAACATAACCTTCATACTTGATGGAACGAAGTGCCTCAATCATCTCATCAACAGGCATATCACCCTCGCCCATCATTTTATATACAGTTTTTCCGTTTTCTACAACACTGTCCTTAATGTGAACATATTTAATATATGAGCCAAGATTTGCAACAGTTTCACTCGGAGTTTCGTTTGCATAACGATAAGGATGATGCATATCCCAGAGAGCTGCAACATATCTGCTGTCAGCCTTAGAGAGCAGCTCAGCGAGGCGCTTTGTATCAGCATAAACGCCGTTTGTTTCAACAAGAAGCGTAACATCATATTCCTGCGCAATCGGAATAAGCTGTTTTACGGCATCAAGAACTGACTCGTCGTCAACATAACCCTCAGGCGCAGGCTCTAAATCACCAAGAATTCTGATATATGGAGTTCCAAGCTTTGAAGCAAGCTGTGCATACTGCTTTATTTCTGAAATCGTTTCTTCAAGCTTGTCAGCATATTTTAAGCAGCAACCTGAAGAAAGGCAAGGAATCTGAAGTCCGAGAGATTTAAGCTTTGAAACAGTCGAATCAATATTTGAATCAGAAAAAACTTTAGCTTTATAGGCGTAAATCTCACTTCCAACACCTCTTACCTCAATGCCGTCGAAGTTCAGATCCTTCGCCATTGAGTAAATATCAACCCATGAAAAATCAGGACAAGCCAACGTAGAAAAAGAAATTTTCATAATTTTAAATCCTCCAAATGAAATAAAGATATCACAAATTCAAGCTTAGTTATTCTCACGAATTTCTTTGCGCTTAATTTTTCCGCCCAATGTTTTTGGAAGCTCACTTACGTATTCAATGATTCGTGGATATTTATACGGAGCAGTCGCTTTTTTAACGTGATTCTGTAGCTCTTTTGTAAGCTCGTCCGACGGGGTGTAGCCGTTTGCAAGAACGATTGTAGCCTTTACAACCTGACCTCTTATCGGATCAGGCGCACCGGTAATGGCAGATTCAACAACTGCAGGATGTGTAAGCAATGCACTTTCTACTTCAAAAGGCCCGATGCGGTAGCCCGAACATTTGATTACATCGTCATTTCTTCCGACAAACCAATAGTATCCGTTAGAGTCACGCCATGCAACATCGTTTGTATCATAAGCCTTGCCGCCAAGTACTTCTTCAGTCAGCTCAGGGTTTTTATAATAACCTGTAAAAAGTCCCGTAGGATGATATTTATCTATATTATCAATAAATATCGTGCCCTCGTCACCATCCTCGCAAAGGTTGCCTTCATTGTCATAAAGTCTGATATCATAAATCGGAGAAGGCTTGCCCATGGATCCGGGAATAGGATCAATCCAGGGGAAGTTGGCAAGTAAAACCGTACCTTCGGTCTGACCGAAGCCTTCACGCATTTTTTTACCGGTAATTTCATAAATACGGTTGAAAACTTCGGGATTCAGAGGCTCACCGGCATTACAGAAATTCTCAATTGATGATAAATCGTAAGCTTCCATATTCTCCTGAAGCATAAAACGATATGTCGTAGGAGGTGCGCAGAAGGTCGTAATTTTATATTTGCTTATAATCTCAAGCAGATGCTTAGGATTGAACTTTCCGATAAAATCATAGCAGAAAATCTCTGCTCCGCAAATCCACTGTCCGTAAATCTTGCCCCATCCGAACTTTGCCCAGCCTGAATCAGTTACACTCATATGAAGCTTATTTTCCTGAACCTGCTGCCAGTATTTTGCAGTTACGATATGACCGAGAGGGTGTGCGGCGTTATGACATACCATTTTAGGCATTCCCGTCGAGCCGGAAGTAAAATACACGAGAATCGTATCGGTAGATTTTGTGGCATCCTCACCCGTAGGTCTTTCCATTTCATCTGAAAAATCCTTAATGGCATCATCAAAATACGTCCAGCCCTCACGTCTGGTTGCAACAGAAATCTTTGTATGAAGTGTAGGTATTTCACCAAACGCCTTTTCAGCCTGCCCTAAAATATAGTCATCATCACAGCAGACAATTGCAGATATCGCTGCAACATTACCTCTGTATACAATATCTTTAGTGGTGAAAAGCAAATTTCCCGGTATCAGAATTGCGCCGATTTTATGCAGCGCGGTCGCACATACCCAATATTCCCATCTGCGCCTTAAAATAAGCAGAACAACGCTGCCTTTTTTAATGCCGACACTTTTGAAATAATTAGCGGTCTTATTTGAAAGCTTTGAAATCTCAGTGAAGGTAAACTCTCTCTCCTCACCGTTATCAGAAACCCACATCAAAGCTTTCTTATCAGGCTCCAGTCTTGCCCATTCATCGACAATATCAAACCCGAAGTTGAAATACTCAGGTACGTTTACCTTATAGTTCTCCTTAAAGTCTTCATACGAGTCAAACTCAATCCTCGGTAGGTATCGATCCAGCAGCATAAAAATACATCCTTTCAATAAAAAACGGTTAAAAGCAATCCATTCGCCTTTAACCGTAATATTCCAAAATATGAGCGCAAGCAGTTTTTTTCAGAACACAACAGCAAAGGCCTATGGCACAAGCACCATAAGTCGAACGACTGTTAGTTCCACGACTGCGTTACGCAAATAAAGCATAATAATACTCCAAAAATATTTTTCTACATATATAATTATATTTTTTAATTTGCATTTTGTCAAGCAATTTGCAAAAATTAACTGTTCTCATTACATGTTTCGATTTTTTGCAATACGCACACAAACAGTAGATGTCGATTTTTAGTGATTTCAACTATATAAAATTAGAGTTGACATATTTTTCTATTTAGATTATAATTGTACTATAATTTATATTTAAACGGAGAAACACAATGGCAAGAAGCAGCGGTGAATCAAAAACACCAACAATCGTATTTCAATACAATTCCCCCGTCATACTTAGTTTTGCTTTGATTTCGTTCATTGTTTTCGTCATCAACACGATAACAAACGGGCGGTCAAACAGCCAGTTTTTTACGATCTATAAAAGCTCATTCACCGACCTTATGATGTATGTGCGAATGTTCACATATATTTTTGGTCATGCAAGCATCAGCCACTATATTTCAAATTTCACAATCATACTGCTCGCAGGCCCTATGATTGAGGAAAAATACGGAAGCAGACAGCTTGTTGAGATGATTGCGATTACTGCAGTCACGACAGGGCTTATAAATATTCTTTTCTTCGACACCGGTCTTATCGGTGCAAGCGGAATTGCATTTATGCTCATTCTTTTAAGCTCGTTTGCAAATTATCAGAAGGGAAAAATTCCGCTGACACTTATATGCGTCGCAATTATCTACCTTGGCGGCGAAATTTATGACGGACTTTTTTCGAGTGACAATATCTCACAGCTGGCACATATTATCGGCGGAATATGCGGATGTATTTTCGGTTGGTTCGTGACAAAAAATTAACACAACAAAAAGCAAATCCGATGTAAAGGCAACAGTCTTTACATCGGATTTTGTTGTTTATTTATCTTTAGTAAGCTCTGAGATCGATTGAATGAAGCTGTCAACATCGGAAAAATCCTTATATACAGAAGCGAATCGGATATAAGCAACATCATCAAGTCCTCTGAGACGTTCAAGAACCATATCACCGATTTCGGTTGATGTAATCTGATTGCGCATTTCATTTGCGCAAGTCAACTCAATCTGGTCAACAATCTGCTGAACCTGCTCAATGGTTACGGGACGCTTGGTCACAGCACTGCAAATTCCTCTTGTAAGCTTTTCTTTGTCAAAAAGCTCGAATGTTCCGTCGCGCTTCTGAACAGAAAGCAACGGCATTTCGACAACCTCATATGTTGTGAATCTTTTTGAGCAATTGACACATTCCCTTCTTCTGCGCTTTTTATTGTCCGCAGGTCGCGAGTCAATTACCTTGGTATCTTCGTAATTACAAAATGGACAACGCATTTTTTCACCTTCCATCTATGCGAGAAATCGCATTTTCAATAATATTATAGCTGCTGATTAAATCGGAAATCGAATTAAAATTACTTCGGTAAAGCTCAAGCATCACAGCACCGTCGAAGCCTTTTTCTTTCAGCTGTGCAAGAAACCGTCGGTAATCGAATCTGCCCCTTCCCATAAGCAGGCAGTCACCTTTTTCACTGCTGTCACTTAAATGAACGTGTTTCACCTTGTTGCCGATTGCCTTAACATAATCAAAAGGGTTTTCGCCGCAACGAACACACTGCTTGGTGTCAAGAACAAATGCGGCATCATCACCGAGAGCGTTTGACATCTCTTTCAAAAATTTCAAATTACCGCTTACATACAGATGTACATTTTCCTGACAAACGGTAATGCCGAATTCTTTACCGGCTTCAACAATCCTTTTAAAGCGTTCAAAATAGAATTCATTGTTGTCAAGGCGGAAACCTTTGCAGCCGTGAAGCACGAAATACTGAGCATTGAGTTGCTGCATTGCTTCAAAATACCGCTTATAATAATCAAGCATATCGCCTACCCTGCGTTCATACGGAGAGAAAAACATAATCGGTTCAAGACCGCAGGTATATGGATGAAGGGAAGCAACTGAAACCTCAAAGCGGTCGAGTGTTGATTTCATCTCGCCGATAAAGCGTTTTGAAAGCTCACAGTCAGTATTTATAAAAATCTCGACACAGTCAACTCCATTGACAGCAAGGTCATAAAGCGATTCTTCAAGCAGTCTGGGATATAAACACGCTGTTGAAACTCCAGCTTTCAGTATTCTCCCCTCCTTATTACGATATTTCAAAAAAGCACCCTATTATTTCCGTTAATGCGAAAATGTACAGAGTGCTTTTTAATTTTAATTAAAATCAGTCTTCATCAGCCTGAAATGAATCTCCTTTTCTTGTACACCAAGCAACCCAAAGCGAAGGTGCAAGGCAAAGCGAAGAATACGCACCGGCAATCATACCAATAATAAGTGGGAAAGCGAATGCGAGAATTGAATCAAGTCCTGTAATCAAAGCGCTGACTGCAACAACTGTCATAGCAAGAACTGTGGTGATAGTAGTACGAAGAGTTCTTGTCTTTGACTGAGAAATACTTGCATTGACAACATCGGCAAGAGGAGCCTTAGGAGCATACTTTCTGTTTTCTCTGATTCTGTCGTAAATTACGATCGTGCTGTTTACGGAATATCCGAGAATTGTGAGAACAACCGCCATAAAGTTTGCATCAATTTCAAATCCGCAGATAATAAATGTTCCGAAAACGATAATGCTGTCGTGAAGAAGTGCGCAGATTGCGCAGACACCTGCAGACCAACCGCCGATTCTCTTAAATCTGAGAGCAATATATACGATAAGAAGCAACACAGCACACAAAAGTGCGACGAGACACTTCAAGAAGAACGTACTGCCCGACGAAGGACTAACGGAAGAAGCATCATCAATATCACTGATTGCGTTGTCAGGATACTTTTCTTTCAATGCTGTGCAGATTTTAGTTCTGAGTTCATCACTAAGCTCAATTTCATCAGTATAGGAAACTGAAATTGTATGTGTACCTTCTTCATCACCAAGTGAGTCACCCTTCTGGACATCGACGTTGATATTTACTGCTTTTTCAACAGCAGATTCAGCACCATTCAGGTCAAGGTCTCCTGTATATGAATAGTTGATGATTGTACCGCCCTTAAATTCAATTGCGATTTCGATACCTCTCACAATAATTGAAAGGAACGAAACAGCAATCAGGCAGATTGAAACAATGAAGAAAACCTTCTTTTTAGATATATAATCGAACACATTTGCTGTATCAAGGGCATGCGCGGAAGCGGCCTGATTTGCATTCTTTTTGATTCTGTTTTTCTTACTCATTGTTAACACCTCCGTAAAGCTTCTTGTTTCTCAGCTTCTTGAATCTTGAAAGAGAGAAAAGCATAAGCTTTGTAGCAAGAATTCCGAAGATGAAGTTGCAGATTACGCCGACAAAGAGTGTCTGTCCGAATGAATAGATTGTACCTTCCGTTGAGGTTCCGAAAATCTGGAATATCGGACTGAAAATTGTATGGAAGAAGCTTCCGGGCACACCAAAAGCACCCATAAGAACGGCAGATACTATAATGATTGTAACGTTTCCGTCAAGAATAGCAGTAAAAGCTCTCTGATATCCGGATATCAAAGCAGAATCAAGAGTTTTGCCCTTTGAAAGCTCTTCTTTGATTCGCTCAAATGTGATTACCTGACAGTCAACGCCCATACCGATCGCAAGGATGATACCTGCAATACCCGGAATTGTAAGTGTCGAGCTGTCACGGAATCCGAAGAAGCCGGAAATAGCAGCCATTGTTCCTGCAATCTGTCCAAGAAGAGCGACAGACGCAACAAAACCGGGAAGTCTGTAAAGGGCAATCATAAATATAAAGATAAGTATAAATGCAATTATTCCGCTGATGACCATTACTTTGAGCGCGCCCTCGCCCATTGAAGGAGAAATTGTGCTGAACGATTCTCTTTCAAGTGAGAAAGGAAGTGAACCGGCATTGATCTTATCAGCAAGAGCCTTTGCTGCAGCAAAATCGTTTTTGAATGATTCGGAAGTAATTGTAGCCTCGCCGTTTTTGATTGACTCTTCAACAGTAGGAGCCGAAATCACTTCGCCGTCCATACAGATTGCGATTGCGCCGCCCGTCTGAGCCTGCTCAGCGGTTACATCGGCAAAAATCTGTTTACCCTCTTCATTGAATTCAAGCACAACAATATTTTCAGGCTCGCCTGTCTTTTCGTTTTGAATTGTTCCTGCTTTAGCGCCGACAATATGTTCACCCTTAAGTACGACTGCATCCTGTGAATATGTCGAGCCCTTGCAGAATTCAACCATTGCTGTTTCGCCAAGTTCATCTACAGCCTTTTCGGGGTCGAAGTTTTCTTCGTTAGACTGCCAGGGGAAGCGAACGATAATTCGCTCATTATCATAGTCAACATAGGATTCATAGTCATAAATGCTGTTTGCCTGCATTCTGACCTTGATAACCTCCATTGCCGAGTCAAGCTGTTCTTCGGTAACGTCAGAAATCTCTTCATATCCCGTAACATTATTATTTTCATCATAAATTGCAGCGCCCACAGGCTTGAAAGTAACGTCAACACCGCCCTGTATGTCAATACCGAGACGAATCTGGTCGGCGCCCTTGACGTGAACTGTGCTTAAATCACCGTACCAATATTCTATGCCAAAAAATACAGAGTATGAGAAGGCAAGAATGATGGCAAATACGATGAAAAATACAGGTTTCTTTGTCTTAATCACGATTTGTCCTCCTGAAAATGAATTATATACCGTGTCAATAAGTAATGAATCGGCTTTTTTCATAAAACGAGCTAAAGCCGATTCAATCGACATTCACCTTATAATTATATAGGATAAGCCATTAGTTGTCAAGACTTTTTAACCGCCGCAAAAATATTTTTTCCTTATATAAACCAAAACGTCCGAAAGTAATCCGGACGTTTTTGTCATTATTTATTACACGTTGAACATCAATTCGCTGTATGTGGGAAAAGGCCACATATTTGCGGGCACAATATTTTCAATTTCATCGGCAATTTCGCGAAGCTTTTCCATCGCCGGCAGAACTGATTCACAATAATATGCCGCCTGACGTTTTATATCACCGGCAATAGAAGCGGCCTTGCTATCCTCGCTTTCCAGCTCGGAAATCGCAATGTCAAGCTCGTTGTTAAGCTGACTAAGCTTCTTTGCCATACGCAATTCCACACAGTCCTCTGCAAATCCGAGACGCTTTTTAGAATCGATAATATCACAAAGCTCACCGACAAATCTGATGCCAACGGGAAGAATCTGCTTCTTAGCCATATGAATCATTGTAAGAGCTTCAATATTGATACGCTTGCTGTAGTTTTCAAGCAAAATCTCCTGTCGCGAAAGGATTTCCGCCCTTGTGAAGATTTTAAGCTCCTCAAGCATTTCGACATTTTTATCATCATCATAGCAAAGCAAAGCATCAACACTTGTACGAAGATTTGGCAAGCCTCTGCTCTCAGCTTCCTTTACCCAATCCTCGGTATAATTGTTTCCGCCCCAGATAATCCTCTTATGATCTCTTACTGTTTCGGAAAGCATTTTATTCAGCTCAGCAGAGAAATCATTTGCATTTTCAAGTCTGTCGGCGAATTTTTTCAGCTCAATTGCAACGGTAGAGTTCATCATAATATTTGCACAGGAAATCGAATCACCCGAGCCGAGCATTCTGAACTCAAACTTATTTCCCGTAAAAGCCATCGGAGAGGTTCTGTTTCTGTCAGTTGTATCCTTCGGGAAGTTCGGCAATGACTCAACGCCGAGCATCAGTTCTTCCCTGTGATTCTTCTTGATGAGTGCGCCGCTTTCAAGCGCTTCAAGAATTTTTTCAAGCTCAGCTCCCACGAAAACAGAAAGAATTGCAGGCGGTGCTTCACTCGCTCCGAGACGGCAGTCATTGCTTGCCGACGCAACGGAAATCCTGAACAATTCAGGGTATTCATCAACAGCCTTTATAACTGCACAAAGGAAAGTTAAAAACATAATGTTCTTGTGCGGAGTTTTGCCGGGTTCAAGCAAATTGATTCCGTCATCGGTAGTCAGCGACCAGTTGTTGTGCTTTCCCGAACCGCTTACACTTGCAAAGGGTTTTTCATGCAAAAGGCATACAAGTCCGTGACGAAGTGCAGTCTTTTTCATAACATCCATTGTCAGCTGATTCTGATCAGCAGCAACATTGGCAGAAGCAAAAATCGGTGCAAGCTCATGCTGGGCGGGCGCAACCTCATTATGCTTTGTTTTTGAATAAACCCCAAGTTTCCAAAGCTCACGGTCAAGATCGCGCATATAGCTGCTTACCCTGCTCTTTATTGATCCGTAGTAATGGTCATCCATTTCCTGACCCTTCGGGGCTTTTGCTCCGAAAAGCGTTCTTCCCGCGAAGATGAGGTCCTGTCTTTTGTCGTAAAGTTTCTTATCTATAAGAAAATATTCCTGCTCGGCACCGACTGTTGCGGTAACTCTCGAGGATGTTGTGTTTCCGAAAAGACGCAGAATACGAAGCGCCTGAGCGTTGACAGCCTCCATTGAACGGAGCAAGGGTGTTTTCTTATCAAGCACCTCACCGCTGAAGGAGCAGAAGGCCGTCGGAATATAAAGAGAGTTCTCTTTTACAAAGGCATCACTTGTGGGGTCCCAGGCTGTATAGCCCCTTGCCTCGCAGGTATCACGCAGACCGCCCGAGGGAAACGATGAAGCGTCAGGCTCGCCCTTAATAAGCTCCTTACCCGAAAACTCCATAATTACTCTGCCTTCGGAATTTCTCGAAAGGAATGACTCATGCTTTTCTGCCGTTACGCCCGTCATCGGGTGAAACCAGTGCGTAAAATGCGTAGCACCCTGTTCAATAGCCCAGTTTTTCATAACGTTGGCAACTACATCGGCAACGTCGGGTTCAAGAGCAATTCCGAATTCCTTTGTTCTTTTAAGCGAAAGATAGACATTTTTCGGCAGTCTGTCGCTCATCACGTCATCATTGAAAACGTGAATTCCAAACTGCTCCTTAATGGAAAATGATTCCTCGTCCACATTGTAATTATCAACCATAAATACTCCTGTTTGATATGAACCTGATATAACACAGATCCATAACTATATATATTAAATTTTATATTTTCACAGACAATATTTTACATCCAAACCTTCAATTTGTCAATTGCTCATACGAAAATAAGCCTTTATCAACACATTTCAAAGTTTATAATAAAATCCACTTGGCTAATTTAACGAAAACACGCGGGAAATTTATGCATAAATACAAATATTATTGAAACAATAATAGCATTATCTTATATATTGAAAGGAAAACACAAATATGGATTTTGCAAATTCTCAGACAAGAATAAATCTTATGCGTTCATTTGCCGGTGAAAGTATGGCGAGAAACAGATATACCTTTGCGGCGGCTATGGCAGAAAACAACGGATATCACGCTATTTCCGAGGTTTTTAAGTTCACGGCACGTCAGGAGAAGGAGCACGCCGAGGTATTTTATAATTTTCTAAAAAAGGAAATGGGTCAGAGCGTTGAAATCACAGGCGGATATCCCGTTGATAACGACACAAGTATTTTGACGCTGCTCAAGTCTTCTGTTTCAAACGAATACGAGGAAAACGAAACAGTTTACCCTCAGTTTGCAAGCATTGCAAAGGAAGAAGGCTTCAGTGAAATTGCAGCAGCTTATACAATGATCGCGGAAATCGAAAAGGTGCACGGCGACCGATTTGCAAAATTTGCACAGCTTCTTGAAACGGACAGGCTTTTCAAAAGCGACACTGAAGAAACATGGATATGCCTTAACTGCGGCAGAATCCACAAAGGAAAAGCTCCTGCACAGATTTGCCCTGTATGCAAGGCAGACATCGGATTTTTTGTAAGAACAAACACAATCGTGGGAGCATAAAAGGAGCGGAAATATGAATATCAGAAAGATTCAGGCATTTGAAATTCTTGATTCAAGAGGCAATCCGAGTATAATGACCGAGGTTATCCTTTCAAACGGAATAAAGGGAACCGCCTCGGTTCCTTCGGGCGCTTCGACAGGCACTAACGAAGCAAAAGAACTGCGCGACGGTGACGAAAGATACAACGGATTAGGTGTGCACCGAGCAATATGTAATATAAAAAAAGAAATTGCGCCCTGTCTTAAAGCTTTGAACACGTCGGATCTGTTCAAGGTTGACAGTGCGATGATTGAGCTTGATGGAACAAACGACAAGAGCAGGCTCGGTGCAAATGCAATGCTTTCTGTTTCGCTTGCAACGGCACGGGCCAATGCCGCATCATATGGAATGCCGCTGTTCCGTTATCTTGGCGGCGTAAGCGCTGTGACGATGCCCGTTCCTATGATGAATATTCTTAACGGCGGCGCACATGCTTCCAACAATGTTGATATTCAGGAATTTATGATTGCACCCATCGGGGCAGAAAGCTTTTCTGAAGCTATCAGAATGTGCAGCGAAATATATAAAGCACTCGGAAAGCTTCTGAAAAAGCGAGGTATCAGCTGTGGCGTCGGCGACGAAGGCGGATTTGCTCCGAGCCTGCAAAGCGATGAAGAAGCTCTGGAGCTTATTTGCCAGGCAATTGAAAACGCCCAGTATTCAACAAACGAGGTAAAAATTGCTCTTGATGCTGCAGCGAGCGAATGGCAGGAAAGCAGCGGAAACTATACTTTGAAAAAATCAAGAAAAACATTTTCGACGCAGGAGCTTATCAGCTATTGGGAAGATCTTTGCAAAAAATACCCGATTTATTCAATTGAGGATGCACTTGGCGAAAACGACTGGAACGGCTGGCGCAAGCTGACAAGCAGTCTCGGCACAAGAATTCAGCTTGTGGGCGACGACCTGTTTGTGACAAACAGAAAATATCTTGAAAAAGGCTTCGAGATGAACGCTGCCAATGCTATTCTTATTAAATACAACCAAATCGGCACGCTCAGCGAAACAATCGACACAATAAGAACAGCACGCCACAAGGGTTATAAAACAATAATTTCACACCGTTCGGGCGAAACTGAGGACGTTTGCATTGCAGACCTTTGCGTTGCACTAAATGCAGGTCAAATAAAAAGCGGTGCACCTTGCCGAAGCGACCGCACGGCAAAATACAACAGACTTTTGCGAATTGAAGCCTTTCTCGGCGAAAATTCGGTATATACACTTTCATAATCCTTAGCGCAAAGCAGCAGCTCAGCAATTCCGCAAGCAATATTATGAACAATATATTAACTTTAGAAAAACTATTGATTTTTTAGAAATATTATGATAAAATTTTATTAGAAAAAAATAAATTTTTCTAATAAAATACAGCAAAAGGAAACTGCATGAATGAGTGAATCAACCTACAATTCTCTGATGGCAATCGGCATTGACGTTGAAAAAGGAAAGGAAAAGTTCAACGGAAACATTGACCTTTATCTTATATTTCTCAAAAAGCTTCTGGAAAGTGATGACATACACGAGCTTGATTTTCACATTTCCAGAGAGAATATAACACAGGCGGTTTTTGCCGCAAGTGCGCTCACTACTGAAAGTCAGCAGCTTTATGCAGATTCAATTAGTGATTGCCTTATAGATATTGAGGAAGCACTAAAAAACAATGATATTGAAACTGCAAGAAAAAGCACCTTGGTTCTCAGCGACATGGTGAATAGCATAAAAAATATCATAAAGTAAATGCAGAATAATATGTATAACCCCGAAATATCGGGGTTTTTCTTTTTAGTCATTTCAAATCAGTATTGGCTGAAGCTGAATTCCGCTAAATGCGCATTCGATTGCCGGTACAAGCAATGAGAAATCAGCAACAAGCGAGGTCTGCTTTTTTTCACAATCATCCTGCGCAAACGGTACAAAATAATAGTTTTTTGTATTCATCAGCATTCCGATGTTTTTTGCACTTGCAGAAAGTGCGTCGTTTGTCGCAAGGCAGAGAACAGCAGGCTTATTGTTGCGAAGGTGCGCCTTTACTGCCATTGTGACAGGGGTGTCAGTAATTCCCATTGCCAGCTTTGCCATTGTGTTCCCTGTACAGGGGCAAACCGTGATTATATCAAAAAGCGACTTCGGCCCGATATGCTCAGCATCTTCTATAGTAAGGATTGCTTTCTTCTGACATATCTCTTCGATTTTCTCTATGTTCTTTTCAGCCTCACCAAAACGGCTGCTGATTTTAGCTGCGTTAAAGGACATTATAGGCGTAAGCTCTGCACCTGCGTTAATGAGCCTTGATGCCGCTTCAAAGGCTTTGGAAAATGTACAAAATGAACCGGTCATGGCAAATCCTATTCTGACTCCATTTAAATCCATAATTATGTTACTCCCCTTTCGGTAAGTATATTGTCAATTGTATCGCAAATAATCTTTCCGGCAGTTTGCGGAGCTGTTTTTCCGGGCAACGAAAGCGCCCAGACCGTTTTTAGTCCCAGACTGCCTGCGGTATTAAAATCAACACCGCCGGGCTTTGACGCAAGATCGATAATCAAGGCTGACGAATCAACCGATGAAAGAACTTTTTCTGAAAGAATCTGCGCAGGAACGGTATTATAAATCAGCCTGAATTGTGATATCTTTTCAGACAGCTCGGATATACAAAACGCTTTGCAGCCCATCTGTCTTGCCCATGCAAGTGATTCACATCTTCGTGCCGCAACCGAAACATCCGCACCAAAGCCCTTTAAGATGGGTATCAAAGCACGGGAGATTCTTCCGAAACCTATTATCAAAACCTTTGAGCCGAACAGAGTCACGGGCATTTCTTCAAGTGCAATCATAACAGCGCCCTCTGCAGTAGGCACAGCGTTCATAATACTCAGCTCTTCACGTTCGTAATAATCGATGAGAAGAGCTTTATTTTCCGAAAAAAAGCTTTTCATCTCAGAATTGATGCTTCCGCCGAAAACAAGCGTATCTTCCTTTAAATACGGCAAAAGCATTGTGCAGGGCAGCTCTTTATCCGAAAACGGTGCACATATAAGTTTTCCGGATTTGCTCGCAGGAAGAGGAAGAATCATTACATCCGCTTTAATATCGGTCTTATCGGAATCAAGCCGCTTCACTGAGCCGTCATAAACGATATCGAGATTATCAAATCCGACGGTATAAACCTCGTTCTCCTTTGCAAGCGACATTGCAGCGTAAATCTGGCGCAAATCACCGCCGGCAACAATAACGACTTTATTTTTCATATCAATAAACTCCTTCAATAGTTAGCCTTGAAACGAAATATACAATCGCCTCTGTATATATTATGCTCTTGTCAACGTTTAGGTGATGTTAAATTGTGCAGACGGACACAAAAAACGCCTTGGAAACACAACATTTCCAAGGCGCTGATTATTCATTTCTGATACATTAAATCCAATTCTTAAACGGCGGAATAAAGTGTGCCGCAAAAAGCAGAATCGCAATAGTAATAACATCAATGAATCTGTTAAGTGCATAAATATCAACATCAATAATGCCGTTTATAAAATCACCTATGCACAAACCGAAAAACACTACAAAAAAATAAATAACAAATCCCAATAAATTGAATTTGTGATTTTTCAATTCATCAAGAAAAGTTTTTTTCAAAAGCTTTTTGTTAAGCTCTTTTTGTTTACTATTATGCTTTTCCATTTATTATTCACCATTTTACTTATCAAGATACGTAAAAGCCTGTTTCAGACTTGCAACCCCGATAATATCAATATCATAGTCATCGGGATTGAGATTTTTCAGCGACTGGACAGGTATAATTGCTTTTTCAAAGCCCATGCGCTGTGCTTCGGCAATTCGTTGCTGAATCCGTGTGATATTGCGCACCTCGCCGCCAAGCCCCACCTCGCCGATTGCAATAAGATTATCAGGCACAGGCTTATCCATAATCGCAGAATAAACAGCAATTGCAACCGGCAGGTCACCTGCCGGCTCATCAAACCTAAAGCCGCCGACAATATTAAGATAAACGTCAAGTGTGCCGCAGCATACACCGCATCGCTTTTCAAGCACGGCAAGCAAAATTGCCAAACGCGAAAAATCAAAGCCGGTTGCCGTTCTTCTCGGTACAGCAAACGAGCTTTTTGCCGCAAGTGCCTGAACCTCGGCAAGAATCGGGCGCGACCCTTCCATAATGCAGGCGATGCAGTTTCCCGAAACGTTTTTCGGTCTTCCCGACAAAAGCATCATTGAAGGCTCGGGCACCTCACGCAGACCGATATCCGCCATTTCAAAAACGCCGATTTCATTTGTGGAGCCGAAACGATTCTTCACAGCACGCAGAATTCTGTAGCTTAAATGCCTTTCGCCTTCAAAGTGGAGCACAGCATCAACAATATGCTCCATAACCTTGGGGCCTGCAATGTCGCCGTCCTTGTTGACATGACCAACAATAAAAATCGGTATTTCAAGCTCCTTTGCGGTTTTCATAAAAAGATTGGTACATTCTCTGACCTGTCGCAGACTTCCCTGTGCAGAAGGGATTTCTTCAATACTCATTGTCTGAATCGAGTCAATTATCACGATATCGGGCTTGTTTGACGTGATTGCGCCGCAAACGGCAGGTGCATCGGTTACTGTCATAATATAAAGGCTTTCAGTATCAACATTAAGCCTCTGCGCACGCAGTTTAATCTGCCTTGCACTTTCTTCTCCCGATACATACAGAATCGAATGCTCCTTGCCCATATACTGGCAAATCTGCAAAAGCAATGTACTTTTACCGATACCGGGCTCACCGCCGACAAGCACCAGACTGCCCTTGACAAGACCGCCTCCCAGAACTCTGTCAAGCTCCTTTGTGCCCGTAAGATAGCGCACTTCATCAAGTGTTTCTATTTCCTTAAGAGTCGCCATTTTTAACGTAGAAGCGGCAAGTGTATTTTTCGCAGCAGAAGCAGACGCCACTGTGGGAACATATGCTTGTTCTTCAAATGTATTCCACATTCCGCAGCTTTGGCATCTACCATTCCATTTTGAGCTTTCAAATCCGCATTCACTGCAGACAAAAACTGTTTTATCCTTCTTGGCCATTTTTATATCCTTTATATATTTAATAAATATTATTGCTGTGCAAGGTATTCGCAAAGTCCCGCATAAATCGTAAATGCGACCTGACGGCGGTAGTTTTCATCGTTAAGAAGTGCTGCTTCTTCAGGATTTGACAAAAATCCGCATTCTATCATAACAGTCGGATTTTCGCAGAAGTGACACAGAAACAGCTCTTCACCGCAAAGCTTTATTTCTCTGGTGTTATCGGGCTGAATATATTTTACAAAGCTGTTTTGCATTGTCTGCGCAAGAAACTCGCTCTGAGGATTTGTCGCCGAGTAAAACATCTGCGCACCTTTTGCGTCGGTTGTAACATACTGATTCTGATGAATGGACAGACAAATCGCATTATCATATTTGTTGAAAAGCTCAAGTCTGTTATCCATATCGGAAGCTTTCTGATTTGCGATTCCTTCAACGCCATTATCATGAATCGAACGGTCGGTGTCCCTTGTCACCTCGACATCAAAGCCTGAGAGTATAAGCATATCACGCAAGGTGAGCATAATATCAAGATTTATTCCTTTTTCGGGAACACCGTCGGCACTTGAGCATCCGCCGTCGATTCCGCCGTGTGGCGAATCAACTAAATCTTAGTCGCTTTTTTGGCTTAAAATAGCCATTTCTTTATATATTATACCATGACCGCAAGGGCATGGTATAATTAGCCGATATGCACGGAGCAAATCTTCGATTTGTGTATGTGCAAGGCAATAAAATAATGTATAATAAACGCTTTGAGTTTATTATACCACAAAGAAAATGAATGTCAATGGCAAAAAAATAACGGTATGCAAGTTGAGCATACCGTCCATTTATCAGTTTATGCAAGCACGCAACCTTGAAGATAACATTCTTTGATGTAGTCGCGGGGCTGATAATAAAAGTCCGTATTATAATTGGAGATTGCATCGCTTATCCATGAAGTGTAGACCTTAATTATAGATAGAGCATTTACCCCATCCGACACATCCTCAATCAGCCTTTCATATACTGCACCAATAGTCCAATAATCGGGAACATTATACATACAATCTGCTACGTTATCAAAAACGCCGTCAGGAACAGACATCAACTCGATAAACCTGTCAGCAACAGCGTCTATCACCTCACAGTGAAGTATATCTGCATTCCGGTATATTCTATCTATAGTACTTTCACCGAGCATTGTGACAATATCACTTCTCTTCTGACGGCACTTTCTGCCTATGAATTCAATAAGGCTGCAAGTATAGAACAACGCAGAATTATTCTTATTCATGTACCTCGTATCCTTTCAGAAATTCTAAAGTTGTAAGTGCTCTCGCTGTATGAAAGCTTATCTGGTGAGTTGGTTTCTTGAATCTTGCAAGCTCCCAGAAAGCTGCTCTTGTAATCTTTCCGTCAACATAATCCTGCACGTAATTGAATATCGTATCATTTGCCATCGGACCCTCAACAATATCAAATTCGTGAGGTTTTCCGAGGCGGCAATCGGTTATAAAGTCAAGCCACTCCTCTGTCATTTCGGGGAACGTCAGGACTTTGAGGCTTTCATTCGGGCGATAGAGATATTCGTTCATTATGCCTGTGCCTGTAAATCTTGTAGCCCATCTTTTGGCCTGTTCAGGCATAATTGTGCAGTAGAAACCGAAGTAAAAATCCTTATTGAATTTTGCAATACGTATTTCGGGTAATTCAACAATATGCGCACTTCCGTGATACAATACTTTACTATCCATAGTCGCTCCTTATCAGATTCAAGTCATACTATACTCATTTATATAAGTATATCACATTTGCATTGGGATTACAAGTCTTTGAAAACAAAATAACGGCGCGCCCGATATGGGCGTACCGTCAAATTTTCCAGTGTATATGTATTTCTCGCTCGTCTTTTTCATTGGTCATTCCTATTTCGACCAGTTCAATAAATTCATCTGCAATATTGCGGTCGAGCTTATCAAAGTGAGTGTATTTCTCGATAAGAGCTTTCTGTCCCTCGATATTCTCCTGGCGCTTACGACAATCCTCAATTTGACAAGTGACCTGCGTTATCAGTTCAGACAGCTTTTGCTCCTCGTCGCTGAGGCTTTTGCGGAACAATGCGTAGTCCTCATCAGATATAGCTCCGTCAAGCTTGTCCTTGTACATCTTCACAAGCCGCTCCTGTGCGAAATCATGCTTATCCTTCAGAGCTGACAGCTTCTTTTCAAGCTCTTTGAGCTGTTCGCTGTGAATATCAAGAAGTCGGATATCATCAGCCTGACAATACTTAACGACAATTCCGTTCAGCTCGTCAAGTATCTTGCGCTCCAATACAAGGCCGCTGATACTGGATTTATTTGGGCAATTCATAGCTCCTGTTTTATATGTCGCACATTGAAGTCCGTAATACTTGATAGTCTTTGCTTTGTTATAATACACATTGCGTTTCATAGGACGTCCGCATACAGCACACCTCACCTTTCCGGATAGAGGTGACAGTTCCTGTGAACGCTTACCAACTCTTGTGTGGGTGTTCAGCCGCTCCTGAGTCCGTGACCACGTTTCAATATCAATTATCGCTTCGTGGGCATCAGGTATGCGTATCCATTCGTCCTTATCCACCTTTTTACGCTTCTTATTTTTATAGCTGATATGGTGGGATTTTCCCTGAACAAGCGTACCCGTGTACATCTCATTTGCAAGAATTCTTGCAACTGTTGATTGCGTCCATAGACCTCGTGCATTACTCGAATCTGCGTTACAGTTCACATATTTAGAGCCTTTCTGACGCTTAGACTCTGTGGGACTGGCAATTCCGTCTTCGTTCAGCTTATTGACTATCCTACGATAGCCTTCACCGCTGACATACATATCAAATATCAGCTTCACAACTGATGCTGTTTCCTCATCAATGATAAGATGATGCTTGTCATTCGGGTCAATCTGATATCCATAAGGTGCAAATGAACCGATGAATTGTCCCTGCTCTCGCTTAAATGCAAGAGTACGGCGTATCTTAGATGAAATATCCTTTACGTACATCTCGTTGTACGCACTTGTAAAAAGTCGCATTGTCGAATAACTTTCGCTGTCTGAATCCGCATTATCGGCAACACCGATGAAACGTATACCCCATTCAAGGAACTTATCGTTTATGAACTGTTCGATGACAACTGTATCTCTTGAAAAACGTGACTGATCCTTACAGAGAACTATATCAATATTGCCCTTTTCACAATCCCTGAGCATTCTGTTGAATTCGGGACGGCTACGGTCAATGCCGCTGTAGCCATCATCACAATAGATATCATATATCTCCCAGTCACGCTCCCTGCAATAATCACGCAGCATGGATTTTTGATTTGCAATGCTCTGACTGTCATCGCCGCCTGACTTATTCCTGTCCTCAATTGACAGACGACAGTAAATTGCTACCTTCGGCATTGGCCTCACCTCCTTTATGTTATTTCATCAAGTAATCAGACTGCCTTCTTCAGTTGAGTATTCATAAGCTTTTCAACCTTTTCGGTTACGGCTTTTTTCAGCTTTTCGGTATCCGTTACTTTAAAGATGTTTTTGGTATGTATTTTTCCTTTCATTGTTTTTCCTCCCTTCATATTGAATTTTATGCGTTGTACAGGCAGTGTAGAACAATTATGTCCACTTGACCTGTTGATGTGGAAATTGTATAACTCCTTAACAACATAAAAAATCATCTTTATAAGATGTTTGATTATATATATTATATATTTAATTTAACTTTCATTTGCAAGAAAATTATTCTGTGCCAGCATATAGTATCACAATTTAAAATGAATTCATATTTTTATTCGCTTAAAAAATAATAAGAGCTATCAAAAGCACCAACGCTAGTGATAACTCAAATAAAGAAGCTCCCCTTTCGGGGAGCTTTACATATATATGAACTAAGTTTAAGTTGATTCAACGCTGACACAGAATTTATTTTCGGTAAATTGGAGCAACCAATTCATCCCAACGTCTGAGAACATCTTTCAGAGTCTCATCCAAATAAGAATATGCCTTATCCTTGATCCAACCGGGAATACCATATGCTGCCTCAGCAATGCTACCCGTTATCGCTGCAAGGGTATCACTATCACCGCCAAGAGAGATAGCATTTCTTATAGCATCCTCAAAGTCGTTGCTTTCCAAAAAAGCAATAATAGCCTGAGGAACTGTATCCTGACAAGTTTCATTAAATTGATATGTTGGTCGTATTTCATCTAAGGTGCGGGATAAATCGTATTTATATTCCGCTTCGATATGTTCCTTAATTCGTTTTTTGCACTCTGCAGGATCATCATTTATAGGTCGCTCATAATCTCCATAATAACCGCCAAAGTAATAACGACACAAAAATATCGCATCGGCAGTTGCCATAGCGCCTTTAATGCCCTCAGGATGATTATGAGTCACCTCAGCAGATAATTGCGCCATATTTCTTCCGTTGGCAGGCCACAATCCTGTCCTTGCGGTAAATCCGCAGTTCATAACCCAGGCACAAGGCGAAACACGCATAGCCGAACCGTTACCAAAGCTGTTATACGGCTTAGTGTCATCTGAGGCAAGCCAGGAACCAAAGCGGCCGCCATAGTCTGCATCGGGATACATTCTACCATATTTTTTCATAGCATTTACAAAATCATCTCTGTTACCACCGTTCATAACCGCCTCTGCAACAGCACAGGTCATTACTGTGTCATCGGTAAAAAAGCAATCTTCTCTGAACAGAGGAAAGTCCTTTGTTTTTATATTGTGCCATTCGTAAACAGAGCCTACGATGTCACCAACTATTGCACCAAGCATACAATCACCTCATAAATTTGCAAGTATAAAATGTTGAGTATACTTAAATTTTGAAATCAATGTTTATAATTGCGCAAACCTTTTTTCAATACAGCATAGGCAGGTTTTCATTTGTAACAGCATATGGGCTGTCATACATTTCTCTGAGTGCCTCAATTGTACTATATTCTTCGCTCATACAATATTCGTGCGACCATGTCATATAGCTTACCCAACCAACCTTTTCTTCAACAACAGCCTTTGCAGACGGAAGAGTCCCGGTTTCGCCGATAAGAGCTATTTTCGGTTCGTGAGTAATCTTCACAAGGTTATTATACATCTCGCTCTGACTTGTATGCTCGTGAGCTGGTGGATACATATCTCTCGAAATAATGTCCACCACATCATCTCCCGGATAACACTCAGGAACAGGCGAATTCCACACCCAAATCAGATTGTTCAGCTTATGTACGTTGGTATAGCGGTCGTGCATAATTCTCCACAGCTTTTTCAGAGCATCGAAACCTGCGGCACCCCACCAGAACCAATTGCCTTCGCCTTCATGGAAAGGTCGCCACAGAATAGGTATCTGTTTGTCGCAAAATGGTCTTAACAATCCCGCCATAACGTCCATATCGGAAATAAGTGCAATATTTTCAGGTGTACCTTCAACAACAGCCTTGCTTGCATCAAAGTCTGTATTATTGGTAAAGAAGGACTTTGAATGCCCGCCGAGTGGTGAAAACCAATGCCAGGTAAACGTAATCAGACCTTTCTTTTCTGCCCATTCCCACGCTCTTTTCAGTGTGCCGTAGTTATCTTCAACCTCTTTCATACACGCATCATCGGTATCCGAATAATTGATATTCGGAGAATATGATAAAAGTTCGAAGCCAAGCAGAGCCGGTTGTTTGCCTGTAACAGCTTCGATATAGTGAAGTTCCTCCTGAGCCATCGACTGTGTATGCTGACCTGTTATGATTCTTTGATATGTGATATCAGAAAGATATTTCAAAACATTTTTTACACAATCCTGTGAATCCTTATTGCTGGGAATATAAATTTTATCGCTCATAACTACCTCTGTGAAAATCAGAATAATCTGCATTAAATTTTTTTAGCTTTGCGAACATATCTTCAAGGATAAATCTGCTCTCAAATCTTGTGGATTTTCAAAAGCGCTCGTTCAAGTCCGCTTTTATGGCTGGAAAATACAAAATGTCATCTGTTGTTTGCGAACGGTTATAATAATTTGCGATTAAGAATGCAAAGGTCTGAAACATTTATAACATTATCTGAATTCAAATCAGCAACCGATGGATTTGTAAGTGAGCCTGAACGCAAAAGCCATTTCTTAAGCATAACAGCATCAGCACAACTAAGCTCGCCGTCAGCAATTTCAAGCGAAACGCCCTTTAAAGCTTCAAACTCGTTGGCTTTTTTCGGATTGTAGATTTTGTGTACGTCTTTTATGGTGATCATGCTCTTCCTCCTAATGTTGAAACAATACGTTTTTTGTTAATCAAAAGCGTTGGCATTATCAGCCCAAATGCAAATATTATCAAAATTATCGCTGCTGTTACAACAATGTTATAAGCGTCAAACACAAGACCAACAGTATGAACAGCGTTTGTTATTGTCAGCATCAAGAATATTAATGCGTTGAGAATAACGGAAATAATCAGAACAATTGCTGTATTTGCGGCGCTTGTTGCAACGCATTGTTTTTGTGTCATTCCGCATAAGAAGAACACTCCGTTAATTTTTGCTTTGGACATTGCCTGAATTGCGCTGTAATTTACAACTCCGTAAAGCACAACAATAAGCACGGCTGCAATTAGCGGTATGTATTTGAACAAAATGCTGTTTATATTATCTGTTGTAGCTTTTTTGATTTGTGAAAGTTCTGTACAGTAGCCTCTTTCGTTCAGATTTGCCAAATCCTTCTCAATCGTTGCTATATCAACATCATCATAGAATATGATTTTATTGGAAACGGATATTGTCTCTTCAAGCGGTATACCAAGCTTTGAAAACTCGCTTTGGCTCATCAAAACAAAAACTGTGTTTCCGTTGTCGGTGGCAATTTTCTGGTAAAGTGTGGATACATCGCCATTGTATTTATGCCTTGTTTGATTAGCAATATATGTGGGCGCTGTCATAACACCGCAAACATGAATTTCCTGATTGTATTCAGGCATTTTGATATAATCTCCGACACCTATGTTATGTACATTCTGAGTAATTACTGCCGATGGAGTTTTTGAAACATTATCCGCATTCTTTTTTCCCGATTGCAAAGAAAAATTCAGCTTTTCATAAAATTCATCCTCATATATGTAAATAGTAATCGCCTTATAGTCGGTCGGGCTTATCATATCATAAGCATAACCCAAACTGCGTATTTCAAAAATGCTTGCTTTATCTGACAGAACACTTTCAAGTGGTATGTAATTATCATCCGTTGTTGTTTGTATATCAGTAAAATAAAAGCCTTTTTTGCTGAGCATTTCTTCATACGGCAGATACTGTGAATACTGGTTGTTTATACTTGCGACAACAAAATTTAAGGCAAACAGAACTGCTGTAATCTGAATGATAAGAATTACATAGCGCATTTTGAAACTGCGCATGGATTTTAGCGCCATTTTAATATAAATCATTCCGTCGCCTCCCTTCCCAGCTCTGCAACCGATTTTTCAACAATGCTTTCGAGACTTGCGTTTGTCATCAGCACAATAACAGCAATCAGAACGACACCTAAAATCAGATATACCGATGCAGAATAGAAGGTTTCGATTTGCGGATATATCATTGCTACAAGATTTTTTATGTAGTTTTCGAACAGCAAAACAGACAGTGCAAAGCTTGCTATTAAGTAAATGACTATCTCTGCGGCGAAAATATTTATGGCATCGTTTTTATGCGCACCGATAAGAAGTGAGGAAAATATCCATTTTTTGCGTTTGCTGATGATATATGTGTAAGCATAAGTTAGATTCAATGCAGATATCAGTATTACTATTGCGGACAGTGCAATGGTTGCTCGGTTGAATTGAATTTCAAGCAAATCGGGTATTTGAGGAACATGAACCTCTGCGATGCCGAATTCTTCTTCAATTTTCAGTTTTACATCATCAATCAATTCGGGGCTTGGCGTTTGATTAAGCTCGATTCTCAACCTGTAAAAGACATAATCATCGTACACTTGCGGCAAAACCAAATCAGCAGCAAAGTTTCCTGATTCTTGAATTATATGTTCACGACCGTTCAAAACAATTGTATCGCCCGTTTTATAACCTTCAATCAATGAATACACACCAACACAATCTCGCGGATTTGTATTGCTATAGAGAAATGTAAGAGGGGTATTTTTCCCTTCTTCTGATACAATCCCCTTATAATTCACTGAAGCAATATACTCATTAGGTATCAGATTTAAAATACTATCGGATTTTTGAAAGAAATCCTGTTTTGTATAGCATTTTTCGTATACATAAACAGGCTCTCCCGTAATATCATCATATTGCATAACATCTATGAGCACTTCAAAATATTTGGAGTTGTCGTCAATTTCTTCTCTGACAGCAAAGGCGTTTTGGATTGTTCCGAAAGAATAGAACAGCACCGTAAATACAAGTATCTGCGAAAGCATAAGCAGTGTAAACAACGCAGTTTTATCCTTGATAAAATGCTTTATATTCATTAATAAAATGCTTGCATTCACATCTGACAACCACCCTTTTGTATATTTGTTGATATTATATCAAACAAAATTATATGTTTCAATGATTTTAAGAAAGTCTTAAGAAACTTAAGAAAGATTTAAGAAATAATGGGTGCAGAATTTGCACCCATTATACTTATGGCTTGGTTGCAAAGAATTCAAAGGAATCTTTTACTGTTGAAGACGAATTTGAAGTATAATGAATTCTTGACAGATGAGATCTTCTTGCAACGCACATCAGTTACTTTTACATTATCCACTATTTTCACCTTCGATTATATATAACAATTCATGATAAAGCATATCACAATTAAACATGTATTTCAAGTTTCTCTTATGAGCATCGCACTTTTTCCTATCTATCATTTAGAATT
>JAFSEU010000029.1 GCA_017435565.1 Oscillospiraceae bacterium | reverse complement strand
GTTATAAAACCTCCGTTCTTGTGTAATGCGGTCGCCAAACCTTTACACAATTGTACCACGGAGGTTTTATTATGCATATACTAAAGTTTTTTGTCGCCCCCAGTAGAACTGGGGGTTGTTTTCCGCGCCTAAAGGCACCAATAACAAAACTGACTCCGCTTGAAAAACGAAGTCAGTATGTTGCTTAAAACTTAATATTGCACCATAGAGGGGTGTTTTTGTGCTGTCCGTACAATTTGGGGCGGTGCAGTTTCTTCGGAGGTGTTTTACATTATTACGAATTATCTGAATCTATATTTTTCGGTACATATTTGCGTAACATCAGATACAGCATCAAGGCCGAAAAAACAAGAGTAACTATACAGAAAACCAATTGTGAGCCAAAAATCATAAAGCCCAGATATGTCGGCATTGCAAAGAAATAGATAACTTCATAAAATGCAGTCTGTTCAAAAAATATACCCGCAAAGGCACTGACAAAGCTAAGCAGCATATAAATTGCAAACGGAATATTCCACCATTTATCAGAAAAGTACGAAAACACGATTGCAGCTCCGAAAAAATACAGCGTGTTGAAAAATGTTCCGAGTGCCGCATCGTTTCCCCACTTCAAGCACCACATTACATTTGTATACCAAGGTGCATAAATTGAGCAGGCGATAAAAATCAAAAGCACTATATTCTTGAATATATTCAATTTGCGTTTTGACAAACCATATACAGTACATATGTCAATTTTTTCTCCGCAATGGGGACATTTCATATATCACACCTCCCGATTTATCTCACAAACCTGAACGACTCAAAGTCAAAATCACTGCCGGGTAAGAATACAAATGAAATTTTTGCCTTGCCGCAGATAGGCTCGATTTCAAAAATGCGCTCGGTATATTCCTCTGCCTTTGCAAATTCAATAACAACACGTTTCTGACTTTCGCTCTCGACAATTAAATTTATACTGTTGCATTCAAGATTGGATTTTCCTGTAATTGCAATTGCACGAGGCGGAGTTTGGCCAAAATCAAACTCACCGAATTCAAGCATAACATTGTTGCCGATTCCCGTAATATCAGTATCGTTTACAGTAAATTTATCACCGTAAATCTTGTCGTTGTCAACTGCCATAATGCAAGCGTATTCTTTTTCCTTCTTTTCAAATACAAAGCCCTGAATATTAAAGCTGTAGCTTGACTGGAAGCTGATTGTATGAATACCCTTTAAGGTTTTTGAAAGCTTATATATCTCACTCTGATAAGTCATCCATATGGGGTTTTTGAAATATTCAAAATCACCGATTAATTCACCGTTTTCGGGTGTTCCGTCAAACACCTTAATTCTCACGGGGGTGGACATATTCGCAAAAATAGGCAGCGAAATTGTGTCGCTTCCTATTTTACCGAAATCGACATTTTCAAATCCGAAATAGCTGTTTTCGCCGGCAAAATTAGCGCCGTGATCAACGCCATTTGTAATACTTTCGCTTTCAATAGTGCGCAAGCCGCCAAGCACAAGCTCATATGGATTGAACGTTGCGTTGCCGATTCCGCTTGAAGTAAGCTTAAGTGCAGAAATGATGTGATATTTCGGTGTGCCGTTTTTGCAAAGTGCACGCAGATAAAAATCGCCGTCGCCGTTGCACTTAACGGTAACTGTACCATTTTCAACTTTTGTAATTTCTGCCAGGTTGCTTTCAATTCCGAGAACAGTAGTCACACGGTATTCAATATCATCAATATATGAAGCATTTGAAGGAGAAACAATTACTTTAAAATCAATTTCGCGGCAGCTTTCATCAAAATGTGTGCCGTTGCTTTCAAACGCAATCTTTCTAACGGGAATGTCGTTTTCAACATCTCTGCATTCGCAAGGCATACAACTGTTTTCAACATTTGCAGATATGCCGTTTTCAACATCGCATTTGTTGGCTTTAAATGTTGCATACGCACTCTCAAGCGAAGGCGAGGAAACCTCAAGCTCAATATCACCACACTCGGTTTTTGCCGCAATAATTGCAAGCAGCTTTCCCGAAAACAATCTGCGCGATGTACCCTTGTACTGGTCATAATCAGTCGAATCGCCATTGTCAAGACCGACAAGCCTTCCCGCACCCTTGACATTTACAAAAACACGGTTGTTCGCATTTTCAACGCAAACGCCGTTTTCATCAAGCATACTGATTTCAACAAAAATCAGATCTGTGCCGTTTGCGTTAATCTCTTCCCTGTCTGCCGTCAATTTGATTTTTTTAGCATCTCCGAAAGACTTTTTCACATTCCTTGCAATCTCGGCACCGTTTTCATCAAAAGCTATGGCACAAAGCTCGCCCTTTTCGTATTTCAAAACCGTATCAAGCGTAAGCTCTTTTCCTGCAATATGGTCGATAGATTTGGAAGCAACCTCATTTCCGTTGAAAAACAGCTTCACATAAGGCGCATTCGTCGTCACTCTGACGTCAATATCCTGACCGTCAATGAAATCCCAATACGGGAAAATATGTACAAAAGGCGCTGTTTTATAATCAGTCCATTCTGCCTTGTAAATATAAGCGCTGTCTTTTTCAAATCCTGCCGTGTCAAACTGACCGAAGTAGCTGTTCTTGGTCGAATACGGCGTCGGCTCGCCGATATAGTCAAAGCCTGTCCAGATATACTGACCGGCACTGAATTTTGCGTCCCTGTCAGCAATTATGCAATATTCGGAATTTTTTGCACCCCAGCCTGTGGTGCAGTTGCCGAGCGCTGAGCATTGCTCATCGGAATCTGCAAGAACGGACTGTGAAAGCGGAAAATGATATATTCCACGGCTTTGCAGGGTCGATGCGGTTTCTGAGCCGTAAATAGCCCAGTCGGGATACTTTTCGTGCTGTTCATCATAAAGCCTTTCGGCATAGTTATATCCTGCAATTTTGAGAATATCGGTACATTTACGGGCTTTGTCGCTGACCATAAAGTTAGAACCTATTGTTACAACGCCGTTTCGGTTAAAATCATACTTGCGGACAAGAAATTTTAGCAGCGAAGTTATTTCCTGTCCTCTTTCACCGGCGTGTGTATCATAAATTTCATTACCGATACTCCAGCCAATCAACGAAGGGTGGTTCCTGTCACGGCGCACCCACGAAGCAACATCCTTTGACACCCATTCTCTGAAAAATCTTGCATAGTCATTCTCTGTTTTGGGCATCTCCCACATATCAAAGCCCTCTGACATAATCAGAAATCCCATTTCGTCAGCAAGCTCCATAAGCTCCTTCGCGGGCATATTGTGACTCGTACGGACAGAGTTAATTCCGATACTCCTGAGTTTTTCAAGCTTTCGGAGCATAGCGTTTTTGTTAAACGCCGCACCTAAAGCACCCAAATCATGATGCTCACAGCAGCCGTTAAGCTTTAAATGCCTGTTGTTGAGGAAAAAGCCTTTATCATTAGTAAACTCAATTTTTCTGAATCCGAAAGTATTTGTCTGCGAATCAAGCAGTTCATCAACCCTGTAAAGCTCTGTTTTTAACGTATAAAGCTTTGGATTCTCAATATCCCAAAGCGTTGGAGACCCGACCTTGAGTACATCGGAATTGACCGAATATGCACAGCCATCATTTATGCAAAGCTCACACACAAGGCTTTTGTCAACGCCGCAGCAGCTTCGTTCAACAGAGCAAAGTGCTGTTTTGCCATCCATAACAGTATGGCGAAGCCACAGCTGTGAAAGGTTTGCACTTTCGGGTCTTTCAACCTCGGCTGTAATATTCACATTTCCGTCAATATCTGCGCTGATATACACACCATCGGAACAGATATGACATTCATTATACGTCAAAAGCAGAACCTTGCGGAATATTCCGGCACCCGAATACCATCTGGAATTGGGCGCTATGTGATCAACACGAACGGTAATAAGATTTTCGCCGTCACAAAGATAGCGTGTAATATCGGTTTCAAAGGTTGAGTAGCCGTATTTCCATTCAATTGCAAGAACACCGTTTACATAGACCTTGCTATCCATATATACGCCTTCAAACCTTAACGCAACGCGCTGATTTTCGGTTTTTGTATAATCAAATTTCTTTCTGTACCAGCCCGTCGAGCTTTCATAAAGGTTATTTACATCATAAATCAGCCAGTCGTGAGGTATATCAACCGCCTCAAACTCAAGCTCATCAGAATACTCTGTATTGACAGGGTTTTTAGCGAACTCCCATCCGTCACAAAAAAGTCTTTTTTCAGCCATAATTTCCTCCATATTTAACAAGACCGTCCGTCCTGTGATAATACAACGATTTTGCTTAGACATTATAACACAAACCGACTGCAATTACAAGAGAAAAAGCCCAAAATAACGTAATTATTTTTATATATGATTATTATGTTTATTAAAAATGACACTAATGCGCAATATAAATGTAATGGTTTTCATATATTTTTCCAAAAATCATACAATATGAATTAAAATGATTGCGTTTTTTAAAAAAATATGATATAATCATTTTATATTTTTGACAATTTCAAAAAATGTAAAGGAGTATGAAATTATGAGTCACACAAATCTCAAGGCAAGGATGTGCGCTCTGCTCACCATGATGCTGATGATTATTTCATCGCTTGGTGTGTTGCCGGCTTCTGCAGCATCCCTAAGCATCACCAAATCCGGCGGATGGTACGAAACAGCTTATGTTGAATTTTCCGGCGGAAGCGGAAGCTACAGCGCATATTACAAAAAAACCACTGAAAGCGATTCTGCATATGTACAGGCAGATTCAGAGCTTATCAGAGGCACAAGAGTTGACATTCCCGGTCTTTGCGGAAACACCTCCTACGATATCAAAATCGTTTCGGGAAGCGAAGCTGTTGTAACAACAATTACAACAATGTCCTATGACAGAAGCGGTTATGCACACTGGAATTATACACAGGGTGTCGGCGCATATAACGACGATGGCACACCGAAAAGCAACGCAACTATCATTTATGTAACAAACGATAATAAAGACACTGTTACATACAACGGACAGACAGGTCTTTATAACATTCTCAACAAAAACTCAACCGCAAACCTCATCGTAAGATTCATCGGTTCCGTTGAAGTACCTTCGGGTGCACTTGCAAATGACGGAAACCAGAACGACGGCTCGCATATGCTCTATCTCAATGAGCTTGACAACGTAACGCTTGAAGGTATCGGCTATGATGCACACCTTGTACGCTGGGGCTTTGAAATCAAGCGCGGTCTGAATATTGAAGTAAGAAACCTTTATTTCTATCAGTATCCCGATGACGCTATCGGTATGAACGGCAACAGCTCGACAAAATCTCAGCATATCTGGATTCACAACAATGATTTTGGCATCGGACTGAACGAGTATGCAGGCAATGGAACTGTTGACTCCGACAAGGCTGAAGGTGACGGTTCAACAGACATTAAATACAGCGAATATGTAACAATATCCTATAACTACTACGATTCCTGCCACAAAACTTCTCTCGTAGGCGGCGGCACATCACATATTCAGGATTGGATTACATATCACCACAACTGGTTCAACAATACAGAATCAAGAAATCCCAGAGCAAGAAACGCTCACATCCATATGTTCAACAATTATTTCAGCGGTATTTCAAGCTACGGTGTAGGTGCTTCGTATAATTCAAAAATATTTACCGAAGCAAACTACTTCTATAACTGCAAATCCCCTCTCGACGCTGAAGCTATCGGAAGCGACGCATATAGCGGAACTATCAAATCCTATAACGATGTTCTGGATAATTGCTCAGGCACCTCATACTACACAGCGGTAACATCCAGAACGGATAAACCTACAATTTCCAACACCGAAAGCGGCGGCGACGCTTACGACCACTTCGACCTTGATTCATCATTGTTCTACTACAACTCTTACACCACACAGAGTGCGGCTGAAGCAAGACAGACCTGCATTACTTACGCAGGAAGAATGGACAACACCGATTACAATGCCGGCAGCGAAGGCGAAGTAACCGACCCCGAAACTCCCGGAGAGGGCGGAGATGAAGATGACGGTGAGGACACTCCCGAAGTAATTTCAAGCATTCTTGACGCTGACGAGGTCACAGCAGGCACATATTCATCCGATGTATATGTAAATTCAACATTCACTATCAAGGTAAACGCAGCCGATGCCGTTACAGTTGATTCAAGCTCAAAAACATCAAGCGACAGCGAGGTTACAATGTCGCAACGTATAAAGCTCGGCGGCACAGGCTCAACCTCGAACAGAAGCATTCAGATTACAGCAGCAGATTCAGGCACACTTACTGTATATATGATGTCATCAAACTCAAGCTCAGACAGGATTGCAAATCTTCTTGATTCAAACGGCAATGTAATTCAGTCAATAGAAGGCGTCACAGGAGCATCACTTGAAAAATATACATTTACAATACCCTCTGCCGGAACATATTATCTTGCAAGTCAGTCCAGCGGTATAAATGTTTATTATGCTTATCTCGCATCAAAAAGCTCTGAGGAAGAAAGCGGTGATACAATCATCTACGGTGATGCAAACGGCGACGGTATTGTCAACTCAATCGACGCTACCATAGTAACAAGGGCTGCTTTAAATGTTCTCACACTTTCTGACGAAGTCAAGGCTTGCTGTGATGTAAACGGTGACGGTGTTATTAACTCAATCGACGCAACTATCATAACAAGATATTCTCTCAAAGTTATTGACAGTCTGCCGGTATAAGCTTGTATAATCAAAAATGTCTTCGGAAAATTTTCCGAAGACATTTTTTACTGTTCAATCAAATTTGAACGCCTTGCTGCTTTAAGATTCTTAGAATAATTGGCTTTAAGAATATCATCAATAGCCACAATATCGCAGGAATCAAGTAATGCTGATAATCGATAAAGCTTTGCGTCCTGCACAAGCTGCTCTGCCTTTTTGTCATTGAAAAGCTCATCAGACCAGACAAAATTATTTTTGCTTGAAAGCAAAGCGTCGTTATGCTGCAACAAAATTGCGCTGATGACCTTTTGTGCATCATCATACTGCCTGCAAATCAGATACGGTGCAATTCTTAATTCATTATTTAAAACCAACTGACCGTATTCCTTTTTATCAAGCTCATCAAAGGCTGTTATCAAACTTTTTTCATCATTGACATTATTCATATATGAGATTGCAAGCTCTTCAAAGTTTTCGTGGCACATTTTTACAGAACGCATTCCATATATTTCAAATCCAAATCCCCTTGATGTAAAATAATCCTTATGCAGATCGGAATACAGCGAAGCCATTCCAAAGCAAGCATAAGGCTCTCTCAACTTTGGGTTGTACTCATACACAGCACATTGAAGAATACGGTTATTCACAACACGAAAATAATGATTTCTCTTTTTCACAAACCCGTTTGAAGTAAAAAATTCATTTATTTTATTTTTATCACTAATGTCAATCATCTTGATCAATCTTTCTTATTTCGCTGATTATACCCGTGCGCTCCTCATAAGTAATCTCGTAAGTTTCGCCTTCTTCAAAAGCGCCTTTAAAGTCTACAAAATAATCTAAAAACAATTCAACACTCTCGCCTGATTCATCTTCAAACCAATATCTGTTTGAGAGAACATACGACGACTTTTCCCTGTATTCATACTCACAGATAAGCAGCTTTGTGCATATTTTCGGCGACACAGCCGCTATGATAAAGTCAAACAAAAATACAAAGAACGCAACTGCGATATACGGAATCATTACAATTGCCGCAGATTTTACGCCTTTTTTCTTCTTTATACCGAAAAAGATAATAAATCCTGCCAAAATACTTATAATAATCCAACTAATCATTTGCAGCACTATATGAAACGTCACAATTATCACACCTCTTTTTGTTGAAAAGCGTATATACTTGTACTTATCATATATAATTTTCAGAAAATTGTCAATAACAAAAAAATCCCGAAAAGAGAAAACCATCTCTTTTCGGGATTTAACGTTAATCCGATTCAACGGGGAAGGTAGTCACAACACCCAAAGAATAACGTGTAATCAATGTAGCGTCAATTGAGTTAATTGTACCGTCGCCGTTTACATCGCAGCAAGCTTGTGCTTCGTCAGAAAGCGTAAGAACTTGCAGTGCGTGTCTTGTTACCATTGTTGCGTCAATCGAGTTTACTATGCCGTCTGCGTTTGCGTCGCCCCAGATAACACTGCCTGCAGCCTGACGTTCAACAGCCATTGCTGTATAGTTTATGCAGCCGGACGACTGTCCGTTTGTACCCAATGTAACCGTCTGCCCCTGCGAAACGCTCTTTTTATAGACCTCAAATGTTACATCGTTTGAGCTTGTAAAGCTAAGGTCAGTCTTTTCCCAATCGGAAAGCCACGGGCGCGATTCGGTCACACGAACATCAAACGCGACATAAACATCAATATCCGCACCTGCGGTAAACACCGCCAAATCACCTTCATAATATTTTGAATCGCACGATGTTGCAACATATTCAGAGCCGATAAGCTCCGAAGGCAGACCGACATATGTAAAGGTTCTGTCTCCATAAACCGAATTGCCGTCAGCAAGGTTATATGCAATCGACCAATACGAGCTTCGCTCAGTGTCATTGACATACATCTGAGTAATAAGCGTTCCGTTTATCGGAATAGCATCCCTGCCGAATACAAAATGGTTGATATTTATAAGATAGCTGTCTCCGCCTGTAAATTTCAGATACACGGTATGAACACCGCTTGTTGTCGCTATATTACAGCTTACATCAAGCCATTCCTGCCAGTTACCCGTGCCGATAGCTTTGCACGTTCCCACAGGAGTATTGCTCAGCGAATCAAGATATATCTCAATATTTGCTCCGTCAGTCGTTCCGGCAATTCTTGCATAAAAGCTCTTTGCGCCATCCTCGAAATCAACGTTTCTGAACATAATGTAATCGCCGTTTTCGATATAGCCAACATTTTCACCGCCTTCGGTGCATTCTTCCGTTTTAACACCCGACTGTGTGCTGAAGCTTTCTGCCTCGATTGTTTCAAAAGCATTGATTGTCGGAACGTCAGCCAGCTCAGGAGAAAGTGTTACAGTTCCTTCGGGAAATGCATCAACAGTAAGGTCGTTGATGTAATATTCAATATTGGTGTAGCCCTGACCGCAGTAGTCGCCGTTTGTGTCAGAAGCGTCATCGGGATTCAAACCTCTTGCAAGCTCCCATTCATCGGGCATACCGTCATTATCGCTATCAGTAATTGTTTTTGTAAGAATTGCTGCAGGATATTCATAAGTAACGCCGCACTGTATGCTGTATCCGTCAATCTTTGATTTTTCGTCATCAGTCGCCTCTTCATATGTTGAAGTGCCGCTTAAGTTGCCTGTGCCTGTGCGGCATTCATAGGCAGACTGCTGATCTATCGCAGTTCTTGTATCAGAAGAAATACCGTTGCCTGCATATGTCAAAACATTTTCGTAAGAATCAGCCGCGCTTTCGCAGGTAGTTGCGGTAGAAACATTTTCACTGTCTATAAGCGTCTGAAAAGCAGTTGTGCTCTTAACTCCATCCTTGGTGATTCCGAGTCCGTCCTTTACGGAAATGCCGTTCCAGTTGTCGGTAGTCACAGTATCGTACACGCTGCCGTCCTGATTGAGCATTCTGTTACCTGTGCAGTAAATCGAAAAGTTTTCGGGGCTTGTACTGCTGTCTACATATACATAATGCTTGCCGCTTACGGTACCGTTACCCATTTTAAGGGTGTTGTTTACATAATTAAGGTGACCGATTGTACCATATGCCGTCTGATAAGCCCAGTTATAAATTACATTGTTGGTAAAGTCAGCGGTCGAAGTTCCGACAACCTTTCCTCTGAAGTTTCTCGAAACGTTGTGAACAATAAGGTTATGGTCAAATGTGCTGTAGCCCTTTCCCATCATAAGACCAAATCCGTGAATGCCCTTTGAGTGTCCACCCCATGAGTCTGCAGGACCTATAACTGAATACTGAACAGTATAGTATTCATTATTTGAATAAAGACCCCACTGTTCGTCAGTTGTCCAGCCCATTGAGCAATGGTCAATAATGGAATTCGAGCCAGCCGCACCGCCCCATGCGTCGTTTCCGCTTGTGGTCGAAGCATAAGGACCGGGACGCGAGCTGATAAATCTGCAGATGATATTGTCGCCGCCCATGCCGAATTTATAATTTTTTAAAGTAACTCCACTGCCGCCGGGAGCAGTCTGCCCTGCAATTGTAATATTGCTCTGACAGACAATGTTGCTTTTAAGCTCAATAGTTCCACTTACATCAAATACAACAATTCTGTTGGACTGGCTTACAGCATCTCGCAGCGAGCCTGTGCCGCTGTCGTTGAGGTTTGTAACATGATAAACCTCTCCCCCTCTGCCGCCTGTTGCATATTTTCCGCCGCCGACAGCGCCCGGAAATGCAAGTACATTTGCCGCATTTGCCGTCAGTGACACTTCCGGCTCAACCTTCGGAGCAATAGGCAAAAGCATTGCAAAAGCTGCAATCAACGCAAGCCCTTTTTTTAAATTAACCTTCATAAAAGCCTCTCACTTTCCTATAAAAATACCCCTTGTAATCTTTGGTAAAGCTTTATCGCCAAGCTTTGCCGATACTATTACATTCACAATGATTTTATTATATTTTAAAAAAACAAGGCTGTCAATAAAAGTTTGAATTTAAGCCAAAAGAGCAATATAAAAAGCAGATTTTGATATATTTTCCGTCACAAAGCTCTATATATACTAAGTGCAATTGCAGAAACATATCATATAATGAATCAAAAATTAGGCAATTTATACTATTATCACTACAAATCGCACTAAATCGGAATGCATTTAGCATAAATTTGGAAAATAGGTATTGACAAACAGTATTCGATATGATAAAATTTATACGGTTAGCAAGGGCTAATTATTTTTTCAACACATCGGTTAGCCTCGACTAATCTATACCAACCAAAATCAGGAGATGCGTATGAATCTTAAAGCTGCAGAAGAAGGAAAAGAGTATATCATTCAGCGGATTGATACGGATGATGAAGAGTTGGATGCTTTTCTGTTTTCCCTCGGTTGTTACAGCGGCGAGCCTATTACAGTGATTTCTCACCTCAAGGGCGGCTGTGTTGTTTCAATCAAGGATGGCAGATATAACATCGACAACGAGCTTGCAAAAGCTATTATCATCTGATTGCGAAAATCGCCAAAAGTAATCTGCTGATTACTTTTTTGCATATCGGTTAGCCAACGCTAACTTTTGCAGTATAAGTATTTTAACAGTAAAACTGTAAAAATAAATTCCAAATTCACTCGCACAAGGAGGAAATTATAATGAGAATCGCTTTAACGGGCAATCCCAACAGCGGTAAAACCACAATGTACAACGCCCTGACAGGCCGTAATGAAAAGGTCGGAAACTGGGCGGGCGTTACAGTTGAAAAGAAAGAGCACCCCATTAAGAAAAGCTACTGCAGCGGAAGCGATGAGCTGATTGCAGTTGACCTTCCCGGCGCATATTCTATGTCGCCCTTCACCTCGGAGGAAAGCATCACAAGCTCCTATGTAAAAAACGAAAACCCCGATGTTATCATCAATATCGTTGATGCAACCAACCTCAGCAGAAGCCTGTTTTTCACAACACAGCTTCTTGAGCTCGGTATTCCTGTTGTAGTTGCATTGAATAAAGCGGACATCAACAAGAAAAAAGATACAAAAATTGACGCAAAGGCTCTTTCCGAAAAGCTCGGATGCCCTGTAATTGATACGGTTTCAACCTCGGCCGAAGGACTTGGTGAGCTTATTAAAGCTGCTATTGCACAAAGCGGAACATATCAGAAAGCACCTTATGTACAGGGTGACATTGACCTGACTGACAAAAAGGTAGTTGAAGAGGCTGACAGAAAGCGTTTTGACTTCGTAAATAAAATCGTTGCAGACGTTGAAAGCCGAAAGGTATTTACAAAGCAGAAGAATTCACAGGATAAGATTGATGCGATTCTCACCAACAAGTGGCTCGGACTTCCGATTTTTGCCGTTGTAATGGTTCTTGTACTTATGATTTCGCAGTATTGGCTCGGTCCCTTCCTTGCGGATACATTAGTTGGCTGGCTTGAATCATTCCAGGGTTGGGTCGGCGAGCTTGTCGGCGATGCAAATCCCTTGGTTTCCGCACTGCTTGTTGACGGTGTTATCGGCGGCGTAATTGCTGTAATCGGCTTTTTGCCTCTCGTAATGGTAATGTACTTCCTCATTGCACTTCTTGAAGACTGCGGATATATGGCACGTGCTTCTGTCGTGCTTGACCCCATTTTCAAAAAGGTTGGTCTTTCGGGCAAATCCGTAATTCCCTTTGTCATCACAACGGGCTGTGCAATTCCCGGCGTAATGGCTTCGCGTACAATCCGTAACGAGCGCGAAAGAAGAGCAACCGCAATGCTTGCTCCCTTTATGCCCTGCGGCGCCAAGTTGCCGGTAATCGCACTTTTTGCAGGTGCATTCTTCGCTGATGAGTGGTGGGTAAGCCCCCTGATGTACTTCTCAGGCATTGTACTTATTTTCTTCGGTGCGTTGCTTGTAAACAAAATTGCAGGCTACAAATCAAGAAAATCCTTCTTCATTATCGAGCTCCCTGAATATAAGGTTCCCAGCATTGTAAGAGCATTTCAGACAATGTGCAGCCGTGGCTGGGCTTACATAGTAAAGGCTACAACAATCATCCTTCTCTGCAACACGGCAGTTCAGGTTATGCAGACATTTGACTGGAGCTTTAAGGTTGCAGAAACTGCTGATTCATCTATTCTTGCTTCTATTGCAGGTCCCTTTGCTTATCTCCTCGTACCGATTGTCGGCGTTCTTTCATGGCAGCTTGCCGCAGCCGCAGTAACAGGCTTCATTGCAAAAGAAAATGTTGTAGGTACATTGGCAGTATGCTTCGTCGGTCTTGAAAACTTAATCGACACTGAAGAGCTTGCGCTTATGGAAGGTGCGGGCGCTGAGGTTGCTTCCGTATTTGCAATCACAAAGGTAGCTGCTCTTGCATATCTTATGTTCAACCTTTTCACACCTCCCTGCTTTGCCGCAATCGGTGCTATGAATTCCGAAATGAAGAGCGCAAAATGGCTCTGGGGCGGCATCGGACTCCAACTCAGCGTTGGCTACACAGTAAGCTACCTCGTATATCAGATCGGCACGCTCGTAACAACAGGTGCTCTCGGAAAAGGCTTCCTTCCCGGTCTCATTGCCGTTGCCGCAATGGCTGCTGTAATAGTTTATCTGTGCATAAATGCTGACAAAAAGCTCAAGACTGAATATGCACTTAACGGCAAAAAATCACAGTCAACTGTCGGTGCAGAAAAATAACAAAAATTATAAGGGGTTTTATAAATGGAAAACTTTATCGTTATCGCCATTGTCGTAATAATTGTCGGACTTGCCGCATTCTATGTATATAAAGCCAAGAAAAGCGGTAAGAAATGCATCGGATGCCCTGACTGCAGCTCATGCAGTTCAAAGAAAGGGTCCGACTCCTGCGGCGGATGCTGCTGCGGATGTGGCTCAGACCATACCGGCAGATAAGCTCCTTACTAAAAAATGAGTTCCATACCTTCTTTAAAATAATGCTCAAAGCAAAAGGAAACGCTCTGCAATGCAGGGCGTTTCCTTTTTATATGTTATTTTATTCAATTCCAAGCAGGGAGCTCGTCGAGAGTAATCACATATTCGTGATTGTATATTTCGTTAAGATCGTCGGTGTCGTTATGGTCGGTGATATATTCCGTATGCCAAGTCATAAACCAGACCCAATCGGTATCACCCGATTCAAGCTGATCAACCGTGGGTATTCTTCCGCATTCGTGAAAACATATCGGCAATTCACTTCCCACCACATCTTCAACCTCGTCATACAGATGTGCGTTAGCACCATCAGAATAAGAATCGGCGCCGGCAATATCTACATACTCATCACCCGGATACCAATTATCATATCCCCTGCCGTTGCCCGAATATCCGAGCGTCCAGATGAGATTGTTGAGTCCCCAGTGATTTGTATAGCGGTCATACATCAGGCACCAGAGCTTTTTAAAATTCTCAGCGCCGCCCTTGCCCCACCAGAACCAACCGCCGTCAAGCTCGTGAAAAGGTCTCCAGATTACGGGGATATCAAGCTCCTGCAGCTTGAGAAGCGCCTGTGCACCCTTGTCCATTCCTGCGATAAGCGTTTCATATTCATCAGTTCCCTCTGTAAATGCCTTATCCCAATCAGAAATCGAAGTATCAAGACTTTCTGCCCAACTTCCGCTGAAATCAGAGCCGCAATGCCAGCAAATCGTTACGATTCCGCCCTTTTCGTGCCACTCGGCAGCACGGCGGTTCACACCTTCAAAATCATCATTCATATAGTCAAGACCGCGAATTGCAGGATATTTACCCGTTTGCTCATAGATATAATCAAACTCATACTGCTCGCTGCCCATCCATGTTGATTCCTGCTGGCCCGAAATAATACCCTGACGATACATCTCGCACAGGTATTCATAAAGCTGCACAGCTTCAGGAGTAGCATTCGGATTGTCAAGCTCAAGCGCTGAACTTTCCTGCATAGTCCCCTCGGATGAAACTGACTCCTCTGATTGGCTTTGAACATCCGAAGATGAAATGCCCTTCGACTCAGCATCGCTGTTGTCATCATCGGAACTGCAAGATACAAAATTTGCCAGCATAGCTGCAATGGTGACAAAAACAAGAAATTGCTTTTTCATTACTGTAAACTTCCTTTCGTTATTTTATCGGGATTATCCGTTTAACAATCATACCATCTCTTTTGGTACATATTACATAACAGAATTATAACTCCAATTACCAGAAAAATCAATAGGGGTAATCATTATAAAATGTGATACGATATTGGATATATTGCGATTTTTCTAAAATTTAATATTGATTTTGATTTTAACATTTCTCAAACATTTCAAAAACATCTCGCAAATATAAGGATTATATAATTGAAGTACAGTCAAGGAACAAAAACAATAATACGGAGGTATATTATGAACAGAAACGATCAGGATTTCATCGTACAAAAAATCCGCACACAGTATATGGAAAAGGACAACTCACAGAAAGATCTTGATCTTCTTCGTGAGCTTGACGCAGAGGTGAAGCGTCCCGCGAATATATTCGGGTATACATTCGGCAGTATAAGTGCGATTATTATGGGCGCAGGAATGAGCCTTGTGATGACTGATATCGGTAAACACATAGGTATGAAAAGCACAATGGTGCCCGGAATTATAATCGGCATTATAGGTATGTTTATGGCAATTGTCAACTATCCGATATATAAGAGAATTCTCACATCACGCAAGGAAAAATATGCCAACCGTATCCTTGAACTCAGCGAGAAGATAATGAATAAGTAATGGAGGAAATCAAGATGAGCAACAAAGTAACAGAATTTTTCAAAGGTGCATTTGAAGATATGAAGGAAAGCACAAAGGCACAGCACGAGGTTGATAAGGCAAACTTTGCGGCTGCCAAAGCAGAATCAAAGGCGCAGTGGGAAGAAGCAAAGGCTATGAGAAACCCTGAAAAGCGCAAGGCGATGATGCAGGCAGAGCGTGATGAGCAGATTGCTTGTGCACAGAAAAGAACAGCCGAAGCGCAGAAGCGTATTGATAACGCTAAAAAGTAAATATCCGGGCAGTCTTGTCAAAAGCAGGACTGCTTTGTTTTATAAAGACATTAAAAAACCGTGCTGACTAATCAAAATCAGCACGGTATATTTATTTCATAAGCTCATCAGTAAGCCTGATAATCTCGGGAGCGATTTTTTCACGCTCTATTTTAGTGACGTAATTATACAGCGGATACGCCGAGCAAACAGCAATAATGCCGATTATTCCCACAATAATTCCAAGCACTATAAAATTCGTCCACACAAGGCAGCAGCACATTCCCAGACCAAGTATAAGAGCACCGATAACTCCCGCAGCAAGAGAAATCACCGTGCCTTTTTGCGTCACGCTCGCATCAAGTCTGCGGAGCTGTTCCATCTTGTCAGCCTCTTGGAAAACGTATTTTTCACGAATTCTCTTTATCTCCGCCTGCTCCTTTGCAGAATAGATGTAGCTGAAGGTTTCCTTATTCTTCATAAGCTTTATTCTCCATAATCTTCTTAATTTCTCTCGAATTTTTCATAATGCTGTACACCGACATTGTTACAATAGCAATGCTCACTCCGGCACCTGTCAGAACAATCATAAGCCACTGATTTTCAGGGGACATATCCTTACCAAACTGAGAAAACATTGCAGTTTCCAGCGACAGCATTGAAACAAGTGCCGCCGCCATACTAATAATCTTCGCCATAGACATCACAGGACTTCCGAGTTTTCTATACTTCACAAGATTCATAATTGCAATAGTGGTAATGTAAAAGGTATACGCTGCTATAATATAAATCAGTATGCCGTGATATTCATAGCCCTTGTTCTGATACAGAATCATCAGCACCGCACCCGACAGCGCAAGGTTGACAGTCAGCAGAATATATCCGCAAAGACGTGAACGCCGAAGCTCCTTGAAGCGGTTGTTGCCGATGCCTGTGCGGTTTACAAAACGTACCAGCAAAAACCGCATTACAGCTAAAATGGTGTAGTAAAAAGCAAGCACGAAAAACCATGCTGTATCAAACAAAAAACCCGACACAACATTCATTATAACATAAAGCAAGTTTACTGCAAGTGAACCGTATAACGAAACGTGAGTGCGAAATTTCATATCCGTCATCAGTCTTTTGCCGACGGGATTTCCGTAAACCTTTTCTCTTATGGCACGGTACTGATTCGGTATGAATTTTATGCATCTCATCACAATAACTGTCAATGTGTAAAATGATAGCACATATGTCACATAAGCAAGCGGGTGTGTTTCATAACTGCCGATAAAGCTGTAAACAAGCGCCGCTGTACAAATCAGGGTTAAAATAATTATTAACCAAACAGGCAAATAAAGCAGCTTAATCAGCTTTTTCCAATCCATCTGAGTCACCCCGTTTCAGCTTTACGATGAATGTACTGCCAATGCCGACTTCGCTTTCAACCGCGATTTCTCCGTTCATAATATCAACCACACGCTTCACAAGAGCAAGCCCCAGCCCGTTGCCCTGCATAGCGTGAGAGGTATCGCCCTGATAGAATTTTTCAAAAATATGTGCACCTGTTTCGGGCGATATTCCACAGCCTGTATCAGCAATTTTTACGGTCGCAAAATCTTCGTCGGCTGTAAGCGCAACAGAAACCGCACCGCCCTTTTCAGTAAACTTGAACGCATTGGAAAGCAGGTTATTCCACACAAGCTCAAGCAATTCCGAGTCAGAATTGATGTAAACGCTGTCCTCAATATCAGTTTCAATATCAATGCTTTTCTGTTCCCATATTTCCTCAAACTGCAAAAGCGAGCAGCAAAGCTGTTCGCTTAAATCAAAGCGTTCTGACACAGGAAAAATCCGCTGATTTTCAAGCTTATTAAGCTTCAGAATGTTGGTTATAAGGCTTGCAAGCCTGCGTGAATTTTCAGTAATCCCCTTTGCGTATTCAATACGTTTTTTGTCAGACAAATCAGGAGATTGAAGCATTGTTCCATAGTTCTGCATAATCGCAAGTGGTGTTTTCAGCTCGTGTGAGACATTTGCGATAAAGTCGGTTCGGAGAGTCTCAACGCTTCCTAATTCCTGCGCCATTTTGTTGAAGCAGTCAATGATACTGTTGAAGCTTTCGTAAGCATAACTGTCACGAAGATGCTCAATACGCACACTGAAATCTCCGCCTGTAATTTTTTCACCTGCGGAAATAATACACTTGGTAGGACGGTCAACCGTAAGCTTTCTGCGTACCGTATCAATAATCGTGAAAATCAAACTGATAAGCAGAACATTGCCGAAAGTAAGCTTTGCCGCCGACGCAATATTTTCTTCGGTAAAAACAATATCAAGGGTTTCTGAAAGCGTCGATACAAACAGCATTGTACAACAGGTTACCACAAATGCCGCTAAAAGAAAAAACACAAACCAGTTGTTGAATGCGTGAAGTATCTTACGATAATTCATTTTATCACCGCCTTGTAACCGAGTCCGTGAACGGTAACAATTTCAAAATCGCTGCATTCCGACAGCTTTGAACGAAGCTTTGTCATATACACATCAACCGTACGCGGACCCGAAGCTGTGTCAGCATCCCAGAATTCATCCATAAGCTGTGTACGGGTAAAGGTCTTTTTCGGATATGAGAGAAGCTTGTAGAGAATGCTGAATTCCCTCGTTGTCATCGGGATTTCTTCATCTCCGAGATAAGCGGTATGCTCGTCTGCGTCCATAACAAAATTGCCGATTTCGAGCTTGCGGCTTGAAGCTATCTTCGCTCGGCGCAAAAGCGCACCGATACGCAGAAACAGTTCATCAAGGTCAATGGGCTTTACCATATAATCGTCAATCCCCACACGGTAGCCTCGCTGCTTTGAAGCAAAATCATCACGGGCTGTCATAAAGAGAATGGGTATTTCTTCATTCAGGGAGCGCACCGTTTTTGCAAACTCAAAGCCGTCAATCTCGGGCATCATAATATCGGAAACAATAAGGTCAAATACGTTCTCATACATCGCATCATAAGCTTCTTCCGCCGAAAGACAGCCTGTTGCTTCGTAGCCACTATTGTTCAGAAAGGTACAGACAGTGCGGTTAAGCTCTCTGTCATCCTCTACCACTAATATTTTGAACATCGGTTACCTCCAACGAATTTTTCTTTGATTGTATCATACAAATGTTAAAGTTTTGTTTACGTTTGTCAGAAATGAGGAATTTTATCAAAAAACGGAGCTATATCTGCATTAACATAACTCTCAATCAATTCGGGATTAAACTTATGAAACCATTTCAAACTTTGTGAAAGTTTTTTCGCAACAAAAAAGTGAAAACAAGATTGCTTTTTCAAAAAACTAATAAGCCAATAAACCTGTTTGTATTTATAATATTGACAAAAACACATACAACTTGTACAATTAGGATAGAATCACCTTAATACCAAAAGCGGAGGTTTTATAATGAGCGAAGAATTAGAAAATTTCAAAGAAATAATGCAATATCATTTTGAACAAAGTGAAAAGCGCCGAAGGACAGATTATGCGGATTTTGTCAAAGAAAGATGCAACCTTGAAGGATGCGAGGCTCTTGCAAAGGTTGCCAGAAACGCAATTCCAGCAATCGAAATCGCTATGGATGACACCGAAATTCCTGTAGGCGCAAGTAAAAAGGGAGGTTTACCGGATTTGCCTCCGTCCATATCCTATCCCACAATGAATGAGTTTGCTGAAGAACAAAAAAAGTGGGTACAAGTTCGCCCGGGAGTATATAAAGCAGAGCCCGACGGTTTTATAACGCACCCGAAATCAGCAATGCAGCTTTTAGGACAGTTCAATCTTTCCGAATCAGCTCACTTTGACAAGGATAATCTATTGCCGAAAACCGGAATGCTTTACTTTTTTTGGAGTGGCGAGTTGCCTTGTTACACCGGTCAAGTTTCACCATTTAAGGTTATTTATTGGAACGGAGATATGTACGAGCTTCGGCGTACTGCTCCTGCAATACCTTACTATGATAAATATTTCACCGAACCTTTGCCATCGGCAAAACTCACATTTGAGTATTGTAAAAATGAATACGATATTGAAAAAGTGCAGAAAGAGTTAGGCGAAGAATACGATTATTATCCCGACTATAACATTCGCAACGCTAAGCTGTTTGGATATCCCACAGGAGTCAACATAGATATTCCAAGAGGAGATATAATTAACCTCTACCAGTCTGGATACAGAAGCGGTTGTATCTGTGACATATACTGGTACATCAGAAAACAGGATCTTGCAGAGCTGAATTTTGACAATACCATTTTTGTTTTCGATCTTGATTAAACAATGTTTTGCTCTTTTCTTGCTCACAGAATTTTTCAATCCTGAAAACAGATAAAAAATAACCATCACAAAAATGTGATGGTTATTTTTTGTGCTATCTTCACGGAACAGATAACCGAGATTTATAGTACTTTCTACATAATTCTCTCTGTTATATCCGCATCAAGAATCAGATCACGGATTTTTACACCGTCAAGTTCAAAATTCATAACATCTTCCAATGTTATGCCATCCGCAAGGATATCGCCATCGCAAATCCATATAGAAAAACCTTCTCCGATCTTTTCTACGCCATATTCAATACCTTGAAATTCAAATGCAACATTCGCACCACAGGAAAGATAAAACTCGAATTCTCCAAGTGTTTCAAATTTGTGGTCGTCGGGGTTGTAGTTTGCGCTTTTAGTCATTATTTCACCGCCTCAACATATTTAGGAACAGGAAACTCCGGTAAAATTATTTCATCATTTGTTTTATAAGCAACATCCTGAATAATATCAGTATAGTGTTCAGCTGTAATTGCTTCTTTTATTATTTCAAACATTTCATCTTGTTGTGCTTCAAACTCTTTAGGTGCAAGAATATGTTCAACCTTATATAAACGCTTATAGTGTCCTGAATTATCGGTGAGAGACAGCTTGCTTATTCCAGTTTTCATAAATATAGCAACCTTCTTTCCCTGCCATATAAGATCAAATTGCTTATCATGATCAAGAGAAGCACTCCAGCTAACTCGTGTAAAATATATTTCTCGCTCCTTATCAGCCACCCAAATAGTTTTCGTTCCAAAAGTGTAAGTTTTTTGAAAATCATAGTCATACATTTCAAATGAATTTAATAGCTGTATGTACTCTTTCGGTACATATTCTTTCACAAATGCCATAATACATTTTTTCCTTTTTTAGTTATTCTTAAAATTATATCAAGCCGCCTGTGCAGCAGGATTCATCGGTGTCGGGATTAGTCGGGTCAGTAGTTAAAGATACCCGCCCCGCTGTTTAGCAAGGCGGATCTTGACATTGCAGAATATGTTAGGAATCCAAGCCTCCTATTACATAAAACCTTGAATAATCTGCATTAGTCATATCAAAAATCTTTATGTATGTTATTCCCACATAGTCTAAATTTTCTTCATAAACTGTATTAGCACGAAAAACCATATCATATTTTTTTCCTGTATCAGTTTCCAAATCATCAATGTTCGGATATATATGACTTTTAACAAGTTTTCCGTCTCTTATAGATGAACCTGCTTCAAACATTCCGCGCCATTCACCCTCGTTGACAAAATTTCCATCAATAAATGTATCCATTGCATATTCAATCTCACTTTCAAGGTCATGTTTTTCGGAAACCGCGTCGCAAAACAGCGCCTCAAGCTCAGAAATTTCT
>JAFSEU010000028.1 GCA_017435565.1 Oscillospiraceae bacterium | reverse complement strand
AGCCTTCTTGCGCCGCTGAAGCATTTTTTGTTTTCTTTTTGATGCTTCAAAAAGAAATTGAACTCTTTGCCTACTTTCTGTTTCAAGACAGAAAGTAGGTGCCAGGTGCTCCCGGCAGAGCTTTCTCGGATTTTAGTTGATATAAATGGTTTTTGTAAAATCACGACCGTGTCACAAAGCAAAAGCATCGTGCGGCGTAGGCAGGTGCAGCCGAGTGACCTCGGCAGGACTTTTCGTCTCTTTGTTGTTTAATTGATTTTTGTTGCTTCCCGACCATATAAGCTTTTCGGCGGTATAAAAAACACACAGAGCATTTTCGGATTCAAGTTAACACAAGAGATTCTGTTGATTCACGATAGCATTCCAATATACAAAAAAACAAGCTCCTCCGCACAGGAAGAGCTTGTTTTTAAGTTATAAAGCAGTTATAAAACCTTATTCAACAGAAACAATATAGTAATAAACGGGCTGTCCGCCATTAATCATTGTAATTTCAATCTTATCACTGATTTTTGAGCGAATCAGCTTGTAGGTTGCCTCAGCCGCCTCATCGGTAACATCCGAACCGTAAATAAGAGTAACAAAGCTTGAGTTGCTCTTAATGAGCCTTCTTGTAAGCTTTAACGCAGCTTTTGTTATATCCTTGTCAGTGAAAGCAAGCTTGCCGTTTTCGAGAACAAGAAGCTCGCCCTTTTTGATGTTGTGTCCCTCATAATCGGAATCACGGGCAGCAAATGTAATCTGACCGGTTGAAACCTTTTCCAAAGCCTTTGACATATTCTTGCGATTCTGAATAAAATCAACATCCTCGTCAAATGCAAGCATTGCCGAAATACCCTGCGGAATCGTCCTCGACTGAAGAACGCATACACGTCTGTCAGCCAGCTTTACAGCCTGCTCTGCCGCCATAATGATATTCTTGTTGTTGGGGAGAACAAAAACCGTTTCTGCAGGTGTCTGATAAATTGCGTTGAGAATGTCGTCAGTCGAAGGATTCATCGTCTGACCGCCTCTTACGATGCAGTCAACGCCAAGGTCCTTGAACACAGCCTCAAGACCATCACCTGCCGCAACCGCAACAAAGCCGAAGGGCTTTTCAGGCTTGACAGGCGTAATATTGTTTGCCTTTGCATTCTTTGCTTCCTTGAGTCGATCCTCATGCTGAATACGCATATTCTCAATCTTGAGATTCATCAGCATACCGAAGGAAAGACCCTTTTCAAGCGCTTTGCCGGGGTGGTCTGTATGAACGTGAACCTTTATAATATCATCATCGTCAACAACAACAACGCAGTCGCCTATTGTTTCAAGATAAGCCCTGAGCTTTAATGCGTCGGGGCAATCTTCCTTCTTGTCAACAAGGAATTCCGTGCAATAAGTAAAATTGATTTCTTCTTCACCGTCGCCCATTTCGCTGATAGCGGTGGTAATGGTTTTCACCTCTGCCTTTTTCAGCTCGGGAGCAGTAATTTCGCCGCCCTTGAATACTTCAAGCATAGCCTCCCATATGAGAAGCAGACCCATACCGCCTGCGTCAACAACGCCTGCTTTTTTAAGTGTAGGAAGCATTTCGGGTGTTTTGTCAAGAGTTTCCTTCGCAGTCACGCAGACCTCGTTCCAGAAAACGGCAACGTCATTTGTGCTGTACGCAACCTCCTGTGCCTTTTCGGAAGCAACCCTCGCAACAGTGAGAATTGTGCCTTCAGTAGGCTTCATTACTGCCTTATATGCTGCCTTTACACCAAGCTCAAGTGCGTTTGCCATATCCTCGCAGGTAGCAGTTTTCTTGCCTGCAAGACCCTTTGACATACCTCTGAAGAGAAGTGAAAGAATAACGCCGGAGTTACCTCTTGCACCACGCAAAAGCGCACTTGCGGCCTTTTCCGCAACCTTATCGACAGGGGTGTCGTTGTCAAGCATTTCAAGCTCACGCTGAGCAGCACCCATTGTCATTGACATATTTGTTCCCGTATCACCGTCGGGCACGGGGAAAACGTTGAGCTCGTCAACTTCCCTCTTTTTGTTTGAAATATTTATTGAGCCAGAGATAATTGCATCCCTGAGCAAGCTGCCGTTTATCACCTGATGTGTCCTCCCAAATTATGATTTGATTTAATATATTATGATTTCATTCCGTCAACATAAATGTTGATTTTATATACCTCGATGCCCGTTGCTTCTTCAACGGCAAAGCGCACCTTGTTGGTGATGCTGTCAACGATCGCCGTAATATTGACGCCCATTGTCACGGTAATGTGCAGATCGATTATCAGCTTGTTGTCGGAATATTTCAGATTAACGCCCTTGTCAAGCGAATCCTTGACTCCGGCAAGCTCTGCCACTGCATCAAGAGCAGTGCTGCGATGATTCATACCGGCAACACCGAAGCAGCCTGTGACCGTGTGTCCTATAAGCGAAACAAGATATTCTCTCGAAACGGTAATTCTGCCAAGATGATTATCAATATTAACCATTATAATCCTCCGTTCTCTGTTTATATACAAGAATAAGGGTATAGTGCTGAAAGTTTTCTCAAACGCACAAAAACGTGCGTCTGTCACGGTAAACATACCGCTACAAAGTACATTATATCACAACTTTTTGCCAATTTCAAGCCCTTTTATTGTAGTTTTAATTTATCCATTCTATTAAATTTAATCAAAAAACATTATACCATACAGGCACTTCACATTCATAAAGCCATTTGGCATTCGCTTTTATACTTTCAATTTCCGCTGTCAGTTCATCGCATCCGGTTTCAATCAGCGGTCCGATTCTGTATACGGACGAATTGATTGCGCTGATTCTGTCCGTATCGACAAGAACATTCAGCGAAAGCGACGCCTTATCCCAGTATTCCAGAAGCTCAGAAGCTTCATTTAAAGCTTTGTCGTGCTCGCCGTTTTCATATAATTCAAAAATCCTGTCTGTATATTCGATTATCTCTGCGCTTCGGTTTTTCAGAAGAAAAAGCGAAAGCAGCGAGCCGCAGACAAGAACTGCAATAACCGACAGCGCAAGAATCATTCTTTTCATTTCTTTTCCTTCCTTACAATATAATATTCGGCGTTTTTATTCATAGTCATAAGAAAAACGCCCTTCACATCCAGCTTTTCCTCTTTGAGAATCTTTTCAACAAAGCCCATTCCTATTTTCAGTGAATTAAGTGCCGCATCAATCACCTTTCCGTCGCTGATTATCACCTCAGGCGGAGCAAGACTGCTCCCCTGCAGATTTAAATCGGCATTTGTGGGATTGCGGGCTTCAAATTTTTCAAAAACGCTGATTTTTCCGGTTGTTTCAACTATTGCAAGCTGAACCTCCTGCACGGAAAAGGTTCCTTGCGAACGCAGTCCCTCATAAAGGTCTGCAAGCGAAAAGCGCAGATCGGCAAGCGCCTTCTGGTCAATTTCGCCGTCTTTGATAATTATTTTCGGGCTGCCGCAGACAAGCTTCCGCACCTTCGGTATTTTCAATGTAACGTACGACATAATCACATCGAGGCACACGAGTGACAGCATTGGAACAATTCCGACAGTAAGCGGAATTGTAACATCTTCAAGAGGCAATGTGGCAATATTTGAAACCAGAATGGTAATCACAAGCTCCGAGGGCTGCAGCTCGGCAATCTGGCGCTTTCCCATAAGCCGCACGGAAAATATTACAAGAAAATAGAGCAGAAACGCTCTGAGCATTATTACAATCATCTTTCTTCTCCAAAAAAATATATACCGATTTTTGATATTTTCTGCAAAAGCTTTGAAAAATATACCGCAAAGCGCCTTGTAATAAAAACAAAATTTCTGCTAAGAATATTTACAGAACTAATTTCCAAAGGAACAAGCTTATGTTTGAAGAACTGAAAAACGAATCGATCATTCCCGACCTTGATGAAAATATAAAACGAATCGAAGCAATCTGCAACGACACCTCCGACCTGCTTGTAAACCGCTTCAGATGCGGAAATGTCAATGCCTGCCTTTTATGCTGCGAGGCAATGTTTTCCACTGCAATGATAACGGAGCTTGTACTGCACCCCTTGATGTGGGTTCCCGAAAGCATAAACGACGCATATACACTTTTTGATTTTATTCAGAACAAGCTGCTTTTGTCCGCCGACAGGCTTGAGGTGACAAACTATGCAGACCTTTTCCGAACGCTCAATTCCGGCTTTGCTGTTGTAATTGCCGACGGAATTCCTTTAGCTCTTTCCTTTGGCGTTCAGGGTTTTGAAAGACGCTCTGTCGGCGAGCCTTCGAGCGAGGGAAACATTTTAGGCTCGCACGAGGGCTTTTGCGAGGTAATCAGAATCAATATGTCGCTTCTTCGGCGGCGGCTGAAATCGCCATTGTTCCATATGGAACTTTTTACTCTCGGAACAGAATGCAAAACCGACGTGTGCCTGTGCTATATGCACGACAGAGTAAGCAAGGATTTTATTGCACAGATAAAACAGCGACTACGGAAAATCGAGCTTGAAGCAATACTTACAAGCGGATATGTCAGACCGTTTCTCGAAAGCGAAAGAGCACATATATTCGATTCGGTCGGCACAAGCGAGCGTCCCGATGTTGTCTGTGCAAAGCTGATTGAAGGCAGGGTGGCCCTGCTGATCGACGGGATTCCGTTTGCACTCACAATGCCAAAGCTTATTACCGAAAGTTTTCAGACTCTTGACGATTACTGCTTCAAACCGTTTTATGCAACCTTTATCAGACTTTTGAAATATGCGGCATTTTTTATTTCGATCTTTCTGCCATCGATTTACGTTGCCTTCGGCGTTCATCATCCCGATATGCTGAATCCGACGCTGATGGACATTCTCAGAGAGGGCGAGGAAAAAGCACCGTTTCCGCTTCTTGCCGAAGCGCTGGGCGTGCTTTTGATGTATGAAATCATCAGAGAATCAGGGCTCCGTCTTCCCAGGGGTGTAGGCGGAACGGTCAGCATAGTCGGCGGTCTGATTATCGGTGACGCCGCCGTTTCAAGCGGACTTATCAGCACGCCGATGCTCACAATTGCCGCTGTATCGGTTTTAAGCGGCTTTGTCATAAGTGATTTTGCACCGCAGATTGCAATTCTGAGAATAGTCTTTCTCATCTGCGGCGGTCTGTTCGGATTGTTCGGAATTGCCGCAGGCGCCACTGTTGTCCTGTTCAACATCTGCGCAACCGAAAGCTTCGGATATCCGATAAGCTCGCCCATATCACCGTTTGATTTAAAAGCAATGAGGGACACAGCTCTGCGTCTTGGCTTCAGAAGGCTTCAGAAAGGCAATTTCACAATCAAAAAACTGAGAAGCGGAGAGCATGGCGATGAATAAAATCTCAAAAGGTCAGCTTTTTACGCTGAATTTCACCTCAGGCGCATTCTTTGTATTTTCAGCCCGGTATGCGCAAAACCTTTCCGAGCTTGTCGCCACGGCGATTTCCGCTGTAATAATCGCCGCAGTTATCCTGATTTTTGCTGCAATTACAAAAAACAAAAAGCCCAATATTTTTATAAATGCTGTAATGTTTGCAGTTCTTCTCTGTGCGGGTGCAGGCTGCATCGCCTCATTCTTCAACGCACAGAATAACGCTGATTTCGGAATCGACCACAAGCTTCTGTGCGCAGTTTTGCTCGGCTGTGCGGTAATCTACTGTGCAAGCCTGAAGCTAAACGCCGCCGCACGCAGTTCTTCAATCGTTTTTGCGGCAACCATTTTTGCGCTTGTGCTTCTGCTCATCGGAGCATTTCCCAAGCTCAGACTTTCAAGAATTGATTTAAGCTTTGACTTAAAAAAATCATTTGATTATTGCCTTACAGCAATTTCAAACACGGCAATTGCAGCTGTCGCCGCCGCCTTACTGATTAAAAGACCGAAAAGCGGCTTTGGCGGATATATGTCGCTTGGAATTGTCTGCGCGTCAATTCTGAGCATTGTGCTATCAATTCTTGCAATCTGCATTGGAAATGTTGATGCGCCGAAATATTTTGAGCTTGCAAAGGCCGCACAACCATTTTCCGTACAAAGCGGAGAATGGATATATATCATCATTTACGGTATGCTCAGCGTTTTGTGCCTGTCACTTATCGTAAATCTTGCCGCAGACTGCCTTTTACAGGTTTTTCCGAAAATCAGATTTCAGACTGTAATTTCAGCACTTTTAACCTTTGTCTGCGCACATCTGATGACGCGGTTTTCGCTTTCTACTCAAACAGTTCTCGCTGCGTCATCAATAGGTGCGGTTGTGCTGCTGAGCGCAATGCTTTTTATTCCAAAAACACGATATCAAAAAGATTCCTGATAAATCTTTATCTATAATATTATAAGCCGCCTTTGATATTTTTTCAAAAGCGGCTTTATTGCATATGCCATTTCCGTTTTCATATCTGCTAATTTGTTTATTATATACAAAAAATCAAATTATTAACATATAATTTACCAAAAACCAAAGAAAAGAGATGACAAATATTGACAAATAGCAAAAGTTTTAGTACTATTATCTTGCAATCGGATTGCAACACTATTCATATTTAACAAATATTAAAGAAGTTATAAAAAATGAAAAATAACAATCGTTTTTGCAAAGCATTATCGGTAATGCTGGCAATGGTTACTATGATTTCTGCAATGGCTATTCCAGTTGGAGCAACAGAGTATGAAACATATATATCTCGCGGAATCAAGAATGTTTCATACTGTAAAACAACTTTCACTTGGACTGTTAATTCTCGTATTTCCATTACCGACAGTAGCGCATATCAAATAACATCGGGCATAAATATAGATAAAGGCGGCACATACAGAAGATATGCCAACGGCTTAGAACATGAATGGGCAGCTGTTACTGAATCAATACTTGGATTAAGTATCAAAGGAATCGTATTTGGAATTACAGTATCTTATGAAGATATAGTTGAATTATATAATTCAGGCGGCGCTTCTGTAGAATGGGATTGAAAATTTAATCTGATTTAAATTACAAACAAAACAAAATCGGGCAAATTCTTGAAATATGAATTTGCCCGATAAACCCTTGGAGGCACAAATGATTGAACTGATACAATATCAAAAGCAATATGGAAAAAAAGTAATCTATCATCCTATTGATTTAGTAATACCTGAACATTCTATCAGCTTTCTGATGGGCAAAAACGGATGCGGCAAAACCACATTGCTGAAATGTATTGCAGGATTGGAATCATATAGAGGAGAAATTTTATTCAATGGAAAACCACTTTCAACAGTCCGCGAAGAATGCTTTGTAGTATGGGATGACTCACCTTGCTATCCTAATCTTACCGGACTGCAAAATTTATATGTACTTTGCGAAAAGCGCAGCAGCAAAGCGAAAATTCAACAAGTAGCCGAAAAATATCTTGAATACGCTGTGCTGAAGCGCAAAGTGAAGTCATATTCTTACGGACAACGAAAAAAATTGATGCTTGCTCTGGTTGATTTGCTTGAACCGACCTATTTGGTAATGGATGAAATTTCTAACGGATTGGATATTGATATGATGGATGAGCTCGCAAATCATTTAATGGAGCTGAAATCTCGCTGCACTATTCTTTTAACCGGACATCAGTTTTCATTCTATGAAAAAATTGCCGAGCACATTTTTTTAAAAAAATCAGAAACTGTTGTATATATTTCTCCGGAAAAAAGAGCAACAAAAAGTTTGGAGGAATTGTATCATGATAAGACAATTGAAAGTTGATTTTTGTTATGCTTGGTACTCCAAGCTATTTATTGGTATGCTGTCTTTTTTCATTTTGACAACGTTGCTTACATTTTTTATGAGCGATCAAAACGTGCGTTATGAATACAACTCATATATACATCAACTGGAATACTATCAGCAAACTGGCGCTGATATTGAAGAAGCTCTCAATACAGAATATGAAATTATAGAAGATAACGGAAATAGCGGCACTATAAAGAATCCTCTTTCATTTCATTATGAAGAATTAAGTGCATCTTTATATAGCATAACATCGGATTATGCTTTTTCTCAGCTTTGTGAAGGTGGTCTTGTATTTTTTCCGATTTTAGCTTCGTTTTTCGGATTGATTTGGGCAACAGCTGATATCAAGCATAAAACCCTGCGTTATCGCGTAATGCGGTTGGGAAAATATGCGAATCTATGGTCAAGACAAATAAACGGATTTATAATTTTACTCAGCTTTTTTATTCTGACAATTCCGTTTGCCTTTGTAATACAATCATCGTTTCGCAATCAATTTCTAACCGAAATTGATATAGATGTTTCAACTTATATCTATGCATCAAAAATTGCTGTCAATTACGCCAAACAGCTTCTGTTTGTTATAGCAATTCTATTGTTTTATTATGAATTTGGATATACATTCGGAAATCTTCTGAAAGGCAATCCTGTTTCGATTATTGTTCTTTGTATATATTTATTATTCATTCCACCGTTTTTTTCCTATGATATTGCAAATATATTCAATAATTTTGCAAACACAATATTTGAATTTGTTGGTTCATTTTCCTTAACAACTGTCTTGGATGTTCCTTTAATTTCCGGAGCCCTAGTACTATTTGGAATCTTTTTTGCCATGCTGTTGTGTAATATTATGATAACTAAAAAAAGAAGTTCGTATATATAATTTCTAATAATTGCTTCTTCTGATTTTCAAACATAAAAAAGCCTGAGAAACTCTCAGGCTTTTTTATATATAGCGGTATCTTTCGGAATTATTCCGATTTATCAATATTTCTGAGCAAGCGTCTTGATTTTTCCCAAAGCAGAAACAATAATTGCCGTAATGATAATTTCGGGAATCATAAACAGTCCGTTATAAAATACGGAATATATGATTGAAAGCGAAATTCCTGAAAAGTTTTCAACAATTTTTGAGCCGAAGGCGTAAAAACCTTCCTGCGTGAAAAACCATTCAGCCCAGGTGCCGAAGAATATCGTTCCCGAAACAATATGTGTTACATACCTTGCCGAAAGTCCGATAATTGAACCAATGCACATTGCTTTTGACGGGGTTTTTGCGCCCCTTGCAAGTCCGGCAAGACCTAAAAGCGTAAAAGCAATTACATAATCAAGCAGGCAGATGAAAATTGCTCTTGTCACGCCCTCATAGCTGTCAGACGAGGGCATAAAAAACGCGGTAACGGTTTTCATTCCTGTCAGCATCTGCAGAATAGAAAAAATAAATCCCGAAAAAAGCCCCCATTTTGTGCCGTAACGATACGATATTACAACAAGAGGCACCATACTTCCGAATGTGAAGCTTCCGCCAAAAGGAAGCGACAGAAATGGAATAAACTGCGAAATCACTTCGAGAACAACACCGATTGAAAGACAAACGGCTGTCTCGGTCATTCTTTTTGTCTTGTTCATAAAATTCAAAATTCCCTTCTTGTTTTGGTGCTAAATACAGCGTTAAAACCTTCCGGACGATTTTTCGCGTATTTGCCTTTTTTTGCGCATAAAAAAATGCGCTGCGGCAAACACCGAACGCAACAAAGCATAATGAAGCTCTTTCCCTACGTCGGCATTATCCGAATCAGGTCAGGTCGAAGCGTCAATTCGCTTCCTCTCAGCCAAAAAACATTCAGCTCCCTTATTGTGACACCGTAATTATATCACCAGAAATTTCTTTTGTCAAGCAAAATAAAGAAAAAAATGCAATGTTTTCAAAAAAGCGTTGATTTGGCAGAATTTATCTGATATAATGTTTATGTATTGCACGGGCTTTTTGCTCAATATGCAAAGCAAGGAGTGCTGAAAATGATAAAATACTACAAGACAATTGACAACAACTTCAGAGAAATCGAGAGCGCAGAAAGCGGGTGTTGGATTTCGATTATTGCCCCAAACGAGGAGGAAACAAGAATCGCTGTCGAACGCTTCGGACTTGACGCCGGCTTTGTACGCTCTTCTCTCGACGAGGAGGAAAGCTCCCGTATTGAAAATGAGGATGACCAGACTCTTGTAATCGTTGACTACCCTGTTGCAGAAACTATTTCGGAGCCGGAAAAAACCGTAAATTACTATACTCTTCCGCTTGGAATCATCATTACAGAGGAAAACATAATCACAATCTGCTCTCGTGAAAACAACATCATTTCCGAGCTTTCCGGCGGTATGATACGCAATATTCAGACCAACCAGAAAACCCGTTTTCTTCTTCAGATTCTGCTGAGAATTGCAATTAAATTCCTGCATCACCTCAAACAGATTGACAAGATTTTTTCGGTGACGGAAAAGCGCCTGAGCACATTGATGAAAAATAAAGAGCTTTTGCAGCTGCATAATCTCGAAAAATCTTTGGTTTATTTTTCAACCTCTCTCAAATCCAACGAGGTCACTCTGGAGAAAATACTCCGAGGAAGAGTTTTGAAAATGTATGAAGAGGACAAGGATCTTCTTGAAGATGTTCTCATTGAGGTAAAACAGGCGATTGAAACGGCAAATATTTATTCAAGGATTTTGTCCGGAACAAGGGACGCCTTTTCCTCAATAATCAACAACAACCTTAACAATGTTATGAAACGGCTGACAATAATCACCATTCTTATGGCAATTCCGACAATTGTTTTCAGCTATTACGGAATGAATGTTTCATACCTTCCGTTTAACGCAAGTATAATCCCCGTACCCTTGATAATCTCCGTTGTGGCAACGGCAATTACAGCATTTTTACTCTATCGGAAGGATTAAAACGCCCGAAATTTTTATATAATAAACAAAAATCATATAAATTTTTGTAAAAAATGCATCTTGTAATACAACACTTTAATGTGCTATAATATAGTATATTATTATGTCTGATAATATCCACGGGTTTTATAAAAATCTGTGCGAATTTATAATCGGAGGCTACTTTATGGATCAGAATGTAATTTTAAGACCGGTAAAAGTCGGCGGTTTCAACAAGGATGACGTTTTTGCCGAACTCGACAGACTCAATAAGATAATCAATTCTCTTGAGGATGAGCTTGCACAAACCAAGGTAGAGCTTGAAGACGCAAAGAAGAAATCTGCAAAGCCCGATGAGGGTGCTCTCAACAATCTTAAAAAGGAGCTTGAGGATACAAAGGCTAAAAATGCGGCTGATTCAAAGGCTCTTACCGATGAAAATGCGAAGCTTAAAAAAGACGTTGAACAGATCAGCGCCGAAAAAGCCAAGCTTGCAACTGAGCGCGACCAGCTTCTTTCCGAAAAGAAAGCACTTGTTGCCGAAAAAGCCAAGCTTGAAAACGAAATCGTTTCACTCAAAAACGGCAATGCAGCAAACGCTAAGGCAACTGCAAATGCTGAGGCAGCCGGCGCTAAGGTTGAAGAACTTTCCGGCAGCGTAAACGCTCTCCAGCTTCAGATAAAATCCAAGGATGCTGAAATCAAGACCCTTAAAGATAATATTGCTAAACTCGAAAAAGATCTTGAAGAAGCACAAAACGAAGATTCTGACGCACTCGATCTTGGCTCCGTATTTATTGAAGCTAAGAAAACAGCTGATAAGATTGTCAAGGACGCTAAGGCTCACGCTGAAAAGACCACAACCGAAGCAAACGAAAAGGCTGAAAAGACTATTGCCGAGGCTAACGAAAAAGCTGAAAAGACCATTAACGAGGCAAATGAAGAGGCTATCTTCACAGTCAACGACGCCAAGGATATGGCAAATGCAACAATCAATGACGCAAACAAGCAGGCTAAGGAAACAGTTGATCTTGCAAACGAGCGCGCTGAAAAGACAATTGTTGACGCAAACAGAAAAGCAAAATATACAATTAAGAATGCAAATATCAAGGCTGAAGAAATTCAGGAATACATATTCTCAATCCGCGACAAGCTGCAGACACAGCTTGAAGGTATTGCCGCAAGCCTTAACACCGTTTCGGGCGCTGTTGAAAAGTTCTCAAACGATGCAAAGGTAAATATCGAGCTTACCCGTGCAGCTCTTGATGATACTGAAACCCGTGTTTCTGATAAGAGCACATTTGATATGGATTTTGAACCCGCTGAAGTTGAGCTTGCTGATTTTGTCGGCTCTCCCTTCAAGCTGACCGACCTTAAGAATAATTCAAAGGATGATTCCAAGGAAGAGCCAAAGGGAAATAACAAAGATTCCAAGAACAATAAGGACTCAAAGAACAGCAAGGAAGCTGAGGCTGATAACAAGAAGGCTGCAACTCCCGTTCCGAGAAAGCGCAACAATATGGATGATTTTGATATGGGTGCTAACAAGAACGAGTTCAAAATGCCTACAATTACCGTTCCTGATGATAAGAACGATAAAGCTTCCACAAAGGATGCAGCTCCCGCAAAATTTGCAAACTTCGGATTTAATATGGAAGAATTTGCTGCACTTGCAAGTGAAGTAGAAGCTGAAGAAAATGCTTCATGGGCTGACGAAGACTAATCACAGAACATAAAAAAATTATCGGGCTTTACTTAAGCAGTAGAGCCCGATTTTTTGTTCATTATTTAAATTTATCGTTTACTAATTGTATAATAAATTAGAAATTATACTGTTAGATACTAAAAAACCTTGTTTTGTAAGGGTGATAATGCCATTGTTTATGCAAAGCAACCCGTATTTTTCCAAAAGTCTTGCTTTTTTCAAAACATTGTCAATACGGTCGTCCTTTACTGAATTTGTATCAAAACCACTTGAAAGACGTAAATTCAGCATCAGCGTTTCTTCAAATTCATCACAGCTTTCATCGGTGATGAAATATTGCCTCGGGTCTGCCAAAAAAGCACTCAAATCACGCTTTACAGCAAAGCGTTTTCCGCTGTAAAACGAATGCGCTGCCGGACCAAACCCAATATATTCTTCCCTTTTCCAATATTTTAAATTGTGGCGGCATTCATAACCTTTTTTTGCAAAATTTGATATTTCATATTGCGCAAAGCCGTTATTTTCAAGAAAATCAACTGCTTCAAGATAAAGCTGTGCGCTCAAATCATCATCGGGAAGTATAAGACTTTGGCGTGAAAACGGTGTATTTTCTTCAATTTTAAGCATATATGCGGAAATATGCTTTATGGGCAGTTGAAATACACGCTGTAAAGAATTCAGCAGCTTATCACTTGTCTGATTCGGAAGACACATCATAAAATCAGCCGAAATATTGTCAAAGCCTGCCATAGCGGCGTCATAAATTGCATTTTCAGCTTGCTGTGCATTATGAAGTCTTCCCAAAGCTTTAAGCTCATTGTCACAAAAGCTCTGAACACCGATTGAAATGCGATTAAATCCCAGCTTGCGTATAGCTTTAAGCTTTTCAATGCTGCATAGTGCAGGGTTTGATTCAAGCGATATTTCAGCATTTTTATCAACGTCGAAAGCATTGAAAACAGTATTGAGTATTTTTTCAAAATGCCTGATATCGAGTAGATTCGGTGTTCCTCCGCCGAAATATATTGTGTCGCATTTTTCTTTTTTATGTGCTTTTACAGCAGTGCAAAGTGCGTCAACATATCTGTCACATAAATTATCGGAATATTCAAGCGAATAAAAATCACAATACGGGCATTTTCTGATACAGAACGGTATGTGAATATAAACTCCGAGCATTATTATAAATCCGTTCTCATCGATTCAATCAGTTTTCCGAAAAACATCATATTGATTCTGCTTATTAAAAATGCCAAGGCAAATACAATAATATCAGTAATCCACATAAACATCGGGTCAACGCCCCATTTTTCGTGATTGAAATACATAATGATAATATATGCAAGAGCAGCTCCCTGCAAAATTGTTGTAACGATTGAGCAATAAAGCCCATTAACATTATAACCGCCGCATTTTTTGCATACCCTGCCCTTTGATTTTATTGTTCCGGCAAGCAATTTGTCAATTGGGCTGAAAACCTCTTCGCCACAATGTGCGCATTTGAATTTCATTTTAAATTATCCCCTTTTTTATCAAAAACGGAGAAAGCCGCAAAAGAAAATTTCGGCCAACTCCGTTTTTTTAATATTTTTTGCGCAAGATTATTCTTCGTTATCGTCGATTTCTACTTCTTCAACAACGTCATTCTTTTCTTCCAAAGCAGCCTCGCTGTTCTGCTTTGCAATTTCTTCATCCGAAAGCTGTTCAACCTCACTGATATCAGCATCCTCATCATGCTCGGTTCTTGTAAATGCAACAACTCTTTCATCTTCTGAAGTAAGCCGCATTACCTTAACGCCCTTTGCATATCTGTTCATCGGACGAATATCACTGCAAAGAATACGAATGATTATGCCGTTGCTTGAAGCAATAATGATATCATCGGCTTCATCCACAACCTTAATTCCGCAGACATAGCCTTTTTCTTCGTTAACCTTGTAGTTTGTAAGTCCAAGACCGCCTCTGCGTTGAATCTTATAATCGGAAATTTCAGTTTTTCTTCCAAAGCCCTTATCTGTAATTGTGAGAACGCAGCTTGCTTCTTCTCTCACTCTTGCAAGAGCCACAACATAATCATCATCACGCAGCTTGATAATTCTCACACCGTGAGCCGAACGTGACATTGAACGGATTGTGTTTTCTTCCACTCTTATAGCTCTGCCGTTTCTGGTTGCTGCCATAAGCTGTTCGCTTCCGTTTGTAAGTTTAACGCCTGCAATTTCATCGCCTTCATCAAGACCAATTGCAATAAGACCGTTCTTGCGCACGTTTCTGTATGCCGAAAGCTCTGTTCTCTTGATTTTGCCGTGCTTTGTAACCATGCAGATATATTTTTCTTCGTCAAAATCCTTAATCGGCAGAATTGCTGCAAGCTTTTCATCCTCGCCAAAGGGCAGCAGATTGATAAGATTTGTACCTCTTGAGCCCTTCGAGCCTTCGGGAATTTCATAGCATTTAAGCTTATATGCAATACCCTTGTTGGTTATAAACAGAATATTATCGTGACTGCTTGCAATAAGCATTTCATCAACAAAATCTTCTTCTCTCTGCTTCATGCCGGTAACGCCCCTGCCGCCTCGTTTCTGAGTCTTGTAGGAATCAACGGGCATACGCTTTAAATAACCTATATTTGTATGGGTGATAACAAAATCTTCTACAGGAATAAGGTCTTCAATATCAACCTCACCGCTGATAGCTTCGATATCGGTTCTTCTCTCATCATTAAATTTGCGCTTGATTTCGTTCAAATCGGTTCTGATAATTTCATAAACCTTTGTATCATCGCCCAAAATTTCAATAAATTCTTTGATTTTGGCAATGAGAGAATCCAGCTCGCCCTTGATTTTATCACGCTCTAAACCTGTCAACTGTCCCAATCTCATCTGAACGATAGCATCTGCCTGAGCTTCCGTAAGTCCCTGTGATGCATCGCCCGTGATTTCATAAGCGTTCATCATAGCTAAATCACTTGCATTGAAGCGTTCCATCAAGCGCTGTTTACCTTCAGGAATAGTCTTGCTTGAACGCAAAATAGAAATAACTTCATCAATATTATCAAGCGCAAACATAAAGCCCTGCAGAATATGTGCACGCTCACGGGTTTTGTTAAGGTCAAATCTTGTTCGTCTTGTTATAACCTCAAACTGGAACTTTAAATATTCTTCAAGAATCTGCTTTAAGGTAAGAGTTTTAGGCTCGCCGTTGACAAGGCAAAGCATATTAAGGCTTACTGTTTCCTGCAATTGGCTGTAAGCAAAAAGCTTATTCAGAACAATCTGTGGATTTGCATCCTTTTTCAGCTCAATAACAATACGCATACCCTGCTTGTCAGATTCATCACGCAGAGTATGAATGCCTTCAACACGCTTATCCTTATGCAGATTTGCAATAGATTCAACCAGCTTCGATTTATTCACCATATAGGGAATTTCGTTTACAATAATAGCATTTCTGCCGTGAACTTCTTCAAAGCTTGTTCTTGCACGCAAAATAATTTTGCTTCTGCCGGTTGAATATCCTGCTCTGATGCCTGCCCTGCCCATGATAATACCACCTGTGGGAAAATCAGGCCCTTTAATGTGCATCATAATATCTTCAAGCGCACAATCGGGGTTATCAATAAGAAGATTCAAAGCGTCAACAACCTCGCCTAAATTGTGCGAAGGAATGTTTGTAGCCATACCAACGGCAATACCGGTTGTTCCGTTTACCAAAAGGTTGGGGAATCTTGAAGGCAGAACAGTGGGTTCCTGCAATCTGTCATCAAAATTAGGTCTGAAATCAACTGTATCTTTATTTATATCAGTAAGCATTTCAAGCGAAATTTTCGATAATTTTGCTTCTGTATAACGATATGCAGCAGCCGGATAACCATCGATTGAACCGAAGTTACCCTGACCGTGAATCAGCGGAAAACGCAAGGAAAAATCCTGTGCCAGACGAACTAAAGCATCATAAACAGAAGCGTCACCATGCGGATGATATCTACCCAGCACAGAACCTACTGTGTCAGCACACTTTCTTGTTGCCTTATCGGGAGTAAGTCCGTTTTCGTGCATTGTATAAAGAATACGTCTGTGAACGGGCTTTAAGCCATCCCTTACATCGGGCAGCGCTCTGTCTGTAATTACCGACATTGAATATTCAATAAAAGACTGTCGCATTTCCCTATCAATATCAACATCAATAACCTTTGTTTTATTGTTAATGAAATAATTTTCGTTATTATTTATTTCACTCAAAATTGTGTCACAACCTTTTTATTATTTTTTTGTTTTATTTGCTTTTTGAAATATCCTTAAAAAGACCTTCAAGATTTTTCTTGAAAATTTCCCTTGCTTTGTTGCATTCTTCTTCACTCAAAATGCTTTTCGGAATTACATAGAAAACTGTTTTCTTTTCATAAAGAAGAAAAAGATTCTCATTTTCAATAATCTTTACATTATCTGTTTTAAGATTCATCACAGTCACAGGCGGATGAATATAGCTTTCAAGCTCTTTTTCATAAGCCTCGTCAGTTTCCATTACATCACGAAGATTCTTTTTATCTTCATCAGAAACATAAATTTCAGAAGCAAGCTTTAAATATGTATCAAAAATCTTCAGCTCATATTTGTCCTTTTCAAGGTCGCCTTTGATATCATCAAGCGAGCGTCCGAAATTTTTCTTTAAAAGCCTTGCATTGTTCCAGATGATGAAAACAAGCGATAAGCATATAAGAATTATCAAAACACAGGTGAACATATAATCGGGATAAGCTGTAATCAGATATACATTATAAGCGCAAACAAGCAGCAGCAAAACAGTGAAAATTATATTTCGCTTTTTTGCAAACATATTCTGAAAAATTTCAAACCCGCATTTATATGTTTCAATATCAACGCTGTATTCTTTTGCAATTACAGGCTCTTCATTATCAAACGTTTCAAGCCCTAAAGTATCTTTACTCTCCATTAAAAATTCCTTTAATATTACAAATTGTATATTTTATATATCAATATTAACCGCATATTTTGCGTTTTTCTCGATAAAATTCTTTCTGGGGGCTACTTTATCACCCATAAGAATAGTAAAGGTTTCATCAGCCTTGACTGCATCAAGAAGCTCAACACGCTTCATAATACGGTTTTTTGGATCCATAGTTGTTTCCCACAGCTGTTCAGAGTCCATCTCACCAAGACCCTTATATCGCTGAACATCAGCTTTATATTTTCCGTTTTCGGAAAGCTCGGCAATAAAAGTATCACGTTCTTCATCACTGTAAGCATATCTGATATTCTTACCTCTGTGGATCTTATACAGCGGAGGCTGAGCAAGATAGATATTGCCGTTTGTAATCAAAGGACGCATAAATCTGAAGAAGAACGTCAGAAGAAGTGTTCTGATATGAGCACCGTCAACGTCGGCATCGGCCATAATTATAACTTTGCCGTAACGCAGCTTTGAAATATCAAAATCCTCGCCGATACCTGTTCCCAATGCGGTAACAACAGGCTGCAGCTTATCGTTGCCGTAAATTCTGTCAAGCTTTGCTTTTTCAACGTTAAGCATTTTACCCCAAAGAGGCAGAATTGCCTGATAACGTCTGTCTCTGCCGTTTGCGGCAGATCCGCCCGCAGAGTCACCCTCTACGATATAGATTTCGGTAAATTCAGGGTCACGCTCTGAACAGTCAACCAATTTTCCCGGCAACGAAGCACTTTCAAGCGCGCTTTTTCTTCTTGTAAGCTCTCTTGCACGTTTTGCGGCTTCTCTTGCTTTCTGAGCATTAACGCTCTTATCAAAAATCGCTCTTGCTATGCTCGGATTTTCTTCTAAGAAATTCATCAGCTTTTCGTTTACAAGCTTTTCTACAAAAGGTCTTACTTCGGGATTTCCGAGTCTGCCCTTGGTCTGTCCTTCAAATTCACAATTTGTAAGCTTTACCGAAACGACTGCTGTCAGACCTTCTCTTACGTCATCGCCCAAAAGCTTGTCTCCTTCTTTCAAAAGACCAAACTTCTTGCCATATTCATTGATAACCTTGGTAAGAGAATTTTTATAAGCATTTTCGTGCGTACCGCCATCGGTTGTGTGAATATTGTTTGCAAAAGAAAGTATAAGCTCGTTATAGCTGTCATTATATTGCATTGCAATTTCGCACACCATATCATCCTGAATACCCGAAAAATAAATCACAGTATCTGATATAGGCTCTAAACCTCTGGTATTGTGCATATGCTCAACAAACTGTCTTATACCGCCTTCATAATATAAAGTTTCGCTCTTTATATCGTTTTCATCACGCAAATCAGAAAAAACAATTTTAATTCCCGCATTCAAAAAAGCCTGTTCTCTGAGCCTCTGAAGCAGAATATCATAATCATAGACTGTTGTTTCAAAAATTTCGCTGTCAGCTTTAAATCTTACAGTTGTACCTGTTTTGTCAGTTTCGCCTATAATTTCAATCTGTTTGTCATAGCTTCCTCTGTTGAATTTCTGATGATGAACATTTTTTCCATCATAAACCCAGAATTCAAGCCATTCGGAAAGGGCATTAACAACTGAAGCACCAACACCGTGCAAGCCGCCTGCAACTTTATATCCGCCGCCGCCGAATTTACCGCCTGCGTGCAAAACTGTATAGACAACAGTTGCCGCTGAAATTTTTTCAGTCGGATGAATACCGGTAGGAATACCTCGTCCGTTATCACTTACTTCGATGATATTATCTTTTAAAATATCAACCCTGATTTCGCTGCAATAGCCTGCCAGAGCCTCATCAATTGCATTATCCACAATTTCATAAACAAGGTGATGCAGACCACGTGCACCTGTTGAACCGATATACATACCAGGTCTTACTCTTACAGCTTCAAGCCCTTCAAGAACCTGAATCTGACTGGCGCCGTAATCATCTTCAACATTAAAATTTACATTCAATTCTTCTGACAAAATATTCCCTCCAAAAAATTTTATATCTTTATATCATTTATTTTTATTATATCTTTTCAAAAGTGTACTGCACGAAAGCGAAGTTATATAAATAATCTCTTTTCCGTTTTGCTTTTTACAGATTACAAAGCTTTTCGGCATATCAAGTGAAACATTTATTATCCTGTTTTCTCTTGTTGATTTTTTAAAAAACTCTCTGGTAATTTTACCGACAGAGGTATTCTCCAAATCAAAAATACCGACAATATCCTTTGAATTTACCGCAATATCATTTCCTAAATGTATATACATAATAAAATATTACTTTTTGTAAAATAAATTTGATTATTTCAAAGCTTTATAGCTTCCGTTTTCGACATAAAAAATCTTACCGCTTTTATATTTCAAAATATCGTTTGCGTCACAGCCTGTAATAAAAATCTGCATATCTTCGACAATATTCAAAATAAATTTTCTTCTTGTCGAGTCAAGCTCGGAAAAAACATCATCAAGAAGAACAACCGGAGTTTCTCCGCACTCTTTTGAAAAAATCAAAGCCTGCGCAATTTTCATACACAAAGCAATGCTGCGGTTTTGTCCCTGTGAGCCAAAATCACGGGAATTGAGTCCGTTGATTTTTGTAATAAGGTCATCACGATGAATACCAAAGGTTGTAAAGCCTAAACGCTTGTCTTCTTCCAGGTGTTCCTGCATTTTTTTATAATACAATTCGTATATTTCTTTTTCATCTGTACTTGATGTATTATTTAATATACAGGAATTAAGCGAAATTTTGAGAGATTCGCCCCCGCTGATTTTTTTATAAAGCTCTTCGCAAAAAATCTGCAAGCGCTTTACATAGGCAAGCCGCATCAATGAAATATAAGCACCAAGTTTGCAAAGCTGAGTATCCCATATTTCAAAGTCATAGCTGCTGTTATCATAATGATTTTTCAACATACTATTGCGCTGTGCCAATATTTTTGAATAACGATTTATTGCACCGATATATTTAGGCTTTATCTGCGAAATTCCCAAGTCAAGAAAATTACGCCGCTTATCCGGCGAGCCTTTTGAAAGCTCTAAATCCTCCGGTGTAAATATTATACACATAAACCGCTCAAAAAGCTGGGAATTTTTTGTAATCTCAACGCCGTTTATTTTGACTTTTTTCTCTTTAATTGCGCCTTTTTTCACCTTATATGAAAATTTATTGACACGATTCTGCGAATTTACATCAATTTCGGCATTTGAAAACTCACAGCCCAGTTTAATGTTATCCTTTTCCTTACTGCCCCGAAAGCTTCTGCAGCCGGTAAAAAGCCAGATTGCTTCTAAAAGGTTGGTTTTTCCCTGTGCATTTTTGCCGGTAATAATATTCAATCTCTTGTCAGGAAAAATTTCCACACTTTCAAGATTTCTGAAATTCTCGGCTTTGATTCTTGTAATCTGCATAGAATAATCAGTCGGTTATTTGTAAAATAACCTGATTTCCGACGTTTACTTCATCACCGCTTCTGATTTTTTTTCCTCTTTGCAAAACAGTTTCACCGTTTACTTTAATATCACCGCAAAGAATAATATCCTTTGCCATTCCACCGGTATCGGCAATACCAGAAAATTTCAGAAGCTGGTCAAGCTTGATATATTCAGTATTGATTTTAATTATTTCTTTTTCCATATAAAATAAACCTTAAACTCAGTTTGATGAAAGCTGAACAGGAAGCACAAGGAAAGTAAAGCTGTCGCCATCAGCAGGAACAATTTTTATAGGGCTTAAAGGACCATTCATCTGCAATTTTACTTTGTCGCTTTCACAGGCACGCAAAGCCTCTAAAAGATATCTGTTGTTAAATCCGATTTCAAAGCAATTTCCGGAAAGATCAATTTCCATTTCATCTGAAAATTTTCCGACGCTGGTCTTGCAGTTAAGTGAAAGGCTTCCGTTTGAAAACTTGCATCTTACGGGTGCTTTGTGTTTTTCGCTGATAATAAGACCGCATCTGTCAAGCATATCAATCAGACTTTTAACTTTTATAACAACTTCTGTTGAAAAGTTTTTTGGAATACTTACTTTATAGTTATAGAATTCACCCTCAAGCAATCTTGAAATTACGCTGTAACCGTTAATTTCAAAAATAATATGCTTTTTGCCGACATAAATCACACAATCTTCCTTTGAAGCTTCATCAAGCAGCTTTTCAACTTCAGAAAGAGCTTTTGAAGGCACTACAAATTTATAATCCTTGTCGGCATTTATGCCTTCGGTTCTGAGTGCAAGCTTATAGTTATCAATTGCAACCATATTGAATAAGCTGTCAGCAATATCGAAAAGCTCACCTGTAAGTATCGGCTTTTTGGTATCGGTCGAAACGGCAAAAATAGTCTGCTTTATCATATTCTTCAGTACATGCTGAGGAAGCTTTATAAAATCAGCCCTGTCTATTACAGGAATATCGGGATATTCCTGTGCTGAAATTGCAGAAATATTATATTCTGTAACGCCGCTTTTGATATTTACGTTGAGATTATCGTCAATATCAACATAGACCATACTTTCAGGCATTTTTCTGACAATTTCATTAAAAATACCGCTGGAAACAACAAATTCACCGCAGCCGTTTGTTACAGCTTCAATTTCCTTTTTTATGCCGAGATTAAGGTCATATCCAGTAAATTCAAGAATATTTTCCGAAACCTTGATTTTAATACCTTCAAGTGCTTCAATGCTTGTCTTCTGGCCGACAGCTCTTGAAACATTGCTCAAGGCTTCATATAAGCTTTGTTTTTCACATTCAAATCTCATAGTGCTCTGTTCTCCAAAAAAATATTATTATGATAATATAATATATAATATATATTATTTAGTAGTAGCAGTAGTAGTAGTGTTTATAATTTTGAAAGAGGTATTTTTCCATTTAAAATCGGGAAATATTTTTAAACACTGCATCAGTTTGCAAATTCTTGAAAGGTTTAAAAGTTTTATATTTAAGAATTTAATCTTGAAAAGGTTGAAACTTTCGGGACAAGTTTTAAAAACTTCAGGAAAACTTTGTTGAATATGTGTTTTTTAAACAGTGCTGTTAATGTTGAAAAAACAAAATGCAGTTGAAAAACAATAAAAATACCGAAATTAAAAGGAAAACAAAAAAATCAGGTGTTGAAATTTTATCTGTTCTTATCCCTGATATTCTTGATAATATCATCGACAATTTCCTTCAAATGGGCGTCCTTACTGAGGTTTGTTTCAATGCTGTTTATTGCATAAACCATTGTTGAATGATCTCTTCCGCCGAATTCGGTACCGATGCATGCAAGCGACATCTGTGTAATTTCACGCACGACATAAATTGCTACCTTTCGTGCGGTTGAAACCTGGGATGAACGTTTGTTAGAACGGATATCGTCAGGAGTAACGCCATATATATTTGCGACCTCGCCTATGATTTTTTCAACCGTAATCGGAATCGGCTGGTCGTCGTTGAGAATATCTCTGATAACGCTCTGAGCCATTGCCATTGAAGGCGGACTGCCTGCAAGATGCTTTAAAGCTTTTAGTTTTTTGACGGCACCTTCAAGCTGTCTTATATTTGACTTGAGTCTGTTTGCAATAAATTCCGCAACATCATTGGGAATTTTTATGTCAAGTAGTTCAGCCTTGCGTTTTATAATTGCAATTCTGGTTTCAAAATCAGGAATTGAGATGTCTGCAATAATACCCGATTCAAAACGGTTGCGCAGACGATCGGAAAGGGTTTTGATATCCTTCGGAGGCCTGTCCGATGTAAGAACGATCTGTTTATTTGCCTGATAAAGGTCGTTGAAGGTATGAAAAAATTCGGTCTGTGTGCTTTCTCTTCCTGCGAGGAACTGAACGTCATCAAGCAGCAAAAGGTCACATTTTCTGAATTTTTCTCTGATAGGGGCGGTATTCTTTGCCTGAATTGCACTGATAAGCTCGTTTGCAAAAGCCTCGGCAGTGACGAAAATAATATTCATATCAGGATTTTTCTTCTTACTTTCATTCATAATTGCTGTAAGAAGATGGGTTTTTCCCAAGCCGGAAGGCCCGTAAATGAACAAAGGATTATAATCCTTGTTGCTCATATCCTTAGCAACGGCAGTACATGCAGCATAAGCAAATTCATTAGACCTGCCGACAATGAAGGTGTCGAAGGTATAATCATAATTTGCATATTCATAGCTTTGCTCAAGCTCGCTGTTGCGTATATCGATAGCGTCGATATCAACGGGCTCGCTTGGCTCCTGTTCGTCCTCAATAATAATTTTTATATCAACATCAAAGCCTAAAGTTGAACTGAAAGCGTCAAGAAGGAGCTTTTCGTAGTTGTTGAGAGTAATTGTTTTCTGAAATTCCGACTGAACCATAAAAACTGCGGTATTATTCTTGAATTCAACAGGCTCTAAGGAATTTATCCATAATTTCATAGCGACATCGCCGACTCCGCCTACTTCGCGGCAATATGTTTTGACGGCTTCAAATAAATCCGTAAAAGAATCCATATTTTTATAATTCCTTTCTGAAAAATTTAAACGGAAAATATATATAAATCGATTTGATTTAAAGCTAATCCGACACACATAACATTATATCATATAATCTGTAATTTTACAAGCTTTTTCAACTTAAATTTTGCATTTGAAAACATAAAAAATGCAAAAGAATTTTACGCATTTTTTGAGCATATTTATAATGGTATGTATATATACAACGAGTGTTATCAGGCTTTTGTTGCCGATATTAAAGGATTTTTTTGTAGAATATGATGAAAATGGAGTGTGAAAAAAATATTATAAATGTTGCAATTGTGAATTTTTGAAAAAAATACTTGACAGAAATAGTCGTTTATTATATACTGTATTATTGCAGGGTTATGGATTTATATATTTTTGTTATATTTATATTTTCACATATACCGATTATTTTTTTTAGGATTATTTTAAGGGAGGAAAAAACCTATGAAAAGAACATATCAGCCTAAGAAGCTCCAGAGAAAAAAAGAACACGGATTTATGAAGAGAATGTCTACTAAGAATGGCAGAAAGGTTCTCGCACGCAGAAGAGCAAAGAACAGAGCAAGACTTAGTTATTGATTTTTTCTGAGGGAGCAGACCACATAATTTTAATGTGGTCTTTTCTTGTATTTTAGGAATAAATAAGTCGAACAGTAAATTATGTATTATACAGAAATTATAAACGACAATTCTTCGTTTCTTTATCTTTACAGAAAGGGAAAGAAACTTTTTTCGGATAATGCCGTTATTTATTACAGAAAGAACAAATGTCCTTTTAACCGCTTGGGAATTACAGCCGGAAAAAAGGTCGGAAATTCTGTATGCAGAAACAGGGCAAAGCGTATAATCAGGCAGGCTTACCGTGAAAATGAATTGAAGCTTCCGATTGGCTTTGATATTGTTATTGTAGCAAGAAGCAGCATCTGCAATATCAAATCACAGATTTTCAGTGAATATCTGAAAAATACGCTTATTTGCGCCCTTGAAAAAGAAATATAATGAAAAAAATTTTTTTGTGTTTAATAAATTTTTATCGGAAAAATATTTCATCTTTGAAAATGTATCCGACCTGCAGGTTTTATCCAAGCTGCTCTGCTTATGCATATGAGGCGATTGAAAGGTTCGGTGCATTTAAGGGATTATATCTTGCGGTAAAACGTTTTTTTAAGTGTAATCCTTTTTTTCCGGGCGGATTTGACCCGGTGCCGCAGGAATTTTCATTTTTTTCAAAGAAGAAAAATAAAAAATAATTAGGAACGATTGAGAGGAAATATATTTGGAAAAGCTGTTTGGTTCAATATTAGGGCCCGTAATGCGAGTGATTTATAATTTTTGCGGAAATTACGGACTTTCGATTGTACTTTTTACAATATTTACAAAGCTTATTATGTATTACTGGACGAGAAAATCACATATAAGCTCTGCAAAAATGTCAAAGCTTACACCCAAGCTTAATCAGCTCAGAAAACAATATGCGAATAACCAGGAAAAGCTTCTTGAAGAACAGCAGAAGCTTTATAAAGAAGAAGGCTATAACCAATTTTCGGGTTGTACAACTCTTCTTATCCAGTTTCCGATTCTTTTCGGCGTTCTCGATGTTGTATACAGACCGCTTACACATATCGTAAAGCTTTCAAAAACACTTATAAGCGAAGCTACCGAGATTCTTTCCACAGTATTTATCAAGGAAGGAAAATCGGGTTATGACGCAAATCTTGCGCAATATGCCGACGAGCTTGAAAAATTCGGAATTTCAGCTTCCAATCTTAAAAACCGTCCTGAGCTTGAGCTTATAAAGCTTTCAAATAATGAAGAACTTTGCAACAGTATTTTCGGAGAAAAATTTGCCGAGTTTTTCACAAAGGTTAATGAATTCGGCACAACAAACACATTTTTAGGAATAGATCTGAGTCAGACTCCTACCTTCAAGCCCGAAAGTTGGAACGCCGCAGCGATAGCTCTTGCTATGATTCCGATTCTTTCCGGACTTGTGCAGATTGTTATGACTCTTTATACTCAGCATCGTCAGAAGAAGAACAATCCTGATGCAATGCAGGGAATGGGCTGTATGAACGTAATGCTTTACACAATGCCCCTTTTCTCTGTATATCTTGCACTCACCTTCCCCGCCGGTGTAGGTTTTTATTGGCTTTGCTCGTCACTTTTCTCTTTCCTCATAACAATTTTCCTTTATGTTTATTATACTCCCAAGCGTATTGATGTAATTATAGAAAAAGATAAAATCAAGGCAAAGAATAAAAAGCCCAGCAGATTTGAAGCAATGCTTGAAGAACAGCGCAAACTGCTTGAGGCACAGAATGGTGTTTCTTCAAACAGAAATTTGGGCGATGATGAAAAGAAAATGTCACGTTCTGAATTGCAGGCATATAACAGAAAGCTTATAAATGATGCCAGAAAGCGTATGGCTGAGAAATACGGCGACGATTACGAAGAAGATTAATTTTTGTATTTTTATTCATTTGCTCGGCAAGTGAAATATATATAGGAGATGAAAGCTATGGTTAAAATTTTTGAAGCCAAAACCGTCGAAGAAGCAAAACAGGCCGCAGTAGCTGAATTTGGCGTCAGCGAAGAAAGAATTGTCTTTAACATTATTGAAGAACCGAAAAAAGGTCTGTTCGGAATGAAAGGCATTGCGAAGCTTGAAGCAAGCTTTGAACCTTCAAGAGCAGAAATTGCAAGAGATTATATTCTTTCCATTACCGAAAAAATGGGCCTTGAAATGACTGCTGAGATTGAAGAAAATGAAGAAGGCGCTGTAATTACTCTTGATGGTGAAAATGCAGGAACTATTATCGGAAAGCGCGGAGATACTCTCGATGCTATTCAGTATCTTGCTTCAATGGTCTGCAACAAGGGACAGAAGGATTATTACCGAATTACTGTTGACAGCAGAGGCTACCGTGAAAAGAGAAAGAATATTCTTATTGAGCTTGCCAACAAGATTGCAAAAAATGTTCTTAAAACCGGTTATTCCGCAACTCTTGAGCCTATGAATCCTTACGAGCGCAGAATCATCCATTCCGCTGTTTCCGAAATTGAAGGTGTAAATTCGCGTTCTATCGGTGAGGAGCCTTACAGAAAGGTTATAATCGCTTCAGATAATCCCAAGCGTTCAGGAAACAGAAGAAGTGATAACGGCAGAAACCGCAATTTCAACCGTGATTCAAAGGATAAAAAGCGCAAGGAAAATTTTGAACCTAAGTCGCTTGATTTGAAAACAAGCTTTGAAAAAGACTATAAGCGTCCCAAGCCGGAGGACAATCTCAATGCCGGTCTTTATGGAAAAATCGAATTTTAATTTGTAAAGAAAAATACGGCTGCGAGTTTTTCGTAGCCGTATTTTAATACTATTTTTTGTATAATAATATATAATTTATACTGTGTGTAATTGTATATTATTATACAAATAGTTATATTAAATTTATTTTTTACAATTTGTAGGTGTTTTTTGTGAAATCAAGTACAATTGCAGCAATATCCACAGCGATGATGAATGGCGGAATTTCCGTTGTACGAATGTCGGGTGACAAGGTTTTTGACATTGCAGACAAAATTTTTCAATCTGTAAATGATAAAATTCCAAGCAAAATGAAGGGCTATACCTGCGCATTCGGGCACATAGTTTTCGGCGGCGAAATTCTTGATGAATGCGTGCTTACTGTGTTTCGGTCACCCAAGAGCTATACGGGCGAGGATATGGTCGAAATTTCATGTCACGGTGGTGTGTATGTTACTCAGCAGGTTTTGCGTGCCTGCTTGATGTCAGGTGCAGAATTAGCTCTTGCCGGCGAATTTACAAAGCGTGCTTTTTTAAACGGAAAAATGGATTTGACACGTGCTGAGGCTGTTATTGATATAATTTCTGCCGACAGCGAAAACGAGCTGAAATACGCCAATTCTTTGCACGAGGGTGCATTGTCACGAAGAATTGATACAATTTCAACAGAGTTGACAAAAATTCTCGGTGATTTGGCTGCATGGGCGGATTTTCCTGAAGAGGATTTGCCGGAGCTTGATGATAATATGCTGAAAAAACGTCTGAGCGATGTTCTTGATGATATTTCTCAGCTTGTTTCAACTTATGATTATGGAAAAATAATTCGTAATGGCGTAGATACGGTCATAGTAGGCAAGCCGAATGTAGGAAAATCTACTTTGATGAATAATCTGAGTGGTTTTGAGCGCAGTATTGTAAGTGAATTTGCAGGAACCACAAGAGATGCAGTCGAAGAAAGTATTCGACTTGGGAATGTTACTCTTCGTCTGAGTGATACCGCAGGAATGCACAGCACAGATGATTATGTTGAAGGAGTCGGCGTAAAAATAGCTGAAAAAAAGCTTGAAAATGCCGAGCTTGTTCTCGCGGTTTTTGATTATTCACGTCCTCTCGATGATGAGGATAATGAATTATTATACAAAATTATGAATAAAAATACAATCATTGTCATCAATAAAACCGACTGTGAATGCCGTCTTGATATTGATATTTTTAAAGACAAGTTTGAAAATATTGTTGAAATTTCAGCTTCAAATAATGAGGGTATAAATGCTCTTACTGAGCTGATTGAAAAAATGTTTTCAATGGGAAAAGTAAATTTTTCTAACGGAATTATCGCTAATCAGCGCCAATGGATTTGTGCTGTAAATGCGAAAAATGCACTTGAGAATGCTAAAATCGCCTCTGACGACAATATGACATATGATATTCTGACTGTGCTTATTGAAGAAGCGGCCGGAGAAATAGCAAAGCTCAAGGGTGAATCATTGAGCGAAAACGTAGTTAATGAAGTTTTTTCCCGCTTCTGCGTAGGAAAATAACAAGGGGGCTTCATAAATTTGGAAAAATATTATATGGGCAGCTATGATGTTGCTGTAATCGGTGCAGGGCACGCAGGTATTGAAGCGGCGCTTGCAAGCGCAAGGCTTGGGTGCACAACTGCGATGTTCACAATTTCGCTTGATCAGATTGCTAATATGCCGTGTAATCCTTCAATAGGTGGTACAGCAAAGGGGCATCTTGTGCGCGAAATTGACGCTTTGGGTGGAGAGATGGGTAAGGCTGCCGATAAATGCAGCATACAGTCAAGAATGCTCAATCGAGGAAAAGGTCCGGCTGTGCATAGTTTAAGGGCGCAGGCGGACAGGGTTCTGTACCATTCGTATATGAAAAATGTTTGCGAGAATCAGCCGAATTTGCATATAAAACAAGCTGAAATTGCGGAAATTTTATTTGAAGATGGCACAGTTTGCGGCGTTGTAACATCTTTAGGTGCTGTATATAAGGTTAAAGCGGTGATTATTGCAGGCGGAACCTATCTTAAAGGCAGAATTCACGTTGGAGAAGTGAGCTATGAAAGTGGGCCCGATAATGTTCTGCCTCCGCAAAAGCTTTCGGATTGTCTTCTCAGCGCGGGCATTACGCTGCGTCGTTTTAAAACAGGAACACCGTGCAGAGTACATCGCAGATCGATTGATTTCAGTGCTATGGAGGTACAGCACGGTGATGAGACAACCGTACCGTTTTCCTTCAAAACACGCGATATTATTGAGAATAAAGCGGACTGCTACATTACATATACAAATGAAAATACACATAGGGTCATCAGAGAAAATCTGCATCGCTCCCCTCTTTATTCAGGTAGAATTGAAGGTGTCGGACCGAGATACTGTCCATCTATTGAGGACAAGGTTGTTCGCTTTCCCGATAAGGAAAGACACCAGATTTTTGTTGAGCCAATGGGACTTGATACGGATGAATATTATCTCCAGGGTATGTCTTCATCGCTACCTGAGGATGTTCAGCTTGCTTTTTTGCGCACTGTAAAAGGACTGGAAAACGTCGAAATAATGCGTCCTGCATATGCTATTGAATATGACTGCTGTGATTCAACTGAGCTTAAATTAAGTCTGGAGTTCAAAAAAATCAGCGGACTTTTCGGCGCAGGTCAGTTTAACGGAAGCTCCGGATATGAAGAAGCAGCTGCGCAGGGTCTTGTTGCGGGAATCAACGCCGCCAGGCAGATTAAGGGGCAGCAACCCGTGATTTTTGAGCGTTCGCAGTCTTATATCGGTACATTGATAGACGATCTTGTTACAAAGGGCGTTGCTGATCCTTATAGAATGATGACCTCACGAAGTGAGTATCGCCTGATTCTTCGACAGGATAATGCCGATTTGAGATTGACTCCTCTGGGATACGAAATAGGTCTTGTATCAAAAGATGAATATGACGCTTTACTCGATAAAATCAGTAAAATTGATGCCGAAATCGAAAGAGTTTCACATCTCAATCTTGCGCCCGGTGATGAAATCAATGCATTTTTGTTGAAAAATGGTACATCTGCACTTTCAACGGGTACGAAAATGGCTGATCTTATAAGACGTCCTCAACTCGGATATGATGTTTTGCAGCAGTTTGATAAAAACAGAACCGACCTTGCCTCTGATATTCGCGAGCAGGTTGAATTACAGATAAAGTATAAAGGATATATTGAAAAGCAGCTTGATCTGGTCGAACGGATGAAGAAGCTTGAAGAGAAAAAGCTTCCCGAGAATTTTGATTATTCGGCGATCAAGGGCTTGAGGCTTGAGGCTGCTGAAAAGCTTACCAAGCTTGCGCCTTCAAATATTGGACAGGCATCGAGAATCACTGGTGTTTCCCCCGCTGATATTACGGTTTTGATGGTTTATTTTGAACAAAACGGAGATAGTTTCTATGCTTAGAGAATATGGTGAATTGATTGAAATTTCTGAAATGTGTGGTATTAAGCTTGGAGATGAACTTTATAAAAAGCTTGATCTGTATGCTGAAATCTTGACTGAGTACAACAAAAAAATCAATCTTACTGCGATAATGTCGCCGGATGAAATGTATGTCAAGCATTTTCTTGATTCAATGATCGTGTGTACGATGTTGGATTTTCCTGCAAATTCGACTGTTATTGATATCGGCAGTGGCGCAGGATTTCCGTTGGTTCCTATGAAACTGTACCGCCCTGATTTGAAAATTACGTTGCTTGACAGTCTAAAAAAGCGTACTGAATTTTTGAAGATTCTGACTTCGGAGCTGGGAATTGAAGCAAATATTATTAACGATAGGGCTGAAAACGCCGCAAAATCAGATGAATTCAGAGAAAACTATGATTTTTGTGTCGCAAGAGCAGTTGCTCCTCTGTCGCTTCTCTGCGAATACTGCTTGCCTTTTGTAAAAGTCGGCGGTCATTTTCTGGCATTAAAAGGTCCGTCCGAGGATGCTTTTGAAAAGAAAAAGGTTTTTACTGAGCTTGGTGCCGAAGTTTACGGACAAAATGATTATTCGCTGCCAAATGGTGATTCAAGACGTATAATAATATCCAGAAAAGTTTCTCATATTTCGAGCAGATACCCCAGAAACAGCAACCAGATTTTGAAGCATCCGTTGGTATAATCGCGTATATGGACGGTTTCAGTCGTTTTGTATCGTAATTTTTATGAATATTTTTGTAGAAAATACATTCTGTTCAATTTATAATTAGGACAGGATGTTATTTTTTTTGGAAAAAGGAGATATATATGGCTGTTTTTGGTTCGTTAAAAGAGAAGGTTGTCGGAAAAATTGTGCAGTTGGAAGTCGATGCAATTCATCCCAATCCGTTGCAACCGCGACGAAGTTTTGATGAATCCGAGTTGTGCTTGCTTGCCGAAAGTATACGTCAGAACGGAATAATTCATCCTCTTGCAGTGCGAAGATTGAAAAACGGTGTTTATGAGCTTATTGCCGGGGAAAGACGACTTCGTGCAGCAAAAATCATTGGAATGGAGTATGTACCGTGTGTTGTGAGTGATATAAATGAACGAAGCTCTGCAATAATGGCGTTGGTTGAGAATATTCAACGGTCTGATTTGAATTTCTTTGATGAAGCTTATGCTATTGCAAAGCTTATTGAATTTTATGGTATGACGCAAGAGGATGCAGCGATAAAGCTTGGAAAGGCACAGAGTACTATTGCTAATAAGCTTCGACTTTTGCGATTTTCCGAAGACGAAATGACGAAAATACTTAATTATGGTTTAACTGAGCGCCATGCAAGATGCTTGCTGAGAATCGATGATGTTGACGTTCGTGATGAAATGATTGATGCTGTATTTCAGCGTAAATTGAACGTCGAAAAGACAGAAGAACTTGTAGAAGGATATCTTATCAGAAAATCTGACGATGAAAAATTTAAAAAACGCTGTATCGTTTTAAAAGATGTCCGACTATTCGTTAACACAATAAATCGCGCTATTGAAACAATGCGTGCCGCCGGAATTATGGCTGAAGCAAGCAAAACAAAATCCGACCATTATATAGAATATGTCGTGAAAATCCCTGTCGATTAAACAATGTTTCACGTGAAACATTGAATATAATGTCATACTTATGCTAAAATAGATCTTTTCAAGCCGCTATTGTGAATTTACACAAAACAAGCGGCTTGAAATTGTGTATAACGGCGTTATAAAAGCAAAGATGTCGAAAATTGTTTCACGTGAAACAATTTTGCAAAAATTTGTTGCAATTTGAAAGGATAGATGTTATAATGATTGTACAACCAATTTCATCTAAAAGAGGTGTGCTGATGGGTACAATCTATGCTGTTGCAAATCAAAAAGGCGGTGTCGGAAAGTCGACAACTGTTGTAAATCTTGCTGCATATCTGGGCTCTGTCGGCAAAAAAGTGCTTTGCATCGACCTGGATGCGCAGGGTAATACCACAACAAGCTTCGGAATCAAGAAAAAAACACTTACGGTTACTACATATGATGTTCTCATAGGTCAGCGGCGTATTCAGGACGCCATGATTGAAACGGAATATAAGGGTGTTACAGTTGTTCCGGCTACTTCCTCGCTTGTTGGCGGAGATATTGATCTTGTCGAGCTTGAGGATAGGGCAAGAAGGCTTCAAAGCCAGCTTCTGACTTGCAGAATCGGTTTCGATTATATTTTTATAGACTGTCCGCCGTCGCTCAGCCTTTTGACATTAAACGGTTTTGTTGCGGCAGATTATGTAATTGTTCCGATGAAATGCGAGCCACTGTCGCTTGAGGGTCTTGCGCAATTATGGGAAACTGTGCGTCACGTCAAGCAGAGGTATAATCCTAAGCTTGATATCAAGGGTGTATTGTTTACAATGTTTGACCCAAGGCTGAATCTGACGTTGCATATTGTCAACGAGGTAAAAAAGCATTTTCCGAACAGGGTTTTTGAAACGACCATTCCCAGAAATGTAAGGATTTCTGAAGCTCCGAGCTTCGGAAAACCGGTAATGTATTATGACGCCGGATCAAAAGGTGCTGAGGCGTATGAAAAGCTCGGTCGTGAGCTTCTTGGCGACAAGGCACCGCCTGTATTAAATAAACGCAAAAAATTCGGACGATAGGAGGGTGAGAAATGGCAAAGAAATTTGAACTTGGAAACGGTTTTGAATCGTTGTTTGATGATAATTCTGTTGATTTATCGGTTGTTCAGTCAATGAATCCGTCATTGATCGAGCCTAATAAAAAGCAGCCAAGACGAGAGTTTGAGTCTTCAGCGATTGATGAACTTGCCGATTCAATTAAAATCCACGGAATCATATCCCCTATTGTTGTGCGCCCCGTAGGCGAGGGCTTTTATCAGATAGTCGCCGGCGAAAGAAGATGGCGTGCAGCGAAGCGATTAGGCCTTAGTGAGGTTCCTGTAATCGTAAAGGAATATGACGATAAGGAGGCAATGCAGATTGCTCTTATCGAGAATTTGCAGAGAGAAAACTTAAATCCTATTGAAGAAGCGCTCGGATATAAGCAGCTTGCTGATGAATTTGAGATGAAGCAGGAGGATATTGCAAAAACTGTCGGAAAATCACGTTCTGCTGTTGCAAACTCGCTCAGACTGCTCAATCTTCCCGATGAAATCAGAGATATGCTTTCTAAGGGAATGCTAAGCACCGGACATGCAAAGGTTCTTGCAGGCATGGACGACGAAGAAGCGATGATTGAGCTTGCATTGCGTGCCTGCGACGGAAAAATGACCGTGCGTGACGTTGAAAGAGCGTGCAGTGCGGCACAGAATAAGTCCGAAAAAGCAGAGATTCCGACATATTATAAAGAAACTGAAATTGCTATGCGTGAAAGGCTTGGCAGAAAGGTTTCAATTTCATACGGAAAAAATAAAGGCTCGCTTAAAATCGAGTTTTATGACGAAAACGACCTTGCATCAATTGCAGAGGTTTTGTGTGACAAATTTTAATTCTGAAAAGAGGTAATATAAATGCTTGATATCAAGCTTATCAGAGAAATGCCCGATGAAGTGAAGGCAAAGCTCAAAACAAGAAATGCCGATTATGACGCTGTAATCGATGAAATTTTGGGAATTGACATTGAACGCCGCAAAATTTCAACATCAACCGACGAGCTGAAGGCTCAGCAAAACAAGGTTTCAAAAGAAATTCCCGCTATCAAGAAGCAGGGCGGTGACGTTTCTGAAATTATGGCACAGATGAAGGAGCTTTCCGCAAAAATCAAGGAAAATGACGCTGTGATTTCTGACCTTGAGGCACGACAGAAGAATCTTCTGCTTTCCGTGCCGAATATTCCTGCCGATTCGACACCGATTGGTAAGGACGACAGCGAAAATGTTGAAATCAGACGTTGGGGTGAGCCTAAGCAGTTTGATTATGAACCCAAGGCACATTGGGATATCGGTAAGGATCTTGGAATTCTTGACCCCGAAACAGCAGGCAAGGTAACAGGCACACGCTTCCATTTTTATCGTGGACTTGGCGCAAAGCTTGAGCGTGCAATTATCAACTATTTCCTCAACACACACGGCGATAATGGCTATACCGAAATTTTCCCGCCCTTTATGGCAAATAAGGATTCGATGACCGGTACAGGACAGCTTCCTAAGTTTGCTGACCAGGCATTCAAGCTCGAAGGTTGGGATTATTACCTTATTCCTACGGCTGAGGTTCCCGTAACCAATATGCATAGGGACGAAATTCTTTTCGAGGACAAGCTGCCTTTGAAATACTGTGCATATTCTGCTTGCTTCCGTTCGGAGGCAGGTGCTGCCGGCCGTGACCAGCGTGGACTTATCCGTCAGCACCAGTTCAATAAGGTTGAGCTTGTAAAGTTTACAACACCCGAAACTTCATTCGATGAGCTTGAAAAACTCACAAACGACGCTGAAAAGGTTTTGCAGGGGCTTGGTCTCCCCTATCGTGTTGTTGCACTTTCTTCGGGCGATATCGGATTCTCCAGTGCCAAAACTTATGATATTGAGGTTTGGATGCCTTCGTATAACCGCTATGTTGAGATTTCGAGCTGTTCAAATTTCCTTGATTATCAGGCAAGACGTGCAGGAATTAAGTTCAAGAAGGATATCAAATCCAAGGCTGAATTTGTTCATACTCTCAACGGCTCGGGAGTTGCAGTGGGAAGAACTGTTGCCGCAATTCTTGAAAACTTCCAGAATGACGACGGAAGCGTTACCGTACCTGAAGCTTTGCGTCCGTATATTGGTACAGATGTTATTAAAAAGTAAGCAAATAAAGGATTCTTAAATTTATAAAAATCAATACCTCCGATATGTTGGATAAATCATATCGGAGGTGTTTTTGTGTTTTGCAACCAAAATAAATCTCTAAAAACGTTCGCATTTCATCTATATGTTTGTCTTGACTTTTAATCAATTTTGAGTTATAATATTGGGAATACAAAATGTGTTGTATTTTGCATTTTTAACGGATTTGGAGGAGCTTTGTATGTTTGACAATTACAGCGATAAATTTGCAAAGGAAGGTCTTACCTTCGACGATGTTCTGCTGATTCCCGCAGAATCCGACGTTACGCCCAATATGATTGATTTGAGAAGCAAGCTTACATCAACGATTACACTTAACACACCTATTCTCACCGCCGCAATGGATACTGTTACCGAAGCGAAAATGGCAATTGCCATTGCAAGAGAGGGCGGTATCGGCATTATTCACAAGAATATGTCGATTGAGCAGCAGGTTGATGAAGTGGACAAGGTTAAGAGAAGCGAAAACGGCGTTATTGTTAATCCCTTTTCTCTCACTCCCGACCATTATGTAACCGACGCTAACGAGCTTATGGGCAAGTTTAAAATTTCAGGCGTGCCGATAGTTGATGGCAGTGGTAAGCTCGTAGGTATTCTTACAAACCGTGACCTGTGCTTTATGACTGATTATAACGTTAAAATCGGCGAGGTTATGACTAAGGAAAACCTTGTTACCGGCCCTGTGGGAACAACACTTGAGGAAGCTCAGCAGATCCTGAGAAAGCATAAAATCGAAAAGCTCCCCCTTGTTGATGAAAACGGCTATCTTAAAGGACTCATCACAATCAAGGATATTGAAAAGGCTGTAAAATACCCCAATTCAGCTCGTGACAGCAAGGGCAGATTGCTCTGTGGTGCAGCTATAGGTGTTACAGCCAATGTATTAGAGCGTGCAGGCGCACTTATCGACGCTCAGGTTGACGTGCTTGTGCTCGACAGTGCACACGGTCACAGCGCAAATATTATGAACTGTCTCAAGAAGGTTAAGGCAGCATATCCCGATATTCCCGTAATTGCCGGTAATATAGCAACCGCTGAGGCTGCCAAGGCGCTGATTGAAGCAGGCGCAGACGCTATCAAGGTTGGTATCGGACCAGGCTCTATTTGCACGACACGAGTTGTAGCCGGTATCGGCGTACCTCAGATTACTGCAATTTATGACGCTGCCTGTGTTGCCAAGAAATATGGAATTCCTGTAATTGCCGATGGCGGCATAAAGTACTCGGGTGATATTGTAAAGGCTCTGGCAGCCGGCGCAAATGTTGTAATGCTCGGCAGTTTGCTTGCAGGCTGTGAAGAAGCACCCGGCGCTACCGAAATTTATCAGGGACGTCAGTTCAAGGTATACAGAGGTATGGGAAGCATTGGCGCAATGGAATGCGGCAGCAAGGACAGATATTTCCAGGAGAACTCCAGAAAGCTCGTTCCCGAAGGCGTTGAAGGTCGTGTACCCTATAAGGGAGCTGTTGCTGATTCGATTTATCAGCTCATCGGCGGTATCAGAGCAGGTATGGGCTACTGCGGATGCCAGACGGTTGAAGCTCTTCACGATAAAGCTCAGTTTGTTAAAATCACAGGCGCAGGCCTTAAAGAAAGCCACCCCCACGATATTTACATCACCAAGGAAGCTCCTAACTACTCCGTTCAGATATAAAATTGTTATACAGACAGAAAATACCCTGAGTAAATTTACCCAGGGTATTATTTTTTGCCTTGTTTTTGTTAAATTCAAACCTTATATTTAAAACAGGGCATATATTCGAGTTTAAACAGATTCAGTTTGTGGAGCCTGTCAATTTTTGCCTTGATGTCGGGAGAAGGCTCAATCCCCTGCCTGATGTAGTCGTCAAGCTCTTTATAAGTGAAGCCGAGATTATCCTCGTCGGTTTTTCCGCAAAGTCCGTCACTGGGGGCTTTTTCGATGAATTTTGCAGAAAGCCCGAGCTCTTTTCCGATTTGCAGAACCTCGTGTACCGTAAAGCATGACAGCGGCGAAAAATCGCCAACGCTGTCACCGTATCGTGTTGAATATCCCACATAATCTTCCGAGTAGTTGCAGGTGTTGCATACTCTGCCGTTTTGCGACTGGCTGACGGCATAGAGCGTTGCCATTCTGATTCGAGGCGGAAGATTGAACCTTGTCTGCTGCGTGATTTCAAACTTGTCACCGATGCCCTCATAAACGCCTTTGACAGCGCTTTCAATGTTGATAACAAAGTGCTTTATGTCAAGCTCTTTGCACAAATCATAGGCATATTCAATGTCGCTTTGCTCACCGTTTGGCATTAAAACGCCGATAACACGGTCCTTTCCGAGTGCCTTTACGCATAGTGCCGCCGCAACGGACGAATCCTTTCCGCCCGAAATTCCGAGGACGGCGTTGCAGCCCTTGCCGTTTTCTTCAAACCAGCTTCTGACCCATTCGCAGCATTTTTCCAAAGCATCTTTTGCGTCAAATTTATACATTGTGCACCTCTTTATACTTCCTCATAAATATACGGTTTTGCCATAAAGACCAACGCCTTGTCAACAAAAGCGTCGGCAAAAATGCCGTTTTCTCTGTATTCTTCCTCATAGACCTTGCCGTTTTCCCTGATTTTCGCAAGCAGACCTGCATTGTCATAGGGAACGAGCAGCTTTAATCTCATTCCGGTATTTTCAAGATTTTTTGCAATCAGTTCGCAGAGCCTTTCAAGACCGAATCCTGTTTTTGCGCTGATTTTTACTGTGGCAGAGTCCTCTTCAATCTGCGAAGCTATTGCAGATTCATCGCATTTGTTGAATGCACAGACAACCGGTATTCCATCACAGCCGAGTTCGGAAAGAAGTTTTTCTGTGACCTTTGTCTGTTCAAGACAATCCTCGCTTGAAGCGTCAATAACGTGAATGATAATGTCAGCGGCAGACGCTTCTTCGAGAGTGGATTTAAAGGCCTCAACGAGGTGGTGGGGAAGGCGGCTTATAAGCCCGACAGTATCAGTCAGAAGAACGGTTCTCCCGTCGGGAAGCTCAATCCCTCTCGAAACAATGTCGAGCGTTGCAAACAGCTTGTTTTCTGCCAAAACATTTGCATCTGTCAGCTTGTTCAGAAGTGTTGACTTGCCGACGTTTGTGTAGCCGACAATTGCCGCCGTAAGCACATTGTCCTTTTTGCGGCGTGCCCTTAAGAATTTGCGGTGCTTTTCCAGCTCGCGAAGTTCATCTTCGAGCGCATTTATACGGCTGCGTATGTGCCTTTTGTCCGCTTCGAGCTTGGTTTCACCCGGGCCTCTCGTGCCGATGCCGCCGCCAAGACGCGAAAGCACCTTGCCCTGTCCGCCGAGCCTTGGCAGCCTGTATTTTTGCTGCGCAAGCTCGACCTGCACCTTACCCTCTCTGGTTACGGCACGCTGTGCAAAGATGTCGAGAATAAGCGTTGTTCGGTCAATCGTGCGGATGCCCGTTTCGTTTTCGATATTTCGTATCTGCGAACCGGAAAGCTCGCAGTCGAATATAAGCAGATTTACGTCAAGCGCCTCAATCTGTTGTGTAATTTCTTCAAGCCTGCCCTTGCCGATGCAGGTTGCCGTGTCGTAGCTGTCACGCTTCTGAATGGCTGTTCCGACCGTTTCGGCGTTTGCGGTTCGTGCGAGCTCATAAAGCTCTTCGAGCGATTTTTCGGCGTCGTATTCGCCGATATCGGCACAAATCAGAAACGCTCTATCGGGTGTAATTTCATTTTCAAACATAAACAATCTCCGGAAATTTATTTGTCAAAGAGATTATACCGCAATAAATTGCCAATGTCAAATAATCTCTTGTAAAATCAGCGCAAATATGATAAAATTATGCCGAAAGTGCAGGTGTGATTTTTATGGATTATTATGCTAAGGATTCAAATATAATTTTAAGGCAAAGCGATTTTGACCTTGCACAAACGCTTGACTGCGGTCAGGCATTTCGCTGGAAAAACTGCGGCGATTATTGGCAGGGCTTTTGCCTTGACAAACCGCTTGAAATTTCACAAAACGGTGATATCTTCACGTTTCATAACACAACCGAGCAGGATTTTCTGGAAATCTGGGCGAATTATTTTGACCTGTATTATGACTATGGCGAGCTGAAATCAAGGTTTTCGCAGACCTGTCCGATATTAAAGCTTGCGTGCAGTGAGTGCGGCGGAATACGCATTTTGCGGCAGAACTTCTGGGAAACGCTGGTTTCGTTCATCTTCTCTCAACAGAATAACATTCCCAGAATCAAAAAAATTATACAGGCGCTGTGCGATATGTTCGGAGAATTTCCCGACGCACAAACGCTGAGTAGCTGCTCTGCCGAGGATTTGGAGCCGCTTCGCAGCGGATTCAGAGCAAAATATATCCTTGATGCGGCACGATTGGTTTCAAGCGGAAAAATTACCGCTGAGAGTCTTACCGATATGTCCACGGAGGAAGCAAAAAAAGCCTTGATGCAGATAAAGGGCGTAGGACCCAAGGTTGCGAGCTGTGTTCTGCTGTTTTCCGTGCACAAAACCGATGCGTTTCCCGTCGATGTCTGGATGGACAGAATTCTGCGTGAGCATTATCCTGAAGGGTTTCCCAAAAGCCTTTCCGATACGGGTGGAATTGCCCAGCAATATCTTTTTCATTATTTCCGTCAAAAAGCTCTGAGCGTGAAGGCTTAGCAGTATTGATACAGAAGTCCGTCTTTTTTTGAATACCAGAAAAGAGTTCCCTTCCCCGACCCGATAAAGCGGGCGCTCACGCTCCACTCGGGGTACTGTATCGAAATGCTTAAAGATTCGCCGCAGCAAAGAGCCACAAAGGATATATAATCGTTCTTTGTCATAGGGTGATCAGCGGTGACGTATCTTTCGCCGTCACTGATTTCGACGCAGAGCTTTTGCTCGTCTTGCGCCTTATGGGCTTCAAGCGGTTCAAGAATATGTCCACAGCAGCTTATCTGTGCAGGCTTTGTCGATGTCAATACAGCTCCGCATACAGGGCAGATGTAGAATTTGCAGTTTTTCATAGCGATACTCCTTTTTTCGGGCACAGATGCCGTGGGATTAAGAACGGATGTTATATCTGCACCGAGAACGGCGCACAGCTCGCCTATAAGCGATATGTCGGGGCAGCCTCTGCCGTTTTCCCATTTTGATACTGTTTTGTCGCTTATGTTGAGAACAGCGGCAAGCTCAGCCTGAGTCAGCTTTTTTTCAAGCCTGTATTTTCTTATTGTTTTGCCGATTATGATGCAGTCCAAAAAAATTCAGCGTCCTTTCGTTTGCTTTTTTATATTATAGACCAAAACAACGGCTTTTTCAATATACGCTCCGTAGATATGGTGTTGTGTGAAAACAGCGTGAAATTTTAAAATGCGGTTGCGTAAAGAAAAAAATTGTAGTATAATTTTACTGAACAATAAATTTTATAACAGTGAGGTGCGTTAAGAAAAATGCTGATACCCACTAAAAGAAAAATAGCTGTGCTTGTTTCGGGCGTAAACGAGGAATATCAGCACAGCATTGTCAGCGGTATAATTGACTATGCAAAGCTGATTAAATATGATGTTTACGTTTTTACCTCTTTTGCCGAAGGCATCCACGCAAGAAGCCATGATTTGGGCGAGACCAGCGTTTTCGGAATTCCTGATTTGAAGCTGTTTGACGGAGTTATTCTGCTTTCAAATACGATTCAGGCGCATGATTCGACCAAAAAAATCGTAGAGAGCATTTCCGGGCTCGACATTCCCGTTGTTGACGTTGACAACAAGCTTACCAACGGCTATTGCATTGAAATTGACAATGAAAAAGCAATGCGAAGCCTTGTTGAACATTTTGTTGATTATCATAAATGCCGCAGAATCAACTTTATTTCCGGTTCGCCGAACAACCCTGAGGCAAACGCAAGACTCAAGGCTTACAGGGATGTTTTGACAGAACACGGGATTCCCGTTGAAGAAGAACGTATTTTTTGCGGAAATTTTGTCAGAGAAAAAGGGCGCGAAGCAGTTGAAGAGTTTATAAAGTCCGACCTCCCCTTCCCCGAAGCAATTGTCTGCGCAAACGACACAATGGCGCTTGCCGCACATATGGCGCTGGTTGAAAACGGCTACCGCGTACCCGAGGATGTTCTGCTCTGCGGCTTTGACAATCTGAAGGAATCGCAGTCGCTGATTCCGCAGATGACAACAGTAAACCGTCCCTTGCGTGAGGTTGGCGAGCTTGCCTGCAGAATTATACATAATGCAGTAAACGGCGTTGCTATGCCTCAGGTGCAGAGTCTTGAATCCTCGCCCGTATTTACCGAAACCTGCGGATGTCCCAGGCACAATCATAAGAGCGTTATGGAAATTCTTTATGCTCAGTATGAAAAGGCAGAAACCCTTTCAGGCTTCATTACAAGTGCAAATCAGATGGCGCAGTCGCTTACCGAAAACGCAAACGATGACAACGGCGATATTGTAACAACGCTTTTGCCCTATGTTTCGCAGATAGCCTGCGACGGGCTGTATATTTGCCTGAGTGAGAATTGGTGCGAAAGCTATGATGACGACGCCGAAGAGGAAATTTCGCTTGTTCAGTGCGGCTATACCGATGTTATGAAGGCGGTATTGTCATATGAAAACGGAGAGCTTGTTTCGTATGAAAATTTTCCGAAGTCGGATATTATCCCCGGCACCTCAAAGGAATGTGAGGAGAGCCGCAGCTTTATTATATCGCCGATTCATTTCGGCGGAAGGTGCTTCGGATATTTTGCACTCAGCAACAGCGATTTTCTTGACAAGAGCGTTATGTACCATTCGTGGCTGATGAATATTGCGAATTATCTTGAAAATTACAGAAAGCAGAATATGCTTAAAACTATGCTCAACACGCTTGATTCGCTTTATATCCGTGATCAACTCACCGGTCTTTATAACCGACGCGGTTTTTACAGGTTTGCAAAGCAATGCTACGAGCAAAACAAACAGTGTACGATTCTGTTTTATGATTTTGACAATCTTAAGGATATCAACGACGCTTACGGTCACGACGGCGGCGACTCTGCGCTGAAGCGTTTTGCGTCAGTTCTTGTCGGTGTTTCAAGCGACGATATTATTCCTTCGCGCTTTGGCGGCGATGAGTTTGTCGTATATTGCTCAGGGTTTGACGAGGAAGCTGCTGCGCGCTTTTGCGAAATGATTGACAACAAGGTCAAGGAATACAACGACCTCAGCGAAGAAGCCTACGACATTTTCCTGAGCTGCGGAACCTGCACGGTCGGCGCCGATACAAAGCTTACGCTTGAGGAATGTATAGATTATGCCGACGGCAGAATGTACAGAGTAAAGTACAATAAAAAAATCAAGAATAAGAAGTGATGTGTACTTCATCGCTTGTTCGGGCAAAAGATCAACCCCTTACGGATATATCCGCAAGGGGTTGATATGTTTGTGTTATAATCAGAAAAAAACCGCTTAAAGAGTAATATCGATATATTTTCCGTCAAGAACATCCTTAAGATAAGCGCCGTACTGGTTCTTTTTCATAACCTCGTAAGCCGCCTCGACGTCCTCACGGGTAATCCATCCCTCGTGATATGCAATCTCCTCAAGACAGGCAATTTTGCGGTGCTGGTGCTGTTCAACGGTTCTCACAAAGTTTGTTGCGTCAACCAGCGATTCGTGTGTTCCCGTGTCAAGCCAGGTAAAGCCCTGACCGAGAAGCACAACGTTAAGGTCACCCTGCTCAAGATAAATACGGTTAAGGTCTGTAATTTCAAGCTCGCCTCTTGCAGAGGGCTTTAAATTCTTTGCATATTCAACAACACGGTTGTCATAGAAATAAAGTCCCGTAACGCAGTAGTTGCTTTTAGGCTTTGTGGGTTTTTCTTCAATGCTTACAGCCTTGCCGTGCTCATCAAACTCAACAATGCCGAAGCGCTCGGGGTCGTCAACATAATATCCGAAAACGGTTGCACCCTTTTCGTTTGCCGCCGCTGCCTTAAGGCGTTTTTTCAGCCCGTGGCCGCAGAAGATGTTGTCGCCTAAGATCATTGCAACGCTGTCATCTCCGATAAAATCCGCACCGATGATAAATGCCTGAGCAAGTCCGTCGGGGCTGGGCTGAACTGCATAAGAAAGGTTTATGCCGAACTGGTGGCCATCGCCTAAAAGCTCTTCAAAGCGGGGTGTGTCGGCAGGGGTTGATATAATCAGAATATCACGGATTCCCGACTGCATTAAAACGGAAAGCGGATAATATATCATTGGCTTGTCATAAATGGGAAGAAGCTGTTTTGATGTTACCTTTGTCAGCGGATAAAGCCTTGTGCCCGAACCGCCTGCAAGAATAATACCCTTCATTTTACATACCTCCAAAAACATATGTTTTATTCAGTATAATTCATTTTTTTATTATTGTCAAGAAAAAAGGCAAATCCTTATTGTATTCTAAGGATTTGCCTTTTATTCAGAAAATGTTCTGATTATACAGCAGAACGTAATATCCTTCGGCTATGAGGTAGCTTGTACCCGTAAAGCCGTTTGCAGGGTCAATAAGCGCATTGTTGCCCGACATAACATCATTGAATTCCGCAGGAGAAAGCAAAACGAAATAATTTTCGACGCCTTCCTGATCTTCGTACCAGCTTTTTGCGGACTGATAATCGTAGATATAATAGCTGTTCTGCGTAAGCGATATGCTTCGCACGGGAATCTGAGAATCGGTCAGCAAGGTTATGGCATTTGCGTGCCAGAAGGTTGCATAGCCGTAATCAAGCGAAAATCCAAGCTCTTCTTCAAACGCTTCAAGATTTTTCGCAATGCGGCAGATGCCTTTGTCCTGCCCTTCATCGGGAGCAAGGTCGGCAAGGTCCTTTGCGGTAATTGTGCCTGCAAGCACAAGCGGAATGACAAAAATCATTGCAACACGTTTGATTTCACAGGTGTCATACAGAATTTTTGCAAGAATGAACGTGCAGATTATTGAAGTGCAGAGAATGGGGCTTAATCTCCAGTTTGCACTGGCAAGAAGCCCTAAGACAAAGCCCATCATAATGAGCGCAGTCATAAACCAGTGGAACAAAAGCATTATGCGCATTTTGCGTTCTTTGATTTTTTTGTAGAAAAACATTGCGATAATCGGTGCAACGACCAGGATTATGCAGACAATGACCTTGATAAGCCCGATAATACCTTCCTTTGAGACAAAGTGCATACCGCTTCTGAGGTCAACACCGAAAAGAGTTGTCCAATGGAGATAGAAGGCTTCAAAGTTATCAATCCATACGTCCATATTTGAAAATCCCGAATATGCCGATTCATATGCGGCGGGGATATCTTTTGCAATTTTTGCGCACACAACATATCCTAAAGCTGCGCCGATGATAATAACCGCACCGATTATCAGGTTTCCGAAATAGTTGTAGGCGTCCTTTGCCTTGTTTGTGTTGAAAAACCTTTCAGCAACAACGGCCGCAAATGCGGGAAGAAGGAAAATTGTCAGTGACTCAATCTGATTCAGGCCCGTTAAAAAGCACCACAAAAACAGCAGCGCGGCATATATCGCAAACGAAATCTTCTTTTCGGTGCCTGCTTTGAGCTTGTCAATGCAGGTTGATATCAGGCAGATTCCGACAAAAGCAAACAAAAGCCCTAAGCTGTAATAAATAACGTGGTCCCAGAAAATTTCACGCAGCTTTGGGCTGCCCGAAACAAGAAGAAGCGTAAACGCTGTTGTAAGGCATCTCCAGCGCAGAGTCATTCCGATTTTTTTGAGCATACACAGAAGTGAAATTGTGAAGATGAAGAAAAACGTCAGCATACCCAGCGAATGTGCCTTCATCGTAACGCCGAAAATTGCCACAAATGGCAGCATTATCAGATGTCCGCCGAAGGGCAGAATGCAGGCATAATTAAAATCCTTGCTGAAAAGCGAGCCCGATTCAAGCGTTGCCTGCGCCCAGAGAATTGTGTCGGTCGTGTCGCTGTGGAAATTGCCCCTTGCAGGGAAGAGTATGTAATAGCCAATCAGCACAACAACAACGGCAAGCAACAGCAGAAACAGCCAGTCAACTACTGTTGAGAGCTTGATTTTTGATTTTGACTTTATGTTTTGCACGCCGAGCGCCAGCTTCGGAGCGCTATTGCGTATTTTGTGGTTTATAAGCCATAAGGGGCTGAAATATGAAGGCTGTGGCTTTTCCTCGTCAAGAAGTGCGAACGCCTGTTCGTTGGTCAGCACTTGCCCTTCCTCGCTTTGAGGTGATAAAGCTTTGTCCGAAGACTCTTTTGAGCTGTTTGCTGTTTCCTCGGCACTATCGTTTTCTGCGTCATTTGCCTTATTTAAATCCTTTTCGTTATCCATTTTATATTTACTGACCTTTCATAAATTCATAATTACAATAATTTTAGCATAAATGTATGTGTTTTGCAATAGTAATTTGAGCTTTGCGAAGCGAAAAAAATAAATTTGTGTTTTCCTCTTTTATTTTTATATAAAGTGTGATATAATAAATGCGGCATAATTTAAAATTCACAATAAAGGAGGGCATAATTTATGCCTTTTATAAACCTTAAAACGACAAACAGTATATCTTCGCAGCAGGAAGAAGTACTGAGAAAGCGTTTTTTTGAAGCCTGCGGAGCTATTTCTAAGCCCGAAAGCTATGTGATGCTTGGCTTTGAAGAGAATTGCCGTCTGTATTTCCGTAATTCGGACGAAAACTGTGCTTATATTGAAGTAAACCTTCTGGGAAGCTCAACGAGTGCGGCGTATAATAAAATGACGGCGCTTTTAACCGATGCTGTGTGCGACGAGCTGGGCCTTTCGCCGGACAGAGTTTATGTTAAATATTCCGAAACGCCGCATTGGGGCTTTTCGGGTTCAAATTTTTAAAAATTGAAAGGAACTTTTGCAATGAAAATTAAAAAACTTACAGCGCTGCTTTTAGGCCTTGTGCTTATGTCACAGACCCTCGCCTGCACGGATGACGCTGAAAGCAACTCTCAGTCCGGCGGCGATTCAACATCGCAGTCCTCTCAGTCAGATGAGAGTGAATCCACATCACAGATATCTTATGAAATTGCTCCCGACGAAAGCTGGGAAGCAGCAGAAAGTGAGGATTTTCCTAAGCTTATGGACAGTTATATTGACGATGCCGCAATCAAGCGCTCAATTCTCAACGTTGGTGATACATCAAGACTTGTCAACGCAATGAAGCGAGCAAAGGACGGTGAAGCAATCACCATCGCAACAATCGGCGGTTCAATCACACAGGGCTCATCCGCTTCGCAGACATCGCTCTCATATTCATATCTTTTCTATGAATGGTGGGTAACAGCGTTTCAGAACGGAAACATCAATTATGTAAACGCAGGTATCGGCGCTACCGATTCATACATAGGTGTGCACAGAGTGCAGAAGGACGTTATCGACCAGAACCCCGACGTTGTAATTGTCGAATTTTCTGTAAACGACACCGTAGCGGAGCTTAACCAAAAAACATATGACAGCCTTGTGAGACGTCTTCTTTCGTGCGAATCACAGCCTGCTGTAATTTTGCTTTTCACAACGCAGGAAAACGGTACAAGCTTCCAGAATATCCACAGCCAGATAGGCTATGCGTATGACCTGCCGATGATAAGCTACAAGGATGTTGTTCTTGAGGATATTTCAAACGGCAAGTACGCCTGGACCGACATTTCGCCCGATAATATTCATCCCAACACAATGGGCCACAATATAATCGGTGAGCTTTTATATGCATACCTCAACTCCGTGCTTGACGATATCGATACACTTTCGGACGAAAAGACTCCCTTTGAAGCAGAAAGCTATACCGCCGACCTTTACGCAAACGGTGTGCTTTATGACAGCTCAAACATCACGCCCACAGCGATGGAGGGCTTTGCTGAGTCTTCGGTTTCATACCAGTTCCCCAATGACTGGACAGCCGAAAACGGCGGCAGCATCACTTTTGAGGTCGAAGCCAAGAACATCGGCATTATGTATTACAAAACCATTGACGGAAAAAGCGGCGCATATGAGGTTTATGTAGACGGCGAGCTTGCAGCAACGCTTGACGGTGATTTTACAGGCGGCTGGGGCGATTACGCTCAGGCTGACGAGGTTTATACTTCGGATGAGACCGCAACACATACTGTTGAAATCAAGCCTACAATTCTCGACGAAAACACAAAATTCTCAGTTCTCGGACTTTTGGTCAGCTGAAAATAATTTTTCAAAAATCTGGCATCACATATTTTTGCATAAAATCAGAATATTACACAGATAATAGCTTTACCCGACAATATATTTTCGCATATGTTGTCGGGCGAAGCTAAAAATTTATATTTTTGAGGTATGCAAATGAAAAAGCACATTCTGGCACTTTGTACGCTTTCGCTTGCCCTTTGTCTGACAGCTTGCGGCGGAAATAACGATAACAAGGATAATGGCGGCAACGGCAAGGACAGCAGCACTTCGCAGCACTCAACCTCTGTCACGGATGTTGACACCACGTCACACACAAGCGAAAGCGGCACGATGTAGCATTGGCTTGGAAAAGCCCTTGCAATTGCGGGCTTTTCCGATACTTAAAAAAACCGTTTAGGAGAATTTTATGAAAAAAACTCTATTGTTGGCGCTTTGCGCAGTACTTGCGCTTTGCGGCTGTTCATCCAAATCCGAATCATCAAGCAAAAACGAAAGCTCATCCGGCTCTGAGATTGTGGAATCATCACAGAGCGCATCGGTTGATGCCGACCTTGAAGAGCTGGGCACGATTGTTACGTCGAGTGGCGAGTGGCCGAGTATGTATATACCTGACGATGATGAATTTACGGATTATTTCGGTGTTTCAAAAAACGATGAAATGTTTTCACAGATTTATGGGTCATTCTGCCCTATGAGCGCAATTCTGACCGAGGTTATTCTTGTTGTGCCAAACGCAGGCAGCGAGCAGCAGGTGCAGGATTTTCTTGACGGGCGCAAGGAGCTTCTGATTGAAAAGTACGCATATTATCCGAGCGACAAGGAGCTTGCCGAAAACGCGATAATCGGCAATGTCGGCGGTGTTTATTATCTGCTTTGTTCTCAGAGCGCAGAGCAGGCTCAGGCCGCACTTGAAGATGCACTGTCATAAATTGTGTATAAAAAACGATAAAGCCTGCACAAACGAATGTGCAGGCTTATATTTTTTGTCGGTATATGTTGTTCTGATTATACAGTCATATCCTGAACATAAAGTGTGCGAACACCATTTGCATCAACATTTGCGCTTGTCTTGGGTGTTGCAGGTGCAGCAGGTGTGGGTGCTTCGACTCTGCCATCACGCACATCAAAGAATTTCTTGGCAACAGCGGGAAAGAGTGCATAGCTGAGAACATCCTCTTCGCTCTTTGCAAAATCCTTTGTTTCTTCCCTGTACTTTTCAAGCTCAGGCTCAATAAGATCAGCAGGGCGGCAGGTGATGGGTGCATCATCGCCGATGGCGAGCTTTCTTACTTCTTCGTTAACCTCGCCGGGAACCTGTCCGTATTCGCCGCGAAGCAAGCCCTTGGATTCCTTGGGGAAACTCTTGTATCTGCCCATAAGCACATTAAGTACCGCCTGAGAGCCGACAATCTGGCTTGTGGGAGTAACCAGCGGAGGATAGCCGAAGTCCTTTCTTACTCTCGGAACTTCCTGCAACACCTCATAGTACTTATCCTCGGCCTTTGCCTGCTTGAGCTGTGAAATCAGGTTTGAAAGCATACCGCCGGGAACCTGATAAAGCAATGTGTTTGTATCAACACGCAAAACCTTGGGGTCGAGGTTGCCTCTTTCTTTAAGAGAATCGGCAACGCCTCTGAAATATGCCGCAGCCTTTGAAAGAGCTTCCATATCAAGACCTGTATCACGGTCGGTGCCCTTTAAGGTCGCAACAAGCGCCTCTGTTGCAGGCTGTGCGGTACCGTTTGCCAAGGGTGAAAGTGCTGTATCTACAATATCAACGCCTGCCTGAGCAGCCATAAGATAGACCATATCGCCCGTGCCGGTTGTGTTGTGTGTGTGAAGATGAATCGGAACGCTGATTTCCTTCTTCATCTTGGAAACGAGAGAAAATGCGTCATAGGGAAGCAGAAGATTTGCCATATCCTTGATGCAGATGATATCTGCGCCCATCTGCTCAAGCTCCTTGGCAAGCTTTACGAAGTAATCCTCGTCATGCACGGGGCTTGTTGTATAGCTGATTGCAGCTTCACAGGTTCCGCCGTATTTTTTGGTATACTTCATTGCCGCTTCCATATTTCTTGTGTCATTAAGCGCATCAAAAATTCTGATGATATCGATGCCGTTTTCAACGGACTTGCGGCAGAACTGTTCAACTACGTCGTCAGCATAATGCTTGTAGCCCAAAATATTCTGTCCGCGCAGAAGCATCTGAAGCTTGGTATTGGGAAGGGCCTTGCGCAACGCGCGGAGTCTTTCCCACGGGTCTTCGTTGAGAAAACGCATACACGAATCGAACGTTGCGCCGCCCCAGCATTCAAGCGAATAGAAGCCGACAGCGTCGAGCAGCTCGCAGCCGGGAAGCATATCTTCAAGAGTCATACGGGTTGCAGCCTGCGACTGGTGGGCGTCACGAAGAATCGTGTCGGTAATTTTAAGTCTTGTAGACATATATGTTCTCCTTTATATTTATGAGAATTTGCAGAAATTAACCAAACAGCGCAAGGAATACACCAGCGGCAATTGCCGAGCCGATTACACCTGCAACGTTCGGGCCCATTGCGTGCATAAGAAGGAAGTTTGCGGGGTTCGCCTCCTGGCCAACCTTCTGCGAAACACGAGCCGCCATCGGAACGGCGGAAACACCTGCTGAACCGATGAGGGGATTTATCTTGTTTTTGGTGAAAAGATTCATAAACTTTGCAAGCAGAACGCCGCTGGAAGAGCCGATTGCGAATGCACATACGCCGAGAAGCAGAATTCCGAGTGTTTTGGGAGTAAGGAAGGTTTCTGCAGTGGCTGTTGCACCAACGGAAATTCCGAGGAAGATCGTAACAATGTTGATAAGCTCGTTTGAAGCTGTTTTGCTGAGTCTGTCAACAACACCCGATTCCTTTGCAAGGTTTCCGAGCATAAGGCAGCCGATAAGGGGAGCTGCGTCGGGAAGGAAGGTTGCAACAAAAATTGTAACAACAATCGGGAAAATGATTTTTTCTGTCTTGGAAACGGTTCTGAGCTGCTTCATAACAATTGAGCGCTCTTTCTTTGTTGTCAAAAGTTTCATAATAGGCGGCTGAATTACGGGAACGAGCGCCATATATGAATATGCGGCAACGGCAATGGGACCCAGAAGGTCAGGCGCGAGCTTGCTGGTTACAAGAATTGCGGTCGGGCCGTCAGCACCGCCGATGATTCCGATTGAGGAAGCTTCAAGTTCATTAAAGCCCAAAAACTCAATGGCACAGATAAAGGTGATAAATATACCGACCTGCGCTGCGGCACCAAGAATCAGGCTCTTGGGATTTGAAATAAGCGGGCCGAAGTCGGTCATTGCACCGATGCCGACAAAAATCAGACAAGGGTAAATTCCGAATTTAACGCCTAAGTACAAATAGTCTATAAGACCGAACTCAAGATTTTTAAGCGCTGCCCAGTCAACGGTATATGAGCCGGATTCGGTTACGCACTTGAAAAACTCTTCGTGGTAGAGCGTTGCTCCGGGGATGTTGGTCAAAAGCATACCGAATGCAATCGGAAGCAAAAGCATGGGTTCAAACTGTTTTTTGATTGCCAGGAAGAAAAGCACGCACGAAATGGCGATCATAATAAGGCATTTGGGCTCGTCCGCAATTGCGACAAAGCCTGTCTGCTCAAGAAAATTTATAATTTTGTCCATAGCAAAGGCTCCTTGGCTGCGACTTAGTTCAAGGTGCAGAGCACATCACCGCTGTCAACAGCTGCGCCCTTTGTGACATTAACGGAAGCAACGGTTCCGTCCTGTGATGCAAGAATCTCGTTTTCCATCTTCATAGCTTCAAGAATCATAAGGATATCGCCCTTCTTGACGCTCTGTCCTGTGCTTACATTAACACTGAGAATTGTTCCGGGCATAGGGCTCTTTACAGTGAGAGCGCCTGCGGAAGCAGGAGCTGCGCTTTCTGCCTTGGGAGCAGCTGTGGGTGCGGAAGCGGAAGCAGAGCTTACATCGCTTGCGCTCATTTCTTCAATTTCAACCTCATAAGCGGTTCCGTTTACATTAACACGATATTTTTTCATAACAATGAATTCTCCGTTTCTCTGCATATCCGAATGCAGTATATTAAACTTTTTTAATGGATAAGATCTTGATACCGGCAGCGTCGGTTCCAAGGTTTTCGGCAATTGCAACCGAAATTGCGGCGGCAAGCTCGCCTCTGTCTACCGTGCTGTCAACACTCTTTTCCGTGGTCTGTGCCACAGGTGCAGCGGCAGCTGCGTTTTTTGCCTCGGGCTCGTCCGCTTTGGCAGAATTGAGATTGCAGAAGAATCCCGTGATTTTGCAAATTATGATAATTGCGATAAGTCCGACGAAAACCGTTCCCACGCCGAGAAGAATGGTCTCTGTGGGGGTTACGTCAAAATCCTTTTCTGAAGCAATCGATTCTTCAGCTGAACTTTCGCTTGAAGAAAGCTCGGTGCCGTCGGAAGCGAGTATCAGATATTCTGATAAAAAGTCAGTATTCATAAAGAGTAAAGCACCTCCTGTTTTTGTAAAATTTACTGATTTTTTAAAAAAACCGTATACTCAATTATTATACCACGATTTCATTTTGTTTGCAAGAACTTTTTTCCGAGTTTTCGTATTGCGGTTCCGGCTTTATCTTTTTGGAGTTTTTGTTAATATAAAGTTAACAAAAACTCATAATACAGTCTTTTTATAAGAGTTATACTTATTTTGGATGAGTTTTGGTTTTTTTGAAATTAAATATTGAATTTGTCACAATAAAAAATCAAAGGCGGTGAAAATATGAAGCAAAAGTTTGAATTTACCAAAAAAGGCGCAACAATTTCGGCATATGTTATAATCGTGTTTGCGATCTGCCTGCTGATGGTCGGGCTTGTGTTCAAATGGCGTTCGTTTGTTGCACACGCGGCAAATATTGTTTCTGTTTTTTCGCCGATAATCTGGGCGGTTGTAATTGCTTATCTGCTAAACCCGATTATGTGCTTTTTTGAAAAGCACCTGCGCAGAATTGTCTGCCGCAAGAGGGAAAGAAAAAAGCTTTTGCGAGTTTTGAGCATAACTATCACAATGACATTTACCATTCTTTTTCTGATTGCGTTGGTAGCAACAATCGTTCCTGCACTTATTGACAGTTATATCAGCTTTTCGTCCAATTTTTCGGGATATTGGGATAACCTGACGAATGCCGCAGGCAGGCTGCGAGATATCAACCCCCACGTCTATGATTACATAATGAAGAGCATTTCTGACAGCCGCTCGTATGCAACTGCACTTTTTGAAAGGTTTGCTCCCCAGATAAATCAGCTTATTGACGCCGCCGTAAACTTAGGCGCAAGTGCAATTTCGTTTGTTCTCGGAGTTGCCGATGCCCTGTGCGGATGGCTGATATCGGTCTATCTTCTGTTTAATAAAGAAACGCTTCTGGCACAGATGCGAAAAATCTGCTATGGCTTTATTCCCACAAAGCGCTGCGACAGAATGCTTGAAATAGCGTATATGTTCGACCGCACGATAATCGACTTTATATCGGGAAAGGTTGTTGATTCCTTCATAATCGGTATAATGTGCTTTATCGGCGTAAGCATTATGAAAATGCCGTTTTCCGTTCTGATAAGCGTAATTGTCGGCGTGACCAATGTGATTCCGTTCTTCGGCCCTTTCATCGGCGCGATTCCCTGCATTCTGCTGCTTGTGCTTACCGACCCGATAAAAGCGGTCTGGTTTGCAATATTCATTTTAATTCTGCAGCAGTTTGACGGAAATATCTTAGGCCCGAAAATTCTGGGCAATAAGCTCGGGCTGCCCACTTTCTGGACTTTGTTTGCAATTCTGATAGGCGGCGGTCTGTTCGGATTTATAGGGATGATTCTGTTCATTCCGATTTTTGCGGTGTGCTACAAGCTTTTCACAGAAACAGTCAGAAGTCGCCTTGCAAAGAAGAATCTGCCTTGCGAAACTTCGGCGTATATGTCCCCTATTGGTCTGCATCCAAAGCAAGAGGACGTTATTGCAGATACGCTGATGTTTGTTGAAGGCGTTCAAAAAGATACGCAGGAGCTTCTTAAGCAGACCCAGAACGAAGGAGAATCCGCTAAATGATTTGCAGCTGCTGCAAAAATGAATATTACGATAATTTTCTTTCCTGCCCCTTTTGCGGAACAGCAACCGCTGTTACCGTACAGGATGAAGCTGAGCTTTGCGCAAGGTGCCAAGCACCCGTGATGCCCGGTCAGCCAATGTGCCAGCAATGCGGGCTGATTGACCCGATTCGTAACCCGGAGCCTGAGGCTCCGCCAACTATACCCGATATTTCCGACAACGTTCAAGCGCCGACCCGGAGCGATGTCCGGCAAACGGATGATTATCACAGCGGTCAGCCCGAGGTTTCTTATCCCGTCAATCTGCCCCTCGGATCTGCCGAAGCGGATAAAAGTGCAAAGGAAAAAGACCTTCAGTATAAAAAGCTGAAAAATACGGCGAATATTATTGCGATTGCAGCGATTTACAGCAGCATTTATTCCCGCGTGCTTGCCTTTGTGCTGGTTATGATAGCCGCCGCGCTGTCGGTTAAAATTAAGAGCTTCGATGCCGCAAAAATTATTGCGATGGCTTTCTTTGCGATAATTCTTGGATTCTGCGCCGATTAAAAAAAGCACTGAAAACCTCATAAGAAACAATTATAGTATAAAGGAGATATTTTTTAAATGATTTGTAGCTGTTGCAACAACCAGTATGACGACAATTTTCTTTCCTGCCCCTTTTGCGGAACGGCAAGCGCCGTTACAAACACGAGCAATACAACACCCTGCCCGAAATGCGGCTCTCCTGTGATGCCCGGCCAGCCGATGTGCCAGCAATGCGGGCTGATCGACCCGGTTCGCACGAATTCAGGTGCTTCTGCGGCAGTAACAATGCCTAACGTCGGCGATCCTGCCCCCAATGAACAGCCCCGTTCGGTCCGCATTGAATCGGATAACCCCTACGGGCAGAATAATCCGTATCAGCAGCAGAATCCTTACGGACAGAGCTCGCCGTATCAGCAGAATGCACCTTATCAGCAGAACGCCTATGGGCAGAATCCGTATCAGAATCCATATCAGCAGAATCCCTATGGACAGAATACATATAATCAGAATTCTTACGGTCAAAGCACAATGCCGCCGTATATGCAAAACCCATATCAGCCGTATGGCAATCCTGCAGACCCGATGTATCAGCAGGAGGTAAAAAAGGTTAAGAATCAGGCAACGCTTGCAATGGTGTTTGCGCTTCTGATTCCGCTGGTGGCATATATTTTTGCAGCTCTTGCAAGCTCACGCGCAAAGAAAATCGGCTACACAGGCTCATCAACGCTGATTACCGTTGCGGTGGTTGTTGCAATCATCAACCACGTTTTGGGATTTTTGATGCAGATGTCACAGTATACCTGAAACAATATTGAAAAAGCGGTTTGACAATTTTGCCAAGCCGCTTTTTGTGTGCTTTTTGTATATTTTATGTAATTGTATACGGATTGTATATCACTTTGGACAATACGACAAGTATTCTTCAAGTGATATTTTACGTCTTGTAATGTTTTCTGCGTGCGGCGCTCCGACATATCGAAAATGCCACGGCTCGAAATCGATTCCCGTAATGTGCGTTTTATCTTTGGGATATCGCAGTATATAGCCAAATCTGTAAGCGTTTGCCATAAGCCAGCGGAATTCGGGAGTTTTTTCAAATTCCTGTGACAGGTCAAAGCGACAGTCCGCGCCTGAAAGGTCGGCGGCAAGTCCGGCATTGTGCTCGCTCTCTCCGGGCATTGCCAGTGTTTTCAGCGTATATGCCGTTGCGCTTTCACGGCTCATGCCTTTGAGCATATTTATGCGGATATCCTCATCGACAAGCTCCTTCTGGCGCTGTGGGCTTCTGTACGCAGAAATTATGTGCAGCTTGATTTTGCAGCTGTTTGCCGCATAAAGCATACGCCTCATACAGATTGCCGCGCACCTGTCCATAAAAAGTCCGCTTGAAACCTCGAACAGCTGCGGCGTGAAATCATCGGGAATGGGCATATCTTTTCTTATAAGTAAGATTTTCATTATGTATATTTTTCTCCTTTTCTTTAAATCAGTAGGTATCCCAATGCAATCAGCAGAGTAAGGTCGGCACCGTCCTTAGCCAGAAGAATTATCAGCACGACCAGAATTATTCTTTCAAAATCGGGTTTATCTTTTCCGAAAAGGTTTTCCAGAATATTCGGCGAAGCGCTGACGGTTGAAGCTTCGGTCTTTTTTGGCTCGCTTTGGGTGCGGCAGCTTTTTTCTTCGGCATCATTCGGGCTGCGGCGAATGCGTGAGGAATAAACGGGCATATTATTGCCCTGTGCAAAGCCGAAATTTCTGTTTGGCGGCATAATATCCCCTTTCCTTTCCTCAAATCAGGTTTTCAAGCAGACCGCTTTCCTTTGCGGTTTTTGCCATATCGATTACCTTCATAAGCTTTATTGCGCGGTCGATGCGCTCTTGCCGTTCGGGACAAAGATGCGCACGGAGCGCAATAAGCAGCTGCTGGTTCTTGTCGCCGCCCGCACCTTTGTCAAATGCGCCGATAAGCTTTGAAATCGCCGCAAAATCAGGCATTGAAGAGCAAGCGCCGTCATTGGAGCTGTCGTTCTCGCTTTGCCCTATTTCGGAAGAAAGCATTTGTGCAAGCTCTTCAATCTGCCTGCGGCTTTCCTCGTCCGACATAATCTGCGAGAGCTTTGACATCATATCATCCATAGCTCATCATTTCTTTTCTGAAAATTTCTCGTACAAGGCTTTCATCTGTGGCGAGCTGACAAGCTTCTGCACAAGCGCAGGATTGCTCATTGCCGCATTGAGCTTTGCGCTTTCCTCTGAATTCATATTCTTCAGCGCAGAATTAAAATTTCCTTGGGCAAATTCGCTTTTCAGCTGCTCTTTCGGCATGCCAAGCTTCTTTGCGACTACATCAAAAAGTGCGTCTGCGCTTTTTTCGTCAAAATTACCGTTGTTCAAAGTCAAATCCCCCTAATTTTGTATATAGTTTTTGTAATTTGATGTTTGCTTTTTTTACAGTTTATGCTATAATAAAGTGATATAGAATTTTTGGCAGTGCAAATTATCTTTACAGCAAAAGGATTTTTTATATGAAAATTATCGTTTTTTCCGATTCGCACGGCGGATATAATCAGCTTGAAAAGGTTTATGCGCTTCACCCCGACGCTGACCTTTATCTTCATTTGGGTGATGGCGAGCGTGATTTTGACAAGCTTATTTTAGCGCATAGTGAGCTGCACAAGCAGATTTTAAGCGGAGGCATCTATCGCTACAAACACGTTGCGGGCAACTGTGATTTTGCGTCTTTGAGCCCCGATACAGATATAATCGATGCCTGCGGACACAGGATTTATGCCGAGCATGGGCACAAAAGCGGCGTAAAACATTCTCTTGCACAGATAAAGCTTACGGCAAGGCGCTTGGGATGTGACCTTGCGTTTTTCGGTCATACGCACATTCCGCATTATGAATATGATGACGGGCTGTATCTTCTCAACCCCGGCTCTGCGCTTATGGGCTGCTATGCAATTGCCGATATTACGCAAAAAGGCGTGCTGATAAGTCTTGCACAGCTTTGATATATACTATGCAGCTCAGAGCACAAATGTTTTTGATAAATTTTGAAGGGATGACAAAATCAAATGAAACAAAACGAACTTCTGAAATATAGCAATCATAAGGAGAAATACGGAAAGGTTTTTCTTGCCGCATTTCTGATTTTTCTTTTTGCCGTTTTGCCCACGGTAATATACAATAAAGGTATTTTTCTGTATTACGGTGATTACAACGCCCAGCAGATTCCGTTTTCCTACCTTCTGCACAAGGCTTTAAGAAGCGGCGAAATCGGTTGGAGCTGGACAACGGACTTAGGCTCCGACCTGATGACGTCTTATTCGTTTTATCTGTTCGGAAGCCCGTTTTTCTGGCTGACTATCCCCTTTCCGGATTCGTGGACGATTTATTTTATGCCGCTTTTACTTTGCCTGAAAACTGCAACCGCTGCATTAACAGCATATGCGTACATCCGCAGATTTGTGAAAAGTCCGCAGGCGGCTTTTGTCGGCGGAATGCTCTATGCATTTTCGGGCTTCCAGCTTTACAATATATTCTTTAACCATTTCCACGATGTTACAGCACTTTTCCCGCTGATGCTGATTGCAATGGAAGAGCACATCAACAACAACCGCAAGGGTGTTTTCGCTTTAAGCGTTGCTCTTATGGCAATGGTAAACTACTTCTTCTTCACGGGACAGGCTGTTTTCCTTGTGATTTATTACATTATAAGATGTCAGAGCGCTGACTTTAACACAAATTTAAAGAAATTTGCCACTTTAGCGCTTGAAGCGATAATCGGAACGATGCTTGCCGGCTTTATTCTGATGCCATCTGCGCTTGCGCTTTTAGGAAATTATCGCATATCAGAGCGTCTTCTGGGCTATGATATGGTGGCATATAACGACAAGCTCAGAATACTGCGTATTCTTCAGAGCTTCATTATGCTGCCCGACGTGCCCGCAAGACCCAACCTTTTCAGCACGACCAGCGCAAAATGGTCGTCAATCGGCGGATATCTTCCGATGTTCTCCTTGGCAGGCGTAATAAGCTTTATGCGTGCAAAGAAAAAGCACTGGGCAACAAAGATTACACTGGTCTGCACCTTTATGGCGTTTATACCGATTCTTAACAGCGCCTTTTATATGTTCAACTCGTCATACTATGCACGTTGGTATTATATGCCGATTCTGATTATGGCAATGATGAGTGCATATGCCCTTGACAATAGAAAAATCAGCTTTAAAACAGGAATCGGCGTGTGCTTCTTTGCGCTTGTCTGCTTTGCAATCGTAGGCGTTCTCCCTTCAATGGAAGAAGGAGAAACCGTTTACGCCTCGCTGCCCGAATATCCCGCATACTTCTGGGTTACGCTCGCGCTTACGGCAATAATGCTGGGAATGCTTATCTATCTGATAAAGCACCGCAGACAATGTGCGGATTATCTGACAAAGGCAGTCACTTTTACAATAATCGCCTGCATAATCAGCAATTCCACAGTTACAATCTATTGCATTTCGGCAGGGCCTTATCCTAAGCCCTATATTCAGAATACTATAGGCAGCATCGATTCGTTTGAGCTTGAAGATGATTCAAACGGATTCTGGCGTGCCGACGGCAACAATGACAACTATACAATGCTGTGGGGATATTCCTCGATGCGCTGCTTCCACAGCGTTGTAAACACCTCGATAATGGAATTCTATGACAGCATTGATGTTCAGCGTGATGTTGCTTCACGTCCCGACCATAACGTCTATGCGATAAGAGGTTTGCTGTCTGTTCAGTATTATTTTGATACAAGTGACGGCACCTGCGATATGCCCGGTTTTGTTCTGTATGATACCAACGGTAATTTTGAGATTTATAAAAACGAATATTATGTACCTATGGGCTTTACCTATGATTATTATATGACAGGCCAGCAGTTTGAGGACAAGGCAGACAATGCTAAGGACAACGTTCTTATGAAGGCTCTGCTGCTGAAGACCGACCAGATTGAAAAGTACGGCGATATTCTCGAAAAAGCGCCGGATGAGGTTCTGCGCGCAACAAGCGAGGAAGATTATTTGAATGACTGCCTCGACAGAGCAAAGGTTGTCTGCTATGACTTTAAATATGATTCAAAAGGCTTTAGCGCAAAAATCGACCTTGAAAGCGATGAGCTTGTATTCTTCAGCGTGCCGTATGATAAGGGCTTTTCCGCAACGGTAAACGGCAAGGAAGCTGAAATCGAAAAGGTTTCAAACGGATTTATGGCGGTAAGGGTGCCTGCGGGAGAGGCTAATGAAATTGTGTTCTCATACCGCACACACGGTCTTGACGAGGGAATTATCATCAGCATTGCCGGCCTTGTGCTTTTTGTGATTTATATGGTTGTCTGCAAGACCTCGAAAAAGCGCGATAGAATAGTAACCCACACTCATTATTACGATTATGACACGACAGTTGCAGATGCTGCAATTGCATACGAAAGGGCACAGCTTGCAATTTTTGACAACACCGATACCGATTCTGACAGTTCCGAGAAGGATTCGGAGCAAAAGAATCCGACAGACGCTGAAAATATAGAAAACAAAAACGAAACAGAGGATGAAAACAATGCATCTTGAAGAAAAAACACTCGGAACGCAGACGTTTTTTGAAGGCAGAATTATCAAGGTCTGCCGTGATGATGTCGAGCTTGAAAACGGCAATACCGCCACGCGTGAGGTTGTGCATCATCCGGGTGGAGTGTGCGTCATTCCCGTAACCGAAGATGGCTGCGTTTTAATGGTAAAACAATACAGATATCCGATGAAAAAAGCTCTGCTTGAGCTGCCTGCCGGCAAGCTTGAATACGGCGAAAGCCATTATGACTGCGGCCTGCGTGAATTGCGCGAGGAAGTCGGAATGACCGCTTCGAAATATGAATACTTGGGTGCGATTTATCCGACACCTGCTTATGTAACCGAAAAAATTCATCTTTATCTTGCACAGGACTTAAAACAGGACACACAGAAGCTTGACGCAGATGAGTTTCTCGACGTAATAAAAATGCCGCTTGAACAAGCTGTAAGGCTTGTTCTTAGCGGCGAAATCTGCGATTCGAAAACACAGATAGGAATATTAAAGGCAAAGCTGCTGCTCGGCTTATGAGCTTTTTTCGGCGAGTTGCTTTTCGTATTCTTCGAGGATGGAGCTTTCAAGAGCGTTGCGCGAAACACTTGAAACCGGGTGGACAATATCTCTGAAAACGCCGTTTTCGTCACGTCTTGACGGCATTGCCACAAAAAGCCTTTCGTCGCCCTGAACGATTTTTATATCGTGAATGGCAATCAGATTGTCAAGCGTTACCGAAACCACACCCTTGAGCCTTTCTTCGTTTATAAATTTTCTGATTTTTATATCTGTAATCTGCATATAATATCTCCGTTTGCGAGTGTTTTTCTGATAGTATTATCTCACATCGGGCGACATTTATGCATAATATAAACAAGCGGCGTTTCAAGCCTTTGATAACAGGAGATTTTTTATGAAAAAAAACATTTTAGACGGCAAAAAGCATATCCATTTTATCGGAATCGGCGGTTCGGGAATGTACCCTTTAGCGCAGATTCTTCACTCACAGGGGTATTTTCTGACAGGCTCTGACAATAACGAAACCGAAACCCTTGACGCTGTACGCAAAATGGGAATTAAGGTTTTTATGGGTCAAAGGGCGGAAAATATCGAAGGCGCCGACCTTATCGTATATTCTGCGGCGATTATGGCGGATAACGAAGAGCTTGTTGCCGCAAAGCAAAGCGGCGCCGATGTGCTTGAGCGCAGTGAGCTTTTGGGCTATGTTACGAGCTGCTATGATAATGCTGTATGTGTTTGCGGCACACACGGAAAAACTACGACAACCAGTATGATTACGCAGATTTTTATGACTGCAGATATGGATATTTCGGCGGTAGTCGGCGGAAAGATTCCCTGCATCGGCGGAAGCGGCAGAGCGGGCAAAAGCGATATTATGGTCTGCGAGGCGTGCGAATTTGTCGATACGTTTTTAAAGCTTTATCCCGACATTGCAGTTGTTCTGAATGTTGACGCAGACCATCTCGATTATTTCGGCACGCTTGAAAATATCAAAAAATCGTTTGTTAAATTCTGTGATATGGCGACAAAGGCGGTTATTTTCAACGGCGATGACGCAAACACGCTGGATGTTGTTGAAAAAATCAGAAACCGCGATATGATTTCATTCGGTTTTGAAAAATCAAACGATTATTTTGCGGATAACATACGCAGAATCAGCGCTATGCAAACGCTTTTTGACGTTTACGAAAAGGGTGAATTTCTTTGTGAAATTACGCTTAATGTTGCAGGAAGACACAACATTCTTAATGCACTTGCTTCGATTGCGAGCGCAAGATATCTCGGATGCTCCGTTGAATTTATCATCAAAGGACTTGATGAGTTCAGAGGAGCAAAGCGCCGCTTTGAGCTTATCGGTGTAAAGAACGGCGTTACCGTAGTCGATGACTACGCACACCATCCTGCCGAAATTGAAGTAACACTTTCTGCCGCAAAGGAAATGGGCTATAAAAACGTTTGGGCTGTTTTTCAGCCGTTCACCTTCTCACGCACACATATTCTTCTTGATGATTTTGCAAAGGCCCTTTCAATTGCCGATAAAGTTGTTCTGACAGATATTATGGGCTCGAGAGAGAAGAATACCTATGATATCTATACCCACGATTTAGGACGCAAAATCGAAAACGCCGTGTGGTTTGAGGATAATGACGGGCACATTCCGTCCGACAGTGAAAAACAGGCGAACTTTGAAAAGATATGCAGATATATTACCGAAAATGCGCAGGATGGAGATATCGTTATAACCTTGGGCTGCGGGGATGTTTACAAGGCGGCTAAACGGCTGCTTGAAATTCTTTGATGTTTTTTGAAAGCGAGATTTTATGGCGACCCTTCTTCTTATTGTTATATATATCGCATTTATAAGCTTAGGAATACCCGATTCGCTTCTCGGCGCGGCATGGCCTGCGATTTACGTCGAATTCAATCTTCCTGTGTCGTTTGCAAACTTTTTGTCCGTGCTGATATCTGTCTGCACAATGATATCCAGCGTGGTTTCCGCAAGGCTTATCAACCGCTACGGCACGGCGGTTGTTGCAGCCTTTTCAACTGCCTTGACGGCGATTGCGCTTTTTGGCTTCAGCGTTTCGGAAAATTTTCTGTGGCTGTGTCTTTTCTCAATTCCTCTGGGCGCGGGTGCAGGCGCTATCGACTCGGGATTGAATAACTATGTTGCTCTGCATTATAAAGCTACACATATGAGCTTTCTGCATTGCTTTTACGGCGTGGGAGTGTCAATGAGCCCCTACCTTATGTCAATGGCACTTGCTGATAATTCTGATTGGCATAAGGGGTACCGCAGTGCGTTTTATATTCAGCTGGTGATTGCCGCAATAGTTATTTTTACCCTGCCCTTGTGGAAAAAGGTAAAGCATTCGGCAACGCAGTATGATGAAGAGCCTCAGGTTACGGTGCCTTTTTTCACGCTTGTCAGGCGCTCTGATATCCGCGCGGCGGCAATGGTTTTTCTGGCATCGTGCTCAATTGAGTTTCTCTGCGGAGTATGGGGCAGCACCTTCCTTGTCGGCGCAAGGGGGCTTAATCCCGAAAATGCCGCAAAATCCGTCACCTTCTATTATGTGGGAATCACCCTCGGAAGGTTTTTGTCGGGTGTGGTTTCAAACAGGCTTGCTCCCCGTCAGATTATTGCCGCAGGACAAATCGTAACTCTGGCGGCTGTTGTTTTGCTCTTTGTCGGAAAAAATCCGTCTGTCTCAACTGTCGGACTGTTTCTGGTGGGTACGGGCAACGGAACGATATACCCAAATATGATGTACCTTACGCCCGAAAATTTCGGTGCCGACATATCGCAGTCGGTAATGGGCGTTCAGCTTGCGGGGGCGTATGTCGGCATTCTTGTTTCGCCGTTTGTTTTCGGAATCTTTGCGGAATATGTCGGCTTGTGGCTGTTCCCTGTTTTTATCTGCGTTTTCTTTGTTCTGATGCTGTATTATACAGCCGCACTCAAAAAGCGCACGGCAAAATTTAAAAAAGAAACTGCAAAATCTGAATGATTACATAGTTTTAAATAAACGAAAAAGTACCGAATCTTAAAAAGGTTCGGTACTTTATTTTAGTTATCGATTCTGATTACAGCAAAGCTGTTTGCGTCGATTTCAAGCATATTTTCGGATAACTCTCCGTATAATACCTTGAGTTTTTTACATCCCTTAATAATATCGGAAATATCCTCGGAGCGATTTTCGCCGCTTCTGTTAATAAAAATCACGGCGGATTTTTTCTTTGCCTTGTTTTCTCTGGCAAAAATCAGCATATCACCGTCGGTTTTTATGAACCTCATATCGCCGCTTCGGAATATCTTTGACTTTCTGCGGATATCGGAAAGCGTTTTTACATATTCAACAAGCTCGCAGTCTTCATTTCCCCAAGGGAAGCACATACGGTTGAACGGGTCCTTACACCCCTGCATACCTGCTTCATCGCCGTAATAAATGCTCGGCACGCCGGGCAGGAAGAACTGCAGCGCCATTGCGGTTTTCAGTCTTGACTTGCCGGTTTTATACTCTTCGTCGGAAAGACGGTACTGTGACTGCCATTCCTTGGATTTGTCATAAATCGGCTCGCCGCCGAGAACGTTTATCGCTCTTTCGACGTCGTGCGTTGAAATAAAATTCATCAGAACGTTTGCAGCGGGCTTCGGGTAGTTTTCAAGAATAGTGAGAATGCTGTTTTTGAAGTTTTCGCCGTTTCCGCCCAAAGCGTAATCAAGAATGGCGTTTCTGAACGGATAGTTCATTACAGAGTCAAGCTGGGAGCCAAGCAGATATCTTCGCTTTGCGCCGTAGCTTTCCTTATTGGAAGCGTCCTCCCACACCTCGCCGATGACGACTTTATTTTCATCAAAGGACTTTACGCTTCTGCGCAGGTTGTCAAGAAACTCATCGGGCAATTCGTCGGCAACGTCAAGACGCCAGCCGCTTGCACCCATTGAGAGCCAGTATTGAAGAACTCCGCCGTCACCGCAAATATACTCTGTGTATTTTTCGTTATTCTCTTTTACATTCGGTAAAGTGTCGATTCCCCACCACGCCTCGTATTTGTCGGGGTATTCATAGAAGGTATACCACGGATAAAACTCGCTGTTCTGGGATTTATAAGCTCCCATATCGCCGTATCTTCCGAATTTGTTGAAGTAGATGCTGTCTGCACCTGTGTGTGAGAAGACTCCGTCAAGAATAATGCTGATATCGTACTCGGCGGCTGATTTGCAAAGCTGCGAAAAATCCTCATTGGTACCAAGAAGCGGGTCAACATTGCGGTAATTCGCTGTATTGTAACGGTGGTTTTCGTGGGCCTCAAAAATCGGGTTGAGATAAATGCAGCTGACGCCCAGCTCTTTTAAATACGGCAGCTTTTGTTCGATTCCCTTCAAATCTCCGCCGAAATAATCGTTATTCCACACATGGCCGTTTTCATCGGGCGCAAAATAGGGAACCTCGCCCCATTCACGTAAAATCCTGTCAGAAGGAACGTTTTCGTGGGGTTCATTCGATTTGCAGAATCTGTCGGGAAAAATCTGATAAATAACGCCGCCCTTTAAAAAGTCGGGTGTTTTATAGTTTTCGTCATAAATTGTCAGCTGAAAAAGGCCGCCGCCGTCGCTGATTTCGCCTGCGCTTGCCGAGGTTTTTTTGATAAACTTGCGCTCGCCGTTTTGCATATATGAGAAATAATAGTAATAAATACCTGCAAGCGCCTCGGAATATGTGCACGAATATGCAAGGCAGTCGCCCTCGTCCGTCACATTGGACATGATCAGAAAACGCTCTTTAAAGCCTGCTTTGAAAATTATCATAACAGGTGCGCCGTCGTGGGCAATGCTCTTTTCGAGTCTTAATGTAAATTTGCATTCCTGATTGGTTTTAAGTGCACCGAAAGGGGCTTTGTAGCTTTTATCCCAACTGTCGAAAATCTTCATTTTCAAAATCCTTTTTTATATAGTTTAAAAGGCATTGAAAAGAATCAATGCCTTTTGTTTTTTGTGTTTATCAGAGCTTCCAGATGTTTTTTGCATATTCTTCAACAGCACGGTCTGCCGAGAAAACGCCTGACATTGCTGTGTTCATAAGCGACATCTTAGCCCATGCGTATTTATCACGATAAAGCTCGCTTGCTTTAAGTGATGCTGCACGGTAGGAATCGAAATCGGCAAGAACCATATAGGGGTCGGAATTCTTGAGAGAATCGGCAACATCCTTGAAGGTGTGGCCGTTGATGCCCTCGTACATCTTGTCGATAATTCTTCTCACAAGCTCGTTGGAGTTGTAAATGTCATTGGGGTTGTAGTGGGGCTGACGTGCAAGAACCTCATCCTTGGACATACCGAAGATGATGATGTTTTCCTTGCCGACGGCGTCGTGAATTTCAACGTTTGCGCCGTCCATTGTGCCCAGAGTTACCGCACCGTTGAGCATCAGCTTCATATTACCCGTACCGCTTGCCTCTTTTCCTGCAAGAGAAATCTGTTCGGAGATGTCACTCGCGGGCATCAAAAGCTCGGAAAGTGTAACCTTATAATCCTCAAGGAAATATACACAGAGCTTTTCGGCAATTTTCGGATTCTTCTTGATTTCTTCGCCGATAGCCCAGATCATTTTGATAATCTGCTTTGCAAGGTAATATCCGGGAGCAGCCTTAGCCGCAAAGATATATGTCTTGGGAACAAAATCAGCATCGGGGTTGTCAAGCAGATAGAAATAATCCGCAATGATGTTCATAGCGTTGAGGTGCTGACGCTTGTATTCGTGAAGTCTCTTTACCTGAACGTCGAAAATGCTGTCCGTATTGAGAACAACGTTGCTGTGTTTCTTGACGTATTTAGCAAAGCGCTCCTTGTTTTCCTTTTTGATTTCACAGATTCTGTCAAGTGTTTCCTTGTCGTCTGCAAATTTTGCAAGCTTTGAAAGCTCGGCAGCGTCCTTTTTAAAGCCCTTGCCGATTTTTTCTTCAAGAAGCTTAGTCAGCGCAGGGTTTGACTGCAGAAGCCATCTTCTGTATGCGATACCGTTGGTAACGTTGCAGAATTTTTCGGGCGTATCTTCATATTCATTTGTGAAAACTTCTTCCTTGATGATGTCGGAGTGAAGCTTGGAAACGCCGTTTACATGGTGTGAAGCGGCAACGCAGAGGTTTGCCATGTGAATCATATTATTCTGAATGATGGACATGGAGGTTACCTTTTCGCTGTTCTGGAACTTTTCAAACAATGCAGCGCAGTAACGATTGTTGATTTCAACAATGATATTGAAAATTCTGGGGATAACGTTCTTCACAAGGTTAAGGTCCCATTTTTCGAGCGCTTCGGCAAGAACTGTGTGGTTCGTGTAAGCAAATGTTCTTGTAACGATATCCCAAGCCTTGTCCCAGTTGTATCCGCAGTCGTCGAGAAGAATTCGCATCAATTCGGGGATTGCAAGGGTCGGGTGTGTGTCGTTGATGTGGATTGCAACCTTGTCGGGAAGGTTGTCGAGAGTGCCATAAACATTCATATGATTGTTTACGATATCACCGACACTCGCTGCACACATAAAATACTGCTGACGCAGACGCAGCGACTTGCCCTCGTGGTGGTTGTCGTTGGGATAAAGAACCTTTGAAATTGCCTGAGCAATGCTATTCTGACCGAGAGCCTTGTCATACTGACCCTGGTTGAACATTGCCATATCAAAAGCGGGAGCCTTGGCTGCCCACAGTCTTAATACGGAAACGCCCTCGCTGTCATATCCCGAAACGTAGAGGTCGTAGGGAATAGCAAGTACGGGCTTGGTATTTACATGGGAAATGTGGTGGTACTGGTGGTCCCAGTATTCCTGCAGCTCGCCCTCAAAATGAACCTCAATGGCCATTTCGGGTCTCGGATCAAGCCAGCAGTTGCCGCCGGGAAGCCAGTTGTCGGGCAGCTCTGTCTGCCAGCCCTCGTCAATCTTCTGCTGGAAAATGCCGTATTCATAGCAAATCGAATAGCCCATTGCGGGATATGCACAGGTTGCAAGACCGTCGAGATAGCAGGCGGCAAGTCTTCCCAGACCGCCGTTTCCAAGACCTGCGTCGGGCTCACATTCATAAATCTTATCGAGCTTGATGTCATATTCGCTGAGCACTTCGGCAGCGCCTTCGGTAAGCCCTAAGTTTGAAAGCGAAGCCTTGAGCGAACGACCCATAAGAAATTCCATCGAAAGATAGTAAATCTGCTTTCTTCCCAAAGAATTTGCATTGTTGACAAATCTTGCACGCTTTGCCTTGAGCATTGATACAACAACGCTCGAAAGTGCGCGGTATACCTGAAAATCGGACGCTTCGTGGGGGGTTACGTTGTAATCGTTCTGAAGAGTGTTTACAAGCGCTTCCTTGAGCTGGGCGTTTTGTGTTTTAGTTTTTTTATCAGCCATAAAATCGAACCCTTTCTAATTTAAAACGTGCACTTGAACACAGGCAAATGCCTTTTTGTGCACAAAACAAATAATATTATACACCATTTAAAGCATAGATTCAACTGTTTTTTTTAACAAAAATAAAGCGTATTGATTGCATTATTTGCTATTAAATAGTGCAAATTATCGTATGTATTGCATAAACGCACCGAAAAATCCATATTCTCATTAAGAATGGTTAAAATCATAACAGAGAGGAGAATTGAAAACGGATATACAGACGGTGTGTGCGGCTGTGTTTGCGGGATGTGCCGTGATTGTAATGCTTCATGCTGTGCGACAGCGGCATTGGCTGAAAAAGCTGCTCTGCAATTCCGGCTTAGGGGTTGCAGTGCTTGTTTTGTGCTGCTCTTTCGGAGAATATGTTTACATAGACTGCTCATTGAATGTGTTTTCACTCAGCTTTTCGACAGTATTCGGCATACCCGGCGCAATTTTTGCCGCACTTGTCGGGCTTGTTCAAAAATTGTGAAAATATGCTTGCAAAATATTAAGGATGATGTTATAATGAAAACTGTAACAATATGGGAATACCGAGGTGGATAAAAATGGCGGAAAGAATCAAAGGCTTTTTCAATAATATATGGACCAAGCGTGTTGTGTCGCTGCTTTGCACGGGCTACACCGCAATACTTGTCTTTTTCGCTTATATGTCAGTTTTTTATGACATCCACGTCACCCAGAAAAAGCTTTTTGTTTGGCTTTTTGCCGGCGTTTCGCTGTTTTTTGTGGCTCTGATGCTCTATACAAGAAAGCAGCTGTGGACAAGGCTTTTGTCAATCATAATGGTGCCGCTGCTGCTGCCCGTCTTTTTGTTCAATTTCGGTGAATGGTTTCTTGTGATTCCCTTTGCCGTTGTTGTGATTTTTATGTTCTTTGCGTGCGGTGCGAGCGAATCCACCAAGACCGTATGGGGGACGATTTTCCTTTTGTGCTACATTCTTTCCACACTTGCATATTTCGTCTTTACGACGATTTTTGACACAAGCGCAAACTTAGAGCTTGAGCGCACAGTCGTTTCGCAGTCCGGCAAATACCGTGCAAACGTTTATTCCATCAGCTCGACAATTCCTAATAAGGCTCAGGTTTTTATTGAGCCCAATGACAAGGACAAGAACTATAAATATTTTGAATTTGTAGCCACAGGCTATGAAAAAATCTGCTACACAAACACAGCCGGTTCGCAGGCAAATGTCGAGTGGGTCATTGATGAAGACGGAGTCGAAAGGCTTTATCTTGCCGACGAAAAGGACAGAGGCGCAATTTTCGATACCGAGCTTGATGCAAACTTCCCCTGGAGCTTTTTGATTTTTGAATTCGGTACCGAGGACGAACAGGACAGTACAAGCACCGCAGCAAGCGGCAAAAGTTCTGCAAGCGAATGATAAAATCTTTCGCTTTGCCGAAAATGAAAACGTTTTTATTAAAATTAAAATAAATAATAATCAGAAAGGAATAAAATCAAATGAGCGAATTTTTCAGCAACATCCCCAAGATTCAGTATGAAGGTAAGGACTCACGCAATCCCTTTGCGTTCAAGTTCTACAATCCCGATGAAATCGTTGCAGGCAAGCCCATGCGTGAGCAACTCAAGTTTGCAATGAGCTATTGGCACACAATGTGCGCAGCAGGAACAGATATGTTCGGCGGCGATACAGGCTGCAAGAATTACGGAGCAGATGACCCTATGCAGATTGCACGAAACAAGGCAGAAGCTGCGTTCGAGCTTATGGACAAGCTTCAGATAGACTATTTCTGCTTCCATGACAGAGATATTGCTCCCGAAGGCGCAACCTTGGCAGAAAGCAACGCAAGACTTGACGAAATTACAGATCTTATTGCTGACCTTATGAAGAAATATCCTAAAATCAAGCTTTTGTGGGGTACTGCAAACTGCTTCGGCAACCGCCGTTATATGCACGGCGCAGGCACAAACCCCAGCGCAGATGTTTTTGCTTTTGCTGCAGCCCAGATAAAGAAGGCTATGGAGCTTACAGTTAAGCTTGGCGGTAACGGCTATGTATTCTGGGGTGGAAGAGAAGGCTATGAAACACTTCTCAACACAAATATGGGATTGGAGCTTGACAACCTTGCAAGACTTCTTCGTATGACAATTGATTACGCAAGAAGCATTGGCTTTACAGGCGATTTCTACATAGAACCCAAGCCCAAGGAACCCACAAAGCACCAGTATGATTTTGATACAGCAACAGTTGTAGGCTTCCTTCGTAAATACGGTCTTGATAAGGATATCAAGATGAACATTGAAGCAAACCACGCAACCCTTGCACAGCACACCTTCCAGCACGAGCTTCGTGTTGCCCGTGAAAACGGCGTGTTCGGCTCTATCGATGCAAACCAGGGTGATGTTCTTCTCGGATGGGATACAGACCAGTTCCCCACAAATGTTTATGAAACAGCAATGTGTATGTATGAAGTTCTCAAGGCAGGCGGCTTTACAAACGGCGGTCTGAACTTTGACGCTAAAACACGCAGAGGCTCTTTCACACCTGAGGATATCTTCCTTGCCTATATCGCAGGTATGGATGCATTTGCTCTTGGCCTTAAGATTGCTGACAAGATGATTACAGACGGCAGACTTGATGCTTTTGTTGATGAAAGATATGCAAGCTGGACAAGCGGCATCGGTGCTGATATTATTTCGGGCAAGGCAACTATTGAAGACCTTGAAAAATATGCACTTGAAAAGGGCGATGTTACAGAATCTGTTACAAGCGGCAGACAGGAACGTCTTGAAAGCATTGTAAACGAGATTATGTTCAATCTTTAATCTTTATTGATGTTTGCGGCGAAGCTTTGTTATAAATTCTGGCAAGGCTTCGCCGTTTTGCTTTAATATAAATAATAAGGAGTAAAACTGTTATGGCTTATTTAATAGGCGTAGATATAGGCACAAGCGGCACAAAAACCGTGCTTTTTGATGAAATCGGCAATGTAATTGCATCTGCTACGGTTGAATATCCCATGTATCAGCCCAAAAACGGCTATGCCGAGCAGAATCCTGCCGACTGGTACAACGCAAGCATTGAAACCATGCGTGCCGTTATGGCAAAAAGCGGCGTTGATAAAACGCAGGTAAAGGGCATCGGCCTTTCGGGACAGATGCACGGTCTTGTTATGCTCGATAAGGATTATAACGTTATCCGTCCGTCAATCATCTGGTGCGACCAGAGAACCGCCGCAGAATGTGATGAAATTACCGAAAAAGTCGGAGCGCAGCGACTTATTGAAATCACCGCAAATCCTGCACTTACAGGCTTTACGGCTTCAAAAATACTCTGGGTGAGAAATAACGAACCCGAAAATTATGCAAAATGCCGCTATATACTTTTGCCTAAGGATTATGTAAGATTTATGCTTACCGGCGAAATTGCAACCGAAGTTTCCGATGCTTCGGGTATGCAGCTGCTCGATATTCCCAACAGATGCTGGTCTGATGAGGTGCTTTCAAAGCTCGATATCGATAAATCAATGCTTGGCAAGGTTTATGAATCGCCCGAAGTTACAGGTCAGCTTACCGAAAAGGCGGCGCAGCTTTGCGGACTTGAAAAGGGCACAATAGTTGTGGGCGGCGCAGGCGATAATGCTGCGGCGGCTGTCGGCACGGGCGTTGTAGAAAACGGCAAGGCTTTCACCACAATCGGCACAAGCGGTGTTGTTTTTGCTCACACATCGGATATTACAATCGATTTAAAGGGCAGAGTTCACACCTTCTGCTGTGCAGTGCCGAATTGCTGGCACGTTATGGGCGTTACTCAGGGCGCAGGACTTTCTTTGAAATGGTTCAGAGATAATTTCTGCAACGCCGAAAAGGAAACCGCAAAATATATGGGCGTTGATGAATATTATCTTATGGATAAGCAGGCTGAAAATGTGCCGATAGGCGCAAACCGTCTGCTCTACCTCCCCTATCTTATGGGCGAGCGCACACCCCACCTTGACCCCAACGCAAGAGGTATGTTCTTCGGACTTTCGGCAATGCATACAAAGCGTGATATGCTGCGTGCTGTTATGGAAGGCGTTGCTTATTCTCTTCGTGATTGTCTTGAAGTATGCCGCCAAATGAATATTGATATCAGCGATATGATGGCTTGCGGCGGCGGCGGAGCATCACCGTTGTGGAGACAGATGCTTGCCGATCTTTATAACTGCCCTGTAAAGACTGTTGCTTCTAAGGAAGGCCCCGCACTGGGCGTTGCAATTCTTGCAAGCGTCGGCGCTAAGGTTTATGATAGCGTGCCGCAGGCGTGCTCTGCTATAATCAAAACTGATAAGGTGCAGAATCCTGTAGAAACAAACAGTATAGAATATGAAAAATATTACAAACTGTATACAGAGATTTACCCCGCAATCAAAGAGCAGTGTGCAAAGCTTGCACAGCTTTAATACATTGGCGAAAGGATGTTTTGTTTATGAAGCTTCTTAAAAAACTTGCAATGTCGCTTTGCGCTCTTACAATACTCTCGCCCATGTCAGCTTCGGCAGCGGCTGCAGACCCGGCGGTTACCGAAGCTCCTGAGACTGTCAAAGTAATGTGCCTTGGAGACAGCATAACCGACGGCTTCTGGTACAAGGGCGCATACCGTATTGAGCTTTGCTATCAGTTGCATATAAACGGCTACTCAAGCCAGGTTGATTTAGTCGGCCCCCACTCAAACGGTGAAGGTCTTTATGACTACAACCACGCAGGTTATACAGGCTGGGCGATCAACCCGTTTACCCCCGACAAGAACCCTGCTGCCGATAACCGCAGCGGTCTTTCGCAGGTGGTCGATACAATATTGACAGACAACCCTGCCGATATGGTTCTTTTGCAGATCGGTACAAATGATATTTTAAGCGCATATGAAATGGACACCTTCGGTGACCGAATTACAGCGCTTGCTGACCAGATTCTTGCACATCTCGACGCCGAGGACGGCGTGCTTTATATTGCAACTCTGCCGCCTATGGACGCAAACGATACAACCTACATAAAGCCCGAAATTTTCACGGTTGAGATTATGGATAACTATGTCAACCAGTGCAATCAGGCAATAAGGGATGCCGTTGACAATCTTCAGTCACAGGGCAAGAATGTAGAGCTTGCCGATATTGCAAGCGTTGTCACAAAGGCTGACCTTTATGACGGCGTTCACCCCACGCAGGAAGGCTATACAAAAATGGGCGATTATTGGTACGAAATCGTCAAGAGCTATGTTGACGCCAAAAACGCACCCGAAGTGACCACAACAACAGCCTCTGCTGAGGTTTCGGCGAAGGACACATCAAGTGCCGACGACGCTAAGGACGACAGCGACGGCTCGAACAAATGGATTATAATCGGCGCTGTTGCAGGTGTTGTTCTTGTGGCGGCTGTCGTAGTTGCTGCAAAAATCAAGAAAAAATAGAGCAGATCTTTTTTATAGTTTATAAATAATAAATCCGCATTGTCATTATGTTAAGATGGCAATGCGGATTTTGCTGTGTTTTGTATAATTTTTTTGTAAAAATTTCAAATTGCCTATTGACAAAGCAGGTAATTGGCGTTATAACGGCACCAACCTACTAAATGAGCAGGATTGAAAATCAGGTGATATTATGACATTTACTTTTGAAAAGCTTGTAAGAGAGAATTTCCGATTCGGACGAATGTGTCGATGTTGATTATTGAAAATAATCCACATTTTAAATACGAAAGGAAATAGAATTATGGCTAACTATAAATTTGAAACATTACAGCTTCACGTTGGACAGGAAACTCCCGACCCCACAAAGCGCCCTGAAAATAAGGGCAAAAACATCGTGGTTCTGCTTCCCGACACAGGTGACAGATATCTTTCGACACCGCTTTTCTCCGAGTGATCGACTTTTGCGGTTGTGTTGTGATACAATAGACGAGAGGTGTTTACTATGATGATTTCAACAAGAGGCAGATACGCTCTGCGTGTTATGATTGACCTTGCAGAGCATAGCAATGACGGCTATATACCTATGAAAGAGGTTGCGGCTCGCCAGGAAATTTCATTGAAATATCTTGAAAGAATACTTCCCGTTCTTGTTAAAAACGGATTTGTAGAAGGGATACACGGAAAGGGCGGCGGATACAGACTGAGTCGTATTCCTGAGGAATGCACTGTCGGAGAAATTCTCCGCCTTACTGAAGGAGATCTTGCTCCCGTTGCCTGCCTTAGTTGTTCGGCTGAGCCGTGTATGAAAGAATCTTCCTGCAAGACGCTTTCTATGTGGAGAGAGTTTCACCGTCTGACCAATGAGTATTTTGACGGTATTACCGTTGCTGAGCTTGCAAGCGGAAAGGCTTTGTAACAGCATATTACTGCACACAATAACTTTCGGAAATATAAATGCGGTATTGCAATTAAGCAGTACCGCTTTTGTTTTGTTACCTCATCAATAAACTGGTAATTATATGTACTTTATCCCTGATTTATCGAGCTTTTCGTGAGTTTTGGCTAATTTACTCGGATACACTGTGGCTGTTCCTTTGCGAATGATCTCTGCTTTTATTCCTCGTTTTGCAGCTCCAAGTGCCGTAGAAGCCACACAGCCACACTCATCCAAACCGCAGAGATGGAGTGTATGGTACCCTTTTTGCTGTATAAGTTCACGCAGTTTTTTATTGGAAAGCGCGTCACCAACAAGTTTATCAAAACAATATTCTGAAACTATATCCAATCCGCTAAAAAGTTCAGCACCTTCAGTTCCTGCTATAGAAAAGCCAAAAAGCAGTCGGTTGGTAGGTAAATTCTGAATAATGTGACGAATGTATATAACATCACAGGTGTTTTCATTATATTGGTGTATAAGTTCATTTACTGCGGCGGTTAGTTCAGAAGTATTATAAGCAAATTTGTCTTTTCTTTTCTCATAAAGATAGTCATTTTGCATATCAATTACAATAAGTGCGATTTTCATTTTATATTTCCTCTGTTATTTTGCACCACAAATTCCGATTTTTTATAAGCTGATTATAACAATAAAACCAGAAAAAGTCAATGACACAAGAAACGCAAAGCCACTTTTGACATCAATATCAAAAGTGGCATTTTAATACTTCTATATGACAATCGAACTAAAAAGTGATGGGTATTTTTCTGGTTGGGGTGAAAGGATTCATGAACCAATCGCTATGCTCGGTGTGAGAGCACTTGGGCAAGTTACAGTTGCATCAACATAAAAACAAATTGCAGAAATGCTATGCTTTAATGCCTTGCAAAGCGATCCAAATTGCGTTGGCAATTTACAAAGGTGTCTGCTTACCATACACCACATCAAAAAAAATACCCACCACTAAAAAAGTGATGGGTATTTTTCTGGTTGGGGTGAAAGGATTCATGAACCAATCGCTATGCTCGGTGTGAGAGCGCTTGGGCAAGTTACAGTTGCATCAACATAAAACAAATTGCAGAAATGCTATGCTTTAATGCCTCGCAAAGCGATCCAAATTGCCGTTGGCAATTTACAAAGGTGTCTGCTTACCATACACCACATCAAAAAAATACCCACCACTAAAGGGCGGTAGCCATAGAGAAGTTTTCAACTCAAATGGTTTAAGACAATCGGTGGCTATGTAAAAACAAACAGAGTAGTATCGCTTAATTGCGGTACTGCTTTTGTTTTGCCTCAAAGCTGTATTGAATTATACCTCGAATTATGTTATACTGTTTTTATGAGTACGAAATCGAGGTGAAACCTATGCCGCTGACAATAGCAATATGCGATGACAACGAAAATCAAATAAAAGAGCTTCGCCGTCTGCTTGATGAATGGTCGGTGGATAAGCCTTTTGCTCTTGCAATAGAAGAATACATAAGTGCAGAGAGCTTTCTTTTCAGCTATCCTGACAAGCCCTGTGACCTGCTTCTGCTTGACATTGAAATGAAACAGCTTAATGGTATGGCGCTTGCAAAGAAGCTGCGCTCTGACGGAGATATGCTTCCTATCGTTTTCATAACAGGTTACTCAGATTATATTGGCGACGGCTATGAAGTGGAGGCTTTGCATTATCTTTTAAAGCCTGCGGACAAGCAAAAGCTGTTTGCTGTTCTTGACCGTTACATAAAGCGTCATACTCCCGCAAATGAAATTACAATCAAATGCGAGGATAAGACACTACACCTCTCGCCCGATATGATAATGTGCTGCGAGGCTGTGGGCAAGAAAACTCACATCCACACCAAAGAGCAAGTTTTGATATGCGAAACAGGTATTGGTAATTTTAGCAGCAATCTTAGTTCTGACTTTATTTCCTGCCACCGTTCCTATATTGTAAATCTGAGGTATGTAAGGAGTATCGGAAAGACAGAGATTATTCTTGACAATGGTGATAGCGTTCCGCTTTCAAGGCGACTTTATAAAGATGTAAATGAGAAGTTTATTAAGTTCTACACGAAAGGATAGATTATGAAAATTGCAATAATAATTGGTGTGATAATACTCTTATCTGTCACTTGCGTTATAGGATTTTTCTTGCTCCGCCGCACCCTCTACAATATGATAGACCGTCGCATTGAACGATTTCAGAGCGAACTTATCGAAAAGCAGGTGCGTGAAATTCAGAATATGTACCGTCAGGTTCGTGGCTGGAGACACGATTACCGCAACCACATCAATAATATGAAAATCCAGCTTTCACAGGAGAATTATGACGGACTTTCAGACTATCTTAACGAACTTGCAGACGACCTTGACACTGTTGACACAGTAATCAAAACGGGTAATGTTATGGCTGACGCTATCTTAAACAGCAAGCTGAATGTTGCGGAGAAGATGAATGTTCAGCTTAACGTCAAGGCGAATGTTCCCGAAACACTCCCTATGAGTGATGTGGAGCTTTGCTCGGTGCTTGGAAATATGCTCGATAATGCAGTTGAAGCCTGCGGTACGCTTCCCGAGGAAGAACGCTTTATGCGTGTCTATATCGGTAAGCTGAAAGGTCAGCTTTATCTTTCGGTGCAGAACTCGGCAGGCAAAGTATGCAAGGAAAAAGGCTCTTATCTTTCTACGAAAGAAGGCGAACACGGTTATGGTCTGTTCAGAATTGACAGAGTTGCCAAGAAATACGGCGGCTATGTCAATCGACAGAACGAGGAGGGCATATTTGCTACCGAGATAATGATACCTTTGCAGACCGCCTGATTTACCATTCGTTCCGTTTATTGACCGTTCGTTCCGAAATCAACACGAACGGTCGTTTTTATGTTATAGTGATTGAGAGGTGAAACGAAATATGGTTAAGGTAACAAAATGGGATAAGAAAAAGAAGAAAGAGGACTGGGCAAACTACCGAAAGGAGCAGGCAAAAATCAAGTATAAAACCTCTGAGAATATGCGGTATATTCTTGCGGAACTATGGAAAAGCCATCCGCTGATGCTTATTCTGATTTTTGCTCAGGTAATAGCACTTGTCGCTGAATCGCTTTTCACAACCTTTACAGGAAAATATGTTGTTGAGCTTGCCTTAGGAACATCATCAAGAGTTCAGCTTGCGGTGGTATGTCTTTTGCTTATTATCGGCGAGCGGATTACAAAATATATCACGAACGAAATTTATGATTACGGCGGATATTACGGAAATTATAAATTTGCCTGCCATACAACCCGAAAAATCATACGCAAAAATATGTCCACGGACTATGAAAACAATGAAAGCTGTAAAAACAGCAACGCCATACAAAAGGCGTGGGTAGGCTCTGATTATATATCGTATCAGACTGTAAACACAATAAAATTATTTCTGTCAGCGGTTTTGCGTGTTGCAGCATACGGCGGAATACTTTCGATGCTTAGTCCCGTTATGCTGTTAATTGTCGGAGTTCCTGCGATAGCAAGCTTCTATATCGAGCGGCATAAAATGATGTGGATATGGAATATGTCGGATAACTGGCAGAAATATGTCCGTGAGCTTAATTATATAAGCGATGCAGCAAGTGATTTTTCAGCCGCAAAGGACGTTCGTGTTTACGGTATGGATAAGTGGTTTTCAAAGCTGTTCTCAAGGGCGTTCAGTAACAGACTTAACTGGTATGAACAGCAGGACGAATGGTCGTTCAGGCATGACCTCGCCCGTGTGCTGATGGTGTATTTGTCAAACTTTGCCGCTTATGCCTGTGTAATCTATATGGTTGTAAACGGGAATATCGGCGCAGGTGATTTTGTGCTGTACTTTAATTCGATATCCGATTTCAGCTGGGCGGTAAGAGAGGTTTTTGATAAGGCTTCGGGCTTTAACTGGCTTTCAGAAAATATTTCATTTTCGAGAGAATACCTTGATATTGAGGATAAAACAAATCGTGGAGTCGGGGAAAAATTGCCGACGGGAGAATGTGAAATTGAATTTAAAAATGTAAGCTATAAATACAGCAGTGCAGAAAAGCCTACGATTAATAATATTTCCTTTAAGCTTAATAAGGGAGAACGGCTTGCACTTGTGGGACTTAACGGTGCAGGAAAAACAACACTGATAAAGCTTATTTGCGGACTTTATGACCCTACTGAGGGCGAGATTTTACTGAACGGCAAGCCCGTGAACAGCTATAACAGAGATGAATATTTCAAGCTTTTTAGTGCGGTTTTTCAGGATATCTGCGTTTTGCCCGTAACTATTGCCGAAAACATTTCGGGGGCAGAAACAGGTAAGTATAATCTTGAAAAAGTATATAGCTGTATGAAAAAGGCTGGTATTTATGAAAAAGTTATGAACCTTCCCGAGAAGGAAAATACAAAGCTTATAAAATCTGTTTTTGAAAATGCAACTGAGCTTTCGGGAGGAGAAACGCAGAAGCTTGCACTTGCAAGGGCATTGTATAAGGATGCTCCTATACTTTTACTTGACGAGCCGACAGCGGCTCTCGACCCCATTGCAGAGCAGAAAATGTATCTTAATTATGCTGATTTTTCAAGAGGAAAATCCTCCGTTTTTATTTCACACAGACTTGCTTCGACACGTTTCTGCGATAGAATAATTCTGATAGAAAGCGGCACAATTGCCGAGTGCGGAAGCCATTCGGAGCTTATGGCACAGGGTGGAAAGTATGCAGAGCTTTTTGAGCTTCAGAGCAGCTATTACAATGATGAGGAGGTGCAGATAAATGAGTGACAATAACGAAAAGCTTCTTACTCCAAAAGAGAAACGGGAGATAATACGGCGAACGCTTAAGGCTGTTGGCAAGGCAGACAAAGGCTATATTGCGAGAGATACGATAAAATATTGTGTTGACCTTTCTGGCAATATATTTTCGGTTTTTCTGTCTGCACTTGTCATTGACGGAATTGCAGCGGCGAAGCCTATCGAAACTCTGCTTATTTATGCGGCGATAGTTGTTGGTATTGAGGCGTTACTTTCCGTGATACAAAGATTTCTTTTCAGACGCAATAATTATCATAGCTTCAGAAAAACCACAAATATGCAGAAAAGCCTTTGGCAAAAGGTTATGACTATGGATTTTGTTCATCTTGAAAGTACGGATACACAGAACAGGTATGCAAAAGCACAGCGTCAGCCCGAAAACAGAACCGCAGGAATTGAGGCTTTATGCAACTATTTCAGAAATACTGTCGGCGGAGCTTTTATGGTGGTATTGGGCGTTGTTCTTATTATTCCAATTGCTTTCAGACAGCCAACCGAAACGACAGGCTTTATGGGTTTTGTGCAGTCTGTATGGGGATTTGTTTCAGTGGCGGTAATTGTGACAGTGCTGGAATTTATAAAATCCTTGGTGATAAATCCCAAAGCAATAGTAGGCTTTGAAAAAATACATAATGATAAAAATGTTATTATGGCAGACCGTGCCAACAACTTTTTTAATCATTATGTATTAAATAATTACCGCAACGGCAAAGAGATAAGAATGTATTCACAGCAGAGCCTTATTGAAAAGGAGCTTGACAAGGCACAAAAAACAAATTCTGAAGGCTGGCTTCGGGGATATAAAAATGCAATGCTTCCGAATTTTCTCTTTCAGCTTGTAAATATTCTGACCGAGATACTTATGTATGGTTTTGCGGTGTTAAGGGCAATGAGTGGAATGCTTACCCCCGGTGAGGTTATAGCTTTTGTGGGATATTTCAGTGAAATATCCGCAGGCGTTTCGGAAATTTCAGACGGAATGGGTCTGCTGAAAATAACGCCGACCTTCTGCAAGCAGTATTTCGATTTTCTCGACATTCCTGACGAAAAATATAAAGGTACAATCCCTACCGAAAAGCGTGACGATAACGAGTACGAATTTGAGTTCAGGCACGTTTATTTCAAATATCCCGACAGCGAGGATTATGTGTTGAAGGATGTAAATTTAAAATGGCGTATCGGTGAGAAGATGGCACTTGTGGGCAAAAATGGCTGCGGAAAATCTACGCTTGTTAAGCTCCTCTGCCGACTTTACGACCCTACCGAGGGAGAAATAACACTCAACGGCATTGACATCAGGAAATACAAGTACGAGGAGTATATGGCGCTTTTTTCAGTCGTGTTTCAGGACAGCAAGCTGTTTTCGTTCAGTCTTGCGGAGAATGTTGCGGCTGATACGGAATATGACGCAGAGCGTGTTGAAAACTGTGTCCGAAGAGCAGGGCTTTCAGAACGTCTTGACACAATGGAAAACGGCATTGAAACCTGTCTTTACAAGGATTTCGACGATAAGGGTGTAGAAATTTCGGGTGGTGAAATGCAGAAGCTGTGCCTTGCAAGAGCAATTTACAAAGGCTCACCATTTATTGTTCTTGATGAGCCTACAGCTGCACTTGACCCTATCTCCGAACACGATATTTACACCAAGTTCAACGGAATAGTTGGCACAAGAACGGCGATATACATTTCACATCGTCTTTCCTCCTGCCGTTTCTGCGATGAGATAACTGTTATGGAAAACGGACGGATTGCGGAGCGTGGCTCACACGATGAGTTGCTCAGCAAGGGTGGGGTTTATACGGAACTCTGGACGGCTCAGGCGGAGTATTATAAGGATACGGCTGGGGAATTGTACGCATAAAATTAAGCAGAGTGGTTTTTGCCACTCTGCTATTTGTATAATAGGTTTTATTTCATCCGTATACGCCGTAGGATATAACTCCGCCGCAGTTCGTTACGCACTTGTGCTAATTTTCAAAAATCAGTGTTACACCTCAATTTCAAATGTGAAATTTTTGTGAAATATTGGAGTTATCTCCACCCACTATCCTGTTTCAAAAATGATACAACGGATTTATTTTTCTCAGAAATTATGCGGAAAATTAAATCTAATCCCTATTACTCCACCACTATATCTGAGCTTAGAAATGGCTTGGTTATGCAGTTTTCTTGATTTTTGGGGTTGACAAAAATCAAATAATGTTGTAGAATAGAAAACGTAGCAGAACGAGTGTTCTTGCATTTGGCACTCTATAAAGAGTAGCGTATATATTGTGCCGAGTATTTTTACTCAGGCGGTCGGTTGTAATCTTATCAGCCGAATGATAACGGAGATTTAAAGCCGTTACACTAACATAACAATCGAATAAGTTTTGGCTCATCAGAAAAAACTGTTGGGTCTGGCTTGTTGTAGTTATGTGGGTGTAACGGCTTTTTGTTTTGTCTGAAAAAGCTGATGTGTCATTTCTTCTCATCGGCTATTCTACGAAAAATATCTGCATGATTATTTCAAAGGACGCCTTGTTTCAGGGCGAGTGCAGTGAGCGAAATTATCTGACGTCGTGAAATGCGACTTTAGAAATACAGACGAGGTGGTAATTCACCACCTCACAAGAGATGAACGAAACGTTCACCCCATTGGCACATTCCCAGAATGGGAAGCTGATGCATCTCAACTCCTCCGATTTTTACATAACGCAAAAGCGTATGTCGGCAGAAATCTGCTGAAATCTATTTTAGGAGGATACTACAATGAACGAAGAAAAGGAACTTATCCGCACCGAAGCCGAAATTGAAAAAGCTCTTGCCGAGCGCAACAAGCTTCAGGCTGAGCTTGACCGTCTGACGAAAAAGGAAACGCAGGACAGGCACAAGCTTGATACGCTGAAAAATCGTTACAAGGAGCAGAAACGACGCAGTCGCAACCATCGCCTTATCGAGCGTGGCGCAATTCTGGAGAGCTTTATTCCCGACGCCGAGAGCTACACCAATGAGCAGATGAAGCACATCATCAAGATAGCTTTCGGAAATCTTCCCGGCGGTTTACAGGGCATACACTTTCCTGAAAGTCTGCGTGATAATTCTTGAAAAAGCTGTTTTGCAGGTTCGGCAATACTGCCTCCCTTGGGACAAGGGCGCACTTATATACCACAAACGTGGTATGTGCGCTCTGCGAGGCAATTCGCAATACTGCTCAGAAAAGAAAAGGAGGTTTTGACAATCGCAATCTATCATTGCTCCATCAAAATTATCAGCCGTGGCAAGGGCAAGTCTGCTGTTGCCGCCGCTGCTTATCGTTCGGGCGAAAAGCTCACGAACGACTATGGCGGAACTACTCACGACTTCACACGAAAAGGCGGCATTGTTCACACGGAAATTCTCCTCCCCAACAATGCTCCGAGAGAATATGCAGACCGTTCTACGCTCTGGAACGCTGTCGAAGCTGTTGAAAAATCCAAGAACGCACAGCTTTCACGGGAGATTGAAATTGCGCTGCCGAATGAACTTTCAGAAGCAGAGTGTGTTGCTCTTGCGAAAGAATTTGCACAGCGGACTTTCGCTGATAAAGGTATGTGTGCCGATGTCTGTATTCACAATCCCAATCGTGAGCAGAAAAATATTCACGCTCATATTATGCTGACAATGCGTCCGTTCAATGATGACGGGACTTGGGGTGATAAGCAAAAGAAAGAGTATCTGCTTGATAAGAACGGCAACAAAATTTATGATAAACGCAAGCGGACTTACAAGTGCCGCACCGTTCAGACAACTGACTGGAACAATCGGGAAAAGGCTGAGGAGTGGCGAACTGAATGGGAAAATTTCATAAATTCCGCACTTGCTGAAAAAGGCATTATCGAAAAAGTAGACCACCGTTCATTTGAAAGACAGGGCAGATTGGAAAAACCAACAGTCCATATGGGAGTCGCCGCAACGCAGATGGAGCTTAAAGGCATACGCACCATCAAAGGCGATACCAACCGTGAAATCAAGTCCATAAACGCAAAAATTTCCGCTCTGCTCAAACGTATTGATGTGCTTGATAATGAGCTTGCCAAGATGAAGGAAATCCCGAAAGAGGACAGCCTTGTTGAAATGCTTATGCGCTTTCACGATAACGGAATTAAATTTTCGGAGGTGCGTGGTGTCAGTGTTTCCAATCTGAAAAAGATTGCAAAGTTCAAGGATTTGACTCACCTTATAGCTTTCGTGCAGGGGCATAAAATCGGAACGCTGTCCGAGCTTGCAGAGAAAAGTTCTCAGACAAAGGAAACTCTGAAATCTCATAAGAGAGAGCTTATCGGTAAACAAAATCGTATTAAGGAACTTGAAGAATTGCTGAATAATTATCCTCGATACAAGGAGAATAAAGCGGTTTATCTGGAGTGGCAGTCTATTACAAATCCGAAGAAAAAGGAAAAGTTTCATGACAAGCATTATGGGGAAATCGCATTATTCAAGACGGCGAAAACTTTTTATGACAACAAGCTCAGCGGTGCAAAAATTGCTCCGAAAGCGTGGCAGAGAGAACTTGACGAGCTGACAAAATCTGCTGAAGTTGACCGTGCAAAGGTTGAGAAGCTGGGCGATGATGTAGCGGTTATGGAAACGCTCATTTATAATGTACAGCGACTTACAAATTATGAGGAAAAGCAGAATGAAATTCAGCGTAGGCGTACTGCTGAATTGGAATAAATCAAAGGAAAGGAAGATGCTAAATGTTTATTTTCGGAGGAAGGAGGCTTGCGTATATGCAAAAGGATATCACATCTGCAACCGAATACAAAATCGGTAATACGACATATATCGTGAACGTAAAGTTCGCACCCAATTGTAAAGAAAATATTTCCGACGTAGTGCGTCGATTGATAGAGCGTGATATTAAGAAACAAGCGGCATAACCGTTTCACGACTTTATGAAAAACAAGAATTCATCACTTTAAAGTATTGATATTTTACGGTGGATGAGCTATAATTATAGTACATTAGCCGCCGTAATTGTCGGAAAGGAATGGTTATGTTTACAGACAAGATTACGGCTCTTTATTGTCGCTTGAGCAACGACGATGATTTACAAGGTGAAAGTAATTCAATCGCCAATCAGAAAGCTATTTTAAAGAAATATGCTGATGAAAACGGACTCGGAAACACACAGTTCTATGTTGACGACGGTTTCAGCGGAACAAATTTTAATCGACCTGATTTTATGAGAATGATGGAAGATGTGAAGTCTGGCAAAATCGGAACTATCATTACAAAGGACTTATCACGTTTCGGCAGAGATTATCTTATGACAGGACAATATATTGAAATGATATTGCCTGATTACGATGTTCGGTATATCGCAATCAATGACAACGTTGACACTCTGCGTAGCGAGAACGAAATGATGGTTTTCAAGAATGTTTTTAATGACTGGTACGCTCGTGACTGTTCAAAAAAGATTAAAGCAGTATTCAAGGCAAAAGGTCAGTCGGGGAAACCTCTTGGCAAGCCGCCGTATGGTTACAAGAAAAGCGAAACCGATAAGAATGTGTGGATTGTAGATGATGAAGCTGCTGAGGTTGTAAGACGAGTGTTCCAGATGTGTATTGATGGATACGGACCTGCACAGATAGCGAAGGCTTTGAGAAATGACAATATTCTCATTCCCACAGCTTATGAGCAGTCCAAGGGCAAGGGCGGAGCTCGTCCGTTCAGAAATCCGACTTATTGGGGCGAGCAGACTATCAATAAAATGCTTGACAGAATTGAATATGCAGGACACACCGCAAATTTCAAGACCAAGAAAAAGTCCTACAAAAACAAGAAGAAAATTGATAATCCAAAGTCCGAATGGCAGATTTTTGAGAACACTCACCCTGCGATTATTTCACAGCACGACTTTGATTTAGTGCAGGAGCTTCGCAAGAATAAGCGTAGAATTCAGAAGTGTGAGGAAGTTAATCCTTTTTCGGGAATGGTATACTGTGCAGATTGCGGACAGAAAATGTATCTTTGCAGGTCAACATCTCTTACCGCAGAACAGGAACATCTTAAATGCTCTACTTATGCCAAACGCAAGGATGAATGCTCAGCGCATTTTATCCGCACGGTTGTGCTTAAAGAACTTGTGTTAAGTGAACTGAGAAAGATTACAACCTATGTCAGAGAACACGAGGAAGAATTCGTTGAGCTTGCAATGCAGAATTCAATACAGAAACAGTCTGCTGGACTGAAAGCGGCAAAGAAAAGACTTGCCCAATCAGAAAAGAGGGTTTCGGAACTGGACAAGCTGTTTACAAGGCTTTATGAGGATAACGTATCGGGCAAGATTTCTGATGAGCGTTTTGAGATAATGTCGAAGAATTATGAAGCCGAGCAGAAGGAACTTCGACAGGTTGTATCAGAACTGACAGCTTTTGTTCAAGCCAGTGAACAGAAGAACGCTGACACGGCACAGTTTATCGGAATAGTACGTAAGTATTCCGAAATCCCGAAGCTGACTCCCGAAATTATGCACGAATTCATTGAAAAGATTGTCGTACACGCACCTGACAAGTCCAGCGGACACAGAACGCAGCAGATTGACATCTGCTTCCGATTTAATGTTCTAACAGCAACAGTTACTGCTGACAGTGTGGTTTACGACAAAAAGAGAAAGGCTGCGTAGGGTCTTCCTACGCAACCTTTCGGTACATACGATAAAACTTCTTTATCGACCGCCCCTTAAAAAGTGATGGGTATTTTTCTGGTTGGGGTGAAAGGATTCATGAACCAATCGCTATGCTCGGTGTGAGAGCACTTGGGCAAGTTACAGTTGCATCAACATAAAACAAATTGCAGAAATGCTATGCTTTAATGCCTCGCAAAGCGATCCAAATTGCCGTTGGCAATTTACAAAGGTGTCTGCTTACCATGCACCACATCAAAAAAATACCCATCACTAAAAAAGTGATGGGTATTTTTCTGGTTGGGGTGAAAGGATTCGAACCTTTGGAATGACGGAGTCAGAGTCCGTTGCCTTACCACTTGGCGACACCCCAATATTCAACGCAAATTATTATATCACATATTTTTTGATTTGTAAAGACTTTTTTTAAAATTTTTCCAAATTTTTTATTTTGTCGTTGAATAAGTGTATTCGGATGATTCGACGGGAGCGAATTCGACCTCTCCGATTACGGTGATTTCTTTGCTGTCGCTGACAAGAATGACCGAAATTTCATCGGTATTGCGATAATATTGTTCGGCTTGCTCCTGTCCCATAACAAAAAACGCCGTTGAAAGCGCATCGGCTGTTGCACCGTCTTTGCAGATGACCGTTACGCTTGAAAGTCCGCTGTCGGCGCAAAGCCCGGTTTTTGGGTCGATTATGTGATGGTATATTACGCCGTTTTCCTCAAAATATCGCTGATATGAGCCTGAAGTCACAACCGAGCAATCCGAAACAGTTACGCTTCCGATGTATTCTTGTGTGTTGTTCGGGTCGCGTATAGCAATTGAATAGCCGTCTGCATCGGGCTTTTTCCCCAAAAGACGGACGTTTCCTCCGATGGATATAACAGCGGACGAAACGCCGTTTTGTTCTAAAACAGCCGCAACACGGTCGCCGCAGTACCCTTTGGCAATTGCTCCGAGGTCCACGCTTGCGTCGTCCGGAATCTCGATTTTATCGCCCTGTATCAATATATGTTCATATCCGACGCAACCAAGCGCCGCCTCAAGCTCGCACCGCTCGGGCACACGATATTCCCCCTTAGTGAAGCCGTAGAGCGAAACAAGCGGATAAACGCTTATATCAAAAGCCCCGTCGGTTTTGGATGAAATTTCCTGTGACAGCGCAAGCAAATTGACAACCTCATCCGAGGCAGTAATACTCTTTAGGCTGTTCAGCTTGTAAATTTCGCTGTCTTTTTCCGTGACGGATAAGAGTTTTTCAAGACGGTGAATTTCCTGCACTGCGGCATCAAGCGCTTTTTCGGCATTTGAGCCATATGCCTTTATGCTTATAACGGTATCCATTGCAAATATTTCAACCGTGTCAAACTCTGTTTGGCTGTTGTCAGAGCTTTGGCAGGCGGCATATATTGATAAAGCAAGAGTGAGAAACAGCGCAAGAAATATTTTTTTGAAAAAATGCGGCATATCAGAAGCCTAAGCTTTCGTTGATAAGTATAACCTTAATCCGCCCTTTTATGCGCTGGCGTGCGCTGACAAGGTAGTTGCAGCAGATTCTGGTGTCAGAAGCACAGCCGTCGCACATCGTCACATTGTCGGATTTAAACGCCATACATTCGCCGGTTTTTGAGCAATAGCTCTCTATTCCCAATCTGATGGTGTTTGCAGGAGCCGCAATCATTTTTACGCGCTTTTGCGCCGCGTCAAGGTCCTTTACGATTTTGTTGACTCCGGCGAGCACAATGACGTTTTTCGGCCCGTACGCAATTGCGGCAATGCGGTTGCTGTTGCCGTCAACATTGTAAAGTTCGCCGTTTTCGGTAATTGCATTTGCGCTTGTAAAGTAGAAATCGGCGAAAAACGATTGCCGATATACTTCGGTTGCATCGCTTGCCTTTGAACGGTCAAGAAAATTGTATTTACCCGATTCAAAAATATCAAAAAGCCCGCATTGCTGTGCTGTGACGGTGCCGCCGTTTGAAATGGTTGCACCCTCATAAAGCAAATCTTCAACAATTTTTCTTGCTTCCTCGCGGCTTTCAACAACATATGCGTCCATATTGTTTGCGCAAAGTGCTTTAGCGGTTCTTTCAAGGCGCATTTTATCAACGGTTTTTGTACAATCCATTTTAACACTTCCTTTTGTCAATATAATTCTATTATAATTTTAGCATATATTTGTTTTCTTTGCAACAAAAAAGAACGTCTTGGCAAAAAAACACAAAAGTTTTCCTTGACAAATAATATTTTTGTGTGATATAATGATAACAAGAAAAGTGTCTCTGTATATTGGTTATACAGATTTATATATGACAGGCGGTGATTTTATGATCAGAAAGAAAGTTAAAATCTTAAAGACGTCCACATATATCAGTGCCGTTGCGTGCAGGCTTTTGGCTGTATTTATGGCGATAGCTATGGTGGTTCCGCTGGCGGGCTGTGTCGAGGTTGTGGTTTCTGATGAATCAACGTCGCTTTCCGAAGGCGCTGAAGAAGCGCAAACGAATAATGAAGACGACGATAAAAAGACATCTCATAGTGAAGATTCGCACGAGGACCAAAAGAAGCCCAAGTCCACTACGCCCACAACCACGACTACGACAACCACAACGACAGCAGCAACGACAACAACCGCAGTAACCACTACTGCGGTTACGACGACCACTACGACACCTGTCGCTACAACCACTACAACTACCACAACCACCACAACATCGACCACAACAGCGCCCCCTGTTACCACAACGACAACAGCGCGCACCACACCGGCTCCCGTTGTGACAACGACTGTGGATGAATTTGACGCATATGCCGATGAAGTTTTGAGGCTCGTTAATGAGGAGCGCCGCAGCCGTGGTCTGCCGGCATATTCCACGAACGAAACGCTCAATCAAATGGCAATGGTCAGAGCAAACGAAATCTCTCAATCTTTCAGTCATACAAGGCTTGACGGAAGTGGGCTTGACTCATTATTTGCCGAATACGGCGTTCAGTGGTGGGCTATTGGCGAAAATATTGCCGGCGGTTATTCCACCCCCTCTTTTGTTATGGACGGCTGGATGAATTCGCCGCTTCACGAGGCAAATATTCTTGCAGAAAACTTTTCTTCAATGGGTATCGGCGTTGTGAGAGTAAACGGAACAATGTTCTGGGTTCAGATTTTTGCGTCAATCAGATAGCAAAATAATATAAATAATATAAAGTGAAAACGCTTTTCCCTCTTCGGTTTATTGGATTTGCCGAAGAGGGTTTTCTTTTTTTGTAAATTTGACTGGTTATTATACAAAATGTATTGATATTGCGCATTAAATATTTATTTATAGTATAAACAATCGTTAAATATACAATTGGTAAATGATTTGTGCCGATTTCGACAAATTGCGCATAGAATATAAAAAGAAATTGCCCGACATAAAAAAGAATGATTAAAACCAAAATATGTCGGCAACAATAAGGGTGAAGCGCGGCGGCATAAATTTTGCGCTGAGCAAAAAGAAATCGGGAGAGTGTGACAGATATGTCGGAAAGAATAAAGCGAGGAGAGATATATTATGCGGACCTAAGCCCTGTGGTCGGCTCGGAGCAGGGCGGAATCAGACCTGTACTTATAGTCCAGAACGATGTCGGCAACAGACACAGCCCCACGGTAATTGCGGCGGCGATTACCAGCCAGCGGGAGAAAGCGCATCTGCCGACGCATATTGAGCTGAATGCTCAATCCTGCGGGCTTGCCAAGGACAGCATTGTTCTTCTTGAGCAGATCCGCACCATTGACAAAAAGCGACTCAAGGAGCGTATGGGTGAGATAGACAGTCTTGCAATGAACAAGGTAAACAATGCTTTGCAGATAAGCTTTGGTTTAGGCTCGTGAAGAGTTAAGCGAAAAGTGCATAAATCTTAGCGAAAAAGCACATATAATTCGTGAAAAGATAATCCGTCCGACGGTTTTTCGGGGCGGATTTTTTTCTTTTGTATGTCAAATTTTGCTAAGTGAGCAGAAAACGACAAGAGAATCAGCGAAATTCACATTGACTTTTTACATATGGGTTGGTAAAATTATTTGTAAATTGGTTTATAAGGCGATATAAATTTTTGACAAATGTGAAAGGGATATTTTTTATGAGCAGAAAAAACGTGATTTTCTCGGCAAAACGCATTATGGCGGCTGCCTTGGCTCTTGCGGTTATGCTTTGCATACTGCCGCAATTGAGCTTTTCGGGCATTTCGGCTGATGCGGCTTCAAGCTACTGGAAGTTTGACTTTGGCGCAAACGGTACGGCAAGCGGCTACACAGGCGTTACAGCTTCAACAAGCTACAGCTCTTCAACCGGCTATGGCTTCAGCTCGGACTGCACCGTGACAAACGTTTCCGCCGCAGGAAGCGGAGCTTTGAGCGATGCGGTTCAGTTTACAAATTCAACAAATACAGGAACGGCAACATTCTGTGCCGATGTTCCCAACGGACTTTATCAGGTAACGGTATGGCTCGGAAATACAAACCGCACAAGCGTTGCCGCTGAAGGAATGCTTCAGCTTATCAACCTTACAGGCAACAACGCTACGGACACCTTCCAGATTCCGATTACCGACGGTCAGCTCAACATTTGTTGCTGTGCAGGCAAATCGGGCTATGCATTCACGCTTTCGGCATTGGAAATTTCGCAGATTTCCACTTCCACCGAAACAAACCCCACAATCTGGATATGCGGTGACTCAACCGTGTGCAACTATTATCCTCTTGATACATCAACGCAGGCGGGCTGGGGACAGATGCTCCCTTCGGTTATCGGCACGGACAAGTGGCAGGTAAGAAACATGGCAGCAAGCGGACAGTATGCCGCAGGCTTTGTAAGCGCAGGCCAGTTTACTGCAATTGAAACCTACGGAAAAGAAGGCGACTATTACTTCATTTCAATAGGCATAAACGATACAAACTACTCCGATGCAGATGAATATTACGCAACAGTCAAGGATATGGCGCAGCGTGCAATGGCAAAGGGTATGATAGTTGTTCTTGTAAAGCAGCAGGGAAGAGCAGGCGATATTTCCTATTCGCCGCTGCTTACAGGACGCTGGTTCGGTTCGACGCTTGATACAATTGGCACCGAGCTGGGAATTCAGGTTATCGACCTTTTCACACTCTGGCAGGATTATTGCCTGACAATCGGTCAGGATGCGGTTTATAACCTTTATATGGAAGGCGATACACTTCACCCCAACCGTGCAGGCGCTACAATTCTGGCACAGCTTATTGCAGGTGAGGTTGATTTTAGCGCAAGCACACTTGCAGGTGCGCAGTTTGAAAACAACAGCCTTTACATGATAAAAAATGTCAACAGCGGGCTTTATCTTACAGCAGAAGGCGGAGTTGCCGCAAACAACACAAACGTTTGCCAGTCAAGCGGATTGACGGGCATTACACCTGCAAATACATGGAAGCTTGTCAAGAGCGACGCGGACGGATATTATTACCTTTATTCGGGCGTCGGTGACGGCAATACATATCTGCTTGATGTTGCTTATGCAGCAGTTGACAACGGCACAAATATCGGTATTTATCAGAACACCTACTGCGACGCTCAGCTGTTTAAATTCCACGAGGAATCATCGGGTGTTTACACAATCAGAACAAAGGTTACTGCTGATGCAAGCTGTATTGGTGTTACATCGGGCTCTGCCGAAGATGGCGCAAATGTTATTGAATGGGCAAGTGACGGCACGGCAAACCAGAACTGGCAGGTTATAAAAATCAATCCTGCGGCTGTTGAAAATCCTTACTGGCAGGGCGACCTTAACGGTGACGAAACCGTAAATGCTGTCGATACGCTTATAATGAAGCGCGGAATGACAGGCGGATTTGATAATGCGGCTGCAGAAAACGCAGCTGAAATCAGCGGCGATTTTGCCATTACAGGAGCAGACGCAAAGGTTCTTAATCAGTATATTCTCACAAGGGATTGTCAGTTTGCGGACGCAAAATACTTTGCTGTGGATGCTATGTATGCAATGGGAGGCACCGAAAACAATAACGCAGGATATTCCAAGGAAAAGTACCTTAATCTCGATAATATTGCCGGCTCGACGATGACATATATCGTGAATGTTCCTTATACGGGAAATTATCTGTGCTCGTTCAAGATTGCAAACGCTTCGGCAAACGACCGCTCAATGATGATTTCTGTAAGCGGCAGTACGGATGTATGGCTTCAGAGCTTTCTGACGACATCCGCATGGACAACGTGGGAAGAAAGAGGAATCGTGCTCCCTTTGCAAAAGGGCATCAACACAATTTCGCTTACTTCGACAATGAGCGAGGGCGCGCCTAATATGGACTATGTCCGCCTGAGCTTTACCGATGAGCCGATTGCAGAGCCGTATGTTCCCACTCAGGAAGAAGAAACACCCGAAGATACAGACGGCATTACAGTATATATCGCAAGTGATTCTACCGCACAAAGCTATAAAGCAAGCTATGCGCCGCAGCAGGGCTGGGGTTATTATCTTGGCGATTATTTTGGCGATGGCGTGACGGTAAGCAATCACGCAATTGCAGGCAGAAGCTCGAAGAGCTTTTATGACAACGGAAGATTGACAACAATTCTTGATTCGATTCAGAGCGGCGATTATCTCATCGTGTGCTTCGGCATAAACGACGGTGCTTCATCAAATGCAGAGCGCTATGCCCCTGTCTGCGGATATGTTGACAACCCTGCGCAAGGCTCGTTTGAGTATTATATGAGCTTTTATATCGAAGGCGCAATAGAAAAGGGCGCAACACCTATTCTGATGAGCCCCACGCTTTCAATCAAGAACCAGACCCAGCCCTTTACAGTCGGATACAGAAATATTGATTCTGCCTGCCGTATGCTTGCAGACAAATATGATATTCCTTATTTTGACCTTGGCCAGGCGATGACAACACAGTTCAACTCGACCGCCTATGACACCGTATACAGCTATTATATGGGTTCGACAAGTGATGACAGCACTGACTTTACACACTTCACCGAAACAGGTGCAAATGTTGTGGCAGGCATTATCGCAAACGGAATCAAGGGTCTTGGAATTACCCTTTCGGGCTATGTTTCATAAGTAATCAAAATTTTCGCAGATACGCACAAAAAGCCGTCCTTAAAAAAGGACGGCTTCATTTGTTTTTCTGCAGAATACACGCTTGCAGGAAATTTGAGAATTGTCAATGGATAAACGCTCATAGCGGAATTGGGCGTTATTCGTTGTTATGATTGATAGCGTCTATTATATCTTGCCGCAGAATATCTGCCTTGCCCGATAAATCACGGTAATATTCATCGTTTATTCTGACAATGTTGCCCTCAATAAACTCATATTCATTATGATCGGCTTTGGTTTCATCGGTATACAGCCTCACTAATGCGGTGCGGGCATTGCATAAAACATCATCGGTAATATCGTCTGCTTTTTCAAGCTCCAGCTCGGCAAATCGGACTTCAAAGTCCTCGTCGAGCAGATATCTGTCAGTAGTAACATTCTGCGAATCATCGCTTTCTGCGTCCTGTGCGCCCAGCAAGCCTACAATCTCATCTATAAGCTCAGTTGCGTCGGATTCAATGGAACAATAATTCTCACCGTCAATGCACAGAATATCCTCACCGATGATATTAAAGCTTTGCTCTCTGTCGCCTTCAACGTTGATTAAATATCCGCCGCCTGTGGGAAAATCAATGCTGTTTACATCAGAAATTTTCGAAAGACTCAATGCGCTGATTTTCTGCAGAATTGACGCAGCTTCATCCTGCGTAAGTGCAACAGGTGTTTTGCCCATAAGCTCTGCAAACTCGGCGATAAGGTAAACTTTTGTGTTTTCAGTGGGCGGATTATAGGGAAGGGTCATATATACGGAAGCTTCGCTCTCCCCTGTGCCTTCGTTTGTATCGTCAACGGGAGATATGTTTATTACCAGCGTAGAATTTTCGCCAAGCTCAATCCCCTGCTCGCTCAGCAGATAGACAAGCTCGTTCACCTTGTCAATACCGATGTAAAACGCTCTGCCCGTCGAGGTGATGTTTGTTGTGATATATCCGCCCTTTGTAAAGCTGAAGGACAGATTGCCAAAGCCCAATACGTCGGAATATACCCCAAAATCAAGATGCGAATCAAGAATATCGGAATTTTCTCTGAAAACCGAATCGGAAAATTCAATATAATCGCCGACGCTTTCGGCACTGTAACAGCCCGACAAAAAGTCCCATATAATGCTTGTGTCGTTATTGCTCAGGTCAACTGCACAATGTGATGCGGTCATACCGTCGTCCGTATCCAGATATAACACATTAAACTGCATATGCTCCTCAAGATTAAGGCCGCTTACAAGGTCGCCCAAGGTCGGGGTTTCATAAAGGCAGTTTGTATAAACGTGATAACCGGACAGCTCGGGGAAGTACACCGCTACGGCATAATCGGAATCAATCGAGTTTATTTTGTAATACTCAAATTCTTGCTCATATGTGATATCGGTATAAACATCGGTGTTCTGAGAAAAAGAACTGCCAAGAAATTCGCCGATATCATCCTGCGTCAGGCCTTCGCTTTTTCCTGCCGCCGTATATTCCACACCGTTGTGCGTAATTGACGGAAACTGCTGATAAATCTCCATTTCATCCCACTTCGGTATTTCGTAGATGTCAGGTACCTCGATTGGGTATGTGAGATCATCCGTAATTTCGATTCCGCCGGATTCAGAATCCGAGCTTGCCGATTGCGATTCAAGCACATCGCCTTCGGAATTTGGTGCCGCTTCCCGGTTACCGCCCTTTATGTCATTCTGGCGTGAATAGATATAAATTCCGCCCCCTACAAGGCAGACGCAGGCGGCGGCCGCCGCAAAGGGCATGAATGAGATGCGCCTTTTTGCAACGGGGGTCGTTTCTGCTGCGGATGTTTCAATGAATTTGTCGTCGCATTTTCCGATTAAATCGGATAATCTTTCGTTCTTTTTCATATTTCAATCCCCTCTTTCTCCAAAAATTCTTTAAGACTTTCTCTGGTTCGTTTAAGTATCATTTTCACGCTGCTGTCTTTCAGCCCGTATCTATTGGATATTTCCTTTATGCTGTCAAAGTAGAAATATCTGCGCAGAAAAACGTTGCGCTTTTTTGCGCTCAGTGTTTCGAGGAAGGAATTTATGGCGCAAAGGGCTGTTGACTCGTCAAATTTCTGTTCGACTTCATCGGTGCCGACACATTCGCCAAGCTCCTCAAGTGCGATTTCATATTCGCTTGCACCGCGTTTTTTGGCATTACCCTTTCGCAAACTGTCAATTGCAAGGTTGCGGGTGATTTTTGCCAGATATGATGAAAACTTTTTGGGCTTTTGCGGCGGAATTGAATTCCACGCATTAAAAAACACGTCGTTTACGCATTCCTCAGCATTCTGCTTGTCTTTTAAAATGTTGTAAGCAATACTTGAGCACAGCGCACCGTATTTTTCAATTGATTCGTCAACGGCTGATTCGTCCCTGCTTAAATACAAATGCAAAAGCTTGTCGTCGTCCATAAAAAATCTTCCTCCTTTCGTGTTTGCATTTTTGAAGTCTAAGGCGCCTTTGTATATCAAGACGTAAAATATGGTATATAGGTCACAAAAAATTTTAAAAAAAAGCAAAGGCAGGCAAATTTGCGCACCTTTGCTTTGTTTTTAATTATTCGTCGTTTTTGAGATAGGTTTCAATAATATATTTCGGGCGCTGCTTTGTTTCGAGGTAGGTTTTTCCCACATATTCGCCGACAATTCCGATTGCAAGCAGCTGAAGTCCGCCCAACGCCCAGATTGAAACCACAAGCGAGGTCCAACCGCTGACCGTGTGCCCTGTAAAATGGCGTATAAGCGAGTATATCAGCATAATAATGCTGACGACAAAGCAGACAAAGCCAAGCGTCGTAATCATACGAATCGGCTTGATTGTGAGCGAAGTAATGCCTTCTGCGGCAAAGCTGAGCATTTTTTTCAGCGGATATTTTGACTCGCCCGCAAAGCGTTCGCTGCGCTCATAATAAACCTTGTCCGTTTTGTAGCCGAGCATCGGGACGATGCCGCGCAGAAAAAGGTTTACCTCACGGTATTGCGCAAGAGCCTGCAGCGCACGGAAGCTTAAAAGCCTGTAATCAGCGTGATTAAAGGTAATTTCACAGCCCATCATCGCCATTATTTTATAGAAGCCCTCGGCGGTGAATTTTTTGAAAAATGTGTCTTTTTTACGTGCGCTTCGCACCCCGTAAACAACGTCGCAGCCTTGCGTGCTGAATTTTTCAATCATTTCATCGCAGGCATTGATATCATCCTGCAAATCGGCATCAAGAGAGATTGCCGCATCACATTCAGACTCAAGCGCAGTCATAAGTCCTGCCAAAAGCGCATTCTGGTGTCCTCTGTTGCGTGAAAGCTTTACGCCTTCAAAATATTTATTTTCGTTGTGATATTGTGATATAAGCTCCCATGTTTTGTCCTTTGAGCCATCGTTTACAAATATAATTCTGCTTTTGTCGGAAATTTTATCGCAAGATACAAGCGATTCTACCTTTTCAAGAAGGCGCTTTGAGGTTTCGGGCAGAACCTCTTCCTCGTTGTAGCACGGCACGACAAAATATATAATTTTTTTGTTGTTCTCCATAATATCCGCAATCCTTATTATAAAAATCGAGGGCTGCGGAAAACATATGCTTTTTCCGCAGCCCGATTCGTTAACTTGCCTAAAAAAGAGGTGTGGGCTGATTACTTGATGACCCTAACTCTGATTACGCCGTCAATTGCAGCAATTTTTGCGTCAATATCACCGATTTCGCCGACAACATCAATCATTGTATAAGCGAAATCCTTCTTCGACTTGTTGAGCATATTCTCAATGTTGAGGTTTGCTTCGCCGAAAAGACCGGTAATCTGGCCGATTGTGGAAGGAACGTTCTTGTGAATAACACAAATCTTTGTTCCCACAGCATTCATTTCTGCGTTGGGGAGGTTTACGCTGTTTCTGATATTGCCGTTTTCGATATAGTTGATAAGCTCGTTTGCGGCCATAACAGCGCAGTTGTCTTCAGCTTCTTCAGTTGAAGCGCCAAGGTGAGGAATAGCGATAACGCCTTCCATACCTGCTGTCTTTGTGTTCGGGAAGTCTGTTACATACTTGCGTACCTTGCCGCTCTTGAGAGCAGCTTCCATAGCTTCGTCATCAACAAGAAGGTCACGTGCAAAGTTGAGGATTACAACGCCGTCCTTCATCATTGCGATTGTTTCTGCGTTGATCATCTTCTTTGTTGCAACCTTAGGATCGGGGTTGTCGATAAGAGGAGTATGAACGCTGATGAAATCGCACTGCTTGAAGATTTCATCACGTGTCATAACGTGGTGGATTGTTCTGGAAAGATTCCATGCTGCATCTACAGAGATGTAGGGGTCGCAGCCGTAAACTTCCATACCAAGGTGTGTTGCAGCATTACCAAGAGGGCCGCCGATAGCGCCAAGACCGATAATACCGAGCTTTTTGCCCAGAATTTCTGTGCCTGCAAACTGTGACTTGCCTTTTTCGACAAGCTTTGCAACATCTGCTTCATCCTTGATTGTCTGAACCCAGTTGATACCGCCTACGATATCACGGGAAGCAAGAAGCATACCTGCAATAGCAAGCTCCTTAACTGCGTTTGCATTTGCACCGGGAGTGTTGAATACGCAGATGCCTTCTTCAGCGCATCTATCAACGGGAATGTTGTTTACGCCTGCGCCTGCTCTTGCGATTGCAAGAAGGTTTGAGCCGAACTGCATATCGTGCATTGCAGCCGAGCGAACCATAATGGCATCGGGGTTTTCAACGTTGTCGGCAATCGTGTAGTTTGCCTTGTCAAAAACGTCTGTTCCGACAGGGGAAATTTTGTTAAGTGTCTGAACGTTATACATAGGTCGATTTCTCCTTAATATATTACTATATCTATAATTTAAGAAAATTATGCGTTTTCTTCTTCAAACTTCTTCATAAATGCAACGAGCGCTTCAACGCCTTCAATAGGCATTGCGTTGTAGATAGAAGCTCTCATACCGCCGACAGAGCGGTGACCCTTGAGGTTTTCAAAGCCTGCAGCCTTTGCTTCTGCAACAAACTTAGCGTCAAGCTCTGCGTTGCCTGTAACGAAGGGAACGTTCATAAGAGATCTGTCCTTAGGCTCTACTGTGCCCTTGAAGAGCTTGGAGCTGTCAAGGAAATCATAAAGAATCTTAGCCTTCTTTTCGTTGTGAGCCTTCATCGCTTCAAGACCGCCCATTTTCTTGAGCCACTTGAATACCTTGCCGCAGATATAGATACCGTAGCAGGGAGGTGTGTTGTAAAGGGAGTCGTTATCGGATTGTGTCTTCCACTTGAGCATTGTAGGTGTGCCTTCGAGAACATCGTCTCTGATAAGGTCTTCTCTGATGATTGCGATAACAACACCTGCAGGGCCTACGTTCTTCTGAACGCCGCCGTAGATTACGCCGTATTTTGTTACGTCAACGGGTTCGGAAAGGAAGCAGGAGGAAACATCGGATACAAGATCCTTGCCCTTTGTGTTGGGAAGCTCCCAGAACTTTGTTCCGTAGATTGTGTTGTTTTCGCAGATGTAAACATAGTCTGCATCCGCAGGGATGTCAAGGTCGGAACAGTCGGGAATATAGGAGAAGGTCTTGTCAGCGGAAGATGCAACCGCAACTGCTTCGCCGTACATCTGAGCTTCCTGATAAGCCTTTTTAGCCCACTGGCCTGTGACGATGTAAGCCGCCTTCTTATTCTTCATAAGGTTCATAGGAACTGCTGCAAACTGCTGTGAAGCGCCGCCCTGAAGGAAAAGAACCTTGTAGTTGTCGGGAATGTTCATAAGGTCACGCAAATCAGCTTCTGCGTCCTTGATGATTTTGTCATAAGCCTTTGAACGGTGGCTCATTTCCATAACCGACATACCGGTTCCCTGATAATCAAGCATTTCCTCTGCTGCTTCTCTGAGAACTTCCTCGGGAAGTACTGCGGGGCCTGCGCTGAAATTGTAAACTCTGCTCATAGCTGAATTCCTCCGTAAAAATTTATGTATTTATAATTTAAAATTTACCACATACGCTAATTATACTCCTAATACCCGTCAAAGTCAAGAGGATTGACAAAAAATTAACAGCACATTGGGGTATATTGGCAATATATGCGGTGTTTGTTTAAAAAGTGCCCGAAATATCAAAGAATTTCGCACATCTGTGCAATAAGGTCGCAAAGATTTTCCGCATTCGGGTTTTCGAGCGCCGAAAAATCTATGTAGAATACAGGCGTATCGCCCGTAAGCTGTGAAATATCCGTATTTTCAAGCGACACATCCGCAAAGATAACATCTGCGCTCTGTGCCGTTTGGCTGTCAAGAACATTTCCGTAGCCGTCTTCCGAAACAGCGTTGTTTGCCAATTGCGATATCAGATCGCCGCAAAGCGTGTCTGAGCCTGCTGTATTCATATGCTTTGAGATGATGCAGACAACGTTTTTTTCACTCTTTCCGGCGTTTGCCACAGCGTCGTGAACTGATGTAAAAGTGCTTTGTGCCTGCGATTGAAAGTCGGCGCTGCCGCACAAAACGGCAATCATCGACGCATAGAGATTCTCAAGCGTTTCGAGCGATACGGGTGATTTCAGCTCCATTACGGTTATTCCGGCATTTTCCAGAGCGTTTTTGTCATCCGAATCAAGCGGAGTCTGTGTAAGAAGAAGCTGCGCTCCGCTTTGTATAATTGCGTCGGTATCGGGCGAAATCGACGAGCCGACCGTGTCTGCGGATTCGCCTTCGCAGTAGTCGCACACGCCCGCAAGCTTATCCTGCGCTCCGACGGCATAAATCATATCGGTTATGAAGGGCGAAAGCGAAACGACCTTTTCGGGCGAGGCGTCAAACGTTGTTCCGTTTATGGTAATGGGGAAGGCGGAGCTTTGCGAAACGGAAACTACCGTCGGCATATCCTGCTCGGATTTACAGCCCGTACACATCAGCATCAAAAGCGCTGTGGTTATGCATATTATCCGTTTGAGCACAAAGCCTCTCCCCTTTCGATGGTTTTGCTTGAAATTTATCTTTTCTTTGTGATTACTTCCTCATAGAGCATATCGGCAAGATCTTCTGCACTCATCGAGCCAAGGTCGCCGTTTGCACGCGAGCGAACCGAAACAGTTTTGCTTTCGACTTCCTTATCGCCGATTGTAAGCATATAAGGCACTTTTTCGAGTGTTGCCTGGCGGATTTTGTAGCCGACCTTTTCGGAGCGCGAGTCAACGTCAACACGCAAGCCCTTGTCTTCGAGCAATTTTGCAACCTCGAAGGTAAAGTCAAGGTGACGGTCTGCAATCGGGATAAGTGTAACCTGAGTGGGAGCAAGCCACAGCGGAAATGCGCCTGCGTATTTTTCGATAAGCAGAGCAAGTGTTCTTTCATAGCATCCGACGGATGTTCTGTGAATGATATAAGGTCTGCGCTTTGAACCGTCAACATCTGTATATTCCATACCGAACAGCTCTGCGAGCATCTGGTCGATCTGGATTGTAATAAGAGTATCTTCCTTGCCGTGAACGTTCTTTATCTGGATATCGAGCTTGGGACCGTAGAATGCAGCCTCGCCGATGCCGATTTCATAATCAACACCGAGGTCATCAAGAATTGTCTTCATAACTCCCTGAGCCTCGTCCCACTGTTCCTGTGTGCCGATATATTTTTCACGGTTGTCGGGATCCCACTGAGAGAAGCGATAGGATACATCCTCGATAAGTCCGAGTGTTGTGAGCGTATACTGTGCAAGCTCAAGACAGCCCTTGAATTCTTCCTCAAGCTGTTCGGGACGGAGAATAAGGTGACCTTCGGAAATTGTGAACTGGCGCACACGGATAAGTCCGTGCATTTCGCCGCTGTCTTCATTTCTGAAAAGAGTTGAAGTTTCGCCTAAGCGCATAGGCAGATCACGGTAGGAGCGTGCTCTGTTGAGGAATACCTGATACTGGAACGGGCATGTCATGGGACGAAGCGCAAAGCATTCTTTGGTTTCATCCGAAGGATCGCCGAGAACGAACATTCCGTCAAGATAATGATCCCAGTGGCCCGAAATTTTATAAAGGTCTGATTTTGCCATAAGAGGAGTTTTTGTGAGGAGATATCCCCTTTTCTGTTCCTCGTCCTCAATCCAGCGCTGAAGAAGCTGAATGATTCTTGCGCCCTTGGGAAGAAGAACGGGCAGACCCTGACCGATTGAATCCACTGTTGTGAAAAGCTCAAGCTCACGCCCGAGCTTGTTGTGGTCACGCTTTTTGGCTTCTTCAAGTCTTTCAAGATGAGCTTCAAGGTCGGCATTTTTGGGATATGCTGTTGCATAAACACGCGAAAGCATCTTGTTCTTTTCGCTGCCTCTCCAGTAAGCGCCCGTGCATGAAAGCAGCTTGAAAGCCTTTACAGCGCCTGTTGACATAAGGTGGGGGCCTGCGCAAAGATCTGTAAATTCGCCCTGACGATAGAAGGAAATGGGCTCGCCGTTGCCTGCGTGTTCTTCGCAAAGCTCAACCTTATATATTTCGCCTTCGCCTTTAAGATATTCCAGAGCCTGTGCGGGCTCAAGATTATATTGCTCAATAGCGATGTTTTCCTTAACGATTTTCTTCATTTCGGCTTCAATTGCAAGAAGATCCTCAGCCGAAAAAGGCTTTTCAAGGTCAAAGTCATAATAAAAGCCGTTGTCGATTGCAGGGCCGATTGCAAGCTTAGCAGTCGGATAAAGTCTTTTTACAGCCTGCGCAAGAATGTGTGAAGCTGTGTGCCAGAAGGTCTTTTTGCCCTCAATGCTGTCAAAGGTCATAACCTCAAAATCACAGTCGTCTGTGAGAATCGTGCGCAGATCGCACACCTGATTGTTGATTTTTACGCAGCACGAAGCCTTGTAAAGCCCCATTCCGATGCCTTTTATTGCATCGGCGGCGCTGATGTTGGCTTCAACCTCTCTTATGCTGCCGTCTTTAAGTCTGAGATTGATCATTTTTCATACTCCTTTTAAATATAATATAAAAATTTAATTGTTGCCGTTTTCAAAATATTCAACAAGTGCTTTCAAGGCGTTTGCTCTGTGGCTTATCATGTTTTTCTCGTCAGAATCCATCTGGGCAAGCGTTTTGCCGTTTTTATATACAAATACAGGGTCATATCCAAAACCGTTTGTGCCCTTTTTCTCAAAGCCTATTGTGCCGAAAACCTTGCCTTCAAAAAAATGCTCTTTTGCATTTTTATCGATATAGCATATAACACAGGCAAAATGTGCGTTTCGGTTTTGTGCGCTTACACCGTCAAGCTCTGCTATAAGCTTGTCGCAAAGCTGATTTTCCGGGGCATATCTTGCACTGAAAACGCCGGGAGCACCGTTTAAATAATCAACGCAAAGTCCGCTGTCATCGGCAATAACGGGCATTTTGCAGATGTTATAAACCGCCCTTGCCTTTATTGCTGAATTTTCGGCAAAGGTCGAGCCGTTTTCTTCGGGTTCAATAACAACGCCGGCTTCCCGTTGTGACAGAATTTCAAAGCCCAATGGCTCTAAAAGCTGTTTTACCTCGCGCAGCTTGTTTGCGTTGTTTGAAGCAAGCACCAGTTTCAAAGAATCCACTCCTCCTTAAAAAAACAAAAACCCCAAGAGACTGTATATACAGACCCTTGGGGCGATAAAAAAACCGCTGTTCCACCCAAATTCGTGCAAACATAATGCACCTCGTTTGAAAATGCCTTTTAACGGTAGCAGACCGCCGTTTATTGAACGGACTCGAGGGATGGTGTCTCTTTTCGGGCTTTTGCAACGGCTTTCAGCCTCAATCGACCGCTGCTCTCTTTAAAAAACCACAGTGAAAAAAGCTTTCCCTGTCAACGCTTTAAAAAATATTATCAGTCACCAACGACTTTGTATGTTCATCTTACACCTAAAAAAAACAAAAGTCAAGTCCGTGCACGTTTTTTTTGCTCAATTTTTGCGAAAAGCACAAAAAAAGCCTTGACAAACCATTAAAAGCAGTATAAAATAGATGTATTGCAATATTATGCATTCGTTTTAAATGCGACGATGACCTGCATATGTTGATTTATATATATTTTTTGAGGTAAGATACACCGCAAAACCGTGTAAAACAGTTCGGGTTGCGCTTAATTATTTTTTTAATGATGGTTTTTGTGCGGCATAAATTATGCACTTGATTTGCGTACATATATACATTATTATATTGCGCATCGTGCAGCAGCTTTGTCAGGCTTGCCTAAGCTTTTGAGGCAAGATTTGAGTCAGAGCCGGTATTTTTTCGAATTATAAATGCGGATTTTCGGATTTATCCGAAGCAGACAGCCAAGCGTCATAGCAGCTTTCATGCATCAACTAAAGACATTGCGTACAAAGAAGGGCTTTTGTCCCTTGGCGCATACGCATATGTGAATATTGAAAATAGAATATATATCAATGTTGCGGGAGCCTCGCCGTTTTGTAGATTTTTTACAGGAGGTAAACGCAAAAATGGACCTGATACTTGCAATAGTATTGATTTTTGTTGCGCTCATTGCAGGTGCCGTTGTTTCGGGTTGGATTATGTTCAAAAAGGGCATAGCCTACAGACAGCAGCAGGCAGAAAGCGCAATCGGTTCGGCAGAAAAAGAAGCGGAGCGCATTGTTTCCGAGGCCAAAAAGGCCGCAGAAGCAAAGAAGAAGGAAGCGCTTGTCGAAGCCAAGGATGAGATACACAAGCTCAGAAACGAAGCTGACAAGGAAATCAAGGACAGACGCAGTGAAATTTCCCGTCAGGAAAGAAGAATCCAGCAGAAGGAAGAATCGCTGGACAAGAAAAACGACAATATCGAGCGCAAGGAAGAGACCCTTGCGAAGAAAATTGCTTCGGCTGAAGAAAAGCTCAAGGAAGCCGAACAGATCAAAAAAGGTCAGATGGATATTCTCGAAAGAATATCCGAATTCACCAAGGAGCAGGCAAAGGAATATCTTTTGCAGCAGCTCGAAGGCGACCTTGTTCACGAAAAGGCAGTTAAAATTGCCAGCTATGAGCAGCAGGTAAAAGATACCTGCGAGGAAAAGGCAAGAGGCTATATTTCTCTTGCAATTGCAAAATGTGCGGCAGAGCAGGTATCTGAAGCGGCCGTTTCGGTTGTGCCTTTGCCGAATGATGAAATGAAGGGCCGAATTATCGGACGCGAGGGAAGAAACATTAGAACCCTCGAAACCCTTACGGGCGTTGACCTTATCATTGACGACACGCCCGAAGCAATCACTCTCTCATGCTTTGACCAGGTCAAGCGAGAGGTTGCAAAAATTGCACTTGAAAAGCTCATTGCCGACGGAAGAATCCATCCCACCCGTATTGAAGAGATGGTTGACAAGGCAAGACGAGAGGTTGAATACAGAATCAAGCAGGAGGGCGAAAGAGCCGTCCTTGAAACAAATGTTCACGGCATCAACCACGAGCTTATCCGTCTTATCGGACGTCTTCGTTACCGTACAAGCTACCGCCAGAATGTTCTTGACCATTCGATTGAGGTTGCCTGTCTTTCAGGCATTCTTGCCGCAGAACTCGGCGTTGACGTAAATCTCGCAAGAAGAGCAGGTCTTCTTCACGATATCGGAAAGGCGCTTACTTCGGAAATCGAAGGCTCGCACGTTCAGATCGGTGTTGACGTCTGCAAGAAATATAAGGAAAATCCCGAGGTTATCCACGCTGTCGAGGCTCACCACAACGATGTCGAGCCCAAGACTGTTATCGCCTGCATCGTTCAGGCGGCTGACGCGATTTCCGCAGCAAGGCCCGGCGCCAGAAGCGAAAATTACGAAAGCTACATCAAGCGACTTGAAAAGCTTGAGGAAATCTGCACCTCATACAGCGGCGTTGAGCGTTCGTTTGCAGTTCAGGCAGGACGTGAGGTACGCATAATGATTCAGCCCGAGGTCATCAACGACGAAAAGATGGTTATTGTGGCACGAGATATTGCAAAGCAGATTGAAACAGAAATGGATTATCCCGGACAGATTAAGGTTCATCTCATCAGAGAGAGCCGTGTAATTGAATACGCAAAATAATTAAAACAAAGGCCCTGCGCCTCATAATGAAAGCGCAGGGCGTTTTTGTCGGATAACACTCAATGCGGAAGGGAGCAAGGATAATGGCTCAGAAGGAAAATAAAACCATATTCAACACAACGGAAAAGTCCAACTTTATCCTGAATATGCGTGAAAGCACTGTGCGCAAGGGAACGGTCGGCGTTCTGCTTGTTGTGCCTGTGTTCATCTATATTATGGTTGCGCTCAAGATGTTTTTTATTGTTGAAATGACTGCGTTTTCTATGACTCTGACACTGGCGGGCGCAGCAGCGTTTATATGGCTTGCTGTCGTACAGGCAAAAAAGCAACAGCTTGACAAATCACAGGTGCTCCCCTTTTTGTTCTGCATAATAATGTTTGTTCTGGCCTTTATAGCATCAATATGGTCATTTGACTTCGATACGGCTTTGTCGGGAAACTACGGTCGATTCGAGGGGCTTTTGTCAATCACCTGCTATATGGGTATTTTTTTGCTTGCCATGCAGATTCAGCGCAAACGCGGAATGCGTATTATAATGGATGTGCTTGTGGCTGCGGGTGTTTTCAACTGCGTTTTCGCACTGCTGCAGTCAATTCCCGGGCCGTTTGCCAACAAATATTCGTTTTATATAAATCTTGCCCCTATGCGACTCCTCGGCGTATATCTCCCCAGCGGTCTGTGTACCAGCCCGATTTTCTTTGCGACGCTTCTGACGCTTGTCTGCGGAGTTTCTGTTTTCGGTTCGTGCTATGACCTGCATATCCCCAGAAGGGTTCTTTATACAGTAGCTACCGTTATATTTATTGTGTTTGCGGTTGCAACGCATACAATAATCGGCATTCTCGGTATCAGTGCGGTGCTTGCGTGCGTGCTTGTGTTTGAAATAATCAGAATGACACGAAAGAAAAGTGAACATTACAAAACCACTACATATCCTATCGTCCGCTGTGTGATTTATATAGCCGTTTTTGTCAGCTGCTGTATAATGTTTTTCTCCGGCGGCGGGCTTTATGACGGCGGAATTATGTGGACCGACAGCTTTTCGTACTTGTCCGGCGTTTCGGGATATTATTATCCGAATACCGAGGAATTCCCTGACAGAGCGCCTTTTGATATTTCAAATTTCGGCGAGCTTTACGGCTATCTGTGGTCAAACACCCTTGAGGCAATGGACAAATACGACCTCTGGCTTACGGGTGCAGGACCCGATTGTCTGTATTATACACAGCTCAAAACAACGAGCGAGATTATGGTCGAAAACTATTCCTTTGACAAGTGCTACAACGACTATCTTTATATTGCCGCAACAAGAGGAATCCCCTCTTTGCTTGCGTATGCGGCGCTGCTTGTTCTTTCTGTAAAACGCTCTCTTGCGGGCGTTCGCGAAATGCTTAACGCCAAAAAGAACGACTTTTGGGTATGCGGTGCGGCATTCGCAGCTGTTTTAAGCTATATAATAATCGGATTTTTCAACACAAGCTCGATACTTGTTGCTCCGATATTCTGGATGCTTCTGGGATTTTGCGCAAAGGAAAAACCGCCGGTTGACTGAAGAAAACGTTTTTACGACAAAATTCGGCAGGGCAAATTTTGCAACATTCACAAAATTTTAGCGAACTGTAAATTTGTGTTTCTACATCTTGACAATGTTTTGAACATTGTGGTATAATAAAATGTACTAAATTTATCTTGAAAAAGGAATGGCGGCGAAAGCTTTTAGCGAGAAAAGCATTACATTGTGCCGCCGATGTTCACATACAAATACAGACTCACCGGAACGCGGTGAAGGAAAGGTGGAATACAGGTGAAATCATCAGCCAAACGCGTATTTAGCGGCATTCTGGCAGCGGTAACATCGCTTGGCGGAATGCTCAGCGCACTTCCTGTGAATACGCTGGTATCATATGCCCAGGAGGAGGTAGACTTGTCCCTTGACGAGAACACCGCTATGTATGTCGATTACATCACATACAGCGAATATCTCGATATTTACGGACAGAGCGCAAAGCCCGACAAAGAAATTCTGATTAACGGCGCCGATTTTATATCGAGCGACGGTGACGGAATCTCTACGGGAAAATACGGCGGCGATGATTCTGCTACCGATGAAATGGATTATGAATCCGACCACGATGTTCTTATCTGGAACAGCTCCGACGGTGAGGTTACATATAAATTCAATGTTGAGCAAGAGGGCATCTACAATATGCAGATGCTCTATTATCCTATTGTCTGCAATGTGACAACTATTGAATTTGAGGCGTATATCGACGGAATTCTTCCCTTTGAAACAGCTCAGCGTATTGAGCTCGGAAAAGCATGGAAGGACGAAACCGATGTTGATAAATATGACAAGAGAAACAATCAGATAAGGCCTGCTCAGGTTCAGGACGGTCGCTGGCTGACAAGCGATATAAAGGACGTTGACGGACTTTTCAACGACCCGCTGTATTTCTATCTTGAAGAAGGCGAGCACGAGCTTACGCTCGTCGGCGTAAAGGCAAACTTCTGCATTGATACAATCAAGTTCTATAATCAGAAAGACCTTGCTTCCTATAACGAGTCCGAACACTACGCAGATTCGGCAACAATGGGCTCTTACAATGCTTCTGAAACAGTCCGAATCGAGGGCGAGGACGCAACCTACAAAACCCATTCGACTCTTTATGCGACCTATGACAGAAACAGCTACCTTGTTTCACCCGCGGACCCCACAAAGATGCGCTATAACACAATCGGCGCTGATAACTGGGACAAATCGGGCCAGTCGATTACATGGCAGGTTTCTGTTGAGCAAAGCGGCTACTATAAGGTTGCCATCAAGGCAAAGCAGGACGAAATGAGAGGCTTTGCTTCAAACCGCAGAATCTATCTTAACGGCGAGGTTCTTTTTGAAGAATTCGATGACGTTATGTTCTATTACGACAACGACTGGAACATTGTTGTTCCCACATCAAACAGCGGAGAGGAGATTTATATTTTCCTTGAGGCTGGTAAGTATTACGACTTCACAATGGAAGCGATTCCCGGCGCAATCGGCGAGTCTATGAGAAGACTTGACGAAATTGTTCTTGAGCTTAATACATATTACAGAAAAATTATTATGATAACAAGCCCGGACCCCGATAAATATACGGATTATTCCGTGCACACCAAGATCCCTGAGCTTGTTGACGAGTTTGCAAGGCTCTCACAGGAGCTAAAAAACATCAAAACCCAGATTGAGTCGATTTCGGGCTCGTCGGGCGGTTCCGAGGCAACTGCAATCGAAAGAATGACGGTTATTCTCGATAAATGCGTTAAAAACAAATATAAAATTCCGAATTACCTTTCGCAGATAAAGGAAAACGTAACATCGCTTTCTTCCTGGATGCGTGATTACCGTGACCAGCCTCTCGAAATTGACTATATCGAATTTGTTCCCTACGGACGTCAAATCGAAAACGTGAAGGAATCAGACACAAACGGCATTTATGTTGTTGATTCCAATATGTTCAAGAGCATGGGCTTCCACACAAGAGCGTTCTTCGGCTCATTCTTTGAAGATTATAACATTCTTACAGATGAGAGCGAAGCCGGTGCAGAGCCTCTCAACGTGTGGGTATCGCTTGCGCGTGACCAGGCTCAGGTAGTCAAGGAGCTTGTTGAGTCTGACTTCGTTCCCGAATATGGAATCAGCGTCAGCGTAAACCTTGTTCAGGGTACGATTATGGAGGCGACGCTTGCAGGACAGGGACCTGATATTGCGCTGTTTGTCGGCGGTGAATTCCCTGTAAACCTCGCAGTAAGAGGATTGCTTGTCGATATGAACCAGTTCTCTGATTTTGAACAGGTCAAATCAAGGTTTCAGGAAAACGCAACCGTAATGTATACATATGATGATAAATGCTACGGTCTGCCGATTACCCAGAGCTTTGCGATGATGTTCTACAGAACGGATATTCTGACGGAACTCGGATTTACAAAGGCGCCCGAAACATGGGATGAGCTTATTGAAATCCTTCCCGCATTGCAGAGAAACAACCTCGGTGTCGGTCTGGTTAAGCCTACATCGGCTATTACCGCTTCGACCGAATCGGGCCATACCTTTGCAACACTGCTTTTGCAGAAGGGAACAAACTATTATAATCAGGAACAGACACAAACCCTGTTTGACAGCATTGAAGCTGTTCAGGCGTTTGAGCAGTGGACGGATTTCTATACAAAATATAAATTCTCGCAGACATATGATGAGTTCAGCTACTTCAGAACAGGTGAGTACCCCATCGTTGTCGCACAGGACTATAACTCCTTCTTCAACCAGCTTTCCGTTGCAGCCCCCGAAATCAGCGGCCTCTGGGATTTTACATACATCCCCGGAACTGTTCAGGAAGACGGCAGCATCTCACACGCTGTAAGCTCAACGGGTGCAGGCGCAATCATCTTTGAATGCGTTGATAATAAGGAAGACGCATGGAAGTTTGTTTCCTGGTTTACAGACACGGACACACAGGTAGCATATGCAAACAATATTGAAGGACTTATGGGACAGATGGGTCGTGTTTCGACTGCAAACTTAGAGGCGCTTGCGCAGCTTTCGTGGTCAACCGATGAATACGAAAAGATTGCAGCTCAGATGGCACAGCTCGAAGAAATCTCGATTATTCCCGCTTCCTATGTTGTAACAAGATCGCTCCAGACAGCGTTCAGAGAAACCGTAAATAATGCGGAAAATCCCCGTGATACCCTTATGTGGTACAACAAGGACATCAATTCCGAAATTGCGAGAAAGCGCAAGAACCTCGGGCTTGATTGACCCAATACCCTTAAAACCTTCAAAAAGGAGCGATTTTCTTGAGTAATTCAACATCATCATCGGCAGAAAAAAGACTGCTTACTGCCGATGAAATCGGCAATAAGAAATATGACAGAAGCTATTACTGGCGAGAAATCAAGCGCAATAAATCCTGCTACTTTATGCTCGCCCCGTTTCTGATTCTTTTCACCATATTCACAGTAATTCCTGTTATAATGTCTCTTCCTATGGGCTTTACGGATTTTGATATGGTTCATTTCCCCAAGTTTGTCGGAATTGAAAACTTCTATACGCTGTTCATTGAGGATGACGTTTTTATGACCGCAGTAAGAATCACTTTGGTTTTTGCTGTGTTTACAGGCCCGATAAGCTACTTCCTCTGCTTCTTCCTTGCGTGGCTTATAAATGAGCTTCCCGGTTTCCTCAAGACTTTGTTCACGCTGATATTCTACATTCCCTCAATGTCGAATGTATATTATATCTGGCAGACAATCTTCAGCGGTGACTCATACGGCTGGCTTAATGCCGTGCTCATAAACTTCGGCTTTATCACAGGCCCCAAGCAGTGGCTGACTGACTCGACATACATCCTCGGATGCGTTATCGTCGTTCAGCTCTGGCTTTCGCTCGGTGCCGGCTTCCTCTCGTTCAGAGCAGGCTTCCAGGGCATTGACAAGTCGATGTATGAAGCGGGCGCTGTTGAGGGAATCAAAAACCGTTGGCAGGAGCTTATCTATATAACGCTTCCTTCAATGGGTCCCCAGCTTATGTTCTCGGCGGTAATGACAATCGTTTCCGCGTTTACCGCAGGTACCGTTTCGCAGAACCTTGTCGGTCTTCCCAGCACGGACTACGCGGCTCACACCCTTATGAACCACGCTCAGGACTACGGCTGGACGAGATACGAAATGGGCTATGCTTCGGCAATATGTATGGTATTGTTCGTCGCGATGCTTGCCGCAAACTACCTGATAAGAAAAATTCTTAATAAATATATTGACTAAAGGAGGGGAGAGAATATGACCGACGCAAAGCATCTTGACAAGATGAAGGGAACCAGCAGGCGCGCAGGAAGAAAAATCGGCGGTTCAGTCTGCATATTTATATTCCTCACCCTGCTTGGAATATTTATGGTATTCCCGATATATTTTGCTATTATCAACTCGATTAAGCCGGTGCAGGAGCTGTTTTTGTTCCCTCCGAAGATGTATGTAATGAACCCGACGTTTGACAACTTCAAGGACTTGCTTTCGGTTGCAAGCAACCTCTGGGTTCCGTTCTCAAGATATGTATTCAACAGCCTTTTTGTTACAGCCGCAATTTCCGTAGCGCACGTTTTTGTCTGCTGTATGGCGTCATACGTTCTTGCAAAATGTACATTTCCCGGCGCTAAATTCTTCAACGAGCTCATCGTACTTTCGCTTCTCTATACTTCTAATGTAATCTATATTATGCAGTATATGGTTATTGCCGAGCTCAACCTCATCAACACCTATTGGGCGCTTATTCTTCCCGTAATTCCTTCAACTATGGGACTTTTCCTTATGCGCCAGTGTATGAGCCAGATTCCTAACGCTATGATTGAAGCGGCAAGGGTTGACGGCGCAAGCAACTTCAGAATCTGCTGGGGCATTGTTATGCCGAACTCAAAGCCCGCATTGATGACAATGATCATCTTCATTTTCCAGGCAGCCTGGAATACAACGGGCGGCAGCTTCGTATTTAACGAAGCCTACAAGCCCTTGCCTACGATTATTCAGCAGATCGGCGCGGCAGGCCTTGCCCGTGCGGGTGTTGCTGCGGCAGGTGTTATTGTACTGCTGATACCTCCCGTGCTTGTCTTTGTTATCGCTCAGAGACACGTTATTGAAACAATGGCACATTCCGGTATCAAGGAATAAAGCATCATTGGTTTGCAAAATACATCTTATTTATCAAAAGGGGATGACTTGGTGCATAAACGTAATAAATTAAGGCTTTCTGCCGCAGCGCTTACAGTAATGATGACAGCTTCGATGCTGACTCAGTCCGCTGTTGCATATGAGCCGTATGTGACTTACAACTATGACAGATGGAGAGAAGCTATTCCTTCCCAAAGCGGATATACAGCCGACAGGGCTGTTTCGGGCGATATGCTCGGCTGCGGACCTTTTTCCGAGCCTTCGGATATTTTCCGCGACGAGGATGACTGGTTCTTCATCGCAGATACAGGCAACAACCGTATCGTTATAATCGACACGGCATTTGAAACCACAATTGATAAGACATTTTCTGAGGTTCCCGGCGAGATTTCTCAGCTCAAATTTGACGAAGCCTACGTCGAGGAGCTTAAGGAAAGCTATGTTTCCGATATGGTAAGTTTTTCGGATTCATATGTAGAAACTTATCAGAAGCAGTTGCGAACAGCGGCAGGCTGGTCGGACAGCGACATTGAAAGCGCAACAAAGGCCGATATTACAGTGAGCGATCTCAGTGATGAGCAGTATCAGGAATTTAAAAATCTTGTAACGACTTCGCTTGTTTCTACATCACTTAAAGGACCAAAGGGCGTTTTTGTTACAGATTCGTGCCTTGACGAAAGCGGCGCATTTGTTGCTGAAAACGAAAAGAGCGTATATATCGCCGACGCTGACAACTCCCGCGTTGTGCAGTGTGACCTTGAAGGCAATGTGGAAATGATTTACTACACACCCTTCAACGAGGTTTATGGTGACGGAACAACTTTCTGGCCGCAGAAGGTTCTTGTTGACAGCGCAGATTATCTCTACGTTGTTGTAACAAGTACAACAAGCGGTGCTGCAGTTTTCGATTCACAAGGAACCTTCACAAGCTTTTATGGTGCAAACCGTGTTGATGCAACGGCTGAGGTTATCTTTAACTATCTTGTAAACTCGATTTCGACCGAAACCGCAAGAAGCAGAAGAACAAAATCGACTGCTGCAGGCTTCTCGAACTTTGATATTGACGATGAAGGATTTATCTACACCTGTACCGAATCCATCAGTCAGGATGTTGACAAGGTAAAGAAGCTTAACCCCGCAGGCTATAACATTTTCAATAATACCGCCGGAAACGAATACCATTTCGGCGATTATGAAAGCCCTTATTACAGAAACAATACATACGCTACGATGCTTACCGACATCGATATCACCGATGACAAGCTTATCTGCTGCCTTGACCTTACCAAGGGCAGAGTTTTCCAGTATGATACCGAATGCAGACTTCTGTTTGTGCTCGGCAGCGACGGTGACCAGCTCGGAACCTTCACGAAGGTTTCTGCGCTTGAAACAATGGGCGAGGATATCTATGTTCTTGACTCAGCCAAGCTTACGGTAACGATTTTCAAGGAAACAAGGTTCGGCGAGCTTGTGCACGAGGCAACCGCACTTTATAACGGCGGCTATTATGAAGAAGCACTCGAGCCGTGGCTTGAGGTTATGAAGGGCGACGGTAACTACCTTATCGCACAGATAGGCCTTGCCAACGCTTATCTTAACAGAGGCGATTACGAGCTTGCTATGAAGTATGCGGAAATGGCAGCACTGAGCAATCTTTACAACAAAGCATTTGAGGGCTGGCGTGAAGAATTCCTTAAGGAAAACCTCTCGCTCATACTTATTATAATTGTTGTAATTATTATTGTTATCAAGGTTCTGGCAACCCTGTTCAAGAAGGGCATTTTGAAGCTTCCTAAAATCAAATTGCCCCAGCGAAAGGAGAAAGAACCGATAAGACCCCGCATAAAGCCGCTTGAGGCTGAAAGCGGCGAAACCGAAAAGGAGGATGATGAATTATGATGGATTTGACTCAGGGTCAATGGGTCAAGCACGTTGTGTTCCACCCCTTTGAAGGTTATGAGGATCTGCGTTGGAAAAAAGGCGGCTCGGTAAAAATCGCAATGGTTATCGTGGTGCTCCTCTTTATCGCGCAGATAGCTATGGCACGCTGGGTAGGCCCGCAGTTTGCATTTCCTTCGGACAGACTTTTCAATATCATTCCCTATATTACACGAAGCTTTCTGATGTTCGGCGCATGGGTCGTCGGAAACTGGGCGTTGTGTACATTGTTTGACGGCGAGGGAACATTGAAAAAAATCTGCATATACAGCGCATATGCGCTTATACCCTACATCGTTCAGATGTATATTCAGATTATACTTTCACACTTCCTTGTTCGTGACGAAATGGTATTCTTCAATGCGGTTTATTATATCGGACTGCTCTGGTCGGTCTTGCTTATTTTCAATGCAATAAAAGCCGTTCACCAGTATTCCTTTACAAAAACCCTTGTTGTTATCTTTCTCACAATTGTCGCAATGATAGTAATTCTGCTTCTGCTTGTACTTGTGCTTGCACTTTTCCAGAAGCTGTTCGTATTCTTCTTCTCTCTGTATACGGAAATCACATACAGAATAAGAGTATAATTTGTTTATAAAAGTTTATTGCGACAATTTTGTCACCGTACATAATGCGGCTTATATGATATGTGCGGTGCGGAAAGGAAATTTGAGATATGCGGTATCAATATAAAAGAATTCTTGTCGGTCTGCTGGCGGGAACAATGCTCCTTCAGGGAATGAATCTTTCAGCTGCCGAGACTGATTCAGCCGAAACCGGCGACGCTGCAACCGAAGCTGTTGACGGTGAAGCTGCTATAGAGGGCGAAGAAAGCGCTGTAAATACAGTAAATGTCAATTATATCAGCCGTACAGAGGATGAAGTCTTTGCTTCAATGGAAAAGGTCGCATCCGCAGACGGACTTGAGCTTTACTTCACTCTCGACCAGAAATATGAATATAACTACGCTACACTTGAGCTTGAATATGACCCCGATGCAGAAGATGAAGAGTATGATGAGGACGAATATGCGTCCGATGTTGACATCTACACTCAAGTGGGCTTCAATGTTGCTTCTCTCAGAGAAGTAACAGAGCACTCGGGCGATGTTGAAGGCGATGTAAGAGTGTTTGAGGTAATGGATATTACGGGCGCAGAGCCTGTGACCGATTCGTGGTTCTATTTCTACGAAAAGGCGGACGATTATGCAGAAAACACGCTTGAAATTCCTGCTGACGCTGCGTGGACAAAGACCGATGACACCCTGAAGATGGTGGCTTGGGGATTTGGCGAAGAGGTCGATACGGAATACTACGGCGGCTGTATTGATAAATATGTAGCAACGCTCAAGGCGCAGGAGGCTGTTGAGCAGCTTTATGACGCAGCGGATGACTACATCACCAAATATGATAAGGAAGAAACGCTCGATGACGGCACAGCAAAACTTGCTCCCGCAAATTCTGTCGGCGTAATCGGACTTATTACAGACGAAGAAATTTCCAGCGTTTCCGACACAGCTTCGTTTGAAGAGGCTATAAGCCTTGAACTCGGCGAAGAGTTTGAAGGAACCGTCTGGGGCGTTGAGCTTGACGAAGATGGCGAGCTTTACGGCGTATATTGGGCAGAAAGCTCGCAGAGCACGGTCATCGCTTTCTATGACGATGACGACGGCACAACAGATCTTGCAACCTGGGCTGAGGTTGAAGCACACCTTGGTGCGGCACTTTCGGCTCCTGTTGAGGGTGACGCATACGACGGCGAGCTTCTCACAATTGACGATATGGCAATCACCCAGATTGTTGACTGTGGAAATCCTTCGGAGCTGTTTGCACTTAAAGATACAGTAAGCGGTGAAATTTGGTGGTCTGCACCTGTAAATGCTGAGGCTGATATCAAGGGCTCCAAGGCTTACAGAAACAATCTTATGAGCGGTATCGCTGTTACAATCGGCGTTCCTTCCGCCAGAAAGAGTGAAACTATGAGCTCAGTTCACAAGGGCTCACTCAAGACTCCCGAAACTATCAGCAACGGTGTAAAGCTTACATATCTCTTTGATTATAAGGTGGGCGACACCACCGTCAACTTTGAAATTCCCGTTCAGTATACACTTGAAAACGGCAGTTTCAATGTAAAAATCGTAACCGAAGAAATTGTTGAAAGCAACACAACCACAACCAACGGCGCTGTAATTATGGACATTGAAGTGTTCAGCGGCTTCGGCGCAGGTGCTGCCGACGAGGAAGGATATTTCATCATTCCCGATGGCTCCGGTGCGGTTATTGATTTCAACAACGGCAAAACAAAGGCAAAGGCTTACAGCGCAAAGGTTTACGGCAGCGATATAACAGCAGTTCCGCTGTTTATGCCTGACAACACCGAAACAGTAAGCTTCCCGATGTTCGGTATCGTCAAGCAGGATACTGCAATGCTTGCAGTGGTTTCGCAGGGTGACTCCAGCGTTTCAATCAACGCCGCTGTAAGTATGGCTACCAAGAGCACATCCTACAACACCTGTTCGTTTACCTTCAATCTGCGTGACAGCGACTCGTATTATATGAGCTCCAGCTCCGTGCTTGAGGTTTTTGAAACAAGGGATATCAACACCCCCGTTCTTGAGGTGAAATATACACCCGTAAACGGCGACGGTGATGTGGATTATGTCGATGTTGCCGCAGCTTACAGAGAATATCTTATCGAATCCGGTGAGATTACGGTTAAAGCAACTGAAAACTACGCGCCTATGTATGTAAATCTCTTCGGCGGCACAACCTCAGTAGAGAGCGTTATGGGCATCCCCGTAGACACAAGACTCGACGTCACATCATTCGACCAGGCTCAGACGATTCTTGAAGCACTCGACGGACAGAGCGTTGACAATATTGTTGTCAGCTACAACAACTGGACAAATGCCGCTATCGACGGCGAGATTGACTTTAAGGCCAAGCCCTCGTCAGCTCTCGGCGGAAAGAGTGCATATAACGACCTTCTCGATTATATCGCTTCAAAAAATATTCAGCTTTATAACGTTGTAGATAATGTGTACTTCAACACAGGCAACGGCTACTGGACGTTTACCGACACCGCTATGAGAATCAGCGGCGAGTATGCAAGACTCTATGATTATGAGTTTGCTTTCGGAACAGCTGTTACCGAGGAAGACTCTGTTTCGCTTATCACACCTGCTGTGTTCGACGAGCTTTATAAGGACCTTGCGCAGGAGTATAAGGACGAAGGCGTATCCGGCGTTTCACTCGGTTCGCTTACTCAGGTTCTTTACGGTGACTACGCTAAGGATTTCTATACAAGATATGATACACAGCTTCTCGTTGAGCAGGCTCTCAGCGATGTCAGAGCTTCAGTCGGCAATGTCATTTCCGACACGCCCAACCAATATGCAATCGGTTATTCCGACCAGCTTACAAGCATTCCGCTGTCATCAAGCAAGTATGATATCTTTGATTATGACATTCCCTTCTATCAGCTTGTAATGCACGGAGTTGTACCTTATTCATGCGCATCAATCAATTCCGACGCCGACTCTGAGGAGGCTTTCCTCCGTGCAATCGCAACGGGAAGCAATTTGCAGTATGATATGGTATATATCGAAACAAACGAGCTTAAAGCAACTGATTATGATGTGTATTATTACGCAAACTATGAATACTGGCTTGAAACAGCAGGTGAGGAATATGCAATTGCAAAGGAAATTCTCCCTGCGGTGAGCAATGCCAATATCACAGACTACGTTGAAGAGAACGGAGTAATTACAACTACATATTCGAACGGTGTTTCAACCGTTGTTGACATTAACAACGGCACTATTGAGTGCAACGGCAAGAGCTATGCTCTTGAAAACTACAATTGAAAGGAGAATTGATTTCCGATGGCAGATATCGATAATATGAACTTATCCGAAGAAAACGAAAAGGAAATCGCAGCTGATGCAGCTGAATCTCCTGAAATTGCAGAGGATGAGGCTCTCAAAGCTCAGGGAGCTGAGCTTTCAAAGGCCGATAAAGAGGACGAAATAAAGACTGAAAAGACCGAAAAGCCAAAAAAGCAGAAGCGCTCGATTCTTTCGTATGAACGCAAGAAGGGGCTTTACGGCTACGGATTTATCGCACTCTGGATGATAGGAACACTCATTTTCTTCATCATTCCGCTTATAAAGTCAATTGACTTTTCATTCAGAAACGTTCTTCCCGCAGACGGAGGAATGGAAGGCCCCTATGTTGGCTTTGCAAATTACTATGAAGCGTTTGCAAACGACCCGCAGTACTGGACCTTGCTTGTTGATGTTCTGAAGGACACAGTCATTCAGACACCCCTTATCCTTATCTTTTCGCTTTTCATTGCTGTAATTCTTAACCAGGAATTCAAAGGAAGGGTTCTTTCGAGAGCAATTTTCTTCCTTCCTGTAATTATCGTTACGGGTCCTGTTTACAGCATTATTACAGGTAACATCAGCACCTCGGGCGCTGACAGCGCAAGCCAGTTCTCAACAATGTTCGAGACCGACCTTGTAGGTGAGCTTTTGAACTTTATTGGTATATATAATATAAGTACTTCGCTCACCGAGGTTATCCAGACCCTTACAAACGAAATTCTCAACATTGTATGGAGCTCGGGTATTCAGATTCTTGTATTCCTTGCAGCTTTGCAGAATATTCCTCATTCCGCAAAGGAAGCAGCACAGATGGAAGGTGCAACCGCCTGGGAATACTTCTGGAAGATTACCTTCCCCTATGTAAGCCCGATGATTCTTGCAAACTTTATTTATACTGTAATTGATAAGTTTACCGACCCGACAAACCCTGTAATGGCTCGAATTCTTGAAAAGCAGCAGGTCGAATGGGAATACGGTCTTGCCGCAGCAATGGCGTGGTCATACTTCTTGATCATTCTTGCAGGCGTAGGACTTATCGTTGGTTTAATCAACAAGTTTGTTTACTACGAAGTAGACTAAAAGGGGGGATATAAGTGAAAAAATCGAATACTGTCGCTGCCGAGAATGAGAAAACAGTCGGCAACGGCATGAGCAAAAAAGAGGCTATGAAAATCAGAAAGCAGTATATGAACCGCGAGGAGCTTGCTTATCTGAGAAGAAAACGCGCATTTGAATGCGTGTGGCCGTTTTTCAGGTTCTTTATTCTGCTCGGTCTCGGCTTTGTCATATTGTATCCCATCATCTTTATGATAAGCCATGCATTCCGTGACCCCGGCGATATGAACGACCCGACGGTTATGTGGATTCCGAGAAACTACACTTTAAGCGTTATGAAGGACACCATCGGTGTTATGAACTATTGGGAAACGCTTAAAACAACACTGTTTATCAACATCGGCTGCTCGCTCGTCACAGTTCTGAGCTGCTCGATTACAGGCTACGGTTTTGCGAGATTCAAATTCAAGGGAAAAGGCTTTCTTTTTGCAATTGTTGTCCTTATGATTCTCGTTCCCACGCAGATAGTAATGATGCCCCAGTATGAGATTTTCAGATACTGGTTTGCACCTATTGTAAAGGCAATCAACGGAACAGAAAGAGGCCTTATCGACAATCCTCTTGTAATGTACTTGCCCGCACTTACCGCAAACGGTATCAGAGCAGGTCTGTTCATTCTGATTTTCCGTCAGTTCTTCAAGGGCTTGCCGAAAGAGCTTGAGGACGCTGCATATCTCGATGGCTGCGGCCCGTTGCGAACCTTTGTTCAGATTATGGTTCCCAACGCTGCATCCTCGTTCCTGACCGTCTTCCTTTTCGCTGTTGTCTGGTACTGGAACGACTATTATGTCAGCTCCGTATTCTTCAACAACAACCAGACGATTGCGCTTATGCTCAAGAATTTGAGCACACAGCTTTCGCAGAAGCTTTTTGCAACAAGCACCACACCCGACGTCAGACAGATTATCGTCTGGCTTGAAGCAGGCTGTCTGCTTTCAATCACTCCTATTCTTGTTATGTATGTATTTTTGCAAAAATACTTTACAGAAGGTATCGAAAGAAGCGGTCTTGTCGGTTAAAGCAAATTTGCAAAAAAATATCCCTTGGAAAGTTATATCTCTCCAAGGGATTTTTGTTTGCCGGTTTAAATATTCGGTCTGCACTTGACAATTGCTTCGGTAACATTTGTCAGTACAAGCTCGCCGTGCTGATTGTTGACATAAAATGTAAGTTCAACAATGCCGTTTTTTGCGTTGCGTTTGCTAAGCCCGGTTATTTTGACGCTACCCGTCAAGGTGTCGTCGGCAAAAACGGGTCTTTGCCATTCGATTTTTGTTGATTTGCCGGCAATAAGTTCTTCCCCGAATAAATCGACCTCGAGATATTTCGCCCACACCGCCATAAAAGACATAACGCCCGGAGCGATGAGTCTGCCGAAGTGAGTAGTCTTTGCATATTCTTCATCGGTGTGCAGAGGCACGTTGTCATAACGTCTTGCAAACTCAAGCATCTCTTCCTTATCAATGCAGACAGGTGCAAGCTCAAGCGAATTGCCAAGTGAAAAATCATCGAAATACATTCGCAAGAATCCCCCGTTTCTTTTTTATATTATAATGTATAGATTATATCATTGCATTAAGACTGTGTCAACAAGTCCCGGCGCCCTTGACATTTTGCAATTGTTTTGTATAATAAGTAATGTAATTTTTTATTGTGAGGAAGATGAAAATGATAAAGCATATTGTAATGTTCAAATTCAAGGAAGAGGCAAACGGCAATGCAAAGGCGGAGAATCTTGCACAGGCAATGTTTCGCGCCAAGGAAATGAACGAAACTATTGACTGTAAAATTTCGATAAGGCCGATGCTCAACGTAAAATCATCGGATGACAGAAATTTTGATTTTGTGCTGCTGTGTGAATTTGAAAGCATTGAGCAGCTTGAGCAGTATAAGGTTCACCCTGTTCACGTTGCATTCGGAAAATTCATCACACCGCTTCGTGAGTCGCGTGCCTGTATAGATTACGAGGTGTAAGAAAAATGCAGAAAAACAGAACCGCAGCTTTTGCGGCGGTATTTTTGGCAAGCGCTGTGCTTGCGTCATGTGCAAGGGTAGATCATACCCCGAACACTGATGTCACTACAACTGCTCAGCAAACCGGCGTTACAACAACCGAAGTAACAACTGCGCCGACAACAACCACCGCTGTTACAACGACTACGGCACCGCCGATTGTAGAATATACAACGCATTTTTTTGCCGCAGGCGACAACCTGATTCATTCGTCCATATACAATCAGGCGCACGACAGGGCAACGGACGGTACATACGATTTTGACTATGCCTACGAAAATATCGAACACATCATTCCGCAGACGGGCGTTCGGTATCTTAATCAGGAAACTCTGATCTGCAACGATATGTTTGAGCCGTCGACATACCCTTGCTTCAATTCACCGACTCAGCTCGGCGATAAAATGATTGACCTTGGTTTCAACGCTTTCTGTATGTCGAACAATCACGTTCTTGACAAGGGCGAAAGCGGCCTGCTCTATGCGCTTGAATATTGGAAGAGCAGAAATCAGCTTGCGTTCGGTGCGTATGAAAATACTGAGGATATGGAGAATATCCGTACGATGACCGTTGACGGAATCACATTTGCCTTTGTCGCTTTCACCGAGCACACAAACGGAATAAATATTCCGAGCGGCTCAGAAATCAAGGTTATTTATACATATGATACGGAGCTTATGAAATCGCAGATTGAAAAAGCCGATGCCGTTTCGGATGTTGTTGTTGTTTCAGCGCATTGGGGCGTGGAGAATTCCAACAGCGTAGTTGATGGGCAGCGCAGTCTTGCGCAGAGCTTTGTTGACTGGGGTGCCGATATCATTATCGGAACGCACCCTCATACAATTCAGACCGTAGAATGGCTTGAAACCGATGACGGAAGCGACGCAATTGTTTTCTATAGCCTCGGAAACTTCATTTCAGCACAGGCTTACAGCAATTTAATGGTTGGTATGCTTGCGGATTTTGACGTGACATATAACACCGAAACCGATACGGTAAGCCTTGATAATGTGAGCGCAATCCCCATCGTTACGCATTATGATGGCAGCTTTCATAATGTAAGAGTGTATCCGAGAGCGGACTATACATCAGAGCTTGCGGCCTCGCATGGCTGCGGAATTTCTCTTGATTATATCGACAATCTTGTTGAAGAAATCGTACCACATGAGTTTCTTGGTTAAACCATTGTTAAAGCGCTTTGTCAAATTCACCAAAGCAGACTTGGCAAAATAGGTCATAAACAACAAAAATCCGAACGACAAAAAAATAATCTTGACATTAAAAGTCCGATGGTTTATAATATCATTAAGAATCAGTACGTGTAGTCGGAATACGCCGCCGATACACGGAGCTGAATGCGAATCGGTATATCTGTGCGGTCCAAGGTCGGCTAACTTTGTCCGTGCTTATATATAAACATCAATTTCGAATTTTGTGGAGGTTTTTTGGCATGAAACTGAAAAGACTGGTTTCCGGTGTTCTTGCTTGCGCACTTTCCGCAACAGCTGTTCTTTCCACATTTGCTTTCACGGCAAGTGCTGCAGATACAGTTGGTGTCACAGTCGGAAGTGCTACTGTTAATGCCGGCGAAACGTTTTCTGTTGACGTGAATCTCACGAGCATCCCCTCCGGCGGTATAAACGCACTTGAATTTGCTGTTGGTTATGACAGCTCGGCTATCACTATTACTTCTGTTACAGCAGGAGCGATTGCTGATCCTAACGGTGCGGCAGCTGCAGAGCTTGCTCTCAATTCCGGACTTGCAGATTCTATGGTAAGCGGTTCGGCTTATTCCTGCCTTGACTATGCAATTCTTGACGATCAGGTATCCATCACATGGGTAACTGCTCTTGAAGATTCCAACTACTGGCTCAATACAACCGGCGTTCTCTGCACAATTACAGGTACTGTATCTGATAGTGCAAGCGGAACATATCCTCTCTCTATAGAGTCCATCTATCGTGAGACATACTCCGGTTCGGGCGTATACAATTCTTCAATGTATTTTGCACAGGTTGACGCTGATCTTAATGCAACATATGCAACAGTATCAGGTACTGATGGTGAAGTGACAATCGGTTCTGTCGGACTTTACGGCGATGCAAACGGTGACGGCGTTGTTAACTCTATTGACGCTACAATCGTAACAAGAGCTGCACTTCAGGTTTTGACACTTTCCGCTGATGCACAGGTACGCTGCGACGTAAACGGCGATGGTACGATAAATTCTATCGACGCTACAATCATCACCAGATATGCACTTAAAGTAATTACAGTATTCCCTGTTGAGAATAAGTAATAAACAAATAACAGAGTGTATCACGATTGCCGACCCCGGATTTTTTCGGGGTCGGTTCTTTTTTTGCTTGGCATTATGTAATATGAGTGACAAAATTTATACAAAAAGTAATTGTTTGACTCAAAGTTTAAAAAACGACAAAAACGCCTTGTTAAAAACTAACAAAGCGAGCGGCTTAAAACTGTGAATGTCTACAAATCGACCCATCCGCTATTTACATTTGACTTTTCATATACTATAATTGTAAATGTGAGAATTTCTATCTTGGAATAGTTATCATCTCACAAAAAAAGATTTTTTGTCAACAAAATGTGTATATATTGTGAAGCCTGTAACTGCTTACATACCAAAGGCTTTACTTATATAAATTTCTGGCGAAGGCGGGGTATGCGAAAAGGCAACCGTACGCTCACAAGCAGTATGGACCCGTTTTTTTGCAGACAAAAGTCGATTTTGTATATCGGCATCGGCGTAAAAAGCTGGTATACGACAGCGCTGAGAATTTAGCCGGTTCAAGGCACTGGGTTGGTTTTTGTATGTGATATCGGCAGACCGCATTCGCAGGGCAAAAAACACTATTTTTATTCCGCGCGAGCGGAAAGAAAGGAAAACAGATGAAAAGGTTTATTTCATTCCTTACGGCAATGGTTCTCATCTTGATAAACATTGTCACGTTCGATCTCGGTGAACTTAATCTTATCAACGCAGCTGCGGCAGATACTCTCAACCTTGTTGTTGAAACTGTTTCTGTCAACGAAGGTGATTCTACCGCAACTCTCGCAATCACTCTCGAAGACAATACAGCAGATGGATTCGCAACAGCTGAAATCTGGCTTGAGCTTCCCGATGGTTACACTTTCAAGTCTGCAACAGCAGGTGAAATTCTTACATCGGATTATGCTTCAAGCATTGCTACCACCTTCTCTGTCGGCAGAACAGGTCAGCAGACTATCGGTCTGAGCGCAATGACCGGTTACGACGAAATCTCAGACAATGGCGTTATTGCTTATGTTACTGTAAACCTTCTGGGTACAGAAACAAACGGAACAGTAGTTCCCGTCACTGTAATGGATTCTTCCTTCATTGCTGACGGAACTTTCAGTACATATGGACTGACTTCCGAAAGCGGTGCTGTTGTTGTCGGCGATATCGCTGCAACTACAACAAATACAACAACTACTACCACTACAACAACAACTACTACCACAAGAAGAACAACAACAACCACTACAACAACTACTACAAAGGCTACAACAACTACAACAACATCAAATTCTAATTATTATGTAATCACAATTTATGCAACAGGCAACGGCATCAACACTCTCAAGTACCTTTTGGTTAACGGACAGCACGGCGCAATTGCAAGCTATCCCTCATATTCCGAAACATACTGGGAGAATGTTGCAGTAAGCGGCTCAGATTCTCCTGTTGCTACAATTCTTGTTCCCAAGTACAATGTAAATATTTCTATTGATTTTAAAGAAGGCGAATGGGGAACAGTTTTTACTTCGTGGTCTGAAACAATTACTTCTGACCATACACTTTACTTCGACGGCTCCACAGTTTCAGAAGGAGCTGCTGCAGTAACAACCACAACTACTAAAGCTACTACAACTACAACAACAAAGGCTACAACAACAACTACCAGAAGAACAACTACAACTACAACAACTACTACAATTGGCGCAGATGCTCCTATTATCGGTATTGAATCTGTCGTAGTTGACGCAGGCGCAACAACAGCTACATTCAATGTTTACATTGAAAACAACACAGCAGACGGATTTGCAACAGCTGAAATCTGGCTTGCACTTCCCGAAGGCTACACATTCAAGACAGCAACAGCTGGTGACATTCTCACATCCGACTATGCTTCCAGCATCGCAACATCCTTCTCAATCGGCAGAACAGGTCAGAGCACTCTCGGTATGAGCGCAATGACAGGTTATGACGAAATCACGGACAATGGCGTTATCGCAACAGTTACAGTAAACCTTCTCGGAACAGAAGCTTCCGGTACAGTTATTCCTGTTACTGTAGACACAGCTTCCACATATCTTGCAGACGGTAACTTTGCAATGATCCCCAGTGCTGCTGCAGATGGACAGATTGTTGTTGACGGCGAAATCGTTACAACAACAACTACAACAAAGGCAACAACTACAACAACAAAGGCAACAACAACTACTACAATTGCAGGCGATGTTCCTGTAGTAAGCGTTGAATCCGTAGTCGTTGAAGAGGGTGCAACAACAGCTACATTTGGTGTTTACCTCAACAACAACACAGCAGACGGATTTGCAACAGCTGAAATCTGGCTTGCACTTCCCGAAGGCTACACATTCAAGTCAGCAACAGCAGGTGACATT